>JBKPMR010000001.1:0-74166 GCA_046732255.1 Actinomycetota bacterium
CGGAGAAGCCGGAGATCTTCGTGACCTGCCCGAGCGTGTAGGTGGCGATCACCGAGTAGGTCAGCGTGATCATCAGGAAGTAGATGCCGGTACTGCGAGACGCGACGGCTCCGCCGATCAACCCGATGAGCGTGGTCGCTGTGATTGCGAGCACAATTGCAAGCGTGGGGTCCCAGCCGAGATGGAGACCCTTGGACGTGCCGCCAGGCCCGCCCTTGGTCACCATGTTGCCGAGGATGATCCCAGTGATCCCGAACAGCGCCGTCTGCGCCAGCGAGACCATCCCGCCGTAGGCGTACAGGAAGATCAGGCTCGCCGCCGCGATCCCGAAGAAGAAGGTCTCAGTGAGAATGTTGTTCAGCCAGTTCGCGCTGCTCAGGAGGGCAGGCGCGGTCAGCACGAAGACAAGCGCGGCCACGGCGATGCCGCGTTCGACCTTCTCTTTGTGCGTCCAGGTGGCCGGGTTCACCCCGGTCTCCCGAAGAGGCCACGGGGCCGGAACGAGAGCACGAGCGCGATCAGCACGAAGGTGACGATCGTCGAGTACTGGGTGCAGCAGTCGGAGCCGGTGGTCGGCAGGTAGGAGGCGCTGAAGTTGGCGACGAAGGCGAAGAGAAGCGCGCCCGCGGCCGCGCCGAAGATCGACCCCATTCCGCCGACGATGACGACGACCAGCGAGTTGAGCAGCCACTGCCCGTCCTGACCGGACGAGATGTTGGACTGTGAGGCCCAGACAACCGCTCCGAGTGCTGCGAGGCCGCAGCCGACTGCGAAAGTGATCGCAAAGGTGATCTGGATATTGATCCCGAGCGCCGAGGTCATCTTCTCGTCGTCGACACCCGCGCGGATCTTCATCCCCGTCTTGGTCCGGTAGAGCCACAGCCAGAGACCGACGCCGACCCCGACGCCGATCGCGAGCACGACCAGTCGTGCCAGCGAGTACTGCACCCCGCCGACGTGCAGGTTGACGAAGCGGTCGGTCCAGCCGGGCCAGGTCAGGTCGACCGCATTGCCCCCGAGTCGCTGCCCTTGCGAGACCTTGCGCGGGAAGTGGGCGATGATCTGGTCGGCGACGATCACCGAGACCGCGATCGTGATCAGCGCCTGGCGGAGCTCCTGGCCTTGCGTCCAGCGCAGGAAGGCCTGTTGGACGACGAGGCCGACGACCATGATGCAGGGTGCCGCCACCAGGAGCGGCACCAGCCATTCCCAGGTGTTGACCTCCGTTCCGCTCAGCGAGAAGCCCTGGCCGGTCATTCCCTGCTGGACCTCGTAGGCGATGTAGCCGGCAAGGAGGTAGAAACCGCCATGGGCCATGTTCACCGTCCGCATCAGCCCGAAGATGAGAGCGAATCCGCTGGCGACGATGAAGAGGGCCGCGGCGAAGGTGAGCGAGTCGAGGACGATCTTCAGGAACGAGGACGGGTCGTTGACGGCCGACCCGAACGTCGTCGTCTGCCAGTTGCCCCCGCTGAACGGTGTGACCTTCGCGATGAACAGGACGTAGGCGAAGACGAACGCGATCAGCGCGATCACGAGGAACACGGGCCATTTGCGCCAGGTCAGCCACGAGCTGACCTGCTCGCGATCGGGGACCCGTGCGGACAGTGCGCTCAACCGGAGCCGACCGTACCAGGGGACCCGACCTGCTTTCAAACAGGTATGAGCATCGGTGCCAGGCACCCGCCGTTCCGGTGTTGATGTGTCGAGGTGCCTGGCTCCGATTCTGTTTCGGGCTACGAGTGGTACAGCGTGGCGACCGCGGCGTCGCCTTCCTGAGGCACGGCGCTCTCGAGCGGGACGATGTCGGCCCGGGTGGCCGCGTCGAGCGACTCGATGTCCGCCCAGTCGACCTCGACCAGGTTGCCGGCCGGATCGCGGATGTACATCTGCACCCAGCCCATCGGGTGGCTGCGGAGCGGCTCTCCGAACGCACGCGTGTCGAGCAGCCCACGCTCCTTGGCCCTCGCGTAGACGGCGTCGAAGTCCTCGACGTCGATCCCGAAGTGGTGCCGTGCTGTCGGCCTGTCCTCGTCGCTTCTGAACAGGTGCAGCTGCTGCTCGCCGAGCCTGAGCCAGAGGACGCCGCCGCCGGGGAAGCGCGCGGTCGGCAGGCGCTCCATCCCGAACAGCTCCTCGTAGAAAGCCGCCGACTCGTCGAGGTCGTCCGCGTAGATCGAGACGTGCGTGAAGCGGGTGGCGCTCATGGATACAGACGGTATAGGGACGGGATCGGGGACAGGATAAATCCAGTCCCCTATGCTGTCATTGCTGTGGCTCGGCTGAAGATCCCGTACGAGTCGCTCGACCCGCTGACGATCGGCTCCTCGGGCGACGAGTCGAAGGTCTACCGCGAGGAGCTCGAGCTGGAGGTGCCGGACGCGAACCTGCTCGCGGCGGTCTATCCGGACGAGCCCGCGCCGGTCGCCGACGCGACAGAGGCCGCCCGCGCCGCGCTGGAGTCGCCGGTCTCCGGGCCGCGCTTCTCCGAGCTGCTCGCGGAGGCGACGAAGGTGGCGGTCGTGATCGACAACCAGTTCCGGCCGACGCCACAGTCGCGCCTCCTCCCTGCCGTCTTCGACGCGATCGAGGCCGCGGGCAAGCCGGCGGTCGTCGCCTGCGCCAACGGGAAGGTCTTCCCCATGTCCGAGTCGGACATCGAGCAGAAGATCGGACGCGAGAACCTCGACCGGATGGAGCGGCTCGGGATCCCGTTCCACCAGAACGAGCCCCGGAACGCGGATGCCTACACGTACGTGGGCGTCTCATCGCGCGGCACGCCGGTGTGGCTGATGACGACGGTTGCCGAGTGCGACCTGAAGATCACGATCGGCCAGGCGCAGTCGAACCACTGGGGCGCCGGCGGCGGCGGCAAGCTGATCCTCCCCGGCGTCGTCTCCGACGAGACGATCGAGTCGAACCACTGCGCGTTCGTCCCCTCGCCGCAGACCCACTACGGCGCGTACGCCGGGCCGATGCGCTCGGACATCGACGAGGTCGCGACCATGTGCGGGCTCCAGTGCACGATGAACGTCGTGCTCGACACGCGCGGCCGCGTGATCGAGTGCCTGTTCGGGTCGCACCCCGACGCGCACCGGCGCGCGATCGAGCGCTTCAACGAGATCTACGCCTACGAGCACCCGGGCACGCAGGCCGACATCGCCGTGTGCGGCGTCTTTGCGCCGACCGACCACCTGTTCTTCCACACGGGCTGGGGCTGCATGTCCGCCGACTTCGTCCTGAAGGACGGCGGGACGCTGATCTACGCGTCGCCGTCGCCCGGGGTGAACACGGCGGTCGGCGACTTCCCCGGCCTGGCCCTGATGGACCTGATGAAGCCGTACATGCCGGCGACGCCGGAGAACTACCAGCAGGTGCTCCGCGACATCCATGCACGCACGATCCAGATGTGGGCCGGCTGCATCTGGGTGCCGATCTACGAGGTGATGACCCGCAAGCACCTGAAGCTGGTCACGCTCGAGGAGAACCTGGAGCTGGCGGCCGACATCGGGATCGACGCGACGACGTCGCTCGACGATGCGTTCGCGGAGGCGATGGAACGCCACGGGCCGGACGCGAAGGTGGTCGTGCTCCCGTTCGCGCGCTACCAGCTCCCCCGGAACATGGTGCGGATGGACGCCGAGCCGCTCAGGTTTCCGCAGGAGACGCACGCACCCTGAGGACCCTCTGAGCGACGAGTAGGGCCGTCGGTCTACCGCTCGACCGCGAACAGCCGCCACTCGCCCGGGACGCCCTTCAGCTCGGCGATCCCCCGCTCCTGAAACACCATTCCGGACCCGGCGACCAGGTCCTTGACGGTCTGCGAGACCAGAACCTCGCCCGGTTCCGCTGCGGAGGCCACCCGGGCGCCGATGTGCACCGCGATGCCGCCTACCTTCCCGTTCATCAGCTCGCACTCGCCGGTGTGCAGGCCCGCCCGAACCTCCAGGCCGAGCTCCCGCACGCTCTCTGTGATCGCGGAGGCACAGCGGATCGCCCGCGCCGGCCCGTCAAACGACGCGAAAAAGCCGTCTCCGGCGGTGTCCAGCTCGGTGCCCTGGAACCTGACCAGCTGGCGGCGGATCAGCGCGTGGTGGCGCTCGAGCAGCTCGCGCCAGCTCCGGTCGCCGAGCTCGGCAGCCTTCGCCGTCGAGCCGACGATGTCCGTGAACAGCACGGTGGCGAGCACACGGTCGCGCTCGACCACGTCCCACTCGCCCCGTTCCCAGATCCCCCGGAGGAACGGCTCGACCTCGTCCACGATCTGGCCTGGGTTCCAGAACCAGATGTGGTCTCGCCCCTCGAGCTCGACGAACTCGGCGCCGGGGATCCGCTCGGCGAGGTATCGGCCCGAGTCGACCGGCGGGCCGTCGTCGTCCCTGCGGTGCAGAACGAGGGTCGGAACGCGGATCGACGGGAGAACGTGGCGGACGTCGAGTTCGGCGTTCATACGGCTGAGCTGGTTGAGGGCGCCCAGGCTCGTACTCGTCAGGACGTACGACTGCCACCAGCGGCAGACGTCCTCGTTGCCGGCGAAGCTCGGCCCGAATCCGTCGGTCAGGTACTCCTGAACGTACTCGCGCTCGCCCCAGTGGCGCACGCGGTCCTGCATGATCTCGTCGATCTCCTCCCGCGTGGCGCCCCAGGGGAAGTCGTCGCGCGCGAGCGTGGACGGATGCGTTCCGTAGAGGACTGCCGCCGCCGTCCGCTCCGGGTAGGTTGCCGCGAACAGCGCGGTCATCGGGCCGCCCTCCGAGACGCCGACGATCGCGGCCCGTTTCGATCCAGCCGCGTCCATCACCGCCCGGACGTCGTCCATCCGGGTCTCGAGGTCGGGGATCCCGGTGACCCGGTCGGAGAGCCCCGTGCCGCGCTTGTCGAACAGGATCAGCCGGCAGAACGAGGCCATCCGCTCGTACAGCTCGCGTGGCGGTCCCCGCCAGGCCAGCTCCAGGTTCGAGATCACCCAGCCGCTGATGAAGACGACATCGAAGGGGCCGTCTCCGACGACTGAGTACGCGATGTTGACGTCGCCGCTCTGCGTGTACCGGATCTCGGGGACTTCCACGCCGAGAGTGTCCGTCTCAACGGGCGACGCTGCAAGGTCGCACCATCGGGAGCCGTGGTTGATGGACTGACGGCGCAATACTGCACACATGTCCGGCAAGCATCCCGACCGCGGTCAGAGTGTCAGGGCATTCCTGATCGCGGACCTCGGCCGAGGAGTGGAGCGGCTCGGGTCCAACCTCACGGCGCAGGAACTCGAGCCTTGACCCGGCAGCGCGTGATCGGCGTGGTCGCGCGGGGCACGTCGCCCGGCCCGCCGACCGCACACGAGATCAAGGGCTCGACCACCATCGTCGAGCTTCTGCGCATGTACCCCGGCGGCGAAGCGGCCAGGTTGATGTCGACGCTCGCCCTTCCCTGCGCGCACTGCGGCGGAGCCTTCCACGAGCCGCTGACAATGGCGGCCAAGCGCCACCGACGGGATCCGCGTGCGGTGCTGGAGGCCTTTCGGGCGCTCGAGACCGGCGGGCCGGGCGTGGAGCAAGTCGACGCTGCGAAGCGCCGGGTCAGCCAGGGTCAGCCGCGTTAGCTTGACGTTACCGCTCCCCTGTCCTATGCCGGCTGGACTACGGAGCCTGGACCGCGGGGCCGACAGCGAGGGACGAGGCCCTGGCTGCGTAAGCCTCCATCCCGATCTCGCGGTACGTGCCGACTGCGGCCTTGATCAGCTCACGTGCCCGCTCGACATCTCCGGCATCCCCTCGGGCCAGCAGCATGCGCGCATAGTCCTCCTCGGTCTGCGCTAGCCACGGCCGGGCCAGCATTCGTCTGTTCGCCGCGATCGCATTCTCGAAGTGCTTTGCGGCGGTCTCCCACGACTCGAGCATCATGGCCAGGAGACCCAGATAGCGGGCGATCGAGCCCCTGAAGCCCTCCGCGACATCCACGGCGTTGAGGTTCGCCCAGGGCGACAGGCGATCGTAGATCGCGGTCCACGATCGAGCATCACCGACGAGGCTCGCAGTCTCGGCGAGAAGGCTCATGCCGAACAGCCATTCCTGGTCGAACGGAAGCAGACCTTCGTCCGCTACGAACTGGTCGAGAATTCCTGTCGCCTCCGCATCCTGCCCACCCACGGCGAGGAGGTGAGCAAGGACACAGCGGAAGACCGGCCGGGAGGGGTAGTCGGCGACCAGTGCGCGGATGTCCGACTCGACCTCGTCGAGGCCGCCCCGGAAGCTGGCCAGCGTGTATCGCTGGAGCCGATCATGAGGGATTGCGGCGTCCCGCTGTGCCTTCTCGCCGATCGTGAGTGACCGAGCGACGAGAACCTCTGCCCCGGTGAGGTCGCCCTCCGCGAGCGCCAGCATCGCCGCGCTGGCCGAGACGAGCCAGAGCTGAGCGGGCTGACGGAGCTCCTGGGCGACCCGTGCCGCCTCGGCCAGAGCGAGCTTCGCCTCGACGACGTGTCCGACCAAGAGCTCGGCGTGCGCTCGAAGCATGTGAGCGGCGATGACGCGCTCGCGGTCCGCACTTCGAGCCGCGACCTCCTCGAGCTCGCCGGCAAGGGCCAGGCAGTCCTCGACAGTGTCCGGTGCGACCATCGCATGAGAGCGAGCGTCGAGCACGTAGCCGAGAACGGCTGCATCTCCGGCGCGCCGGCCGAGTTCCACCGCTTCGGCGCTGAGGGCATCGCGTCGCTCGCGAGACGGCTCGTCGCGCAGGGCGCAGGCCAGCCGCGCCAGCAGCGTCGCCCTGAGCGCGACGTCCTCGGCCTCCGTATTCGCCAGTGCCTCTTCGAGCAACGGCACGAGCCGAGGATCCTCTCCGGCACGCGCCCAGACGATGCGTCCGCCGAAACCGGCGGCGGCGCGTCCGAGGTGATGTGTCAGCCCCAGGCGGCGCGCGATGCCGGCTGCTTCGAAAAACGCCTCTCTCGCAGTTGCGGCTTCACCGGCTCGAATCTGAGCTTCGCCGAGTGAGAGCAGGAGCTCGCACCGCCGGCGCGCGTCAGGCGCCACCTCAAGGAGATCGAGGGCGTTCCCGTACAGTCGAGCCGCTTCTTCGAAGGCGAGCAGCTCGGTGGCTTGGTCGCCTGCCCGCCACGCGTAGTCGACGGCCTTTTCCGCCGCGGCCGCCGGCACGGCCAGCAAGAAATGGTGGGCGAGCTCGGCCAGATGCAGCTCGGGATTGCCGGAGTAGAGGTCCTCGAGCACCTCGCCTACTCGACGGTGCAGACGTGCCCGATGCGTCGCCGGAATTTCCTCGTACAGCGTGTCTCGTGTAAGCGCGTGCCCAAAGCGCAGCCGGCCGACGGCTCCAGGTATCTCCTCCGCCACACGAGCGGCGATCGCCTCGTCGAGCACGCTGAGGAGCTTGTCGATGCCCGTGTAGTCCGCGACTCGCTCGAGCGCGACGAGCCCGAACTCACGCCCGAAAACGGATGCGAGCGACAACACGCGCCGGCACTCGCCCGATAGGTGGCGTAGGCGCCGTCCGATCGCCTCGCGCACGGTCTGCGGGATCGGGATTCGCCCCGTCACTCCGAACAGGAGGTGCTCTGCCGCGAGCAGGCGCACGATCTCGGAGACGAAGAGCGGGTTGCCTTCGGTGTCCGCGTACAAGGCCGCGACGAGCCCCTGGTTCGGCGCCGCCTGCGCAGTCGCCTCGGCAAGCTGGCCGACCTCCTGCTCGCTGAGTCCGCAGAGGTGGATTCGTCGGCTAACGGCTTCGCGGCCGAGCTCGGTGAGTGTGGAATCGAGCGGCGCTTGGAGCGTCGGATCGAGATCGCGAAACGTCGCCACGACCAGGATTCGGCTGTCGGCGAGCGTCGACGCCAGGAACCTCAGCAACATGAGGGACGGCTCATCGGCTGCGTGCAGGTCGTCCAGGATGAATACCAGCGGTCTGTCGGACGCTGCTCTCCGCAAAAACGACGTCGTCGAATCGAAGAGACGGAAGCGGGCCGCCTCGGACTCGAGTGGCTCCGGCTCAGGGAGCCCGGAAAGAAGGTCGCGAAGTTCCGGGACAACGTGCGTCACGTCCGCGGCGCCTTGGCCGAGCTGCCGCTGGAGCGGGCCCGGCTCTACCTTGCGTACGTACGCCCGCAGCGACTGCGTCCACGGCCAGTAGGCCGGAGCGCCACCGGCTTCCCAGCAGCGGCCGACGAGGACGTGCGCGCCGCGTGCTCCGGCCACGTTCGCCACCTCGTCGGCGAGTCGGCTCTTCCCGATTCCCGGTTCGCCCTGGATCAGGAAGAGCCGGCCCCGACTGGCGAAGGCATCGTCAAGACTCGAGGTGAGCTCGGCCAGCTCGGCTTCGCGGCCGACGAATCCCGAGGGGAAACCCTGCACCTCGACCACTTCCGGCTCCTGAGCGCGCTCGAGCACAGGGTCCTGGCGCAGGATCGTCTGCTGGAGCTCCCGCAGCTCGCGGCCGGGCTCGATGCCGAGCTCCTCCACGAGCGTCCGTCGCCCGTCCTGATACACCTCGAGTGCCTCCACCTGCCGCCCGGATCGATAGAGAGCGAGCATCAGGAGCGCCCTGAGCCGCTCTCTGAGCGGATGTTCGGCAACGAGGGACTCGAGCTCTGCGACCAGATCCGCCTGCCGCCCCCGCGCCAGGTCGGCCTCGATCCGCTCCTCGAGCAGCGCCAGGTGCCGCTCCTCGAGGCGGGCGATCTCCGGCAGCGCGAACCGACGATGAGCGAATTCCGCCAGCGGCGGGCCGCGCCACAACGCGAGCGCCTCCGCACACCGGCGGCGACCGCCCTCGGCGGCGAAGCCTTCGAAGAGCTCGAGGTCGAGCTCACCGGGCTCGACGCGGATGGCATAGCCCGGTGCCTTCGTCGTGATCCGGTCTCGGCCGATCCGCTTCCTGAGATTCGAGACGTAGACCTGCAGCGCCTTGTGTGCGGAGTCCGGTGGGTCGTCCTCCCAGAGCGCCGCGATCAGCCGGTCACGCGAGACGACGCGGTTGGGCTCGAGCAGGAGCAGTGCGAGCAGCGCACGCTGCTGCTGGCCCCCGAGCTCGAGCGATTGCCCTTCCTCGAGGACTTCGAGCGGTCCGAGAATCCGGAACTCCACGGCGTCACCGCCGCTCGATCGCGCGGAGCCGCGACCGAGCCCTCTCGGCAGACAGCAGGTTGCCCTTCTGCTCGTACAACCGGATCGCGTCTTCGGCGTGCGCAATCGCGTCCTTCTTCCGTCCAGCCTGCACGCGCAGCTCGGCAAGAACCATCAGCGCATCGGCGTGCGAGTCCAGAAAATCGCTCTCTGCAGCGAAACCCACTGCCTCGAGCGCGAGCGCCTCAGCGCTCTCGAGCTCTCCCTGGTGAGCCAGCACCTGCGCCCGGGTCGTGCGCCACAGGATGTGCGAGTGGATGTCGTTGGGTCGCGCCGCCTCCTCGCTCTCGTGCGTGAGGCGCTGCGCCTCGTCGTAGCGCCCCTGAGCGCACAGCGCACGGGCGAGGAGACCGGTGACCGAGGAGAAGTGGCTCTTCTCGCCGAGCCTGCCGAGGGCCTCGTAGCCGGGCAGGAGCTCCTGCTCGGCGGCAACGGGGTCGTCCGCAAGGGCGACCATGCCGAAGTTGATCCCGAACAGCCAGATCGAATCGCCAAATTCCGCGACCACGCGGCGCCACCGCTCGAGCAACTGGTGTGCCTCATCCAGCTTTCCTTGCATTGCTCGGGCATTGCCGAGAACGGAGAGGACGGTCGGCTCGAGGATTGGGTCGCCGCTGACCTCGACCAGCAGCGCTTCGCACCGGTTGGCAGCGTCGGCTGCCGGCGTTGGCCCTAGCATGAGCGCCACGCACAGCCACTCGACGATCTCCCTGATCTCGAGCGGGTCCCCTACTGCGCGAGCATGCTTCAGGGCGCGTTCCGACGCCTCGGCGCAACGACCGGCCCGGCGCGCCAGGTAATGGGCTTGAGCGGCGAGTCGCCACGCACGGGCGAGACCCAAGTCGTCGCACAGCTCCTCGAAGATGGCGATCGCATCATCCGCGACCCGGTGGAGGTCGCCGGCCTCGACTCTCGTTCGCGTGAAGAGACGAAGGAATCCGAGTTGCACGAGCGCGTGTGCCTCGAGCCGCTGGTCGTTCGAAGCCTTCGCGGCGGCGACCGCCTCCGTGAGCACGTCTTCGGCCCAGCTCAGGTCGCCACTCAGGCCCTGCACGACCCTGACGTTCGGAATGAGGTCGACTCGAGCCGGATCGTCTTTCGGCATTAGTGCGACCGCACGCGACATGAAGCTAAGGGCGGCCTGCGCGTCCCGGCGGACAAACGCGCGACTGCCTGCGACCCCGAGCCGGCCCGCGGCTTCCGCGGCGAGTGCCCTGACCGCCTCGTCCACTGGACCGAGCTCCGAGCGGTAGCGGAACGCCTGCTCGAGGTGGTAGCCGATGATCTCCTCGTATCCGCTCGTGCGATCAGCGGTCCTGTGCTGGAGCCAGCGGGCGAATGCCTCGTGCAGCTCCGCCCGTGTTGACTTCGGGATCGAGTCGTAGGCGGCATCACGGATCATCAGATGACGGAAACGGAAAGCCCGTTCCGAACCGAAATCGGGCCGATAGGGACGAACGAGCTCCTTCCGAACGAGCTCCTGCAGATGCGCGCCGACCGACGGTCGCAGTGCTGACGGAACCAGCTCGACCACCGACCCTTCGTGGAAAACCTTGCCTTCGACCGACGCCCGCTCGATCACGGTCCGTTCCTCCGGGCCGAGCTGGTCGAGCCTCGCCGCCAGGAGCGCCTGGATCGTCGGAGGCACCGGTGCGGACGCGAGTTGCTTAGTCGCCGACCATTGGCCGTTCCGGCGGACCAGCAGCCCGTCGTCGATCAACATGGAAAGCATCTCCTCGACGAACAACGGGTTGCCCTCCGCTGCGTCCGCGATCCGTCCGGCCACCTCAGCTGCGATATCCGTGCCGCCAACGAGGTTCTCGATCAGCCGGCTGCATTCGTCGTCCGAGAGCGGTTCGAGCAGAACCGACGTCGCGTTCACCTTTCCGCCGCTCCAGCCGCGACGGATGTCGATCAGCTCTGGCCGGGCAAGACAGACGAGCAGCACGGGTGAGTCGCGCAGAGAGTCGGCGAGATACTCGACGAGGTCGAGGAAGGTCGTTTCCGCCCAGTGGATGTCGTCGAACACCACAACCAGCGGCTTGCCGCGCGCGAGTGACTCGAAGAGGGCCTGCGTGGCCGCGAACCCATCTCCACCTGTGCCGTCGGGCCCGGCCGTGTCGCCGAACCCGATCAGCTCGGCCACGTTTTGGACAGCGATGTCCGACTCTGGCCCATGCGCGAAAACGAGGGTCAGTTTCTGACGGACCCCGTCGGCCGAATCACCGTCGTCAAGGCCCACGGCCTCCTTCACTGCTTCTAGCAGCGGCCAGAATGTGATCCCCTCGCCGTAGGGAAGGCACCGTCCTCGGGCGACGCGCGCCTGGCCCGCGACGTCGGCGAGGAACTCCTGCACGAGGCGCGACTTTCCGACCCCGGCGAGGCCGAGCACGGTGAAGAGCTGACAGGAGCTGTCGCCCACCGCCTGTTCGAACGCGTCGTGCAGACGTCGACGCTCGCGCTCTCGTCCGATCATCGGCGAGGTCAGCCGGCGCGAGTGCAATGCCGTGTCGCCGGACAACGAGACCACACGCCATGCGTCGTCGATCGGCTCCGTGATGATCGCGTCCCGTAACAGGCGACGGGTCGCTTCGTCGAGAACGATCGCGCCAGGATCGGTTGCGTGCGCCAGCTCGGGCGCCCGCGTGAGCGGCTCACCGACCGCTCCGATCCCCAGTGCCTCGCCGCCGGCGACGACCTCGCCGGTGGCGACACCCAAACGGAAGTGGAGATCGAGCGCTGAGTCTGCCTTCAACTCGGCAGCCTGGGTCAATAGGCAATCCCGCACATCTCCGGCGGCCCGTACCGCACGCAGGGCGTCGTCCTCATGCACTGCCGGAAGGCCGAAGGCGACCGTCAGTGCAGTGCCCGCCACGGTTTCAACGCTGCCGCCATGCCGCTCAACAGCTGACCGGACGAGGTGGAGCGTTCGACCGGTCACGCGTCGGAGCGACTCGGGATCGACGCTCCCGTGCCGCGCCGAAACGATCCGGACGTCGACGAAGAGGGCGGTGATCGTCTTCCGGACCTCGCGCTCGAGCGTCTCGTGCGCCGAACCGTCGTCCGCGGCATCGCGAAGATCCCGGGGCTGCGCCACCTGATCGGCCGTCCGATCGAGCTCGAGTGCTGAATCCTGGTTCAGGATTGCCTGGTGCAGCTCGCGTAGGTCGCGGCCGGGCTCGATCCCCAGCTCGTCGACAAGCGTACTGCGGGCATCCTGGTAGGCCTCAAGAGCCTCAGCCTGTCGGCCCGCGCGGTAGAGGGCGAGCATAAACTGGCCGCGGAGCCGTTCTCGCAACGGATTGTCCGCGACAAGGGCCTCGAGCTCGCCCGTCAGCTCCCCATGGCGGCCCGCGTCCAGCTCCATGTCGACGCGTTCCTCGAGGCAAGCCAAGCGCTGATCCTCCAGCCGCGCGATCTCCGCCTGCGCGAAACCGTGGTAGGCGAAGTCGCTGAGGGGCGGCCCGCGCCAGAGCGCGAGCGCCTCCGCCAACCTTCCCTGCTCTCGCAGCCGTGCGAAGCGACAGAGATCCAGCTCGTCGTCTGCGACGCAGAGCAGGTAGCCCGGAGGCCGTGTCTCCAGCCGTTCCTTGCCAAGCAGCTTGCGAAGGCCGGACACGTAAACCTGCAGCGCCTTGTGTGCAGTCTCGGGTGGATCGCCTTCCCAGAGCGCGTCGACCAGGCGATCTTGCGACACGACCTGGTTTGCGTGCAGCAGCAGTACCGCAAGGAGGGAGCGTTGCTTGGTGCCGCCGAGGTCGAGAGGCTGTCCGTCGGAGCGGACCTCCAGCGGACCGAGAATTCGAAACTCCATGCCGCCTCCGGTTCTGTCCGGGTAGCCCGATGCGACGTTAACGTCTTCCGGCCTCGGCGCCTAGAGCCGCGTCCTTTACCGCGCGCTTACCGGCCGTTAGCTGGACTCGTGTCTCCTAGTGCGAAAGGCCGCATCGGGCGGCTCGGCAGCAAAGGAGACGAAGATGACGTCCTCCACCTCTCTCATCTGGTTCAGGCGCCTGCTCCTGCTCGGCGCGGTCGTCGCGGTCGTCGCGGCCACAGCGGCGGCGGCTTCGGGCTCGCCGAGGAACATCGCTACTCGTGACGTCTTCGAACGGTACGCAGCCGCACATCCGTACGGCTCGACTCCGGTTCCCGACGTACTGGAGCGGTACGCAGCGGCGCACCCCTACGGCGTGGGCACGCTAACGCCGGCACTGGGAACAGAGCGCATCGTCGACGACTCATTCCGTGACCCGGCGCCGATCGTCACGCCGGTCGGCGACCGGATCGTCGACGACTCCTTCCGTGATCCGGCGCCAATCGCAACTCCGACGAGCGACCGGATCGTCGACGACTCCTTCCGCGACGCCCCCACGGTCGTGGCTGCTCCGGCGAGCGGCAACGGCCTCGATTGGGGCGACTTCGGCATCGGGGCCGGCGCGATGCTCGGCCTCACGGTGCTGCTGACCGGACTGGGCGTAGGCGCGGTCGCCATGCGCCATCGCAGCGGGGGGCTCAAGACCTCCTGAAGACGGGTCGCCCGAGCCCGGCCGAACGGGCCCTTCGGGGCCCGTTCGGTCTGCACGAGGTGAGATACCAGCGGCGGCTTACCGCGCCTTTACTGATCGTTAAGCGGCCTCTCGTCTTGGTGGTCAAAGGGCAGCGCGAAGCGGCCCAGGGCGACAGGAGGCGAAGATGAAACGCTCCAACTACCTCAACTGGTTCAGGCGATTGGTGGTTCTCGGGGCGGTCGTGGCCGGTGTGACGGCGTCGTCGGCCGCAGCCATTCCAATGCTCGATCCCCAGGACACCCCGTCGACGTCGGCGACTAGCCATACGACCGCGCTGGGGCTCCGCGCCGACGGCCTGCGCTGGCAGGCGATCGCGAAGGCGTACCAGGAGAGCCGGCAGGCACCGGTTCCCGACGTGTTCGAGCGCTACGCCACGGCGCATCCCTATGGCGCGGCCGCGCCTTCGCCGCAGCGCCGCGGCATGGGCGACTTCAACCAGGTCACGCCGGCGCTCGGAACCGAGCGCATCGTCGACGACTCCTTCCGCGATCCGGCCCCGATCGTGACCCCGCCCGGCGAGCGGATCGTCGACGACTCCTTCCGCGACTCCCCCGCCGTCGTGGCCTCGCCGACCGGCGGCAACGGCCTCGACTGGGCGGACTTCGGCATCGGCGCCGGGGCGATGCTCGGCCTCGCGCTCCTCGTGAGCGGACTCGGCGTGGGCGCCGTCGCCATGCGTCACCGGACGGGCAATCTCAAGACCTCCTGAGGGAGGGGTCGCCCGAGCGAACGGGCCCTTCGGGGCCCGTTCGTCGTGCGTGGGACGCAAGCGGCACGTAGGGTTCCGGCGTGAGCGAGGAGAGGTACGCCGAGCTCCGCGACTACCTCGCCGAGGTCTGGGATCTCGTGAAGGTCGGCGGACTCGCGGGCTGGGACCAGCAGACTATGATGCCGCCGCAGGGCGCGGGCGTTCGGGCGCGACAGCTGGCAACCGTCTCGAAGCTCGTGCACGAGCGCGTCGTCTCGGACCGGCTCGGCGAGCTGCTCGAGGAGCTCCGGCCGTACGAGGAGTCGCTCGACTTCGAGTCGGACGAGGCGAGCCTGATCCGCACCACGCGCCGCGACCGCGACAAGGAGCTGCGCGTTCCGTCCGAGCTTCGCGAGCAGCAGACGCGCGCGGGATCAGAGGCTTTCCCGGTCTGGGTGGAGGCAAGGCGTACCAACGACTTCGAACTGTTCCGGCCGTACCTCGAGCGCAACGTCGCCCTCCGCCGGGAGTACGCAGCCTGCTTCGAGGTCGACGAGCCGTACGACGCGCTGCTCGACGACTTCGAACAGGGGATGAAGACGGCGGAAGTGCGCGAGGTGTTCGGGCGCCTGCGGGAGGGGCTCGTGCCGCTGGTCGCCGAGGCCTCGACCCAGGACATCGACGACTCGTGCCTGCACGGCCACTTCCCGCTCGAGACGCAGAAGGAGATGCAGCGCGTGCTCCTCTCCCGGTACGGGTTCCGCGACGGGACCTGGCGGATCGACCCGGTGGAGCACCCGTTCGCGACCTCGTTCGGCACCTCGGACATCCGGATGACGACGTACTACCCGGAGAGCGAGATGCGCGGGATCTTCGCGGCCATGCACGAGGGCGGCCACGCGATCTACGAGCACAACGTCGATCCCGCGCTCGAGCGGACGCCGCTCTGCCGCGGCACGTCGCTCGCGCTGCACGAGTCGCAGAGCCGCATGTTCGAGAACCTCGTCGGCCGCAGCATCCAGTGGTGGCGCTGGGCCTACCCGGAGCTTCAGCGCCTCTTCCCGGACCAGTACGAAGGCGTTGAGCTGGAGACGTTCCACCGGGCGATCAACAAGGTGCAGCCGTCGCTGATCCGGATCGAGGCGGACGAGGCCACCTACAGCCTCCACATCATCCTGCGCTTCGAGCTGGAGCAGGAGCTGATCGCAGGCGCGGTCGACCTGGTCGACCTCCCGGCCGTCTGGAACGAACGGATGAAGGAGTACCTCGGCGTGGAGGTACCAAGTGACTCTCGCGGCGTCCTCCAGGACGTCCACTGGTCGCGCGGGACGATCGGCTACTTCCCCACGTACGCGCTCGGGAACGTGATCTCGGTGCAGATCTGGGAGAAGGTCCTCGACGACGTGCCCGACCTCTACGAGCACATCGAGCGTGGCGATCTCGAGCCGCTGACGGCTTGGTTACGCGAAAAGCTGTGGCGCCATGGGCGCAAGTTCCCGCCGCAGGAGACGCTCGAGCGCGTCGTCGGCGGCGGGCTCGACCCCGAGCCGTACCTGCGCTACCTGAACGAGAAGCTCGGCGTCCTGGCCTCCTAGCGGTCGCGTGCGCGCGCCTTAACGAAAATTTTTCCGCTTCCTCCTTCCCAGGGCATAGCCCCTGTGGCACTGTGAGTCTGTGGAGACGCTCGAACGGGAGATGCGGGAGCTCGACCATCGCCTCGGCGACGGGTTCGAAGTCAGGCTGCTCTGGGCCGAGGACGACGGCACGTTGAAGGTCGTCGTCGACGACTGGCGCACCGACGAGCACTTCGAGATTCCGGCGCGCGCCGACAACGCGCTCGACGTCTTTCGCCACCCGTTCGCGTACCGCGCGGACTAGCTTCTCGACCCCGGTGTAACCTCGCCGGACATGGCGGTGCGCTTCGTCGCGGTCGGCGAGCTGCTCGTCGACGTGATCGCCGCGGGCGCCGGCCACGGCGCCCGCATCCGCGTCCGCCCCGCCGGCTCGGCCTTCAACGCCGCAGTCGCCGCCGCAGCCGCCGGCGCCGAGGCGGCCGTGATCGGCACGGTGGGCGACGACGCGGCCGGGAGGATGGTGCTCGCGGAACTGGCCGACCGCGGCGTCCGGGCGGAGGTGACGCTCGCACCCGGCTCGACCGGAACGTTCCTGCTCGTCGACGGCGAGGTCCGCGTCGACCGCGGAGTCGGCCATGACCTCGTCCTCCCCGAACGCGTCGAGGCCGACGTCGTCCTCGTGTCGGGCCATGTGCCCGAAGCCGGTGCTGTGCTCGAGCGGGCGGATGCGACCTGGGTCGCCCTCGACGCCGCCCGGCTGTCGCACCTTCCGCCCGGCGGGAACGCAGTCGTCGCCAACGAGGAGGCGGCGCATCGGCTCACCGGCCGGGCGGCCGACGACGCTCTGCCCGCCCTGGCCGAGGGCAGGCGGCTTGCGTGCGTGACGCTGGGCGCCCACGGCGCGATCGCCTCGCTCGCAGGCAACGTCGAGCGCATCGAGCCCGAGGTTGTGGCCGCAGACGCGCCGGGCTCCGGCGACGCCTTCGCCGCGACGCTCCTCGTCGCACTGGCGCAGGGCGACGACCTGGCGAGCGCGCTGTCCCGCGCCGCGCGGGCCGCTCTAGACTCGCTCGCGTGAACCTGGCGCTCAGCCTCCTCAACGCGGCCGAGCGGACGCCGCGCGCCGAGGCGGTCGTCGAGGGCGAAACGCGCTTGTCCTACAAGAAGCTGCGCAAGCGCGCGGCGCGGCTCGCGACCGGTCTCGAGCGCGAAGGGCTGCGCCGCGGCGGGCGGCTCGGCGCAGTCGTTCGCTGCCGCAGCGAAAGCGTCCAGCTCTACTGGGCGTGCCAGTGGCTCGGTGCGACGTTCGTCCCGCTCTCGCCCCGGGCGTCGGCCTCCGACCTCGCGTACTGCCGCGAGGACTCGGGCGCGACGCTCTTTCTCGACGCCGACGTCGAACTCCGGCCGCTCCTCGGCGAGCCGCACCCGGGCGCCCTCGACGCCGACGAGCGCGACGAGAGCCTGATGCTCTACACATCCGGGACGACCGGGCGGCCGAAGGGCGTTCCCCGCTCCCACCGCGCCGATCGCGCCGGCGGGCTCTCCCAGGTCGTCCACCAGGGCACGCGTTGGGGCGACCGCACGCTCGGGGCGATGCCGCTCTACCACACGATGGGCATGCACTCCCTGCTCGCGATGCATCTCGTCGGCGGTTGCTACGTCTGCCAGCCCGAGTGGGATGCCGAGACGGCGCTGGGGCTGATCGAGCGCGAGCGGATCAGCTCGCTCTACCTCGCGCCGACGCTCTTCCACGACCTGGTCACGCATCCTCGCCGCGGCGACTTCGACCTGACCTCGGTGGAGACGGTCGCGTACGCCGGGGCGGCGATGACGAGCACGCTCGTCGAACAGTGCGTCGATGCCTTCTCGCCCCGGCTCTTCGTCAACCACTACGGCTCCACCGAGATCTACACGTACTCGATCCACCGCGACCAGGCGGCCAAGCCGGGCTGTGCCGGCCGGCCCGCCCTCAACGCGCGGCTTCGCCTCGGCGACGACGACGAGATCCTCTGCCACATGTCCTCTGACGAGGCGTTCACCGGCTACTGGCACCGGCCGGACGCCGACGCCAAGGCGATCCGCGACGGCTGGTACCACACGGGCGACGTGGGCCGCCTCGACGAGGACGGCGACCTCTGGCTGGAGGGTCGCCTGGACGACATGATCGTCTCCGGCGGCGAGAACATCCATCCGCTCGAGGTCGAGGACGTGCTCGCTCGGCATCCGCGCGTCCGCGAGGTGGCGGTCGTCGGCGCGCCGGACGAGCGGCTCGGCAGCCACGTCGTCGCAGTCGTGGTCGCGGAGAAGGTGACCGCGGAGGAGCTCGACTCCCACTGCCTCGCCTCGGAGACGCTCGCCCGCTTCAAGCGCCCGCGCGAGTATCGCTTCGTCGCCGAGCTCCCGAAGAGCCCGTCTGGGAAGATCCTGCGCAGGATGCTGCGCGACGAGGCAACGCCGTGAGCCGCTCGGTCCAAGGGACAGTCCACTGGACCCGGCCGAAGTCGACCAGAACCCGGTCCGGACGAGCCGAGCCCCGCCTGCCGCCCTGGGCCCCACTGGACGATCCTTCCACCGCTTTCGGCCGTGTCGATCTGTGGACGACGCGTGACACCCGCGTCACAGGGACTGTCCCTTTGACACGTCCAGGGCAGCCGTGACGGAATACGAGGGATTCCGTGTCGATGGGGACGACCGGGGTGTCGTCACGATCACCCTCGACGACCCGGCGAAGGTGAACCGCGTGCCGCTCGCAGCGCGCGGGCAGCTCGCCCGCCTGTTCGCCGAGGCGGCCGGGGACGAGGCGGTCCGCTGCGTCGTCCTGACGGGCGCGGGCGAGAACTTCACCGCCGGAGGCGACATCGCCGCGTTCCTGGACGCGACCCCGGAGCACCTTTCCCGGCTCGGCTGGAACGTCGCCGCGCCCGAGCGCTTCCCCAAGCCCGTGATCGCCAAGCTTCGCGGCTACTGCCTCGGCGTCGGCCTCGAGCTGGCGCTTGCGTGCGACTTTCGCGTCGCGGCGGACGACGTCCAGCTCGGCCTGCCCGAGGTGGGCCTCGGGATGATCCCGGGCTCCGGCGGCACCCAGCGCCTCGCCCGCCTCGTCGGTCTCGGCCGCGCCAAGGACGTGGTCATGCGCCGTCGCCGGATCAACGCCGACGACGCGCTCGCCTGGGGGCTCGTCTCCGAGGTCGTGCCCGCGGGTGAGCTCGACGCCGCCGTCGACCGCGTGATCGCGGACCTCGACCAACTTTCGCCGCTCGCTCTCCGGATGGCGAAGCGGGTGCTCAACCACGTGTACGACGCGCCGCTCTCGATCGGGCTCGAGCTCGAGGGCCTTGCCTACGGGCTGCTCCGCACGACGCACGACTTCCGCGAGGGGGTCGAGGCGTTCGGCGAGAAGCGCCCGCCGAGATTCGAAGGACGCTGATCCGGGCCTGTCGATTTCGACCATGGCCGTTCGTCGTCCACACGAACCCACGACCAAGGAGGCGAGATGCAGTACATGTGCCTGATCTACGACGACGAGAACACCTGGGACAACCTCCCTGAGGACGAGCGCAACGCCGTCTTCGCCGACTACGGGACGTTCACCGAGTCGATCAAGGACAGTGGCAACTACGTCGCCGGCGACGCTCTCCAGCCGACCTCGACCGCGACCACGGTCCGGATCCGCGACGGTCAGACACTGGTCACCGACGGCCCGTTCGCCGAGACCAAGGAGCAGCTCGGCGGGTACTACCTGGTCGAGGCGAAGGACGTGGACGAGGCGCTGAAGATCGCCGAGCGGATTCCGTCCGCACGCTACGGGTCGATCGAAGTCCGACCGGTGGTCGTCTGGGAGAGCTAGACCCGGTAGCCGAGGCGTTCCGGGAGGAGTTCGGGCGCGCCGTCTCGATCCTGATCGGCGCGCTCGGCGACTTCGACCTCGCCGAGGACGCCGTCCAGGAGGCGTTCGCGATCGCAGCCGAGCGCTGGCCTCGAGACGGCGTCCCGGCGAACCCCGGCGCCTGGATCGTGACCACGGCGCGCAACCGCGCAATCGACCGGCTGCGGCGCAGGCGCACGCTCCAGACGAAGCACGACGAGCTCGCCCGGCTCTCGGAGCTCACCACGGCCGACGACGAGGACGACGACGTGACCACGATCCCGGACGAGCGCCTGGCCCTGATCTTCACGTGCTGCCATCCAGCGCTCGCGACCGACGCACAGGTCGCGCTCACGCTCCGGATGCTCGGGGGGCTGACCACGCCCGAGATCGCGCGAGCGTTCCTGACGAGCGAGACGGCGATGGCCCAGCGCCTGGTGCGGGCGAAGCACAAGATCCGCGCCGCCGGCATTCCGTTCAGGGTGCCGCCCGACGACGCGCTGCCGGCCCGGCTCGACGCCGTGCTGGCGACGATTTACCTGATCTTCAACGCCGGGTACTCCGACGTGCGCGCCGGCCTCAGCCGCGAGGCGATTCGCCTCGGACGCACCCTCGCCCACCTGATGCCCGACGAGCCCGAGGCGCTCGGCCTGCTCGCGCTGATGCTGCTCCACGACTCGCGCCGCGACGCCCGACTGGACGACGACGGGGTGATCGTCTTGCTCGAGAACCAGGATCGCGCCCGCTGGGACGCGAACGAGATCGCGGAAGGACGCCGTCTGGTCGAGGCGGCGCTACGCCGCCGCGCGGCCGGGCCATACCAGCTTCAGGCGGCAATCGCCGCGTGCCACACAGGCGAGGTAAGCGACTGGCGGCAGATCGTCCTCCTCTACGACGAGCTCCTCCACCTCCAGCCCTCGCCAGTCGTCGCGCTCAACCGCGCCGTGGCGCTCGCGATGGCCGAAGGGCCGGAGACCGGGCTGGCCGCGATCGCGGAGATCGAGGGCCTCGACGGCTACGTCCACTACCACTCCGCCCTGGGCGGCCTCCTCCGTCGTGCCGGTCGGGACGACGAGGCCCGCGCGGCGTACCGCCGGGCGCTCGACCTCGACCCCGGCGAGGCCGAGCGCAGATTCCTCGAACGCCAACTCGCCTGAGTCGGCGGCTAATCCGGAATGGCTGCGACCACCTCGATCTCGAGCAGGGCGCCGGGCACGGCGAGCGCGGAGACCTCTACGAGCGTGCTCGCCGGCCGCGCCTCTCCGAAGAACTCCATCCGCACGGGATTGATCTTCGGCCGGTCGTCGACGTCGAGCAGGTAGTGGACGACCTTGACGACGTCGTCGAAGCTGCAGCCTGCCGCTTTCAGGCACAGGTCCATGTTCCGGAAGACCTGCCGCGCCTGCTCGGCGACGTCGCCCTCGCCGACGAGCCTCCCCTCGGCGTCGAGCGGGACGATCCCGGATACGAACAGCAGGCCGCCTGCCTTGACCGCGTCCGTGTAGTGGCTGAGCGGCTCGGCCATCCCCTCGACCCGGAACTCCTCGCGATGGTGGCTCATACGGCGAAGTGCGCCCTCAGCGCGTCGAATCCGCCCTGGAACACCTCGTCCGCGAAGAACCCTTCGCAGTGGCCGATCTGGTCGCGGTCGCAGTCGAAGGTCGTCCACCACTCCACGAAGGTCTCGTTCCCATCGGTCACGGGCGTGACCGTGCTCGCATACGACCGTGCCACAGAGTCCTCCTCTCGTCGGGTCAGGCGATCGTACAATCGCCGCGTGCAGTCGCAGTTCGTCCACTTTCCCGACGTGAAGGAGTTCGAGCTCGCCGCCGGCGTCGCCGGCCGGCCCCTTTTCGGCGAGGGAGCGATGCTCAACCTGATCGAGTTCGAACCTGGCTCGACCGTGCCGTTGCACAGCCACGAGCACGAACAGCTCGGGATCGTGCTCCAGGGGATGCAGGCGCTCGTGGTCGACGGCGTCCCGCACGAGATGGGCCCGATGGACGGCTATGTGATCCCGGGCGGGGTCGAACACTCGGCGTACTGCGGGCCCGAGGGTGCGCTCGTCCTCGACGTCTTCCGGCCGGTCCGCGAGGACTACCGCGAAAGGTGGACGTCGCTGGGCTAGCGGTCGAGCGCCGCACGCAACGCGTCGTCGATCGGCTCGGGCGTGCCCTCGGCGTCGACGTGCACGACTGTGTGGCGTCCCTTTACGTGCGGCTCGCCGTCCTTCGCGATCGTCCACGCGTACGTGACCGACGTGCGGCCGACGTTGTCGACCCGTAGCCGGACCTCGATCTCGTCGTCGAAGCCCAGCACCTTCAGGTACTCGGCCTCGACCTTTCGACGCGGGAAGCTCCCCCACCGCTCGCGGGGCAGCCCGAGCCGCCGCATCAGCTCGGTCTCAGCCTCCTCGGCCCAGCGGAACGCCGCAGTGAAGTGGATCCGCGCACCCGCGTCCGTGTCCACCCACGCGACCCGGGTCTCCAGGACGTGCTCGACCACGGAGGAAGGATAAGCGGCTCTAGGCCGGTTCGGTCTCGAGGATCCAGACGGTTCCGTCGCCGCACTCGACGGGCCGGCCCTCGGGCCCTTCGAGCGCGGCCCGGAGGATCCGCACCCGCTCGCCCTCGAGCTCGGTGACCGCTCCCTGCTCGTCCTCGAGCGAGAAGCCGAACCGCCAGGCGCGCACCTGCCGCACGATCTCCGCTGCCGATCGACTCCAGTCGATCTCCGCGTACTCCGGCTCGAAGAACGACTGGTACTCGGCCGCCGACTCGTCCTGCGGCTCACCGGGATCCCCGTTCTGGACGCGGTCGAGCGCGATCGGCAAGAGCTGCGCGACCAGCTCGGCCAGCCGCGGCCCGAGCTCGTCCCACGACCACTCGTCCCCCAAGGTCAGTGGTGCCTGGGCGAGGATCGCACCCGTGTCGAGGCCGGGAGCCATCCGGTGGAAGGTGATCCCGATCTCCGTCTCTCCGTTGCGGATCGCCCAACCGACGGGAATCGGGCCACGGTAGCGCGGCAGCAGAGACGGATGGGAGTTGACCACGCCCAGCCGCGGAACCTCGAGCGCGTCGGGCGGGATCTTCCACGGGAATCCCAGGCACAGAGCGAGGTCGGGCTCGAGCGATCGCAGCAACGGTGCGATCCGGTCTCGCGCCGAGGGCATCACGATGTCCATCTCAGCCGGCGCCGCCATCACGTGCATGCCCGTGTCGATGCCGTAGCGCGACGCCCTCCGGACGCAGAGCAACCCGACGGGCTCGTGGCCGAGCGCGCGCAGGCCGTTCGTGTAGCCCTCGACCGCCTGCGGGATCTGCGAGATCAGAACGACCCGCACCGGCTCACTCGCCGGGCAGTACGAGCATCCGCCCCGGCGCCCCCGCGAGCGACATGTCGATCGCCTCGTTGACACGATCGAGCGGGAACGTCCGGCCGAGCAGCTCGCGCAGCTTCAGCCGTCCGCCGCGCACGTGCTCGAGCAGCACCGGGAGCGAGACCGCCGGATCCTCGGAGCCGTACATCGTCCCCGTCAGGTGCTTCTCGCGTCGGTTGAACTCGGCCGGGTCGAGATCGAGCCGGACGCCCGCCGCGGGCAGGCCGACGATCACGCACGTCCCGCTCGAGCGCGTGTAACGGAGCGCGAGCGCGGTCGTTTCGGGGTTGCCGACCGCGTCGAAGGCGTAATCGGAGCCCTCGGGCAGCAGCCCGGCCATCAGCTCCTTGATCCCCTCCGGGGTCGCGGTGTGGGTCGCACCGAGCTCACGGACGAGCTCGAGCCGCGCCTCGAGCGGGTCGACGCAGACGATCGTCTCCGCCCCGGCGATGCGCGCACCCTGGACGCAGAACTGGCCGACGCCGCCGGCGCCGACGACGAACGCCGACCCGCCCGACTGCATCCGCGCCGCGAACAGCACCGCCCCGACGCCGGTCAACGCGGCGCAGCCGAGCAGCGCCGCCTCCTCGAGCGGGATCCCGCCGCCAGTCGGCAGTGCCGCACGCTCCGTCACCACCAGGCGGTCGGTCATCGCGCCGGTCGCCGTGCCGCGGTACAGCGTCTCGCCGTCGACGGTCATCCCCGTCGTGCCGTCGACGAGGGTCCCGGCGCCGATCGCCCGGTGGAGGTTGACGCACGCGGCCGGCCGGCCACGGCGGCAGTCCGCGCAGTCGCCGCAGGCCGGCGCCCAGGAGAGCACCACCTCGTCGCCGGGAGCAACCGCCGTCACCTCGTTCCCGACCGCCTCGACCACACCCGCGCCCTCGTGACCGAGGACGATCGGCGTCGGCCGCACCCATTCGCCCCGGATCGAGTGGAGGTCGGTGCCGCAGATCCCCACCGCCGCCATGCGCACGAGGACGTCGCGGGGGCCGGGCTCGTCGAGGTCGATCTCCCTGACCTCGAGGGGCTGCCCGGCCCCGCGAAAGACTGCTGCGCGCGACTTCACGCGCCGATCGCGGCCGCCACCGTCTTGCAGTCGGTGACGGTCGAGACGTTCTGGAGCGCGTAGTTGATCGAGGCGTTGTGCCAGTCCGCGTTCATCGTCGAGCAGCCGTCCTCGGGCACGACCATGAAGTAGCCCTTGTCGGCTCCGGTGCGCGCCGTGTGCTCGATCGACATGTTCGTCCAGGCGCCCGAGACGACGATCGTGTCCACCCCGAGCCCGGTGAGCAGCGACTCGAGCTTCGTGTCCTGCCACGCGCTCATTCGCATCTTCTCGACGATGAAATCGCCGCGCTTGGGCTCGAGCCCGGCCGCCGGAGCTGCGCCCCACGAGCCGCGGACGAGGGCGTTCGCTCCCTTCACGCCCTCGAAGAGCGGCGCGTTCTGTTTCAGACCGGGCGCGCCCTTCTCGACGATGTACCAGACGTGGATGACCGGAACGCCGGCCTTCCGGAACGCGGCGGCCAGTCGCTTCACGTTTGCGACCACGTTCTGGTCCTTCGCGTGCTGGGGGGAGCCGGAGTCCGCGAAGGCGCCCTTCTCGATGATCACGTCGTTCTGCAGATCCTGGATCAGGAGCGCGGTGCGCTTCGGGTCGAGCTTCAGCTTGGCCATCGGTCTCGTCTCCTTAGTTCATGTAGGGCTCGCGACGCGGCCCGACCTTCGTCTCGAAGGCATAGAGGGACGTCGAGCTCGGTACGAACAACGTGTGCCAGTCCGGGCCGCCCCAGGACAGGTTGCCGACGTTCTCGGGGATCTGGACGATGCCCAGATGCTCGCCTTCGGGGCCGATCACCCAGACGCCGCCGGGGCCCGTGACCCAGATGTTGCCTTGCTCGTCGCACTTCATCCCGTCCGGGATGCCCTCTTCGATCACGCCCGAGCCGACCCCCTCGAAGAACATGCGGCCGTTCGAGAGCGTCCCGTCCGAGCCGACGTCGTAGACCTTGATCCAAGCCTTCGGCGTGTCGTTGATGTAGAGCAGCGACTCGTCGGGCGAGAAGCAGAGGCCGTTCGGCTGCTCGTACTCGTCCCTGTCGACGACCAGCTGCGGGTCGCCGCCTCCGGGCGGCAGCCGGAAGACTCCCTGCCAGCCGAGCTCGCGGTCGCGCTCGACCCCGAAGACGGGCATGCGCCCGTACCACGGGTCGGAGAACCAGATCGAGCCGTCGGACTTCACACAGACGTCGTTCGGGCTGTTCAGCTCCAGACCCTCGAAGTGGGAGGCAAGGACTTCCCGGTTGGTGTTCTTCCCGTCCGGGTCCATGCGGACGAGCGAGCTCGTCGCGTGCTCGCAGACGATCAGCCTGCCCTTTGCGTCGAGGGTCATCCCGTTGCCCTTGTTGCTCGGGGACAGCACCTCTTGGACGCCGTTCGCCTCGTCCCAGCGCCGCCGCGTGTCGCCGGGCATGTCCGAGAAGAGCAGGAACTGCTCCTTCGGGTTCCAGATGGGCCCTTCCGTGAAGGTGAAGCCGGTTCCGAGCTGCTTCACCTCGACGTTTTCGTCGACGAGACTCGCGAGCTTGTCGGACCTCACGTCAACGCTCACGCTCTCCTCCTTCTTACAGCGGCCTCGGGGACAGATCTGTAAGACCTGTCCCCGAGACAGTTTTCAAAGACGAGCGCGAACCTAACAGAGACGTCGCCGCTAGTCCTCTTCGTCCTCCGGCGTGAAGTCGAGCGCGAGCGAGTTGATGCAGTAGCGCTGCCCGGTCGGGTGCGGGCCGTCGGGGAAGACATGGCCGAGGTGCGAGTCGCAGGCGGCACAGCGGACCTCGATTCGGCGCATGCCGTGGCTCGTATCCACCTCCGTCTCGACCGCGTCCTCCTCGGTGGGCTGGAAGAAGCTCGGCCAGCCCGAGCCGGAGTCGAACTTCGCGTCGGAGCGGAAGAGCTCGGCGCCGCACGCGCCGCAGCGGAAGACGCCGCCGTCCTTGACGTAGTTGAGCTCGCCCGACCACGGCGGCTCGGTCGCCGCGCAGCGCAGCACCGCGTAGCGGTCAGGGTCGAGCTCCTGCCGCCACTCCTCGTCGGTCTTGCGGATCTTTTCCATACCGAACAGTCTCGCAGGCGGGCACTTTGCTACATGCCTCGCCACGCCATGTCAGAGGGACAGTCCCTGTAACGAAGCTTCCACAGGCCGGAAACGGCCTCGCCAAGCCGTTTTCATCCCCATCGACCGAAACCGCCGCGCGCATCGCGCCGCCGCGAACGGCTCAACCATGCAGTGGAGGGACTGTCCCTCGTTACGAGCTTTCCACCTCGGCGTGGATCCGCTGTTTCGCCGTCCTCAACGGCCCGCCGTCGCGGCCCGCGCGGACGGCGAGGATCTCGGCCAGGATCGACAGCGCCGTCTCGGCCTGGGAGTCGGCGCCGATGTCGAGGCCGCACGGGCCGGAGATCCGCTCGAGTGCCTCCTCGGCGACACCGGCCTCGAGCAGCCGCTCCCGGCGCCGCTCCTGGTTGCGCCGCGAGCCGAGCGCGCCGATGTAGAAGGCTTCGCTCTCGAGCGCCCGCTTCAGCGCCGGCTCGTCGAACTTGTCGTCGTGCGTGAGGACGACGACCGCGGTCTGGTGGTCGGGCGCGATCTGGTCGAGCGCCTCCTCCGGCCACTCGACGATCAGCCGGTCGGCGCTCGGGATCCGCTCGGCGGTCGCGAACTTGGCCCGCGCGTCGGCGACGATCGCCGTCCAGCCGAGCAGCTTCGCTCCGCGACAGAGAGCCTCGGCAGTGTCGACCGCGCCGTAGACGAAAAGCCGCGGCGGCGGTCCGTACCACTCGGCGAAGACCTTCGAGCCGTCGTCGAGCTCGAGCAGCCGGTTCCGGCCGCCCCTGAGGATCTCGTCGAACCGCCCGAGCGCGTCGTCCGGGACGCCGTCACCGAGCTCTTCACCGCCCTCGACGACCAGCCGCTTCGCGCCCGCGCCCGGCCCCTCCACGACCGTGAACAGCACCGCGCGTCCACCGGTGCGGGCGAGCTCCGCGAGGCGCTCGATCACTCGACGCGCTCCACGAACACATCGATCTCGCCGCCGCAGGGCAGCCCGACCTCCCAGGCCTCCTCGTCCTTGATCCCGTAGCTGAGCAGCTTGGGCTCGCCCGTCACCATCACCTCGCGGGCGTTCTCGTAGACGTCCGACTCCACGCAACCGCCCGAGACCGAGCCGCACATCTGGCCGGACTCGGATACGGCCAGGCTGGTGCCGACCGGCCGGGGAGCGGAACGACGGGTTGCGACGACCGTCGCGACCACGACCTTCTCGCCCTTCCCGCGCCAGCGCTCGACCTCTTCCAGGATCTCCTTCATGCCGCATGCCTCCTCTCGATGCCGGCCAGGACGCCGGCCAGTTCTTCCAGGCTCTCCAGGTTGTGTCCGGGCAGGAACCGGTCGACGAACGGGAGCGCAGCCCGCATGCCGCCGGCGAGCGGCTCGTAGTCGGGGTGCCCCTTCAGCGGATTCACCCACACCACCGAATACGCGCAGCGGGCGAGCCTGGCCATCTCGCGCGCGACGGTGTGTGCGTCCTCGCGCTCCCAACCGTCGGAGACGATCACGACGACGGCCCCACGCGAGAGCGCCCGCCGGCCCCACTGGTCGTTGAACGCCTTCAGCGACGCGCCGATTCGCGTCCCGCCGGACCAGTCGACGACGCGCTTCGACGCCTCCGCGAGCGCCCGCTCGGGATCGGTCCCGGCGAGCTCCTCGGTCAGTCGCGTCAGGCGCGTACCGAACGCAAACGCCTCGACTCCGCGACCGCTCTCGAGCAGGGCATGGACGAAGAGCAGGATCGCCCGCGAGTAGGGCTCCATCGAGCCGGACACGTCACAGAGCACGATCAGCTTGCGGTTCGTCTCCATCCGCCGGCGGAACGCACGGTCGACCGGGTCGCCGCCGGTTGCGAGCGACGACCGGACGAGTCGCCGGAGGTCGAGGATCGAGCCGTGCGGGTGAGGACGGAGCCGGCGCGAGCGCCGCTGGGGCCGGGCGAGCGCAAGCTCGGCGATCATCCCACGCACCCTCGCCAGCTCCTCGGGCGTCAGCTCGGAGAAATCCTTCTCGCGGAGAAGCTCCTGGGCGCTCCAGCCGGAGGCGCGCTCCTCGCCCTCCGTGCTGGCCTCGGCGTCCTCGGTGCCGTCCCTGGACACGGCGCGCGCGACTTTCACGCGCTGGACCTGAGGCGAGCGCGGCGGCGCGAGCTCGGGCGCACGCAGGAACCACGCGGCGAAAGCCCGGTCGAAGGCGTCGATGTCCTCCGCACGGGAGACGAGTGTCTGCCGCAACGTCCAGTAGACGTCATCGCGCCGGGACAGATCGACCGCGTCGAGCCCGGTCATCGCGTCGGAGATCCGCCCGGGTCCGACCTCGAGCCCGGCCTCGCGCAGCACGCGGCCGAACGTGACCACCTGGCGGACGATCGGCTCAGCCAGCGCGGGCCTCCGCGACCAGCGAGGCGAGGGCGCTGTCCCGCACCGTTTCGAGATCCTCGTGGTACTTCAGCACCGAGCCGAGCGTCTGCTCGACGATCGCGGCGTCGAGCTCGTCACGGCCGAGCGCGTCCAGCGCCTGCGCCCAGTCGATCGTCTCCGCGACGCCGGGCGGCTTGGCGAGATCGAGGCCGCGGAGCCCGCGGACGAATCGAGCCGCCTGAGCGGCCAGCCGCTCGGGGATCCCGGGGACCCGCAGCACGACGATCTCGATCTCGCGCTCGAGCGCCGGGTGGCCGATCCAGTGAAACAGGCAGCGCCGTTTGAGCGCGTCGTGCAGCTCCCGCGTGCGGTTGGAGGTGAGGATGACGCTCGGCCGGCGTCTGGCGGCGATCGTCCCGATCTCGGGGATCGTGATCTGAAAGTCCGAGAGCACCTCGAGCAGGAATGCCTCGAACTCCTCGTCGGCGCGGTCGATCTCGTCGATGAGCAGGACGACCGGCTCCTCGCTGTCGATCGCCTCGAGCAGCGGCCGCCGGATCAGGAATTCGGGGCCGAAGAGCTCCTCCTCCTGCACCGTCCCCTCCTGGGCGGCACGGATGTGCAGGAGCTGACGGGAGTAGTTCCACTCGTAGACCGCGTGGGCGACGTCGAGACCCTCGTAGCACTGCAGACGGATCAGCCGCGCAGGCAACGTCCGGGCGAGCGCCTTCGCCGCCTCGGTCTTGCCGACGCCGGCCTCGCCTTCCAGCAGGAGCGGCTTTTCCAGGCGAAGCGAGAGGAACAGCGCCGTCGCCAGGCCGCGATCGGGGAGGTAGTCGGCAGCGCGCAGTGAGCGCTCGAGGTCGTCGATCGTCGTGAACGCCATCGAGATAACTCTAGTTCTTGGGAAGAGGATCCTCGTACTCCGCGTTCTTGGTAGCGGCAGCGACAGAGGAGGACGAGATGGCGGGACTCACCGGCGAGGTGCGCGAGGCGCTGGACGGGACGCATCACTGGAGCGTCGCCACGCTGAACCCCGACGGGTCACCCCAGGCGACGCCGATGTGGGCAGGCCTGCGCGGCGACCTGATCCTGATCAATACGGCGGTCGGCCGGAAGAAGGACCGGAACCTGAGCTCCGATCCACGCACCGCCCTCTGCATCCACCTCCCGGGCCCGGGAGCCCGAAACATCGGGATCCAGGCCCGGGTCGTCGAACGGATCGAGGGCGATCAGGCGGCCGCGGACATCGACGAGCTGGCGCGCAAGTACACCGGCGGCGACTACGCCGGCTGGACGCCTGACATGCGGCGCGTCACCTACCTGCTCGAGCCGCACCATGTCTGGGCGCGGCTGTAGCCGAACGTCGCGTTGACTTCCGGGCCTCGCGGGCGTACAAACGCCGCGTGGCGACGCACGAGATCCGCCTGCTGCCGCTGATCGACGTCTACGTCGAATCGAGCTTCCTCGTGCTCGCCCGGAACATGGGCACTCCGGTGTGGGTGCACACCTGGGGCATCCTGATCCTCGGCAATCCCGTCGGGCCGATCCTCGTCGACACTGGGGCGATGGAGCCCGGGATCATGACGCGGCTCGGCATGCAGGGCCGTGTCGACGAGGAGATGGAACTCGAGAACGCGCTCGCCGCCCACGGCGTCGGGATCGGCGACATCGCAGCCGTTCTCCACACGCACTGCCACATCGACCACGCGGGACAGGACGACCGTTTCCCGATGACGACGCCGGTGGTGATCAACCGGCGCGAGCTGGAGCACTCGGTCTCGGGCCTGATGGGCGAGCAGTACCCGGCCGAGTACGTGAAGCATCACGTCGACCGTCTGCACACACGGGGGGCGCTTCGGCTGCTCGATCTGGAGCTCTCCGGGCCCGACCAGATCTTCGACGGGATCGTCTGCGAGGCGGCGGGCGGGCACACCGAGGGTTCGATGAACGTCCTGGTCGAGACCGCCGAGGGAACGGCCTGCATCTGCGGGGACGTGATCTACGACATCCAGAACCAGGCGGTCGATCCCTGGCACCAGATCCTTGCCTTCGAGCCTCAGACGACCGGCAACCACACGCTGACCAAGCGCTCCGAGAAGGCCGCGATCAAGAAGGCGCTGAACCACGAGTTCGTGCTGCCGCTCCACGACTTCCCCGCGCGGGTCGAGGGCGGACGCGTCGTCGCGCGGCTGAAGCACGCGGTCCCCGGCCCCGAGTTCGACGTTGCCGAGTTCGCCGCCCAGGTGGCAGAGCCCGTCGCGGCCGTCTAGGACGGGGCCGCGACCCACTGACCTGCTCGTGTAGCGTCAGCAACCACACCCGAAAGGAACATGCGATGGCGGAATTACCCGAGAACGTCCGCAAGCGGCTCGAGGAACCGAACTTCTGGCACTTGGCGACGGTCAATCCGGACGGCTCGCCGCAATCGACCACTATCTGGGTCGACGTTCGCGACGGAAAGATCCTCGTCAACAGCGCTCTGGGCCGCAAAAAACCCCGAAACCTCGAGCGCGAACCGCGCGTCGCTCTCTCGTGGCACGGGTCGTCCGACGCAGGCTACGAGAGCTACGGGATCCAGGGACGCGTCGTCGATACGTACACCGGTGACCGGGCAGAGGCGGACATCGACTCGCTGGCGCAGAAGTACATCGGTCAGTCGCCGTATCCCTGGCGCAGTCCTGGCGAGCGACGAATCAGCTACCTGGTCGAGCCCACGAACGTCTTCGTGATGGGGGGCTGATTCGAGCAACGCGCTCGGCGCGCCCGTCCCGTTCACCGGCCGCTACGCCCTGCAGGGCCGCTCGATGCGGGTCGGGCTCGAGCTGTGGGCCCGCAACTCCGGACGGGAACTCGTCGCTCTGGACGACGAGAGCCTTGCGCAGGTCGCGACCAGGGTTCACGAGCAGCTCGTCGAGCAGGGATGTAACCCGGTTCTCGGGCCATACGGGAGCGACACGACGCGGGCGGTCGCGCGCGCCCGGCGAGGCCGAATCGTCTGGAACCACGGCGCGGCAGCGGATGACGTGCAGCAGCTTCCGGGCGTGGTCTCCGTGTCGACTCCGGCGAGCCGCTACCTCGTAGCGCTTGCGCAGGCGGCTGTCCGGCTCGGTGCGGCGCGGCTCGCGGTTCTGACAGCACCCGGAGCCTTCGCAGCCCTGGCCCGGAAAGGCCTCGAGGGAGAGGCCCCCTCGCTCGGCATCGAGCTCGTCGGCAATGCAACCTGCGCCGACTGCGTGCTCCTGTGCGGGTCGGTCGAGTGGGAGGCGGAGCGCTTTCGCGAGCTGGACAGCAGTGGGCGGCTTCTCTTCGGCGGGATCTCGCCCGGTCTGCCGCAGGCCCCGCCCGTCTGGCCGGACGGCACGCTCGCGCCAGTTCAATGGCATCCCGAGCTCGGAGGGCCGTCGGGGCTCGAGGACTATGTCGCCGCACAGGCGTACGCGGTGGCGCTGATCGCCGAGCGCTGCCTCGCGCTCGATCCTACGGATCCACTCTCAGCCGCCCGCTCGCTCGCAACCGACACCTTCTTCGGCCGGTTCGAGCTGGACGACACCGGCCGACAGAGCGGTCACCAGCTTTGCGTCGTCCGCTGGCGACGCGGCCGCCAGACACTCGTCCCGGCCGGCACCTAGCCGGACAGCCGGTAGAACCGCCAGAAGTCGTTCTCGATCGGCAGCACCTCGAACTCGGCAAAGCCGGCTTGCCTCGCGTACGCTCGCACGGTGCTCTCCCGCATCACCGTGCCGGTGCCGGCCGGATCCTCGCCGACCATGCCCACCGGCAGGCAGTGGAGGACGCTGAAGCCGTAGTAGAGGCGCTCGACCGGCCCGGCGTCCAGCGAGAAGCGCTCGGCGGTCCGCTCGTCGCCGACGATCACCGATCCACCTTCGGCGAGCAGCCCGCGCAGCGTCCTGAGCACCTCGACCGGATACGACATGTCGTGCAGGGCCTCGAAGACGGTGACGAGGTCGTATCGGCCGGAAAAGCCGGGATCGGCCGCGTTGACGTGGTGGAAGGTAACCCGATCCTCGACGCCGCTTCCCGGAAGCAGCTCGCGGGCGCGGGCGATCGACGCCTCGTCCAGGTCGATCCCGTCGACGGTCACGTGCGGGTACCCCCGCGCGATCGCGATCGACGACCGCCCCAGCCCGCAGGCGACGTCGGCGACCCGTGCGGGCGGATCCGCCTGGAGCCGCGCGTGGACATCGGGTACGGCGGGCAGCCACTCCGTCGTGAGCAGGTTCTCGAACATCGGCCGCGTGAAGCGCGCCTGCCCCTCGTGGAGGTCGGCGCCGTACTGGGCGTACGGAACGCCGTCACCGGAGCGGAAGGCATCCAGCAGCGCGTCGAGCGGCCGCACGCACGCGACGAACGCCTGCGCCATCGGGGCGACGCAGTTCAGGCTGCTCTCGCTCAAGAGGGGCTCCTGGTGCCCCTCCGGAAGCTCGTACCGCCGGTCACCGGCCTCGGCGTCCGGATGGTCGACGTCGAGGATCCCGCTCATCGCCTGCTGCTCGAGCCACTCGCGCGCGTACCGCTCGTGGATCCCGGCCGCCTGGGCGAGCTCGCCCGAGGTGCTCGCACCGTGCTCGGCGAGCGTGCGGTATAAGCCGAGCCGGTCGCCGACGTAGATGGTGAGAAGATCGAACGCGCCGAGCGTCGCCTCGAACAGCCTCTCGACGAGCGCATCACGGCGCTCCTCGTTCGTCGCCCGAGAGGTCATGCCTGCCTCCTTCGACTGTGATTTCGCCGCGCGCAGCCTACGACGGTTCCTTGTTTGACAGCAAGGCCCGTATGACTGGAGAATCGCAAGCGGTGGGCCTGAACGACGTCTCGGTGCTGGTCCCGTCCTCGGCCGACGAGGCGGTCGCGGCGTTCGGCGACGGAGCGGACGTCACCGTCGTCGCCGGGGGGACGATCGTCATGCCCGAGCTCGTCGCGGGACGGCTCCGCCCGAAGAGGGCGCTCCTTCTCGGAAGGGCCGGTCTTGCGGGCATCAGCCGCACAGACGGCACGGTGACGATCGGCGCCGTGACGCCCGTCTCGAAGCTGGCGGACGCCGATCCGCCGCTCGCGCAGGCCGCCGATCATCTCGGCGACATCGAGGTCAGATCGCAGGCGACCGTCGGCGGCAACATCTGCGCCGTCTCGTCCGAGGACACGCCGCGCGGCGACCTTCAGGCGGCGCTGCTCGCGCTCGGCGCGACCGTGCGTTCGGCCGGCAAGGGCGGCGAGCGGAGCGAGCCGCTGGAGGACTTCCTCGCGGACGGCAGCGGCCGGCTGGTCCTGGACGTCTCATACGACGACGTCGCCCGCCAGGCCGGCTACGCCGCCGTCTGGCGTCCACACTCGCACCACTACACGATCCTGGCCGTCGCGGCCGCGCGCCGAGACGGGGAGCTCCGGCTCGCGGCCACCGGGGTCGCGCCGCGGGCGGTCCTGTTGAACCCTGACGATCCCCTCGCCGGCCTCGAGCCGCGCGACGACACACTTGCATCCACGTGGTACCGCACCACGCTGCTGCCGCGCCTGGTCGAGCGCGCCCTTGCCCAACTGGAGGAGGCCGGATGAACCTGACCCTCAACGGCGTCGACTACCAGGTCGAGAGTCACGGCCTGCGCCCACTGCTCCACGTGCTGCGCGAGGAGCTCGGGATCACCAGCCCGAAGGCCGGCTGCCAGCAAGGCGGGTGCGGGACGTGCACGGTGCTGGTCGACGGCGATCCGCGCCGCTCGTGCCTGCTCCCCCTCGCCGCCGTCGACGGTGCGGCGATCACGACGGTCGAAGGGCTCGGGACCCCCGAGCATCTGGCCCCGGTGCAGGCGGCCTTCCACGAGCACTACGGCTCGCAATGCGGCTTCTGCACGCCGGGCTTCCTGCTGGCGACGCACGCGTTGATCGAGCGCTCGCCTCGAGCGGGGCGCACCGAGATCGAGGAGGCCCTGGCCGGCCACGTCTGCCGCTGCACGGGGTACGTGAAGATCCTGGAAGCGGTCGAGACGGCAGTGGGAGGTGCGGCATGAAGGCGGTCGGTGCACGGCTCCCGCGCTACGACGGCGTCGCCCACGTCACCGGGCGCACCCAGTTCGTCGACGACGTCCGCATCCCGAACATGCTCTGGGCCAAGGCGCTGCGCTCCCCGGTGCACAGCGCGGCGATCACCAAGCTCGACACGACGAAGGCGGCGTCGATGCCCGGCGTGCGCGCTGTCGTCACCTGGGAGGACGTGCCCCGTCTCGTCTACGGGCACCTCGAGGCACTCGGCATCCCCGGCGACGAGCCGCTCCTCGCGAAGGACGAAGTGCGCTACAAGGGTCAGCCGATCGCGCTGGTCGCCGCCGAGGACGAGGAGAAGGCCCAGGCGGCGGTCGAGGCGATCGGGCTCGATCTTGAGGAGCGCGAGCCCGTCTTCGACGTCCGCAAGGCCGGCGACCCCGGCGCGCCCCAGATCCACCACTGGGGCAACTGGTACCCGCACTTCGAGGCGGAGATGGACGTCCGGCAGATCCGGAAGGGCGACATCGACCGCGCGTTCGACGAGGCCGACACGATCGTCGCCGGCGTGTACCGGCCGGCCGCGATCGAGCACTGCCCGCTCGAGCCGCAGACCGCGCTCGTCGTCCCCGAGCCGAGCGGCCGCCTGACGATCTACTCGTGCACGCAGGCGCTCTACTTCTCGATGGGAGTGGTCGCCGCGCACCTGGAGTGGCCGCTGAACCGGCTCAAGTTCGTCGGCGGCACGGTCGGCGGCGGATTCGGCGGCAAGGTCGACACGGCCACCGAGACGATCTCGGCGCTCGCCGCGCTGAAGTCGGGCCGGCCCGTCAAGTGGCGCTGGACACGTGAGGAGGAGTTCCTCTGCTCGTCCACCCGCGCGCCGTGGCACATGGAGATCGCGGACGCGGTGACGAAGGACGGCTGGATCCTCGGCCGGAAGATGCTGACGCTCCACGACTCCGGCGCATATGCACGCTTCTCGCCCTACGGCGTCACCAAGCACAGCTTCCACCACACCGGCGCCTACACGATCCCGAACCTCCACTTCGACGGCTTCGTCGTGTTCACGAACCGCGTACCGACGACCGCGATGCGCGGTTTCGGCGTCACCTCGGTCTCGTTCGCGACCGAGCTGCACGTCAGCCGCGTCGCGGAGGTGCTTGGCATCGACCCGTTCGAGATCCGGCTGAAGAACGCGAACCGGATCGGGGACACGTCGCCCAACGGGATCGCCTACAGCGACCCGTCGACGGTGCCGACGATCCAGGCGATCGCCGAGGCGGTAGGGCACGAGTTGCCGTCCGACTACCGAACGATGAGCCGCGATCCACGCGAGGGCAATCTGCTCCCCGAGCACCTCGCCGCCCAGGTCGGGGAGGTGATCCACTGATGGCGAAGCACCGGGGCCGCGGGATCTCCGCGATCGAGTACCCGACGGGGATGAACCAGAACGGCGATCCCTCGCAGGCGTGGATCAAGATCAAGCCGGACGGCCGGGTGGACGTCTTCTCCGGCACCGCCGACATCGGGAACGGCTCGAAGACGATCCAGAGCCAGATCGTCGCCGAGACGCTCGGCGTCCCGTACGACTGGATCACGTACGACAACTCGAACACCGACTCGTCGCCCGTTTGCACCGGCACCTTCGCGTCGCGGGCGACGTTCGTCGCCGGCAACGCCGTCCTCAAAGCGGCCGCGAACGCGAAGCAGAAGCTGCTCGAGATCGCGGCGAAGGAGCTCGAGATCGCCCCGGACGACCTCGAGGTCGTCGACGGCGAGGTGATCGCGAAGGGTGCGCCGCAGAAGAAGATCGGCGTCCCGGACGTCGCCGCGGCGGCCACGTGGACGCACGGCGAGCTGATCACGGGAACCGGTGCCCAGCTGAACCCGTATGCCGCGATCGTCGAGCCCGAGACCGGCAAGGTCGACCTCCCGCCGCACGCGGCGATCTCCTACGCGGCCTGCGCCGCGGAGGTGGAGGTCGACGACGAGACCGGCGAGGTCACCGTCGACCACCTGTGGCAGTGCTTCGACGTTGGTCGCGCGATCAATCCGACCCTGGTCGAGGGCCAGATCCAGGGCGGTGCGCTCATGGGCCTCGGCCTCGGCGTGCTCGAGGAGTGCTACCCCTACTACCCGAGCGCCGAGCACCGCGGCTCGGAGTTCGGGTCATACCTTGCCCCCGGGATCAAGGGACTGCCGACGATCGACACGATCGTCCTCGAGAACCCGTCCGCGCACGGTCCGTACGGTGCGAAGGGGATCAGCGAGATGGCGAACAACCCGCAGCCGCCCGCGATCGCGGCGGCGGTGTACGACGCGGTCGGCGTCTGGGTGACCGAGCTGCCGGTCACGCCGGAGCGGGTACTGCGCGCGCTGGAAAGGAAGGCCCAGGGTCCCCGCCGGGACGGCAAGTGGGTCATCTTCGACGAGGACATCTCCGTCAACACGGTTGCCGCCGAGGGGTCGCGGTTCCGCTTCCCCGTCGGCGCCGGTGCCTGAGCAGTCCTGCTTCGGAAGCTGGAACGGGGTCGAGCTCTTCGAGTTCGCCCCCGGCGTCCGCATCCACGCGGCGGGCGGCGAGCAGGTGCTCATGTGCCGCGTCAACTACGAGCCCGGCTTCGGCGTCGGCATGCACGCCCACGAGCACACCGAACAGGTGATGGTCGTCACCCAGGGCGAGCTCGAGCTCACCGTCGACGGGCAGACACGTACGCTGCGGGCCGGCGACTGGGCGGTGATCAACCGGGGCGTCGAGCATGCCGTGCGAACCGGGAACGGCGTACAGTTCTTCGAAGCGCTCTCGCCCGTTCCGCTCGACCATGTCCCGGACCGCGGGCGCGACCTCGTGCTCGGCCCGGACGGCGGCTCGGGGCACGTCGAGGCGTAGCGGCCCGGCGACGCCGGCAAGGATTCACGCTTTCGGCGCGGATCTGTTGCAGACGCGTGCGGACATTCGCGATAGCCTCGCCCGCAGAGGGCGGCGGGACCGGCTCCCCACCCTGGGTGGGGGTTTCGGTCCCCGTCGCCGGCTGAAGCCCCAGCCGTCACTCCGCCGGGTGCTGCTGGAATGATGGTTCGATGCTGAAGTTCCGCCGCCGCAACGAGTCCCTGCCGGCGCCTGGCGACGCGGCGCAGGCCGACGTCGTCTGCCACTGCCTACAGGTTCCCTACGGTGAGGTGCGGCACGCGATCGCGCGCGGCGCGACAAGCATCGCGGACATCCAGCGGAAGACCAAGGCCTGCACCCGCTGCTTCGGCTGCCGCTTCGAGCTGGAAGCGCTGCTCCGGGAACAGCTCGGCGACTCGTTCCACCACGAGGCGCGCGTCGTGCCGCCGAAGGGCGACGACCGCACGCGGGTTCCTCAGCCGATGTACATGCCCGTGCTGGCCGGCTACAGGGGCTACGACGTCGACACTCGCCTGATCGTGTTCAACTGGGAGGGGCCGCCGCAACCGGCCGGGTTCCGGCTCGACCTCCTCCTCCCCAGCGCCCAGCGCGTCGGGGCGTGGCGCGAGGAGGCGGCGAGCGGCCGCTCTGCGGTGATCGACCTCTCGCGCGCGCGGGTCGGCGACCTCCTGCCTGAGGGCCTCGGGCTCGCGAAGATCGTCCTCGACCGCCCAGACGTCGGCTCGCTCCGGCCCTACTTCCACCTGCTGACGCCGACGTCCGTGACGACGACGCACGAGAAGAAAGGGCCGAAGAATCCAGGCCGATACGGTGCGCGCAGCTACCACTGGCTCTTCCCGATCGGGCGCTCGAGCGGTCCGGAGGAGGTGTACTTCCACTTCGTCAACACACAGCTCGAGCCGATGCGGGACCAGCGCCTGCTCTGGCAAAGCGTCGACGGCGAGGAGGCCTCGATCCCACTCCCGCCGGCCGAGTTCGAGCAGACCGTGGTCGTGCCGCTCCACGAGCACGTGGCGAGCGTCGCCGCCGGCGCCAAGGCCGGGACAGTCCGGCTGGACCCGCCGCTCTTCAAGGTCGCCGGCTTCATGCTGCGCCACGAACCGGAGGCGCAGCTGTGGCGCGTTCAGCATCTCTAGCAACCTCCCGCTGGCTCCCCTCGTACGCGTGGTGGCCTCCGTCCGACGAGTACGGCTTGACGGTCGTGCTCTCCCCGTACCACGTGACCACGGAGCCCGAGGCCGAGTTCGAGGCGACGATCCGGGGCTTCGCCGGAGGCGGCGAGCCGCTGTTCGAGCACCGCACGGGGGTCTACCGGTTCGGCGACGAGGTCGCGGTGGAGCTCGACGAGCTCGATCTCCCCGGCCCGCCGGGCCGGCAGGGCGGCGTCCTCGAGATCCATCCGATCCGGCTCGATCGCCTGCCGAGCCGCACCGTCGGCTTCCTCGGCCAGTGGGTGCACGCAGAGGGCAGGAACGGCGGCGGCTACATCATCCCGACGATCCCGGTTCGTGGGCAGGAGAAGCACGTCGAGCGCGACGACCTCCAGGTTCTGCCGGGGGTGATGTCCTCGACGGAGGTCGAGACCGAGCTCGTCCTCCTGAACCCGATCGACGTTCCCGTGGAAGCGCGGATCACCGTGTCGTCGGCGGGCGGCATGGTCGTCGAAAGCACCTGGTTCACGATCGAGCCCTGGACGGCGTGGCGGTCGCCGCTCTCGGACGCCCTCCCGCGCGTACGCCGGATGCTCGCCGAGGACGGCGGCGTCGGCAGCGCGGCGGTGTACTCGTCGCACAAGGTGCTGCCCTACTTCGGCCTCCGTGGCAGAGGAATGCCGCTCAGCTGCATGGACCACGCCGCGCCGATCTTCGCCTAGAGTCGCGTCAAGACCCTCGACAAAGGAGAACGGGATGCCCTGGATCGACGTCAAGCTGTTCGACACCCGCGTCACCGAAGCGTCGGTGCCAAAGATGATCGAGGCGCTGACGAAAGCGCTCGCCGAGACGAGCGGCGCCTCGCCCGACCACATCCACGTCCTTATCCAGGGCGTTCCCCCGAAAAACTGGGGCACGGCCGGGAAGCAGCTTGTCTGACGGAGACGGCCGGGTCTTCCTGATCACCGGCGCCTCGAGCGGGATCGGCGAGGCGACCGCGAGACACGCGGCGGCGACCGGGTACCGCGTCGTCCTCGGCGCCCGCTCCACCGAGAAGCTCGAGACGCTCGCAGACGAGCTCGGCGGCCTCGCCGTCGCCTGCGACGTCACCGAGTGGGAGCAGCAGGAGGCGATGGTCGAGCGCACCCTGGCCGAGTATGGCCGCATCGACGTCGCCTTCGCGAACGCCGGGTTCGGGCTCGGCCGGAGCTTCAAGAGCGAGACACCGGAGCGCTGGCGCGAGATGGTGCTGACCAACGTCTACGGCGTCGCTCTGACCATCCGCGCGTGCATGGACGCGCTCATCGAGACAAAGGGCCACCTCCTGCTGACCAGCTCACTCGCAGGCCGCCGGCCGGTTCCCGGCTCGCTGTACTCGGCAACGAAGTGGGCGGTGACCGCGATGGGCGAAGGCGCCCGCCTGGAGCTGAACGGCACCGGCGTGCGCGTCACCCTGATCGAGCCCGGGATGGTCGACACGCCGTTCTTCGACGAGCGGCCGGTCGGGATGCTCGAGGCCGACGACGTCGCGCGCGTCGTGATGTTCGCGGTCTCCCAGCCGCCGCACGTCGACGTGAACGAGATCCTCGTCCGCGGCACCGCCCAGGAGTCGTAGAGCTGGCTGTCGCTACTCGCCGTCCGAGGCGAGGCTCAGCCAGATTCCTTGTGGCCCTTGCAGTTCCCGCGCGGGCCGCGAGCGCGTGATCGGGCTTTGCCCGGTCACGCTGCGATTCAGCGATGCAGCGCGGTTGCGGCAACGCGCGGATCCGGACAACCGGCACCGGCTCATTCTCTACGCTCGCCCCGTGCGCGAGCGCGCGTTCGAGGTCGGGGCCCTGCACGGCCACCGCGGAGGGTCCGGACCGCCTGCGCTCCTGCTCCACGGCGGCGCTGCGGTTCCGGACTACCTCGCCAATCTCGCTGAGGAGCTCGCGGTCACGTTCACGACCTACCGGTACACGCAGCGGGGCACGCCGCCCTCGGGTGGCGGGCCGCCCTACGACATCGAGGCGCACATGCGGGATGCGTCGGCCGTCCTGGACGCGGTAGGCGTCGACCGCGCCTGGGCGATCGGACATTCGTGGGGCGGCCATCTCGCCCTTCACCTGCTGGTCGCGCATCCCGAACGGTTGCTCGGCGTCGTCGCAGTCGACCCGCTCGGCGCCTTTCCGGAGGCGCTCGCGGAGCACGGCGCCAACCGCCGGCGGCTGCTCTCTCCCGAGCAGACGGCCCGACTCGATGAGATCGAGGCCCACCGGAGAGCTGGCGAGGTGAGCGAGGCCGAGCTGGTCGAGCGCTTCGCGACCGCCTGGCCGACGTACTTTGCCGACCCGTTGAAGGCGACCCCATCCCCCGGCAGGGTCGGCGTCCAGGCGTCGATCGAGGTGAACCGCTCGCTCGTCGAGCACTTCGACCGGCGGACGCTTCTACACGGCCTGCCCGGGGCCGCTCTTCCCGCCCTCTTCGTGCACGGCGAACTGAGCGTGATCCCGGTCTGGTCGACGACGGAGACGGCCGGGCTGATCCCCGGCGCCCGGGTCGTGGTCGTCGAGGGCAGCGGCCACTTTCCATGGGTCGAGCGGCCCGGCTCCGTGCGCGACGCGGTCGAGCCGTTTCTCGCCGGCCTCGAGTAGGCTCGCGCCGTGACCGCTCCGGGCCGATTCAACTTCACCCGCGACGTGGTCGAGAGTCAGGCGCCCGAGCGGCTTGCAATCCGGTTCTGCGACCGGAACGGAGCCGTCCGTGACCTGACCTTCGGGGAAGTGAGCGAGCGCGCGGCGCGGTGGGCGCGGCTCTTCCGGGGGCATGGCGTCTCTCCCGGCGACCGCACCCTCGTCCTGGTCGGCAAGACGCCTGAGTGGCACGCGGTGATGCTGGCCGCGCTGAAGGTCGGTGCGATCGCGATCCCGTGCTCGGAAATGCTGCGGGCAAAGGATCTCGACTTCCGCGTGCGCCACTCCGGCGCCGGGCTGCTGGTCGCCGATCCCGGCTGCCGTGGCGAGGTCGAGGCGATGGTCGAGGCGCCGGAGGTCGTATACGTCGGCGAGACCGCGCTCGGCGAGCCCGATCCCGTCTCCGCGGACACGGCCGCGGACGACCCGGCGTTCATCCTCTACACCTCCGGGACGACGAAGGACCCGAAGGGCGTGGTGCACGGCCACCGCTATACCTGGGCGAAGCGCGTACAGGCGGAGCGGTGGCTCGACGCCAGGCCCGGCGACCTCGTGTGGTGCACGGCCGGCACCGGCTGGGCGAAATCGATCTGGAACGTCCTGCTCGGACCGTGGAGCTGCGGCGCCGGAGTCGTGCTGCACGAGGGTGGATTCGACCCCGACGAGCGTTTCCGGCTGATCGACTCGCTCGGCCCGACCGTGCTGTGCCAGGCTCCGACCGAGTACCGGCTGATGGCGAAGATCGAGCATCTCTGCCGGTACGACGTGTCCCGCGTACGGCACATGGTGTCGGCGGGAGAACCGCTGAATCCCGAGGTGATCCGCGCCTTCGACGAGGCGTTCGGGCGGACGATCCACGACGGCTACGGACAGACCGAGAACACGCTCCTGGTCGGCAACTTCCCCGGAGCAGAGATCCGGCCCGGCTCGATGGGGCTGCCCGCGCCGGGCTTCGACGTGCGGGTGATCGACGACGACGGCGACGAGACGCCGGTCGGCGAGGAAGGAGACATCGCGCTCCGCGGCGACGCGCCGGCCCTGTTTGCCGGCTACTGGAACGCGCCGGAGGAGACGGCCGCCGTCTACCGCGGCGAGTGGTACGTGACCGGCGACCGAGCAGTCCGCGACGACGACTGCTATCTCTGGTTCACCGGCCGGGCCGACGACGTGATCCTGTCCGCCGCCTACCGGATCGGACCGTTCGAGGTCGAGAGCGCGCTGCTCGAGCACCCGGCGGTGGCCGAGAGCGCCGTGGTCGGCAAGCCCGACCCGGACCGCGGGCAGATCGTCAAGGCGTTCGTTGTGCTCCGGCCTGGGCGCGACGGCGACCCGACGCTGGTCGCGGAGCTCCAGGACCACTGCAAGCGCGTGACCGCCCCGTACAAGTACCCGCGCGAGATCGAGTTCGTCGGTGAGCTGCCGAAGACACGGAGCGGGAAGATCCGGCGCGTGGAGCTGCGGAAGCTGGAGGAGGACCGCGCACGCTCGACCTGACCCGGGCGACGAGCACCCAGAAGGGACAGGCTTTGGCCCGTCCTCCGGCCTTCGGGCCGGCGCCCCTTTACCGTCAGCGCCAGCCGTCGAGCACGGCCTGCGCCTCGTCGAGCGAGGTGCAGATCGTTCCCGCCGCCTCGATGCAGCCGACCACGAACAGGTTCAGCCCGCTCGCCTCGCCCTCGCGGCTCGACTCTCGCGCCGCGCGCAGGTCGGTGACGAGGCCGACGACGCCCTTCTTGTCCGGATCGCTCTGCATCAGCGCGTAGAAGATCCCGATCTCGCAGGCGGTACCGTCGTCGATCAGCGGCCCGTCGAGGAGCGCCAGCACGGCATTCGCCTCCGAGAGGCCGGCCCAGTCCTTCGCGAAGATCCGCTCGGCGGTCACCGTCCCGTCGAGGGCAAGCTCGTGCTCGTGCGGCACGAACACGTCGAACCCGGCCGCCCGGAGCTGAACCACGCACTCGTCGATGAAACCGCGCTCGTACGGCGTGAACAGCGGCCCGGCGAAGTAGATCTTCACGCGGGCTCGAGCTCGAGCTCGACCGGCTCGGCGCCGGGAACGACCGCCGCGGTCTCCCGCGCATGGAGCAGCGTCGTCCTGACGATCAGCTTCGCGCGGGCGAAGTTGTCCAACTCGGTCGGCACGGGCCCGATCTCCTCTCCACGCGCGTAGGCGGCCGCGTTCCGGCCGATCGCGCGGTAGGAGTCGAGCGAGTAGAGCGGCGACATCCCGAACAGCTCGAGGTTGTCGAGCGGCTGGAGGTCGGCGCGGTGGATCACGGCTGTTCCCTTCGACTGGAGGCCGATCGCGATCCCGGAGCCGGAAAGCCTTGCCCCGTCGTGGCCGATGAAGGCGACGTCGGAGACGCGGCGGATGCGGACGAGCCGCGGCTCCGCGCCGCCCTCACGGATCCCGTGCGTCACCGCCCGCAGCACGTCCGCATGCGAGAGCCCGTTGATCGTCTCGCGGAGCGCGTCGGCAAACGCAGGCCCGACCGCGACCACGACCTCGTCCGGGTCGTCGTCTATCGTGGCAACATGTGTTTCCCGCACAGGCGACGGTACCCCGTTCGGCGAGACCTCTTCCCGCGGGTCGAGGACGTACGGCAGCTGCTGCAGCAGCTGCCAGCGCTCGCCCTCCAGGCGATAGCCCGTGCCCGGGCCTTCGTACAGATTCGGGTCGCTGACCGCCGAACGCACGGTGCCGTCGGGCTCGATGATCGCGGAGGTCTGGAGGTAGTCACCGGAGACGCGCTGGCGTTGCATCCCGAGGACGGCCTCGGCCACGTCGGCGAATCCGGCAGCGTCCAGCTCGCGGATGACGTCGAGCGCCGAGACGGCTCCCTCGAGTACTCGGTCGGCCGCGGCGACGTCGGCGGCGCGGTCGCGGTCCGGCACGTCCCGGCTCGCGTAACCGTAGGTGGCGGCCTCGACCTCCGCGTCCGTCACCGGCGGGAACCCGAGGCCGGCGAAGACCGCCTGCACCGCCTTCGCGGCCTTGGCCCGCACGGCCAGGACGTCCTTCTCGGCGACGGGCTCGATGCCGGCGTCCACCTGCCAGTCGCGCTGCACCGTCAGCCACTCCTCCAGGTCGTCGGCGTCGTAGTTGCCGCCGCCGAACGTGTTGTCCTCGCGCGGCATCACCGAGTAGCCGGACGTGACGAAGTCGGTACCCGGCAGGAACTGCCCCATGAGCTTCGCCGTCTTGCGGATCTCGGAGTGCGAGGCGATCGCGTCGTTGCCCGAGGCGACCTCCAGGTCGAGCCAGGCTGCAAGGACGTTCTCGGCGAGGATCTCACGCACGCCGCCGGGCACCGAGAGCACGAGGGCAACGCACGAGATCGACCCGTTCTGCACGCCCTGCGATCCCGCCGCCCTGATCGAGGAAAGGCAGCGCGCCTCCAGGTACAGCATCGAACAGCCCTCGGCGTGCCCCATCAGCGCCTCCGAGCCGCCGCCGGACGTGAACCGGACCTTCACGCCGCGCGACGCGTACGCCGACGCGAGGAACGCCTTCGACCAGGGCGTGTCGTCACCGTCGACGAACACCGGCTCGGTGCCGTAGACCGAGAGCGTCTCTGCGTAGGTGACGAGGCCCTGGATCGCGAGCTGGAGGTTCCGCCGCTCCTCGACCGCACACTGGGTCATCACTCCCGGGCGGCCGGTCTGGGAGCCGACGAGGATCGCGATCGCGTTCAGCGGCGCGTACCGGGAGACGCCGACGGTCGTCTCGAGCTCGGCGAGACCGCGCGCCGCCGCCTCGGCGGCGTCGGCGGCGAGCAAGGCCGGGTTCTCCTTCAGGTTCGTCACGTGCGCCTGGTTGGCCGGAGCCCGCCGGGCCCGCAGCTTCTTGAGCGCGAACATCAGCTCGACCGGGTCGAGCCGGGCGACGATACGCGCCAGGCGGGCCGGCGTCAGGCCGCGCGACAGCCGGACGAGGTCGGCGCGTGGGACGTCCACGTCCACGAGCCTGCGGGCGATCTCCTCGTCCTTCAGCCCGGCCGCCTCGGCGGCGACGTCGAGATCGAGCCCGTAGCGGGCGACGAAGCGGTCGATGACGTCGAACTCGGCCGCCCGGCGACCGTCCATGGCGACGACTCGGCCGTTCTCGACCTCCAGCCCGGGCTCGGGATCGTTCGGCCCGTTCATCGCGACCAGGCCGAGCGCGGGATACGGCGAGATCAAGAGCTCCTTGCGGAGCTCCCGTCGCTCGCGCGAGACGAAGCGTTCAGACCGGCGTCCGCTCACCGGTTCCCAGCAGACCGCGCTCGGCGTACGCAGCCGCAGCCTCGCGCACGAAGGCGGCGGTGCGGGGAGCCTCGTAGTCCTCCTCCAAGCGGGCCGCCCAGGCCTCGAGCTCGGCCGCCGTCGAGCGGTGCGGCCGGAGCGCGGTGTAGATCTCGAGGATCGTCTCGCTCGGGACCCCCGCGAGCTCGGCCGCACGGGCGAGGTTCTCGGCGAGCTGGGCTCTTCCCGCCGCGAGCGCGACGTCTGACTGGCGCCGAAGCGTTTCCGGCGTCGCCCGGAGGTCCTCCGGGCCGATCTCGCCCGCCCGGACCGCGTCGATCGCGATCTCCTCGAGCGCGAGCCCCGACGCGGTCCGGACGAGGTCGGGCCTGCGCGACCCGAGCGGGTAATCCGAGACCGGATCGAAGCCCATCGCGGACAGCTTAGAGTTGGGCGTCGAAGCCCGACAAGGAGGAGAAGCCCGAGATGAAGTCCTTCCCACTCGTGACGAACCCGTTCAACCGCGTCCTCTAGAGCCGATGGCGAACACCTATGACTTCAGCGGTCGGGTGGCGCTCGTCACGGGCGGCGCCAGCGGGATCGGAGCGGCGACCGCGTCCCGGCTGCGTGAGGGCGGCGCGCAGGTGGCGCTCTTCGACCGCGAGGCGGTCGATGGGTATCCCTCCGTCACGGGCGACATCGCCTCGTCCGCGGACGTAAATGCGTGCGTCGCCGAGGTCGAGCGGGAGCTGGGACCGATCGACGTGCTGGTCAACTCGGCCGGCGTGCCGGGCGAGTCGATCCGGACGACGGAGGTGACGGACGAGGAGTGGCAGCGGGTCCTTGCGATCAACGCAAACGGCAGCTTCTACATGTGCCGGGCCGTGCTCCCCGGGATGATGGCGCGCGGCTACGGCCGCATCGTCCTCGTCGCGTCGATCGCCGGCAAGGAGGGAAACCCGATGGCGGCCGCCTACTCGGCGAGCAAGGCGGCGGTGATCGCGATGACGAAGTCGATCGGCAAGGACGTCGCCGGCTCGGGAGTGCTCGTCAACTGCATCGCGCCGGCGGTGATCGAGACACCCATCCTCGAAGGCCTCTCGCAGCACCACATCGACTACATGGTCGAGCGGATCCCGCTCGGGCGGATGGGACGCGCGGAGGAGGTGGCCGCGCTCGCATGCTTCTTGGCCAGCGAGGACCTGTCATTCTCGACGGGGGCCGCCTTCGACATCTCGGGCGGGCGGGCCGTCTACTGATGCTGCGATTCCGCCACCACACCAACGGCGGGATCGTGGAGGCGACCGCCGAGTCACCCGCCGAGCTGAACGACTACCGCCTCGCGATCCCGGTCGAGCCTCCAGAAGTCTGGTGTGCCGGCGTCACCTACGCCCGTAGCCGGGACGCGCGGGTCGAGGAGAGTGCCGTCAAGGACGTGTACACGATGGTCTACGACGCGGAGCGCCCCGAGCTGTTCATGAAGGACGCGGGCTGCCGGCGAACGGTCGGGCCCGGCGAGCCGATCGGCGTCCGTGCGGATTCCGGTTGGGACGTCCCGGAGCCCGAGGTCGGTGTCGTGCTCGGACCGAACGGCGCGCTTGCCGGGCTGACGATCGGCAACGACGTCTCCTCGCGCTCGATCGAAGGCGAGAACCCGCTCTACATCGCGCAGGCCAAGACGTTCGCCGGCGCCTGCGCCATCGGCCCCGCGATCCTCGTCCCCGAGGACTGGGACGCGCCGCTGGAGATCCGCCTGCGGATCGTCGACGGCGACGGCCTCGAGCTCTTCGCCGGCGCGACGTCCACCGCGAAGATGCGCCGCTCGTTCGCCGAGCTCGTCGACTGGCTGCTCCGCGACAACCCGGTGCCCGCCGGAAGCGTGCTGCTCACCGGCACCGGGCTCGTCCCACCCGATGCTTTCACGCTCGAGCCCGGCCACATCGTCGAGATCACCGTGCCGGAGATCGGCATCCTGAGAAACCCGGTGGCGCCGGCCGCCGAGCTGACCGCCAGTGGAAGGAGCGACAACGATGACTGAGGTCAAACGATGAGCACGGAGAGGGACAGGCAGACGATGAGCGCAGAGAGGGACAGGTCTGACAGACCTGTCCCCGGTTCCGTTGAAGCACCGTCCCGACCCGCATTCGCCAACTTCGTCGCGGGCGAGTGGCGTCCGAGCCGGTCCGGACAGACGTACGAGAAGCGCGGCCCATGGCGGCCGTCAGAGCCGATCGGCGACTTTCCCGCATCCGGCGCGGACGACGTCGATGCCGCCGTCGAGGCAGCCGCTGCCGCCTTCCCAGAGTGGTCGCGGCGACCGGCGGCGCAGCGGGGCGCGATCCTCATCGCCGCCGCCGACGCAATCGAGCGGCGGGTCGAGCAGGTCGCGCAGGACATGACGCTCGAGATGGGCAAGCCGCTGCGCGAGGCGCGCATGGAAGCGGCTCGCGGCGCCGCGATCCTGCGCTACTTCGCCGGCGAGGCATGGCGGCCGAAAGGCGAGCTCTTCGAGCAGTCGGCCACCGGAAGCTCGGTCTACACCGTGCGCAGGCCGCTCGGCGTCGTCGCCCTGATCACGCCCTGGAACTTCCCGGCCGCGATCCCGGCGTGGAAGGCGGCGCCTGCGCTGATCTACGGCAACACCGTCGTGATGAAGCTCGCACAGGAGGCGCCGCTGACCGGCCTGCACCTCGCCGCCTGCCTCGAGGAGGCCGGGATCCCGGCAGGCGTCTTCAACATCGTGATCGGCCGTGGCTCGGAGGTCGGGACACCGCTCGTCCGGCATCCGACGGTGAAGGCGATCTCCTTCACCGGCTCGGTCGCGGTCGGCAACCAGGTTCGGGAAGAGGCGACCGCACTCGACAAGCGCGTCCAGCTCGAGCTCGGCGGGCACAACCCGCTGATCGTGATGGCGGACGCCGATCTCGGGCGCGCGGTCGAGGCCGCGTATGCCGGGGCGTTCTGGTCGGCCGGGCAAAAGTGCACCGCGACCCGGCGGATCTACGTCGAGGACGCCGTCTACGACGACTTCCGTGAGCGCCTGCTGGAGCGGATCGGGAGTGGAACGGTCGGCGACCCGACCGATCCGACCACCGAGGTCGGCCCGATCGTGAACGAGAAGCAGCTCGAGGAAGTGCTGGCCGGAATCGAGCGCGGGAAGGCCGAAGGTGGAACCGTCGTCGCCGGCGGAGAGCGTACCGACGACGAGGCGTTCCTCCTCGCGCCGACGGTGTTCGAGGACGTTGCCGACGAGGCGTTCCTCTCCTGCGAGGAGGTCTTCGGTCCGGTGACGTCGCTCTACCGCTTCGCCGACGTCGACGAGGCGCTTCGCCGTGCGAACGCGGTCGAGTTCGGTCTCTCCGCCTCGATCTTCACGAGCAATCTCGCGACCGCGCAGCGGTTCGTGGACGAGCTCCAGGCCGGGATCCTGCACGTCAACTCGCAGACGGCGGGTGCCGACGTGCACGTTCCCTTCGGCGGGATGAAGGGCTCGGGCTACGGCCCGCACGAGCAGGGCCAAGCGGCGATCGAGTTCTACACGGAGGTCGTGACCGTCTATCAGGACGTCTAAACGCACCAGAGCGTGACGCTTCATCCACCGAACGACATGTCCCAGGGACAGTCCCTCGGCCGTGTCCCGGAGGGACACGGCCGATGAACGAGCGCTGGCTCGTCACCGGCGCCCTCGGGTGCATCGGGGCGTGGACCTGCGCAACGCTCGTCCGCGAGGGCGCGCGCGTCACGGCGTTCGACCTCGGCGACAACCTCGCCCGGCTGCGGTTGATCGCAACGCCGCAGGAGATCGACGGGATCGAGTTCGAGCGCGGCGACATCACCGAGCTCGAGACCGTCGAGCGGGTTCTCGCCGAGCACGAGATCACCCATGTCGTGCATCTCGCCGCGCTGCAGGTGCCGTTCGTTCGCGAGAACCCGGTGCTCGGCTCGCGGGTCAACGTGACCGGAACGGTCAACGTCTTCGAGGCGGCGAAGCGGGTCGGGCTCCGGACGCCGATCGCCTATGCGAGCTCAGCCGCGATCTACGACCGCGAAGGCACTGTCGCTCCGAGCACGCTGTACGGTGTCTTCAAGCTCACGAACGAGGGAACGGCGGCGATCTTCGCGGCCGATCACGGCGTCTCGAGCGTCGGTTTGCGGCCCTTCACGGTGTACGGCCCCGGCCGCGACCAGGGCATGACCGCCGGTCCCACGCTGGCGATTGCCGCCGCGGTGCGCGGGGAGCCGTACCGGATCGCCTTCGGCGGCGCAACGCAGCTGCAGTACGCCGGCGACGTCGCGGGCGCGTTCATCCAGGCGGCGCGCTCGACGCCCTCGGGCTCACTGACCTTCTGCATCGGTGGGCCGGCCACCTCGATCGCCGACTTCGTCGCGCTGGTCGGGGACATTGTTCCGGGTTCGGAGATCTCGTACGACGACACCGTCCTCCCGTTCCCCGACCAGCTGCCGCAGCCCTGGTTCGACTCCCCGCTGACGCCGCTCGAGGCTGGGGTGCGCGAGACGGCGGCGATCCTGCGAAGCGTCGTATAGTCGGGCTCAACCGACCGGAAAGGGGAGAACATGGCCGAGATCCGAGGCTGCGACCTCGTCGTCGAGTACCTGATCAAGGAGAAGGTCCCCTACATGTTCGGCTATGCCGGGCACGGGGCGGTCGGGCTGCTAGACGGGGTCTACAACCACCAGGACGAGATCAAGATCATCTTCCCGCGGATCGAGTCGGCGGCCGGGTACATGGCCGACGCGTACTACCGCGCGTCCGGCAGGGTGATCCCGGTGTACACGTCCACGGGCCCCGGCCCGATGCTGCTGACGGTGGCGATGGCGAACGCCTTCTACGACTCGTCCGCCTTCATCGCGATCACGGGCCAGGTGGCGACGAACCAGTACGACTCGGGCGCGCTGCAGGAGGAGTACCGGCACTACCAGGCGGACTTCCCGAGCATCGCGAAGGTGATCACGAAACGGAGCTTCCAGGCTCAGAGCGTCGAGGACCTGGGCAAGTTCCTGCCCAAGGCGTTCAAGCTCTCCCGCACCGGTCGCCCCGGCCCGGTGCACGTCGACGTCCCCTACGACCTCTGGATCCGCTCCGCTGATGTCGACGTGCCCGAGCCGGAGGAGCGGTCGGTGAGCCTCGAGTGGCGCACGCCGGGCTCGCCGGAGGCAGTCGCCCGCGCGCTCGAGCTGCTGCTGAAGGCGAAGCGGCCGCTGATTCTCGCCGGCGGCGGGGTGATCTCGTCCGAGGCAACCGAGGAGCTTCAGCGGTTCGCCGAGCACGTGAACGTCCCGGTCTACTCGACCTTCATGGGAAAGGGAGCGCTGTCCGCGCGTCACCCGCTGCATCTCGGCATCGCCGGCTGCTGGGGCGAGTACCCGGCGACCGAGGCGGCGAAGAACGCGGACGTCATCCTCGCGCTCGGCTGCCGGTTCTCCGACATTCACTGCTCGTCCTGGGTGCCGGGCTACACGTACAACATCCCGCCCACGAAGCTGATCCACGTCGACCTCGACCCGCAGGAGATCGGCCGCAACTACCCGACCGAGCTGGGGATCGTCGGCGACGCTCGCGAGGTGCTCCGCCAGCTGAGCGAGCTCGCGGGTCGTGAGGCGAAGCGCGAGCGCTCGCCCTGGATCGACCAGGTGGAGGCCTGGAAGGAGGAGTGGTCGAACTTCATCGAGCCGGAGAAGGCGAGCGACGGCACGCCGATCGACCCGCGCCGCGTGATCGCAGAGCTGCGCAAGGCGGCGCCGGACGACACGCTGATGATTACCGACACGGGCAACCACCAGACCTGGGTGGAGCAGTACTGGGATGCGTACGAGCCCCGCTCGGTGTTCACGCCCGGCGGCTTCGCCGGCATGGGCTTCGGCACCTGCGGCGTCCTCGGCGTCAAGCTCGCGCGGCCGGACCGGCCGGCGATCTGCGTCACGAGCGACGGCAGCTTCATGATGTTCCCCGGAGCAGTCGCCACCGCCGTCGAGCACGACATCCCCGCGGTCTGGGTGATCTTCAACAACTACACGATCGGGGTCATCCGCGACCTCCAGCGCTTCTACATGGACAACCGGGAGATCGGGACGAGCTTCGTGAAGCAGTCGACCGGCGAGTTCTGGAACCCGGACTTCGCGGCGATGGCCGAGGCAATGGGCGCGGGCGCCGTGTCCGTCGACCAGCCGAGCGATCTCGCCGACGCGTTCGACACCGCGCTGAAGGCCGGCGGCCCGTACGTGGTCGACGTGAAGATCAACCGCGACACCGCCGTCCCGCTGATCGGCACCTGGCAGTTCCCGCCGATCACGCAGGCAGAGCCGACGTTCGGAAAGCGGCTGGTGATCACGTAGACGAGCTCCGCTACTTCCCGTTCACCGCGATCGTCGGGCAGGAGCGCCTCAAGCAGGCGCTCCTGCTCAACGCGGTCAACCCGGCGGTCGGCGGCGTCCTGATCAAGGGGACGAGCGGCACCGGGAAGTCGACTGCGGTCCGCGGGCTCGCCGAGCTGCTGCCGGAGATCGCGGTCGTCGCGGATTGTCCATTCTCGTGCGACCCGGAACGCCCGCTCTGCGCGACGTGCCGCGAGCGGAAGCGCGAGGAGCTGCCGGTCGTCCAGCGCCGACGGCGCATCGTCGACCTGCCGCTGAACGCAACGGAGGACCGGGTGTCGGGCAGCGTGGACGTCGCCCGTGCTCTGAAGGACGGCGAGCGGGCGCTGGAGCCAGGGCTGCTCGCAGAGGCGAACCGAGGGATCCTCTACGTCGACGAGATCAACCTGCTCGACGACCACCTGACGGACGTCCTGCTCGACGCGGCCGCGCTCGGCGTCAACGTCGTCGAGCGGGAAGGGGTCTCGGTGTCCCATCCGGCCCGGTTTCTCCTCGTCGGGACGATGAACGAGGACGAGGGCGAACTGCGGCCGCAGATCGCCGACCGGATCGGCCTCGAGGTGGAGGTCGAGGCGCTCGCCGACCCGGAGTCTCGGGCCGAGATCGTGCGGCGACGGGAAGCGTTCGGCGCCGATCCCGCCGCCTTCCGCGAGTTGTGGGCCGCCGCTCAGGCGGACCTGGCCGCAGCGATCGCGGACGCAGAGGCTCGGCTCGGCTCGGTCCAGGTCCCGGATCCTCTCTACAGCGCCGTCGGGCGACTGGTCGTCGGCTCGGGCGTGAACAGCCACCGGGCGGACATCGCGATCGTCGAGTGCGCCAAGGCACTCGCAGCGCTGGACGGCCGCACGGAGGTCGGAGCCGAGGACGTGCTCGATGCCGCGCGACTGGCGCTCGACCACCGGCTCGAGGGCGACCCCTTCGGCCCTGCGCCGCGCGCCGAGCCGCACGTGCTCCGGAGACTCCTCGACGACGCGCTCGAGATCGAGGTGTCCCGAAAAAAAGTGCCAGGGCGGGCGAGCTAGCGCTCGAGGTCAACGCCGTTCCGGACGGCGCCCCGGAGGTCGAGGCGGTCCGCGTCGAGTCGGCGCGCGTCTTTCACCATCGCCGCCGCATCGACCGCCTGGAGCGTGCACGGCTCGGGCGGCGCGCCCGGTCGTTCGTCGGTCGTCGGCGCGGCAAGTACACACGGCACCGGCTGGCGCGGCCGGGCGACCACGACGTCGCCTTCGACGCCACCCTGCGGGCCGCGCTAGCGCGTTCTGGTGGAGCTCCGGTTGATGTGCGGGGTGACGACCTCCGCCGGAAGGTGCGCGAGCACCGGTCGCCGTTCTGTGTCTGCTTCGTCGTCGACAACAGCTGGTCGGTGCATGCGGAGCGAATGATCGAGAAGGTCAAGGGCGTGGTCTTCGAGCTGCTCGACGACGCCACGCGACGTGGGGACAAGGTGTCGCTGGTCGCGTTCAAGGGCGGCATCCCCGAGGCCACGGTCGCGCTGCCGCCGACGTCGAGCCGAAGTCGTGCGCGGCATCGGCTCGAGGAGATCCCGCTCAGCGGGCAGACGCCGCTCGGGGACGCGCTCCGCCGGGCGCGGCTGCTCCTGCGCGCCGAGCTCGTCCGTCATCCCAACGCGGTTCCGCTCGTAGTGGTCGTGAGCGACGGCGTGCCGACGGTGCCGGTGCGGCACGGAGCCGACCCGGTCATCGAGGTGCTGGCCGAGGGCAGGCGGATTCGGCGCGGCCGGATCGGCTGCGTGATCGCCGAGGTCGCGGAGCGGGAGCACGGCTGTGCCGCCGCTCTCGCGCAGGCGAGCGGAGGGACACTGCTGCCGCTCTCCGCGCTCGCCGCCGGCTTGGTGCTCGAGGCGGTCGAGGAGTCGGCATGAATCCGGTCGAGGCTGAGGCGCTGGCCGACCCCCGGACGGGCGCTGTTCCCGGGGCCGAGCTGGATGCGGAGCTCGCACGGTGGGATCCGGTGGGGGACGAGCCGGACGATGCGGATCTCGACGAGCTGCGCCGAGGCCGCGAGATCGAGTGGGCGACCCGGACGCTCACGCAGGGCGAGATCCTCGACTCCTTCGCCGCCTACTGCCGGGACGAGCTCGACGACGTGGAGGTGCTCGAGTGGGCACCGAGCCGGCTGGCGCTCGGCTGGCGGCGAGAGCGCAGCACGATCGAGCTCCGACTCGGTTACGCGTTCTGTGAGCGGCTGGCGGAGGACGGGCCCGCGCTGTTGCTCGGCCCGATCGGCCCGAAGACGGTCGAGCGGTTTCTGCAGGACGAGGGCCTGCGCTCGCGGATCGCGCTCCTGGATCTCGTACGCCTGGAGAAGATCATCGCCGTTCGGTCGAGCGTGTTCGTCTACCTCGAGTGGTTCCTGCGCGACGTCTACGGAGTGAAGATCCTGCCGGAGTCCGCGTTCACCACCGGCCTCGTCGAGCGCGGGATCATCTCGCTGGGCATGGGCTGAGCCTGTCGGTCGGCCGGCCGGCGTGCCCGAGCGCGTCCCGCGCCCGCATCGCGAGGCGGCCCGAACGACGCCAAACCCCCACCCAAGGGTGGGGGTTGCTTGCCCCTTTCCCCTGCAGGCGAGGCTACCTCGACGGACGTGCCTTGTCCGTGACGAGTTCGTGCCGAATTTGCGCGCCGCCTGCGTCGGGGCGCCCGGCAGCAGGCTCAGCTGACGAGTCGCGCGACTGCCGCCGCGGCGGCGGCTACGACCACGACGGCGAGGATCGGCGCACGGAGCGCGATCGCGATCGCACCGGCACCCACTCCGACGAGGCGCGCGTCCGCGACGATCGCCCGGTCGCCGCCCACCGCCTCCGTGACCACGAACGCGGCCAGCACCGCCGGCGCCAGGAGCGCCACCGGCCCGGCCAGCCACCGCGGTAAAGGACGCTGGCCGAGCAGTACTGGGCCGACCGCCTTGAGCGCGACCGTCGCCGCGCCGACCGCAATCACCGAGATCCAGACCGCGCTCACTCCGTCCCCCACCCGAGCAGCGCCGCTCCGGCTCCGGCGATGATCGGGATGCCTGCGGGGGAGAACGGAATCAGGACGAGTGCAATCCCGCCGCCCAGGAGCGCCGCCGACACCGCTCTCCGGCTCCGCAGCTGCGGCAGGAGGAGCGCGAGGAAGAGGGCCGGGAAGGCTGCGTCGAGACCGAGCCGGTTCGGGTCGCCGACGACGTCGCCGAGCACAAGACCGATCAGCGTCCCGGCGTTCCAGGCGAGGTACAGGAGTGCGCCGGCGCCCAGCAGGACATGGACGTCGAACCCGGCCTTCCGTCGCAGCGTCATCGCCCAGGACTCGTCGACGATCAGCTGGGACTGGACGAGCCGTCTCGGCGCCGGGCCGCGGAACGCCGAGGCAATCGAGATGCCGATCGGCGCGTAGCGCGCGTTCAACATCACGGCTGCTGCGACCGCAGCCGCCGCCGATCCGGCACCGCTGAGCACCGATACCACGGCGAACTGCGCGGAGCCGGCAAACGTCGTCGCGGACATGACGAGCGGCGCCACCCACCCCATGCCTGCCGATCGGGCAAGGACGCCGAAGGAGAGCGCAAATGCTGCGGCGGCGACTGCGATCGGCGCGATCATCCGTGCGCCTTCGACGTACCGCTCTCTCATGCCGCCTCCGATGCCGCGACCCCCCGCGCGATTCGCTCCTTCGTCATCGACGCGCAGAGCGAGAGCAGAATCGTCGCCGCGGCGGCGATCAGCCAGAGCGTCGTCGTGAAGGTCCCGGTGACGTCCCTCGCCGCGCCGAGCAAGAGCGGAGCGATCGCTCCGATCGTGTAGCCGACGCCGAGCATTAGGCCGGTCACCGACACCACGTCGGCGGGCCGCCGGCCGACGTCGACGGGCAGCGTCATCACGAGCGGGAACATCGCCCCGGTGCCGAGCCCGACAACCGCGGCCCAGAGCCAGGCTCCGCCCGGTACTGCCGCAAAGCCGACTGCGCTGGTCACGAGCGCCGCGCTGAAGCCGACCAGATACACACGGCGACCACCGGTCCGGTCGGAGAGCCATGGAATGGTTACAGTCGTCACCAGCGCCGTGATGTTGAGAACGGCGAGCAGCGCTCCGGCCTTCCCGTCACTCCAGCCGCGCTCGACGTACGCGTCGGGCAGCCAGCTGTTCAGCCCGTAGAAGACGCAGGCCATCGAGCCGAAGATGCCCACTAGCGTCCACGCCGTGCCGTTGTGGAAGGGCAGGCGGACATGCTCGACATCCGCCCGGCGATGGGGCGCCTCCTCCCGGGTCAGCCAGATCCAGGCGGGGACGAGGACGAGGGTGAGCGCCGAGAAGACGATCAGCGACCAGCGCCAGCTGCCCGCTGCGTCCGCTATCGGCACGGCGAGGGCAGACGCCAGCGCCGACCCGATGTTGAAGCCGAGCACGTAGATGCCGGTTGCGAAGGCCGGCCGGCCGGCGAAGCGCTCCTTGACGGCGACCGGCATCAGCGCCTGGGCGAGGCCGAGACCGATGCCGACGCCGAAGGTCAAGAGGATCACGCCTGCCGCTCCGGGCGCGATCGCCCTGGCGATCCCGAACCCGCCGATCAGCCCCAGGCAGACCGCAATGGCGAGCCGCGCCCCGTACCGGCGCGAGACCCGCGGAGCCGGCAGCGCGAACACGCCCATGCAGAGAACCGGAATCGTGGTCAGCAGGCCCGCGACGGCGTGCGAGACGTCGAGGTCGTCCTGGATCTCCGGGATCAGCGGTCCGACGCCCACGATCTGAGGCCGCAGTGCGAGACCGGTGAGGAACAGGCCGGCGAGCAGGCCGAGCCGGCGGTGCACGCTACCCGGCGACGACTGGGTTGGTCAGCGAGCCGAGCCCCTCGATCTCGATCGTGATCTCGTCGCCGGGCTGCATGAAGAGCGGCGGCTTGCGGAAGGCGCCGACGCCGGCAGGGGTACCGGTGGCAATCAGGTCGCCGGGCTCGAGGGTGATCGTGCGGGTGACGTACTCGATGATCTCGGCAACGCCGAAGACCATATTGGCGGTGTTCGAGTCCTGAACGGCCTCGCCGTTCAGGATCGCCCGGATCGCGAGCGCCTGCGGATCGGAGATCTCGTCGCGGCCCACGAGCGCCGGCCCCACCGGGCAGAACGTGTCGGGCGACTTCCCGCGCGTCCACTGGCCGTCGGAGAACTGGAGGTCGCGGGCGGAGACGTCGTTCACGCAGACGTAGCCGGCGACCGCCTCGAGCGCGTTCTCGGCCGAAACGTCGCGGATGCGGGTGCCGATGACGACTCCGAGCTCCGCCTCGTAATCGCACTTGGTCACGATCGGCGGAATGACGATCGGCTCGCCAGGCCCGATCAGCGCGTTCTGCCACTTCGCGAACAGGAGCGGCGCCTCGGGCAGCGGGGTCCCCTGCTCCTCCGCGTGGTCGCGGTAGTTCAGACCGACGCAGATGATCTTCCCGGGCCGCTCGATCGGGAGCACGAAGTGAGCCTAACCGAGCACGTCCCTCTGAGCCCTGCCGTAGGGACAGTCCCTGCAACGGAAGTGCGGAAACGTGTCCACAGCCAGTCCAGGGCCGCTACCTTCGAAGCAGCGATGCCCAGGCGACCACGCAATCAGCTCCCCGGCGGCGTGTTCCACATCACCGCGCGCGGCGTCGAAGGCAGGAGGATCTTCCTCGACGACGACGATCGGTGCCGTTTTCTCCTGTATCTGGAGCAAACGACGAACCTCTGGGGCTGGCGCGTGATCGCGTGGTGCCTGATGAGCACCCACTATCACCTCGTCGTGCAGGCCGAGCGCGAGCAGATGTCGCTGGCCGTCCACCGCCTCAACTGCCTCTACGCCATGTACTTCAACCGCCGGAACGACCGACGCGGTCACCTCTTCGAGAACCGCTTCTCGTCGTGGGTCGTCCAGGACGACGAGCACCTGGCGAAGACGGTCGAGTATGTGCTCAACAATCCCGTAAATGCAGGGCTTTGTGGAGAGGCGCGCGAGTGGTTGTGGAGCTGGCCGCGGCTGCCGGCGGTGCTCGCCTCGCCCCAACGAGCCACGGCTGCTTGAGCGGCGTCCCAGGGACTGTCCCTGGGACGCCGCTGGAACCACCTAGGCCGAAGGGGGCAGGAGAACGACGTGCACTTCGCCGGGGCCGTGGACGCCGACGGCGAGCTTCTGCTCGATGTCGGCGCTGCGGCTCGGGCCGGTGACGATTGCCAGCGCGCTCGGCAGATCGTCGCCGAGCGCAGCGAACAGCTCGTCGAGCCCCGGCAGGATCGCGTCCTCGCGCAGCAGCGTCACGTGCACGTCCGGAAGCAGCGAACGGGCGCGCGGCTCGTCGGGCGCGGCCGCCAGCACCACGGACCCGGTGTCGGCCAGCCCGTAGATCGCCTCCGAGACTCCAGCGCCCTCGATCGTCGGCGCCTCGCTGCGGTGAACGGTGAACCCGACCGCCGCGGCGTTCGCGACGAACCGGTCGACCAGGCCGGCACCTCCGGCGTCACTCATGAACGCCGGCGCCCGTCCCGGAACCGCCGCCGGAACCGCGGCAGCGCGCGGCCCGCCGACCACGCGCGACCGGGCCCGAGCAGGCCGGCGAAGGGCTGCCCCAGCCGCGCCAGCGTCGTAACCGCCCGGTACCCCAGCACCGACGACCACGCCCACGACCACAACGAAAACCCGAGCCGCTCCCACCGCGACGCCACTCCCTCCGCAACCAGGTCCCGGCGCAGGTCGAGAAGCAGCTCGTGCAGCGGGATCTTCACCGGGCATGCCTCGGTGCACGCGCCGCACAGCGACGAGGCATGCGGCAGCGACGGCGCCTCGCCCAGCCCGACCAGGAGCGGCAGGAGAACCGCCCCCATCGGCCCCGAGTACACCGGTCCGTAGGCAGCCCCGCCGGCCTTGCGGTAGACGGGGCACACGTTCAGGCACGCACCGCAGCGGATGCACGCGAGCATCTCCCGGTACCGCCCGCGCAACAGGTTCGACCGGCCGTTGTCCAGAATGACGACGTGCAGGTCGTCGGGCCCGTCCTGCTCGCCTGCGCGCCGTGGCCCGGTCACCAGCGTCGTGTAGACCGTCAGCTTCTGGCCGGTGCCCGACCGGGCGAGCAGCTTGAGGAGGACGGCGAGGTCGGCCGTCGTCGGCACCAGCCGCTCCATGCCCATCAGCGCGACGTGCACCCGCGGGATCGAGCTGACCAGCCGGCCGTTGCCCTCGTTCGTGACGAGGCAGACGGAGCCGGTGGACGACACCCCGAAGTTCGCCCCGGTGATGCCGACGTCCGCCTGAAGGAACGTCTCCCGGAGCTGACGGCGCGCCGCCTGGGTGAGCGCCTCCAGCTCGGCCGGCACCTCTTCCCGGCCCGCGCGCGAGAGCAGCACGGCGACGTCCTCGGCCGTCTTCTCGATCGCCGGGGCGATGATGTGCACCGGATGCTCGCCGGCGAGTTGGAGGATGTACTCGCCGAGATCGGTCTCGACCGGCGTCACCCCCACCGCGCTCAGCGCCTCGTTCAGCCCGATCTCCTCGCTGACCATCGACTTCGACTTGGCCGCGAGCTTCGCGCCCGTCCGCGTGCAGACGTCGGCGACGTACGCGCTCGCCTCCTCTGCGGTGCGCGCGAAGTGCACGCGGCCGCCGCGCGCCTCGAGCTCGGCCGTGAACCGGGCGACGTGCTCGTCCAGGTTGTCGATCACCTCCATCCGGATCGCGTGCGCGCGTTCGCGCAGCCCCTCCACGTCCTCCAGATCCGCCCACGCGTCGACCCGGTGCGACCGCAGGCGGTCGGTCGACTCGTCGAGTGCAGCCTGCGTGTGGGCGTCGCCGAGCTTGCCCCGCGCGATCACCCGGAACCGCTCGGGCGGCTGCGCGAGCTCAGGCACGCACGCCTCGTGCGAGCGCGGTCGCCAGGTGCACGACCCGCACCTGCGACCCGACCTTCTCGGCGCGCCCGCGCAGATGCATGAGACAGCCGGGATCGGCGGTGACGATCGTCCCCGTCGCCGCGCCGCCCGCCAGCTTGTCGTCCGCCATCGCGACCGAGACCTCCGGCTGGCGCACCGAGAACGTCCCGCCGAACCCGCAGCACAGATCCGCGCGCGGCAACGGGACGACCTCGGCGCCGGACGCGCCCAGCAAACGCCGCGGCTCAGCCGCGATCCGGAGCTCGCGCAGCATGTGACACGAGTCGTGGTAGGAGACCCGTACGCCCGCGTTGCGCGGAAGCGGCCGAAAGCGAACCGAGGCCAGGAACGCTGACAGCTCCCACACCTCGTAGCCGTCCACCCCGAGCAGCTCCGGGAGGTAGTGCGAGGCCATCGTCGCGCACGACCCGGAGGGGACGACGATCGGCAGCTCGCGTGAGAACGCGCGGGCGAACGACCGCGCCACCCGTCGCGCCGCCGCCCGATGCCCGGCGTTGAACGCCGGCTGGCCACAGCAGACCTGCCGCCGCGGGAACTCGACGTCGTACCCCGCCTGGCGCAGCAGCGTCTCCGCATCGGCCACCGCCTGAGGGAACGCGAGATCGCCGAGACAGGTCGCAAAGAGCTGAACGGAAGGCACGCCGAGACTCTAGGGCCAAGCCGTCAGTCGAGCCGGAAGATCTCCTCGAGCGCAGGAGGCCCGCCCTCCGGAACCCGCTCCTCGAGCAAGACCGCCATGGCGTCCTGCCATCTGGTGCAGACCTCCTGCGTCGCCAGATGCTCGGCCGCACGCTCGAGGTCGTCCGCCTCGAAGTAGCCGAAGACCTGATTTCCGTCGCGGAAGATGGAGTAGTTGCGGATCCCGGCGTCCCTCAGCGCCTGCAGCATCTCTGGCCAGACGGAGCGATGCGCCTCGACGTACTCGTCGATCTTCTCCGGCCGAACACGGAGGACGAACGCGCTGCGCTGGGTCATGTCGTCTCGTAGGCGCTCTCGACCGAGGCCGTACCACGCTCGTGCGCTCGCTGAGCCGCGTAGCCGCCCGCTCTGAACGCCTCGACCGGATCGGGATCGACCCCGAGCTCGGCCCGCAGCCTGCCGAGGAGCGGTCTGACGTCGGTCTCGAAGGCGTCGACCAGGAGACGATGGGCTCCCAGCACGTCTCCGGCCTGCTGAGCGTCGGCGACACGCGGCTCGTCGACGAGCAGGGACTTCGCGTACGCCGTCTGGATGTTCATCACGGACTGGATCATCGCGTCGATCTTCCCCTCGACGTTGTGCGACTGGTCGATCATGAATGCCACCTGCTCGCCGCCGCCGAGGGCGATCTCGCGCATGACCAGGAAGAGCTCGAACGGCTCGATCGCCCCGACGATCAGATCGTCGTCGGCGTACTTCCGGTTGTTGAAGTGGAACCCCCCGAGCAGGCCCTCCGACAGGAGGACGGCGACGATCTGTTCGATGTTCGTGCCCTGGGCGTGGTGGCCCGTGTCGACGAGCACCTGTGCCTGCGGGCCAAGGCGTCGGCAGGCCAGCGCGGCTGTGCCCCAGTCGGGGAGATCGGTGCTGTAGAACCCCGGCTCGAACAGCTTGTACTCGACGAGCAGGCGCATTCCCTCCGGCAGCTCGGCGTAGACCGCTTCCAGGCCGTCGAGCAGCCTGGCGTGTCGTCCGGCCAGGCTGTCCTGCCCTGGATAGTTCGTGCCGTCGGCCAGCCAGAGGCTGACGATCGAGGAGCCGACCTCGGACGCGATCTCGACGCATTCCCGGCAGTGCTCGATCGCCCGTGAACGGACGGCGGGGTCGGGGTTGCAGATGCTTCCGAGCCGGTAGTCGTCGTCGCCGAAGAGGTTCGGGTTGATCGCTCCGATCTGCACGCCCGCCGACTCGGCAAAACCGCGCAGCTCGCCGTAGTCCTCGACGGCATCCCAGGGGATGTGGAGCGCGACGCGTGGGCAACAGCCGGTGAGGCGGTGGACGAGCGCAGCGTCCTCGATCCGCTCACGAACCGTCCGCGCCGCGCCGGGCCAGGGATAGACGTGGAAGCGGGTCCCCGAGTTCCCGTAGCCCCAGGAGGGAGTCTCGATCTCGAGCCGCCTCAACCTGTCGAGGATGGCGCGTTCGTCCATCGCGGCGCAGTTTGACGCATCCGGCGACCGATTACGAATTCGCTTTCGAAATCATCCGTTTCGAAAGCTCTTGACATGCAGTCGGCCTCCGGCGTAGGGTCGCACCCATCGACGGCCAGCCCGAAGCATCGGCGTATTCCCAAGAGCAACGGATGCAGCAGGTCCTCCGGATGCTCGAGACCCGGGATTCCGTTCACGTTGCGGAACTTGCGGAGACGTTTTCGGTTTCGGAGGTCACCGTCCGCAGCGACCTGACGGCGCTCGCGAAGCAGGGCCTCGTCGCACGCGTGCGGGGCGGCGTGCGTGCGTTGCAACAGGGGCAGTCGGAAGTCGGCTTCGATCTGCGCCTGCGGCTCGAAGTCCAGAACAAGCGGGCGATTGCGCGGGCGGCGGCCGCGCTCGTCGACGAAGGCGAGGCGGTCGCGCTGGACGCGAGCACGACGGCGTACTACCTGGCGCTCGAGCTCCGGACGAAGCGGGAGCTGGTCGTGGTGACGAACGGGCTTCTCGTCGCAACCGCGCTCGCCGACGCGCCCGGCATCTCGGTGCTCGTCACCGGCGGGATGCTGCGGCTGTCGGCGATGTCACTCGTCGGCGACCTCGGCACCGACGTCCTCCGCACGACGCGGATCAACAAGGGCTTCCTCGGCGCCCGCGGCCTCAGCCTCGAGCGGGGTCTGATGGACCTCAACCCCGACGAGGTCCGCATCAAGCAGGAGATGGCCGATGCGTGCGAGCAGGTCTACGGCATCTTCGACGGGACGAAGTGGCACCGCAGCGCCCTGCTCGCCTTCGTCTCGGTCGAGGAGCTCGGCGGGATCATCACGGACTCGGGCGCCCCGGCCGACGAGATCGACGCGTGGCGGGCGGCCGGCGTGGACGTCATCACCGTCGACCCAGGGCCGAGCGAGGCGCCTCCGATCCGGCCGCGCGACCTGCGGCGAGCCGTTCGAAACGACGAGTTGCTCGGCTGATGACGGCCATGGCTGCCATCGATCTCGGCGCCCAGAGCGGCCGTGTCGCCGTCGGGCGCTTCGACGGCGAACGGCTCGCCGTGGACGAGGTGCACCGCTTCGAAAACGCACCCGTGAGCGAGGACGGAATCCTCCGCTGGGACCTCCACCGCCTGTTCGAGGAGACACTCGCCGGCCTCCGGGCGGCCGCCCGCAGCGCCGACGTCGATTCGCTGGCGGTCGACTCGTGGGCTGTCGACTTCGGTCTGCTCGACCGGCAGGGTCGGTTGCTCGAGCAACCGAGGCACTACCGGGACGCACGCCGGGCGGGGGCGACGGAAACCGTCTACTCACGGGTCCCGCCCCGCGAGCTGTACGAGCAAACCGGCATCCAGCTGCTTCCGATCAACTCGCTCTTCGAGCTCGCCGCGATGGCCGCCGACGGCGATCCAACACTCGATCAGGCCGAGACGTTGCTCCTGATTCCCGACCTCTTTCATCACCGGCTCTGCGGCAGCGCGACGACGGAGTTCACCAACGCCACGACCACGCAGTGCTTCGACCCGCGGACGCACGCGTGGGCGAACGACCTCGTCGACCGGCTCGGCATTCCGACGCGAGTCTTCCCCGACGTGGTCGAGCCGGGAACCGCGCTCGGGCCTCTGGACGCCGAGGTCGCGGCCGACACGGGCATCCGAGACGCGACCGTCGTCGCCGCGGCGACCCACGACACCGGGTCGGCGGTCGCCGCCGTCCCCTTCCGGCGGCCGGACGCCGCCTTCCTGAGCGTCGGCACCTGGTCGCTCGTCGGCTTCGAGGCGACCGCCCCGATGATCACCGACTCGACCTTCGCGGCGAACGTGACCAACGAGGGAGGAGTCGGTGGCACGTACCGGTTGCTTCGAAACGTGACTGCACTCTGGCTCCTGGACGAGTGCCGCCGGAGCTGGGCGGCCGACGGCCGGGTCTACTCCTTCTCGGAGCTCATCGAGCTGGCCGGCTCCGCCCCCACCCTCCGATCCCTCGTCGACACCGACGACCCCAGCTTCGCCACTCCCGGCGACATGCCCGCCAGGATTGCCCGGTACTGCGCCCGGACGGGCCAACCCGAGCCGCTCGAACCGGCCCACGCCGCCCGCTGCATCCTCGAGAGCATCGCGCTCAAGCACGCCCAGGCGATCGAGGTCGTGTCCCGCGCGACCGGGCTGGAGCCCGCCGAGTTGCACGTCGTCGGCGGCGGCGCGAAGAACGAGCTCCTGTGTGACTGGACCGCCCAGGCGACCGGCCTGCCGGTGCTCGCCGGACCGGAGGAGGCGACGCTGCTCGGCAACCTCCTCGTCCAGGCGATCGCGCTCGGCGAGGTCGGCTCGCTCGACGAGGCGCGCGAGGTCGTACGCAGATCGTTCAAGCCGACGCTGTACGAGCCGGCGGCCACGCCCGAGTGGGAGGACGCGCGCCGGCGCTTCGAGACGCTCATCGACCGAAGAAGCCGTGAGGTGACGGTGTGACCGCCGTCCGCTTCCTCGCGCCAGACACGGACGCCTACGTCACGAGCGTCCAACGTCACGCCGCCGAATTCGAGCAGCGGACCGGGCTCGCGCTCGACATCCGCATCGTCCCGAGCGACGAGTACTTCTCGAACGAGATCCACGGCTACCTGAGCGGCGCCGACGCGGCCGACGTCTTCATGTCGGGCCCGGTTCTCGTCTGGGAGCATGCCGCCGCGGGCTTCGTCCAGCCTCTCGACGACTTCCTCGGCCAAACGAGCGACACCTACCGGTCCGACGACTTCGTCGACGCGCTCCTTGCCGCGAACCGCTGGGACGGCCGCGCCGGCAGCCAGCTCGGCTCGGGGCCGTTACTCGAGATCCCGGTGAACTGCGAGTCGTACAACCTCGCCTACGTCCCGGCGCACCTCGAGGCGGCAGGGGTCGCCGCGCCGGAGTCGTGGGAGGAGTTCTTCGCCGCCGCACGCGCGGTGGCGGCATCGGGCTCGCACCGCGGCTTCGGCCAGCGGGGCGTCGACGTGTGGCACACGATGTACACGGGCTTCGCGACGCAGTTCTGGTCGTACGGAGCGCGCGACTTCGAGGACGGTCGCTGCGCAATCGCCTCGGACGTGGCGGTGCGCGCTACCGCCGACTTCCTCTCCGCACTGCACGCCGCCGGGCCGGAGGACTGGCCCAACCAGCGCTGGTACGAGCTGGCGCTCGAGTTCGCGCAGGGGCGATACGCGCTCATGGTCGACTCGGACCACTACGTCGCCTACTTCGAGGACCCGCGCTGTTCCGGCCTCGTCGGCGAGATCGCGTACGCGTTGCCGCCGAGCGGGCCCGTCGGACGCCGTCCGAATCTCTGGACGTGGTCCGTGGTCGTTAACGCCCGGACGCGCAACCTCGACGGCGCGTGGCGGTTCGTCGAATGGGCCACCGGACCGGACTTTCTGCGTCGGTCCGCGTCCGAGGGGAACATGAATCCCACGCGCCTGAGCACGTGGGACGACGAGGAGTTCCGGGGTCGTGCGAGCGCCTGGGGGTCGTTCTACGAGGTCGCCAGAAGACTCGTCGAGCAGGAGGCGTCCGTGCTCGTCATGCCGATGCCGAATTACCGCCAGGTCGCGACCCGCTGGGTCGGGGCGCTGCGGGACGCCTACGCCGGCCGCGACGTGCGTGACGCCCTCGAGGAAGCGGCCGACGAGATCGACAGCTTGACGAGTGCCGGGGCGCCTGCGTGACGGCGCACGTCGACACTCTGCGCGGGATCCCGGCGCCCCAGGATCGCTGGGACGGGACGGCGGCGCCGAATCCTCTGCTGGCGGCGCTCGCCTACCGCTCGAACCTCCTCGGCGCCGACCGCGCGATCGCGAACCAGGGCGGCGGCAATACGTCGTCGAAGGCGACCGAGCGCGATCACCTGGGCCGCGACGTGCGCGTCCTGTGGGTGAAGGGATCGGGCACGGACCTGGCGACGATCACGCCCGCCGGCTTCGCCGGGCTTCGTCTGGACGAGCTGTTGCCGTTGCGGGAACGCACCGAGATGGGCGACGCGACGATGGTCGACTACCTGCTTCGTTGCGCCGTACGACCCGACCAGCCGCGCCCCTCGATCGAGACGCTCCTCCACGCCTTCGTCACGGCCGAGCACGTCGACCACACGCATCCCGACGCGATCATCGCCCTGACGTCGACTCCGGGCGGGCGAGCGCTCGCGGACGAGACCTTCGGGGCGGAAGCCGTCTGGCTCGACTACCAGCGGCCGGGCTTCGACATGTCCCGTCGAATCGCTCTCCTCCTCGAGGAGCACCCGCAGGCACGGGCGGTGCTGCTCGAGCGGCACGGTCTCGTCACCTGGGGCGCGACCGGCGAGGAGAGCTACCGGGCAACGCTCGAATTCGTCAGCCGGGCGGCGGCTGCGATCGAGCGTGCCGCCGGCGGACGGTTCGGCCTCGGCGGCGAACACGTTGCGGAGCTGCGGGAAGGGCACGAGCGATCCTCCCTCCTCGCGAGCACCCTTCCCGCGCTCCGCGGCGCTCTGCGGGCTGATGCCGACGGCGTGATCCTCGAGGTCGACGACAGTCCGGAGGCGATCGCCTTCGCCTCGTCGCTGAAGGCGGCCGAGGTCAGCCAGGTGGGAGCGCCGTGCCCCGACCACTTGATCCACACGAAGCACAAGCCGCTCGTCGTGGACTTCGACCCGGAACGGAACGACGCCGCCGATCTCCGGGCGGCGTTCCGCTCCGGCGTCGATGCCTACGCCGAGTGGTATCGCGCGTACTACGAGCGGAACGTCGACGACGAGACCCGGCAGTTCCGCATCGACCCCGCGGGCCCGCGCGTCGTGCTCGTCCCGGGCATCGGCATCGTCACCACCGGCCAGAACGCGTCCAGGGCCAGACTGACCCGCGACCTGTACCACCGGGCGATCGCCGTTCAGGACGCCGCGGACGCCTTGGGCGGTTTCCGGTCGCTGAGCGAATCCGAGGCCTTCGCGATCGAGTACTGGCCGCTCGAGCGGTACAAGCTGGCGCAGGCACCGCCCGAGGGCGAGCTCGCCGGGCGGGTTGCCCTGATCACCGGCGGCGCGAGCGGGATCGGACGGGCCGCTGCGCGAATCCTTGCCGCGAACGGCGCGCACGTCGTGGTCGGCGACCTGAACCTCGCGGGGGCGCAGGAGGTGGCGGAGGAGATCGTCGAAGCCCGCGGCCTCCGCCGGGCATGCGCGGTCCAGGTCGACGTCACCGAGGAGGATGCCGTCCAGGCGCTGGTCGACCGGGCGGTGGCCGAGTACGGCGGCCTCGACATCCTGGTCGCATCGGCGGGGCTCGCATCGAGCGCACCGATCACCGAGACCACCCTGGAGGACTGGGAGCGCAACTACGCCGTCCTTGCGCGCGGCTACTTCCTCGCTGCCCGCGACTCCTTCCGGGTGATGGTCGAGCAAGGCCGCGGCGGCTCGATCGTGTTCGTCGCCTCGAAGAACGCGCTCGTCGCGGGCGCCAACGCCGCCGCGTACTCGTCGGCGAAGGCGGCCTCCCTGCACCTGGCCCGCTGCCTCGCCGAGGAAGGCGGGCCGCACGGAATTCGAGTGAACACGGTCAACCCCGACGCGGTGATCCAAGATTCGGGCATCTGGTCGTCGGACTGGAAGGCGGAGCGCGCGAGCACCTACGGCGTGACCACCGACGATCTCCAGTCGTTCTACCGGAGCCGCACCAAGCTCGGCGTCGACGTCTACCCCGAGGACGTCGCCGAGGCAATTGCGTTCCTGGCCGGGCCGCGATCGACGAAGTCGACGGGCAACGTGATCAACGTCGACGGCGGCGTGACGGCCGCTTACCCGCGATGACTCGCACGAAAGGAGGCTGACACGCCCACAGTGCCGGGACGGCCAGGAGCCGTCGAGCTGCGGTCTATCGACAGTCGTTGTATGCGAGAGGAGGAGGACGCATGGTGAAGGTCAACACGTCGCGCAGCCGTCTGGCGATCGTCGCCGTGGCTGGGCTGGTCGTTGCCTGTGTAGCTGCGGCCGCGGCGCTCGCCGCCGGCGGAGGAGCAACGAAGGGCAGGACGTTCTACTTCATCCCGAAGGACACGCTCAACCCGTACGAGGTGATCGCCGACCACGGCGGCAGGCTCGCCCTGACCGCACTGGGCGAGAAGCAGGTGGTCTCGTCCGGGACCGAGGACACCGCCGCGGCGCAGCAGCCCGCGATCCAGGCCGCGATCCAGAGCCACGCGGCGGGCATCGTCATCGCCGGGAACGACCCGCAGGCGGTGTGTCCGGCGCTGAAGCAGGCTCAGGCGCAGGGCACCAAGATCGTCGCGTTCGACTCGGACGTGAACTGCCGCCAGCTGTTCATCAACCAGGCGGACACCGAGACGATCGGTCGCAGCCAGATCCAGCTCCTGGCCAAGCTCATGCACAACAAGGGCCAGTTCGCGATTCTGTCGGCCGCCTCGACGGCGACCAACCAGAACGCCTGGATCAAGTACATGAAGCTGGAGCTCAAGAAGCCGGCCTACAAGAACATGAAGCTCGTGAAGATCTACTACGGGAACGACAACCCGGCTCAGTCGCGTCAGGCGACGGTCGCGATGCTCCAGGCGTATCCGAACCTCAAGGGGATCGAGTCTCCGACGACGGTGGGCATCTCGTCAGCCGCCCAGTACCTGTCGACCTCGAAGTACAAGAAGAAGGTCGTGCTGACGGGGCTCGGGCTGCCGAGCCAGATGAAGAAGTACGTGCACGACGGCACGGTGACGGCCTTCGCGCTCTGGAACCCCGAGGACCTCGGCTACCTCGCCGGCTATGCGGTCACCGCCCTCGCGGACGGCAAGATCACCGGCAAGGTCGGAGAGACCTTCACCGCCGGGAAGCTCGGCAAGTACAAGATCGTCAAGGGGCCGGACGGCCGGCCGCAGGTGATCCTCGGACCGCCGTACACGTTCACGATCAAGAACGTCGACAAGTTCAAGTTCTAGCAACCAGCAGGACGAGGGGCTCCGCGCTCGCGCGGGGCTCCTCTTCCATATGTTCCACGCGACGACCGTGACGACATCGCCTCCGGAGCCGCTGCTCGTCCTGGAGCACGCTCAGAAGAGCTTCGGCGCCGTCCACGCGCTCGAAGACGGCGACATCGAGCTGTTCGGCGGCGAGGTGCACGGCCTCGTCGGCGAGAACGGCGCCGGGAAGTCCACCCTCGTCAAGATCCTTGCCGGCGTGTACCGGCCCGACGCCGGCCGGCTGCTGCTCGACGGCGAGGAGGCGATCTTCGACAACGCCAAGCAGTCCCAGGCGGCCGGGATCGCGATCATCTTCCAGGAGCCGACGCTGTTCCCGGACCTGAGCGTCGCGGAGAACATCTTCGTCGGCATGCAGCCGCTGAAGCGCTTCCGCCGGATCGACGGGCGGCGGATGCGCCGCGAGGCTGTCGCAGTCTTCGACCAGCTCGGCGTGCGGCTCGATCCCGACCGGCCCGCACGCGGCCTGTCGATCGCCGACCAGCAGCTGGTCGAGATCGTCAAGGCGCTGACCACGAACGCGCGCGTGATCGTCATGGACGAGCCGACCGCCGCGCTGACCAGCACCGAGGTCGACCGGCTCTTCCGAATCGTCGAGACGCTTCGCGCCCGCGGGAACGCGGTGCTGTTCGTCTCGCATCGGCTCGAGGAGATCTTCGCGATCTGTCAGCGGGTCACCGTCATGCGGGACGGCCGCCACGTCCTGACGAAGCCGATCGCCGAGCTGACGATCCCGTCCGTGATCCGGGCGATGGTCGGCCGCGACATGGACGCCCTCTTCCCGAAGGTGCCGGCGGAGGCGGGCCACGTCGTCCTGAAGGTCGAGCACCTGACGCGGGAGGGCGTCTTCACCGACGTGTCCTTCAACGTGCGAAGCGGAGAGATCGTCGCCCTCGCCGGCCTCGTCGGCGCGGGGCGGACGGAGGTCGCCCGGGCGATCTTCGGGATCGACCGCTGGGACGCGGGGTCGGTCGAGATCGAGGGCCGGCGGCTCCCGCCCGCCTCGCCGACTGCGGCGATGGACGCCGGGATCGCGCTCGTTCCGGAAGACCGCCGCCAGCAGGGGCTGATCATGGACTTCTCGATCGAGCGCAACATCGCACTGGCGTCGCTGGACGACGTCCGCCGCGCCTGGCTGATCCCGCACGGGGCCGAGCGGCGATTCGCCCGCGACTGGGCGCTGCGCCTGCAGCTCAAGTACGGGCGGCTCACCAACCCGGTCTGGACGCTCTCGGGCGGCAACCAGCAGAAGGCGGTGCTCGCCAAGTGGCTGGCCCGCAAGCCGCGACTTCTGATCGTCGACGAGCCTACGCGCGGCATCGACGTCGGGACGAAGGCGGAGGTGCATCGGCTGCTCTCGGAGCTCGCGGCGCAGGGCGTCGCCGTGCTGATGATCTCCTCGGAGCTTCCCGAGGTGCTCGGGATGGCCGATCGGGTGATCGTGCTGTTCGAGGGCCGGGTCACACGCGACTTCACGCGCACAGAGGCGACCGAGGACGCGATCATGCACGCGGCGACCGGGATCGCCGAGGAGGCCGCGGCGTGACCGTTGTCGCCGAGGAGCGTCGGGCGATCGAGCAGCCGACGACCTCTCACACCCTCGCGGAGCTGCTCTTTCGTTTTCGCGAGCTCGGCATCGTGCTCGCGCTCGTGATCGTCGTCGGCGCCGCGACAGCAGACAACCACCGCTTCCTCAGCTCGACCAACGTCCAGCAGATCGCCTCCGGCGCGGCGATCATCGCGCTGCTCGCGATCGGTGAGACGATCGTCGTCATCACCCGGAACGTCGACCTCTCGATCGGGTCGGTGCTGGGCATCTCCGCCTACGCCGCCGGGACGCTCTACCGCAATCACCCGCACGTCTCGATCGTGCTCGTCTTCCTGCTCACGCTCGCGATCGGCGCCGCGTTCGGCGCGATCAACGGGCTGATCGTGACCGTCTGCCGCGTTCCGAGCCTGGTCGTCACCCTCGGGACGCTCTACATCATCCGCGGGATCGACGGTGCCTGGGCCGGTGGCAACCAGGTCAACGCCTCGATGCTGCCGCACACCTTCAACAAGATCGGCTACGGCACGGTTGCCGGCATCCCGTACCTCGCGATCATCGCGATCGTCGCCGTAGTGATCGCGACGTATGCGATGCGCAGCTTCCGCACCGCGCGCGACTTCTACGCGATCGGCTCCGACCCCGACGCCGCGCGGCTCGCCGGCATCTCGGTCGGCGCACGCGTCTTCCTCGCCTTCGTCCTCAGCGGCGCGATCGCCGGGATCAGCGGAGCGCTGTGGCTGTCCTACTACGGATCCGTCGACGCGATCGCCGGGGTCGGCTACGAGTTCCAGGTCATCGCCGCGGTCGTCGTCGGCGGAGTGGCGATCTTCGGCGGAAGCGGCTCCGTCCTCGGGGCGACGCTCGGCGCGCTCCTGCTCGCGACGATCTACAGCGCGCTCGTGGTCGTGAACGTGTCCTCGTTCTGGAGCGCGGCGATCTCCGGTGGATTGCTGATCGCGGCGATCGCCTTCGACCGGCTGATCGCGATTCGCGTCGCCCCTGCCTTCCGGACCCGAAGGAGAGCTCGTGGCTGAGCTCGAGGACTACAAGCCCGCGGACGAGGTCCCGGGCGGGCCGCCGCCGCAGGCGATCCGAGGGCGCCTCGGGATCGTCCTTCGCTGGGAGGCGCTGCTGGTCGTCCTGCTCGGCGCCACCATCGCCTACGGGGCTCACGTCTCCCCGTACTTCCTGCACTCGACCAACCTCTTCTTTATCTGCCTGAACGTCGGCGAGGTCGCGATCATGGCGCTTCCACTCACGCTGATCGTGATCACGGGAGAGATCGACCTCTCGGTCGCGTCGATGCTCGGCCTCTGCGGCGTGCTCATGGCCGAGCTGTTCAAGCACGGCTGGCCGATCTGGCCGGCGATGATCATGGCCGTCGTCCTGGGCGCGTTCCTCGGCGCGTTCAACGGCTTCCTGGTCACCCGCCTCGGCCTGCCGTCGCTGGCGGTCACGATCGGCACGCTGACGCTCTACCGGGGCATCGCCCAGGGGATTCTGCCGACGGACACGATCGGCGGGTTCCCCGCCAACCTCTCGAACATCGGCGTCGTCCCGATCCCGCACACCCACATCCCCTACTCGATCGCGTTCTTCCTCGCGCTCGCCGTCGTCTTCGCGATCGTCCTGCACGCGACGCCGCTCGGTCGCGCGATCTTCGCGATCGGCGCCGGACAGGAGGCGGCGTTCTTCGCCGGGATCCGCGTCAAGCGGATCAAGTTCTGGCTGTTCGTCCTCTCGGGCGTCCTGAGCGGGTTCGCGGGCGTGCTCTGGACGCTGCGCTTCGCGTCCGCCCGCTACGACTCGGCGATCGGGACGGAGCTCTTCGTCGTCACGATCGTGCTCCTCGGCGGCGTCTCGATCTTCGGGGGCCGCGGGACGATCGCGGGCGTCGTCCTCGCCGTCGCCGTGCTCGGCTGCCTGCAGACGGCGCTGACCGCCGACCTGATCCCTTCGCAGGACCAGAACATCGTCGTCGGCGGTCTCCTGCTCGCGAGCGTGATCGTCCCGAACGCCGGCGAGATGTACCGGCGCGCCCGTGAGCGCCTGCGCAGCGCGGCCGCCCGCCGACACGCCGCGCAGGCGGAGGCCCGGTGAGCCGGGACGCTGCACCGCGGATCGGCATGTTCGCCGTCGGGCTCGCCGCCTACTGGCCGCAGTTCGAGGGGCTGCGCGCGCGACTCGAGGGCTACCAGCGACGCCTCGAGGAGCGGCTGGCGGAGCTCGGCGCGGAGGTCGTCTCCGCCGGTCTCGTCGACAACACGGAGGCGGCACGCACGGCCGGCGACCGGCTCGCCGCCGGCCGGGTGGAGCTCGTCCTCGTGTACGCAGCCACGTACGCGACCTCGTCACAGGTGCTGCCGACGGTCCAGGCGGCGAAGGCGCCGGTCGTGATCCTCAACCTGCAGCCGACCCGGACGCTCGACTACGAGGGCATGACCACGGGCGAGTGGCTCGCCAACTGCGCCGCCTGCTGCGTGCCGGAGCTCGCTGGTGCCTTCACCCGCGCTCGCATCCCGTACAGCACCGTCACCGGGACCCTCGAGGACGGCGATCCGGCCTGGGACGGGATCGGCGAGTGGATCGATGCCGCGCGCGCCGTGCAAAGCCTGCGCTCCGCACGGTTCGGCTTCCTCGGACACACGTATCCGGGGATGCTGGACATGTACTCCGATTTCACTCAGATTCACGCGCAGACCGGCGCCCACGTCGAGGTGCTCGAGATGGACGAGCTGGTCGCCCGCGTCGAGTCGGCCGACTCCGCCGCAGTCGAGCGTAAGGGAGAGGAGATCCGGGCGACGTTCGACCTCGCCGAGCCGGGCGCCGACCCGATCGCCGACGAGATCTCACCCGAGACGTTCGACTGGTCCGCGCGCGTCGCCGTCGGCCTCGACCGGCTGGTCGAGGAGTTCGCGCTCGACGGGCTGACCTACTACTACCGCGGCGCCGACGGCAACGTGAACGAGCGAGTCGGGGCCGGCCTGATCGTCGGCAACTCGCTGCTCACCGCCAAGGGCATACCGGCCGCGGGTGAGGGCGACCTGAAGACGAACGTCGCCATGTTCCTGCTGGACCGGCTCGGCGCCGGCGGCTCCTACACCGAGTTCTACGCACTCGACTTCGACGAGGACTTCGTCCTGATGGGGCACGACGGGCCGGGTCACCTGGCGATCGCCGAGGGCCGCCCGATCGCCCGGGCGCTCAGGCTCTACCACGGCAAGTCGGGCGCGGGCCTGTCGATCGAGATGAAGGTGCGGCTCGGGCCGATCACGATCCTCGGCCTCACCCAGACCGCCGACGGCCGCCTCAAGCTGATCGCGGCCGAAGGGGAGTCGATTCCCGGCCCGACGTTCCGAATCGGGAACACGAACTCGCGCCTGCGCTTCGCCAAGGGCCCGGCGGCTTTCATGGACGCCTGGTGCGCGGAGGGCCCGACGCACCATGTCGCGCTCGGAATCGGCCACCAGCTCGCGCGGCTCCGGAAGGTCGCCACGCTGCTCGGACTCGAGCTCGCGGTCGTCGACTGAACGGGTAGGCACCAACCGTCGACTTTTCCAACTGATTTCGAAAGGCCTTGACAAT
>JBKPMR010000002.1:0-47996 GCA_046732255.1 Actinomycetota bacterium
ACCTGGAGCTGCGCGAACGGTTCGCCGACGAGTGGCGCTCCGGCCGGCTGAGCCCGCAGGCGCGGGCGATCCTCGCCGAGCTGGGGCTGGACAACGGCGGCGGCTGGCGGAGCCTGCTGGAGTCGCCGACCTTCAGGGCTCTGCTGGACGAGCCGGCGCCGCTCGCACGGGCTGCCTAGCCGTCTAGCGGGCGAGGAGGAGCTCGAACACGCGGACGAGCAGCTCCGCTCGTCGGCGCTGGCTGTGGTGTCGTCTACGCACGGAACGCATCCTTTCGGCCCGCATACCGCGGTTCCTGCCAAATGACACAAGCGGGTCGGCGGCTCCAGGGTTCCACGCGGGAGGCCGAAGTACACTGAGGGCATGACCGTGCTCGAGGTCTACGAGCGACACCAAGAGCTCGTCGACGAGCTCATCGACGCGGTCGAGCAGTACAAGCCGGAGCTCGACCGCGACCTGCTCACGCGGGCGTTCTCGTTCGCGGCCAGGGCGCACGAAGGCCAACAGCGCCGGTCGGGGGAGGAGTTCATCAACCATCCGTTCGGCGTCGCAAAGATCCTCACCGAGCTCCAGCTCGACGAGCAGACGATCGCAGCGGCGCTGCTCCACGACGTGGTCGAGGACACCGACCAGGACCTGAAGGCGGTCAAGGACGAGTTCGGCGACGAGATCGCGCAGCTCGTCGACGGGGTCACCAAGCTGACGCGGATCCAGTTCCAGAGCCGCGAACACGCCGAGGCCGAGAACTACCGGAAGCTGATCGTCGCGATGGCGCAGGACGTCCGCGTGATCCTGATCAAGCTCGCCGACCGCCTCCACAACCTGCGCACGATCGAGTACCTGGGCAAGCAGAAGCAGGTGCAGAAGGCGCGCGAGGCGCTCGAGATCTACGCACCGCTCGCCCACCGGCTCGGCATCCACGCGCTCAAGTGGGAGTTGGAGGACCTCGCGTTCGAGACCCTCCACCCGCGCAAGTACACGGAGATCAAGGCGATGGTCGCCGAGCGCCGCGCAGACCGAGAGGAGCACGTCCGCGAGGCGAGCATGATCCTCCAGCGCGAGCTCGAGAAGGCCAACATCCCGGCGCAGATCTCCGGCCGCGCCAAGCACTTCTACTCCATCTACGACAAGATGGTGAAGAAGGGCCGCGAGTTCAACGAGATCTACGACCTGACCGCTATGCGAGTCCTGGTCGAGCGGACCGGGGAAGAGGGGACGCGCGACTGCTACGGCGCGCTCGGCCTGATCCACTCGCTCTGGAAGCCGATGCCGGGGCGGTTCAAGGACTACGTCGCGATGCCCAAGCTCAACCGCTACCGCGCGCTGCACACGACCGTGATCGGGCCCCAGGGCCGACCGCTCGAGATCCAAGTCCGGACGCTCGACATGCACGAGACGGCCGAGCTCGGCATCGCCGCGCACTGGGCCTACAAGCGCGGCGGCAAGGCGCGCAAGCGAGACGACGATTGGACGGCCTGGATGAAGCAGGTGATGGACTGGCAGCAGGACGAGGCCGACCCGCGCGAGTTCATCAAGACGCTCCGGACCGACCTGTTCGACGACGAGGTCTACGTGTTCACGCCTAAAGGCGAGGTGAAAACGCTGCCGGCCGGATCGACGCCGATCGACTTCGCCTACTCCGTCCACACGGACGTCGGCCACCGTACCGTCGGGGCGAAGGCAAACGGAAGGATCGTGCCGCTCCACTACCGCCTGAAGAGCGGCGACATCGTCGAGATCATGACCTCGAAGTCGGGACGAGGCCCGTCGCGCGACTGGATGTCGGTCGCCGCCTCCTCGCGTGCCCGCAACAAGATCCGTCAGTGGTTCTCCCGCGAGACGCGCGCCGACGCCGAAGCGAAGGGCCGTGAGTCGCTCGAGCAGGCGCTGAAGCAGCAGAACCTCCCGTACCGGAAGATCGCCGGCTCGGCGGTGCTCGCGCAGGTGATCCGCGAGACCGGGTTCAAGAAGGCCGAGGACTTCTACGTCGCGCTCGGCTCGGGCAAGCTCCAGGCCGGCCAGATCGTCAACAAGGTGATCCAGCGGCTGAAGACCGCGGAGGTCGTCGAGGAAGACGCGGTGATGCTCAAGCCGCCGAAGGCCAAGGACACGGCGGCCAGCCAGACGTACGGGATCAACGTGTCGGGCGTCGAGGACGTGCTCGTCCGGCTCGCCAAGTGCTGCACGCCGGTGCCCGGCGACCCGATCGTCGGCTACATCTCGCTCGGCAAGGGGATCACGATCCACCGCGAGGACTGCCCGAACGTTCGGGCGCTCCGGAAGAACGCCGAGCGGTTCACCCCGGTCGACTGGGACGGCGGCGCGTCGCAGAGCTTCCGCGTCCAGATCGCCGTGGACGCCTGGGATCGCCCGCGCCTGCTCGAGGACGTCGCCCGGACGTTCTCCGAGCACGGCGCGAACATCGTCGCGTACGGCGGCGGCGTCCAGGACCAGCTGGCGAAGAACTGGTATACGGCCGAGATCGGCGACATCGGCTCGCTGCGGGCGCTCCTCACCGCCCTCCGCAACATCGAGGGCGTCTTCGACGCCTTCCGCGTCACGCCGAACTAGCCTCGATCGAGGGATACCCCTCTGAGCTTGTCTGGCCTACGAGAGTAGGTGTGGGGTGCGGGGCGCAGGCGCAGGGCTGTGGCGCTCATCCACCGTGCGGCGGCGGATGAGCGCACGCCCTCGGAACGGAGTCAGGACAGGTCTGCAAGCGAGACCTGTCCCTCGACGCTCTATTCCAAGTCCCCGCCCTCGAAACCTCTGATCCGCTCCCGCCACCAGTCCGGCACCGGGCACGGCTTCCGATCCGCGAGATCGACCAGAACCGCCGTCTGCGTCGCGGTTACCGCCAGGACCTCGCCCTCGAGGTAGGCGGCGAACTCGTACGTGACGCTCGACGTCCCGATCCGTCTGATCCGGACATCGACCTCGATCAGGTCGTCGAAACGCGCCGGCATGTGGTACTCGACGTGCATCGCCCGCATCACGAACTCGCGGTCCTGCGGCTCGCTTCGGAGCATGTCGAGGCTCCGGTGGTACTCGACCCGGGCGAGGTCGAAGTACGGCATGTATCGGCCGTAGTAGACGACGCCCTGCGCGTCCGTGTCGGAGAACCCGACGCGGGTCGTGGCGCTGAACTTGAAGGGCGGTCTCGGGCTCATCGGCCGTTCGCTGGCCGATGAGTGGGGAGGGGTCCGAGGGGAACCGGGAGGTTCCCCTGTGGAATCGGCCTCTGGAAGAAGGGGGCACGTCTGGTTTCCCCCACCGGAGCGAGCTGCAGGCGAGTCGACCTCATGCCCGGATGACGCCGAGCACCTCGTCGCGCCTGCGCTCCATCGACTCCTGCGAACGCGCCTCCAGGTTCAGGCGCAGGAGCGGCTCCGTGTTCGACGGGCGGACGTTGAAGTGCCAGTCGTCGGCTTCGACCGAGAGCCCGTCGAGGTGGGAAACGGTGCCCTCGGGGCCGAACCGCTCCTCGAGCTCGGCCAGCTTCGCCGGCACGTCGGCGACCGGCGTGTTCAGCTCGCCCGTGATGAAGTACTGCTCGCGGAAGGGGCGCAGGAGCTCCGAGAGCTTTCTCCCGCCCTTGGAGATGCGCTCGAGCATGACGAGGAACGGGACGACACCGGTGTCGGCCTGTGAGAAGTCGCGGAAGTAGTAGTGGCCGGAGACCTCGCCGGCGAAGGCGGCGCCGACCTCGCGCATCCGCTCCTTGATGAAGGCGTGTCCGACCCGGTTGACGAGCGCCGTCCCGCCGGCGCGCTCGATCGCCTCGGGCACCGCCCAGCTGGCGCGGACGTCGTAGATCACCGTCGCCCCGGGCTCCTTCTCGAGGACGTTCTGGGCGAACAACGCGGTCGCGAAGTCGCCGGGAACGAACCCGCCGGTGTCGTCGACGAAGAAGCACCGGTCGGCGTCCCCGTCGAACGCGACGCCGAGGTCGGCGCCCTCCTCGAGCGTCTTCCGGACGATGAACTCCCGGTTCTCGGGCAGGAGCGGATTCGGCTCGTGGTTGGGGAAGCTTCCGTCCGGCTCGAAGTAGCACCGCACCGCGTCGATCGGCAGCCGCTCGAGCACCGGCGGCAGCATCGTTCCCGCCATTCCGTTCGCGGCGTCGATCACGACCGTGAGCGGGCGGAGGGCGTCGGGGTCGATGAAGGTGAGGACGCGTTCGACGAACGCCGGCCAGATGTCGAGTTCCTTGACGTGGCCCAGGGACTGTCCCGCAGTTCGGGACCGTCCCTGCGATGCGGCCCTCCGGGCCAAATCGAGTAGCCCTGAGTCGCCGCCGACCGGCAGCGCCCCGGCCCGGACGATCTTCATCCCCGTGTACTCCTTCGGGTTGTGCGAGGCGGTGACCATCACCCCGCCGTCGAGCCCGTTCTCGCCGACGGCGAAGTAGAGCATCTCGGTGCCGACCAGGCCGATGTCGAGCACCTCGGCGCCGGCCGCGGCTGCGCCCTCAATCACCGCGGCGGCCATCGATGGCGAGGAGAGCCGCATGTCGCGGCCTACGGCGATCCGTCGCGGTGAAAACTGCTCGACGTAGGCGTGCCCGATCGCCCGCGCGCCCTCCTCGTCCAGCTGCGTCGGGTAGATGCCGCGGACGTCGTATGCCTTGAAAACAGTCGGGTCGAGCACGGAGGGATGCTACCGGGGTCGTCGCTCGTTTCTACACTGAAGAGATGGAGCGAAAGCTCGCAACCGTTTTGTTCGTGGACCTGGTCGGGTCGACGGCGCTCGTCTCCGGGCAGGATCCGGAGGTCGTCCGGCGCCGCGTGACCCGGTTCTTCGACCGAGCCTCGCACTGTGTGACCACGCACGGCGGGATCGTCGAGAAGTTCGCCGGTGACGCGGTGCTGGCCGCGTTCGGCGTCGCGCAGGCGCACGAGGACGACGCCGAGCGCGCGATCCGCGCCGGGCTCCAGATCCTCGAGGTGGTCAAGGAGCTCGCGCTCGAGGCCCGGATCGGGATCGAGTCGGGCGAGGTCGTCGTCGACACGACCGACTCGACGTTCGCCACCGGCGAGGCCGTCAACATCGCCGCCCGCCTCCAGCAGGCCGCCTCTCCCGGGGAGATCCTGATCGGCCCGGCTGCGCACGGCCTCTCGCAGCTGGCGATCGAAGTGGAGGAGGCGGAGCCGATCGAGTTCGAGGGACGAGGCGAGCTCTACCCGTGGCGCGTCGTCTGTGCCGCCGACCGCGACGAGCAGATCCAGGCCTCGGCGGTGGTCGCGCCGCTGATCGGGCGCGAGGCGGAGCTCGAGCTGCTCACGAACACGTTCGACCGCGCGACCCGCGACCGGCGCGCGCACCTGGTCACGATCTACGGCGAGCCGGGCGTCGGCAAGAGCCGCCTCGCCCGCGAGTTCGTCGGCGGGTTGGAGGGCGCGACCGTGCTCCGCGGCCGCTGCCTGCCCTACGGCGAGGGGATCACCTACTGGCCACTGGCCGAGATGGTCAAGTCCGCGGCCGGGATCTCCGACGACGACCCGGTCAAGGACGCGATGGAGAAGCTCCGCAAGGCGTGCGAGGACGAGGCGGTCGCCGATCTGCTCGGGCTGGCAGCCGGCGTCCTCGAGGCGGTCGAGGGCGAGCGCAGCGGGCAGGAGATCGCCTGGGCCGCGCGCGAGTGGGCCGAGCAGCTGGCGGCCGTCCAGCCGCTGATCCTCGTCTTCGAGGACATCCACTGGGGCGAGGATCCGCTCCTCGAGCTGATCGAGCACCTGGCCACCTGGGTGCGCGAGTCGCCGCTGCTGCTGATCACCCTCGCCCGCCCGGAGCTGCTCAACGTCCGGCCCGGCTGGGGCGGCGGGCGCATGCGCGCCGCCTCGATCGAGCTCGACCCGCTCCGCGAGAGCGAGGCGCGGGAGCTGATCGACGTGCTCCTCCCGGGCGACGGCCTACCGGCGTCGGTCCGCGCAGACCTGCTCGAGAAGACCGAGGGCAACCCGCTGTTCGTCGAGGAGACGATCCGCATGCTCGCCGAGCGCGGCGATCACTCCCTCGTCGAACGCATTCCCGACACGCTCCAGGCGCTGATCGCCGCCCGCATCGACGGGCTCCCGCCCGCGGAGAAGTCGCTGCTCCACCGGGCGGCCGTCGTCGGCCGGATCTTCTGGCACGGCGCCGTGGCCCACATCGCTCCGGACCTGGACGTGGACGGGCTGCTCGACAGCCTCCTGCTGCGCGACTTCGTCCTCAACGAGCCGCGCTCGACGATCATCGGCGAGCGGGCATACCGCTTCAAGCACATGCTGATCCGGGAGGTCGCGTATGCCGGGCTGACCAAGGCCGAGCGTGCCACCCTGCACAGACGCTTCGCCGACTGGCTGCACGAGCGGGGGGCGGACGAGCTGCTCGAGATCCGCGCGTACCACCTCGACCACGCCGCCCAGCTCCTCGCCGAGCTCGACGGGGCGCCGCCGGCCGAGCTCGCTCAGGCGGCCGCCGCAGCGCTGGAGCAGGCCGGACGCCGGGCCCTCGCCCGCGAGGCCAACCGCTCGGCCCGGAAGCTGCTCCTCCGTTCGGTCGAGCTCGAGCCGACGCTCGAGCGCCGGTATCACGCCGCCCGGGCCGCGTGGCGCATGAGCGACCTGCCGACCGTGGCGGTCGAGATGCAGCAGGTGCTGGACGAGGCGCGGGCGGCCGAGGACAGCATGGTCGAGGGCAAGGCGCTCACCGCTCTCGCCGAGGTCGCGCTGCTCCGCGGCGGGGACCTCCCGAAGGCGACCGAGCTGATCGAGGCCGCACTCGACGTCCTGCCCGGCGACGGCCGGTTCACCGCGCTCGGCGTCCGCGGCCGGATCGCTTACTGGGTCGGCGACTTCGAGACCCGCGAGCGGGTGGGGGAGGAGGCGCTCGAGATCGCCCGCCGCCTGGAACGCAAAGATCTCGAGGCGCAGGCGCTGGACGGCCTCGCCGACGTGTACAAGCACCAGCAGCGGCTCGACGAGGCCGACGTCCTCGTCCGGCGCGCGCTCCAGCTGGCCGACGAGAGCGGCAGCATCGTCGCCAAGGCGCACGCGCTCCACTCGCTCGGACGGCTGCACGTCAGCCGCGGGGAAGCGGTGGAGGGAGAGCGGCTGCTCGAGGAGTCGCGCACGCTGTTCGCCGAGATCGGCGACACGTGGATGCAGGGCCGGGTGATGAACGAGCTCGCCTGGGCGGCCGAGAAGCAGGACGACGACGCGACCGCCGAGCGGCGGCTCCGGGAGGCGATCCGGCTGCTCAAGCCGCTCGAGGACCGAGGGGCGCTGTGCGAGAGCCAGCGCGCGCTGGCGGAGGTGCTCGTCCGCCGAAACCACATCGCCGAGGCGGAGCGGATCGCGCTGGAGGCCGTGGAGACTGTCGGCGAGCACGACCTCAGCTCGCAGGCAACGACGTCGATGACCCTCGGCCTCGTCCGGGCGGCTCAGGGCCGTGACGACGAGGCGGAGGCGCTGCTGCTCGAGGCGCTCGAGATGATCGAGTCCAGCGGCTTCCTCGGGCTCGAGAGCTGGGTTCTCGCCCGGCTGGAGCAGTTCCTGCGCGAGCGCGGGCGCGACGAGGAGGCGGACGTCTACGGCGCGCGCCTGGCCGAGCTCGCCCCCATCGAGGGCCTCGCCGCCGCCTTCTCCTCCAGGATCGAACGAATCGCCTAAACGCTCGCGGCGCGGCTGCGCCGCGCCCGGCTCGCTCGCACGGGGGAAACGGCCGGTTTCCCCCGTGGGCCCCTTCCCTCTTCGTGCTCATCGACGGTTCCCTCTTGGGCTGCGCTCGGGCAAAGCCCGGCTCCGCCCGCGTGGGGTGGCCGATCGTCCATCGGTTTTGGCAAGGATTGCCCGAATCGCCTGCGACGACGGTTCATCAGGAGACTCCGAGATCACCGTCGCCGGGCGCTTGAACTTCCTGAGCGCTGCCGCCAACGGTTCCGCCCGTAGCGTTCCTTCGCCGTACGGGAGGTGCTTGGTCTCGTTGCGGTTGGCGAACTGGATGTCGCTGAAATGAACGTGGAACGGCGCGCCCCGTTCGAGGATCGAGTCCGCAATCGAGAGGACGCCGGCGAACGCGTCGACTTCCGTGAAGCCGCCGTCGGTGACCGCGTGCAGGTGCGCGAAGTCGAGCACCGGCCGGACCCAGGGCAGCTGGGCTGCAATCGCGAAGACGTCCTCCGCGGTGCCGAGCTCGTTGACGCGACCCATCACCTCGACGCCGAACGGCACCCCGCGGCCCTTGCCCTCGAGCCGCTCTCGCAACTCGCCGAGCTGCTCGACCACGGCCGCAAGCGCGTCTTCCCGCGACCGGCCGAGCAGAAAGCCGGGGTGGAGGACGACGAGCTCGGCACCGCAGGCGACCGCGACGCCTGCCGAGTGGTCGAGCATGCCGATCGCCATCCGGTGCTTCTTGTCGCGCTCCACGTGGCCGAGGAAGCCCGCCAGCGGTGCGTGGACCGACAGGGCGATCCCCGCCTCGCGGGCGAGCTCGCCGAACCGCTCGGCCCACGGGTAGTCCATCCAGAAGCCGCCCTCGAAGTCGATCTCGCAGGCGCGGTAGCCGCGCTCGAGCAGCAGCTCGACGGCCGTCTCGGGGCTTTCCCGCGAGGGAACCCGTGCCGGGCCGACGCGAACCGCACCCATTCCGCGACTCTAGCCGCTTCCGTCCGATCTGCTCCCTATGGTGATCGCATGCCACGCAGACCTTCACGTATCGACCTGCTCGAGCTCGACATCGACGTCCGCCTCGCCGATCTCTGGCGTGAGGCGACCGACATCTCGGAGTGGAATCTCGAAGTAGTGGGAGCCTTCATGAGGGCGGCGTACGGCAAGGGGTACTGCGACGCCCTCACCGAAGACGACCGCGGCAGCCTCTGCGTCGACCACGGCTACCGCGTGCCGGGCCGGCGCGGGGAGAAGCCGGCGCCCGTCGAGCCGTAGAGCGTAGAGCGTAGAGCTAGAGCACCTCGCACCCTTCACGGATTCGAGAGGCGAGCCGCGGCATTCCATGCGACCGGCGATCGTAAACCGCTCGCGGGCGGAGCCGGGCTTTGCCCGAGCGTAGCCCAAGTCAGGCGGGGCGATCCGCGCGAAAGGAGGGGGTTCCGCGGGGGAACCATGGGTTCCCCCCGTGTGGCAAAACCACCCGGGTTAGGGATCGACGCGCGCGCGCGTCGTGAGCATCATGGACGCCGGACACCGTCGACGGAACGGAGGGAGACGTGAACGGACGGTTTCGCGTGCGGCGGCCTTCGCCGGCGCTCGTGCTCAGCGCTGCGGCGTTATTCTTCGCGATCGGAGGCTCGGCCTTCGCCGTCGGCCAGCGCGTCGGCATCGCCCAGCAGAGGTGCGCCAACGGCGCCGTGAAAGGGTTCGCCTACGTCACCGGCGACCCGCAGGTCGGAATCCAGAACATGCCCGACGCCTTTACGAGCAATGCCAAGCTCTTCAGCTCACGCTTCGACTGCGCCGGTGCGGCGGTACAGGTGCGCCGGGACCGGGACTCGTTCGTGATCAAGTTCAACGGCATCGCCGGGAGGACGGCCCTCGTCTCCGGCATCGGGTCGAACCCGCAGACCATGACGGTCACGGCCTTGCCGGACGGCTCGTACCGGATCACCCCCGTTCACGAGGGCGATCCGTCGTTCGCGCTCGGCCCCGAGCACCAGTTCGCCGTCGTGGTGTTTTGATGAGCACGGAGAGGGACAGGTCTGACAGACCTGTCCCCGGTTCCGTTTCCTGACTGTCCCGAACTTCGGGACAGTCCCTTGGCTAAAATCGCGCCGTGGCTCGCAGACGCAGCCCGGCGCGCCTGGTGATCGCCCTCTCCGTCGCCGCGGCTCTCGCGGTGTTCCTGCTCTATACGTCAATCGCGGGCGGCGGCACCCCGTCGCTCCGGCCCAGCTCACTCGCCGGACATACCGGCAAGGTCTCGGTCGCCGGCGTCGTCCTGAAGCCGATCACAGGGGATTCGCACAGCAACGGGCTCCGTTTCCGTCTGCGCGACAAGAACGGCACCGCCACCGTACCGATCGTCTACAAGGGCATCGTTCCCGACGCGTTCAAGGCAGGCGGCGACATCGTCGTCGACGGCCGCTATGCGAACGGCGTCTTCAGGGCGATCCCGGGCACGATGATCACGAAGTGCCCCTCGAAGTACACGCCCAAGAAGAGCTCCTAACCCATGCCTGAGCTCGGTCGGGCAGCGCTCGTCGTCTGCTTCGGCCTGGCGGTCTATGCCGTCGTCGCCGGCTTCTGGGGAGCGCACACGGGGCAGCGGCGCCTGTCCCGTTCGGCCCAGAACGCGCTCGTCGCCGCGTTCGTGGCCGCCGCGGTCGCGACCGGAGTGCTCCTCGTCGCCCTGGTCTCGAGCGACTTCTCGTTCACCTACGTCTCGGCATTCACGAGCCGCGAGCTCCCGCTGACCTACAAGCTGACCGCGCTCTGGGGCGGCCAGGAAGGCTCGCTCCTGCTCTGGCTGCTCGTCCTGACCGGCTACTCGACCGCCGCCGTGCTCCTCGACCGGAAGGCGGGGCGAGAGCTCGTGGTCTGGGTCGTGCCGGTGCTCGGCGTGGTCGCGGCCTTCTTCTCGATGCTGGTCGTCTTCGTCTCCAGCCCGTTCGACACCGGGCTCGCCCCTGCCGACGGCCGCGGCCTGAACCCGAGTCTCCAGAGCCCCTACATGCAGGCCCACCCGCCGATGCTCTACCTCGGCTACGTCGGCCTGACCGTCCCGTTCGCGTTCGCGATGGGCGCGCTGCTCTCCCGGCGCACGGACGAGCGCTGGATCGTCGCAACGCGGCGCTGGACGCTCGCCGCCTGGATGTTCCTCGGAATCGGCCAGCTCCTCGGCGCCAAGTGGGCGTACGAGGAGGTCGGCTGGGGCGGCTACTACGCCTGGGACCCGGTGGAGAACGCGGCGCTCATGCCGTGGCTCGCCGCGACCGCGTTCTTGCACTCGGTGATGGTGCAGGAGAAGAAGGGGATGCTGAAGGTCTGGAACATGCTGCTCGTGATGCTCGCCTTCGGGCTCTCGCTCTTCGGCACGTTCCTGACCCGCTCCGGTGTGCTGAACTCGATCCACTCGTTCACCGAGAGCTCGATCGGCCCCTGGTTCCTCGGCTTCATCTGCTTCGTGGTCGCCGCCTCGATGCTCCTGCTCTTCACCCGGCTGCCGTTGCTGCGCTCGAAGACGCGGCTGGAATCGCTGGTCTCGCGCGAGGCGACCTTCCTCTACAACAACCTGCTCCTCGTCTCGCTGTGCCTGACGATTCTCTGGGGCGTCACCTACCCGATCCTGAGAGAAGCGTTGACCGGCGAGGCGGTGACGGTCGGACGCCCCTGGTACGACTTCTTCCTGCGCGTCTTCGGCCTGCCGCTCCTGCTCCTGATGGGGATCGGGCCGCTCATCGCCTGGCGGCGGGCGTCGCTCTCCTCCCTCAAGCGCGTCTTCTTCTGGCCGACCGCGTTCGCGCTGGCCGTCGGCATCCTGCTGATCGTCGCCGGCGCCGGATCGTCGATCCCCGGCCTGGTCGCGTACACGTTCTCTGCCTTCGTCGCGGCGACGATCGTGCTCGAGTTCGCGCGCGGCACCGCAGCGCGCCGCTCGCTCTCCCGTGAGCCGGTACCGCGTGCGTTCACGTCGCTGGTTGCCCGCAACCGGCGCCGGTACGGCGGGTACGTCGTCCACGCGGCGATCGTCCTGCTCGCGATCGGAATCGCCGGATCGAGCGCCTACGACACGTCCCGAACCGCACGCCTCGCGCCTGGACAGTCCCTGAAGGTGCGCGACTACACGCTCGTATACCGCGGTCTGAACAGCAGCCGGTCGTCCAACGCGGTCGAGACCCGCGCGACCATCGACGTGTTCCGCGGCGGGAGCCGGGTCGCGGTCATGCACCCGGGCAAGAACTCGTATCCGGTCGAGCAGGAGGTCTCCAATGAGGTTGCGATCCGCTCCGACTGGCTGACCGGGGAGGATCTGTTCCTGATCACCGAGCAGGTGAACGGCAACGGCACGATCGATTTCAAGGCGATCATCAACCCGCTGGTGAACATGATTTGGCTCGCCGGGCTCGTGTTCGTGCTCGGCTCCGTGATCACGCTCTGGCCGGACGCGCGGGAGGAGCGCCGGCTTGCGATCCGCTACGGCCGTCTCGCGCCCGAAGCGTCGGCCTGAGTGCTCACTGCGGCGCTCGTGCTCGGCGCGCTGCTGGCGGTTGCCGCGGTCTGGTTCGTCGCGCGGCCGTTTCTGAGCCGGGGCGGGGAGGAGCCGTCCCACGAGCCGCCGCCCGAGCGGCTGGCGCTCGAGGAGGAGCGAGACCGCGCGCTCGCCGCCCTGAAGGAGCTCGAGTTCGACCACCGCACCGGCAAGGTCTCCGACGAGGACTACCGGAGCATGGTCGGCGAGTTGCGCCGGCAGGCGGCAGATGCTTTGAAAGCGCTCGACCCGGGAACACCGCGGACGGATGTCCGCGGTTCCGGCTAGCTGTCCCGGCTGTCATTCTGCCCTGGCGCCCGATGCCCGGTTCTGTGCCGCCTGCGGGCGCCGCGTCGGCCAGGATCCAGCTGCGATCTCCTGGGCGGTTGCCGACCGGCGGACGTTCGGCGTCCTGCCGGGCCGCGGGAAGCTCCGCTCCGCGCGGATCCGCACCATCCGCTTCTTCGGGGTCGTCCGGGCCAAGATCGTCCTGTTCGCCGAGGTCCTGCGCGCGCACGCCCGCGCGCAGCGCGAGCGCTTCCGGTTGCGCCGGCGGGCCTCGGCGCTTGCCCGCGATCGCGCGCAGGCGCTGCAGCTGCTCGGTGAGGCCGCGTTCTACGGAGACCGGCAAGACGTGAAGCGGGCGAAGGAGCACGTCGCCGCACTGGAGGCCGAGCTGCGGTCGGTGAGCGAGCAGCTCGAGGGGGTCGAGGACGAGCTCCAGGCGCGGGTCGGCGCCGTGCACCGGGACGAGGGCGTTACCGACGCGGTCGAGCCCGTCCCCGAGCCGGTTCCGGAGCCGGCACCCGCGCCGTCGGAGCCGCCGGGGCCGGTCATCGTCCCCGAGCCGGAGCCGGTCCCGCACGAGCCGCCCGGGCCGGTGATCGTCCCGGAGCCGCAGCCTCCCGCAGGCGCGCGCCGGCGCTAGGCGGACCCCGGAAGGGGCCCCTGCGCTGCCGCCGAACCTGCAGGCATGCGCCGACTTACGCTCGCCCTGCTCGCGCTCCTGGTCGTCGTCACGCCCGCCGGGGCGGACATCGTCGACCGGAAGCAGTCGGTCGACGCGCGCATCGAATCGCTCCAGGATCGCGTGGCCGACGCGCAGCAGAAGGAGGTTGTGCTTCGCGCGGAGATCGACGCCGTCTCGGGCCGGATCCGCGGTCTCGAGCAGCAGGTCGGAGACGTGGCCCTGCGGCTGGCGCCGCTCGAGCACGAGCTCGAGCTTCGCGAGCTCAAGCTCAACCGGCTGAACGCCCTCTTCGAAGTCCAGACCAGGAGACTTGCGTTCCTCCGCGCCGAGTACCGCATCGCGATCGCACGCTTCGACCGCCGCGTGGTGGCGGCGTACGAGGCGGAACGACCGGACACGCTCTCGCTGCTGCTGTCGTCGCACAGCTTCTCCGACCTGCTCGACGGGCTCGACTACATGAGGCTCGTCGCCCAGCACGATCGCGAGATCGTCGCCGAGGTCAAGACCGCGCGGGACGAGGTCGCGTCGGCGCTGAAGCGGACGAAGGCGGCGCGAGCCGACATGTACCGGCAGGCCAAGATCGTCGCCGTCCGCGTCCATCAGGTGCGAGTCCTGCGCGACCAGTTGGTCGCGAGCAAGGGCCGGCTGATCGAGGCGCAGAGCCGGCGGCGGGCCGACCTCGCCTCTCTGAGCGCCGAGGAGCGGGCGGACGCCGAGGAGATCGACTCGCTGCAGCAGGTCAGCGCCGAGCTGGCGGCGAAGATCCAGGCAGCCCAGTCGCACTCCACGGTCACACGCACGGGGTCGGGCGCACTGGCCTGGCCCGTCAACGCGCCGATCACGAGCCCGTTCGGCTGGCGCTGGGGACGGATGCACGAGGGGATCGACCTGGGGGCCGCCCACGGCACGCCGATCGGCGCGGCAGCAGCCGGAACGGTGATCTACGCCGGCTGGCTCGGCGGCTACGGCAACCTCACCGTGATCGACCACGGCGGCGGGCTCTCGACCGCCTACGGCCACCAGTCGCACATCGGCGTGTCGCTCGGCCAGCACGTCGACCAGGGCGAGATCATCGGCAACGTCGGCTCGACGGGGCACTCGACCGGGCCGCACCTGCATTTCGAGGTGCGCGTCAACGGCCAGGCGGTCGATCCACTCGGCTACCTCTAGGCGCCGCTGAAGACGTGCAGGTCCGGGAGGTTCCGGTACCGCTCGTCGATGTCGAAGCCGTACCCGACGAAGAACTCGTCCGGGACCGTGAAGCCGACGTACCGGACCGGCAGGTCTTCGACGAGCCGGCGGTACGGGCGGTCGAGCAGCGTCACCGCCGCCAGCGACCGCGGCGAGCGAAGCCTGAAGTTGCGGACGAGGTAGTGCAGCGTCAGGCCCGTATCGACGACGTCCTCGACGATGACCACGTCCCGCCCGTCGATCGCCGCGTCGAGGTCCTTGATGAACCGGATCGCCGGCGTGCCTCCCGTCTCGTCGGACGTGTAGCCGGCGAGCTCGACGAAGTCGACGTGGTGGAGGATCGGGATCGCCCGAGTCAGGTCGGCGAGGAAGACGAAGCTCGCCTTCAAGGACGCGACGAGCAGCGGCTCCCGGCCCTCGTAGTCGGCGGCGATCTGGGCGCCGAGCTCGGAGACGCGGGCTGCGATCTCCTCGGCGGAGAGGTAGACCTCGCCGATGCGCGGATCGCGTTCGATGTGCTGACCGGACGGTCCCAGATCCGTCAGGAGGCGAGCTTCAGACCGTATCGCTGCCCCAGGCGCTCGATGTCGCGCTTGTAGAAGAGCTTGATGTTGACGTCCGGGTACCGCTCCTTCAGCTTGCGCAGTTTGCGGTTCTTGCGGGTGACGAGCGACTGCTTCATCACGGTGATCTCGAGATAGAGGTCCTGCTCCGGCAGGTAGAAGTCGGGCGCGAACGCTTCGAGCACGCGACCCTGCTCGTCCACCTCGAGCTCGAACGTGCGCGGCTCGTAGAGCCACGGCACCCCGTAGTAGTCGAGGATCTTGGCGCACTCGCGCTCGGCCTCGTTCTGGAAGAGGGGAGCCTCGGAGCCGAGATATGCCTGGAAATCGGGTGCGTCCGACTTCAACACGGTCAGGATACCCGCCGGTCCGGACGCCTAGACTTCCGCCCATGGCTGCGGCGGAGAGGCTGACGATCGCCCACATCTCGGATCTCCACTGCGGCGGTCCGTACTTCGTCCCGAACCTGATGGAGCGCGCGATCTCCGAGATCAACGATCTCGAGCCGGATCTCGTCGTCTGCTCGGGCGACCTGACCACCTTCGGCTTCCGGCCCGAGTACGTCCAGGCGAAGGAGTACCTGTCCCAGCTGCGCTGCGGCCAGCTGGTCGTCATCCCCGGGAACCACGACGCGCGCAACGTCGGCTACATCCACTTCGAGGAGCTCTTCGGTGAGCGGAGCTCGGTGCTACGGATCGGCCGCGCGACCATCGTCGCCGTCGACTCGACCGAGCCCGACCTCGATCACGGCCAGATCGGCCGCGGCCGCTACCCGTGGATCGAGGAGCAGTTCGACGACGACTCCGAGCTGCGGATCTTCGTGCTCCACCACCACCTGCTGCCGGTGCCGGGAACCGGGCGTGAGCGCAACGTCGTCTACGACGCCGGGGACGCGCTCGAGTGCCTCCAGCGCGCGCGCGTGCAGATGGTCCTTTCGGGTCACAAGCACGTTCCGTACGCGTGGCGACTGGAGAACATGTTCATCCTCAACGCGGGCACGGTCTCGTCTTTGCGTCTGAGGGGAAACACTCGTCCGTGTTACAACGTCATCGAGGTGGAAGGCGCACACGTGTCGGTCTGGCGGCGCTACCCCTTCCACGGCCAGGAGCGGATCATCCAGTTCTCGACCGAGACCCTCGAGTTCGAGAAGTACACCGCCCGGATCGAAGGAGAGCTCTCGTCGCGAGGCTGACGCGTGCTGTCGCCGTGATCGACGGGGAGCACTACCCGCCCGTCGTCCGCGATGCGCTCGCCGAGCTGCCGTACGAGTTCGCCGCGGCCGTACGGGTGGGCGGTGCGGAGAAGCTGCGCGGCGACCAGGACTACGGGCTGCCGCTCGCGACCGATCTCGAGCAGGCGATCGCCGACCACCGACCGGAGGTGATCGTCGATCTCTCCGACGAGCCGGTGCTGGGCCCACGGGCGCGGCTGGCGCTGGCGTCGCGGGCGCTCGCCGCCGGCGTTTCGTACGTGGGAGCGGACTTCCGGTTCGATCCGCCCGCCTACGAGCCGTTCGCGCTGCCGGCGCTCGCGGTGATCGGCACGGGCAAGCGCGTCGGGAAGACGGCGGTCGTCGGTCACCTCGCGCGTCTGCTTGCGCGCGACCGGGAGGTGATCGTGGTCGCGATGGGGCGGGGAGGACCGCCGGAGCCGGAGGTGATCGACGCCGCGCCGGCGCTCGACGAGTTGCTCGCGCTCTCGCGGTCCGGCCGCCACGCCGCGTCCGACCATCTCGAGACAGCGGTCGTCGCAGGCGTGACCACGATCGGCTGCCGCCGGTGCGGCGGCGGGCTCGCCGGCGCGACATTCAGCGCCAACGTCCTCGAAGGTTCGCGGCGGGCGGTTGAGCTCGGTCCGGGGATCGTCGTGTTCGACGGCAGCGGCGCGGCGATCCCGCCCGTGACGGCGGACGCGCGGATCCTGGTCGCTCACGACCTCGCGGGCGGCCTCAACCCATACCGGGCGTTGATCAGCGATCTCGTCCTGACCATGAGCGCGGAGGTCGCGGCGGCCGCGGAGGCGCTGGACCGGCGGGCCGTCACGTTCGACCTGCGGCTGCGGCCGCTCGAGCCGCTCGGCGGCCGCCGGGCGGCCGTGTTCACGACCGGCCCCGCCCGCATCGACCACCTCGAGGGTGTTGTCTTCGCCTCCCAGAGCTTGGCCGACCGCCCGCGGCTCGTGCACGAGCTGGAACGGACCGAAGCCGACGTCTACGTGGTCGAGCTGAAGGCGGCGGCGATCGACGTGGTCGCAGAGCACGCCGCCGCCCGCGGGGTCGACGTCGTCCTGGCGGCCAACGACGTCGTCGCGCCCGGGCTCGACGAGCTGCTGCTCGAGCTCGCGGAGGTGGCGGTCGGTGCCGAAGCGCGGGAGAATGTCCCGACATGACCGAGCCGCGCCACGCCGAGCCGCTGCCGCTCGGAGGGAGGGACGGGCTTCCGTACTCGCGGGGGCTGATGGCCCGGGCGCTGATGGCGGCGGGCGTTTCGGCCGTCAGGGCGTACGAGCTGGCACACCGCGTCGGCGTCGATCTCGCTGAACGCGGCGAGGAGTCTGTCGACCTCGACCGGCTCGAGCAGCTCGCGGTCGACGTGCTCGGCGAGAACGAGGGCTCTCAGTCGATCCGTCGCCTGCGGCGCCACGAGGTGTTGCGCGAGCTCGACCTGCCGATCATCGTGCTGATCGGCGGCGCAACCGGCACCGGCAAGTCGACGGTCGCCACGGAGGTCGCCTACCGGCTCGGGATCACCCGGGTCACGTCGACCGACTTCGTCCGCCAGACGATGCGCGCCTTCCTCACCCACGACTTCATGCCGTCGATCCACTACTCGAGCTTCGAGGTTCCTGCGGAGGAGGAGGGTCTCGGAATGGTCGAGGGCTTCGTCGAGCAGACGCGCAACGTCCTCATCGGCGTGCGCGGCGTCATCGACCGCGCGCTCCAGGAGGGCTGGTCGCTCGTGCTGGAGGGGGTCCACCTCGTCCCCGGGATGTTGCCCCCGGTCGAAGGAGCGCTGGTCGTGCACTGCGTCCTCGCGATCGAGGACGCGGACCTCCACACCTCCCATTTCTGGGTCCGCGATGCCCGGTCGGAGGGCCTTCGGCCCGTCCAGAAGTACCTCGACTCGATCGTCGACATCCGGCGGCTCCAGGACTTCATCCTCGACCAGGCGCGCTCCTGCAGCGTGCCCATCGTCGAAAACGGGAGCATCGAGCTCTCGATCGGCACGGTGATAGAGCTCGTGCTCAGCAGCGCCGAGCGTTTCGCGCCGGTATGACGGAGACGCGAGAGCTCCCTGTCGCGACCGACCGGGAGAAGCGCACCGACCTGTGCCTCTGCGTCACGTACCTCCGGGCGACGGAGCGCGCCGCGCTCGCCGGTGCGCGCTGGCTCGGGCGGGCCGACCAGGAGGGGGCGGAAGAAGCTGCCACCTCCGGCATGCGCAATGCCCTCGGGCAGCTGCCCATGAACGGGCGAGTCGTCGTCGGGGCGGTCGAGAGCGAGCCCGGCGAGGACGACACCGAGACGATCGGCGTCGGCGGCATCGACGTCGATCTCGCGCTCGACCCGCTCGAGGGGCGCGGCGTCGTCGCCCGAGGAGGCAACGGTGCGATCTCGATGATCGTCGCCGCCGAGCCGGGGAAGCTCCGCCGGCTCCCGGACATGTACATGCGGACGATCGCCGTCGGCCCGCGTGCCCAAGGGAAGATCAGCCTGCTCTCGCCGGTCAGTGACAACGTGCGCGCGATCGCGGAGGCGTTCGGGCGGAACGTCGGCGACGTGACCACGATCGTGCTCGACCGGCCGCGCCACCACGACCTGATCGAAGAGATCCGCGCCGCCGGCGCCCGCATCAAGCTGATCCAGGACGGCACCGTGACGGCGGCGATCTCGGCGGCGATCCGCGGGACGAACGACCACCTCGCGATCGGGATCGGCGGTACGCGTCAGGCGGTGCTGACCGCCGGCGCGCTGCGCTGTCTGGGCGGCGAGGTGCAGGCACAGCTCTGGCCGACGTCGCGCCGCGAGATCGAGGCCGCCCGGGAGTACGGCGTCGAAGACGTCGAGCAGGTCTTCACGACGGAAGACCTCGTCGGCGGCGACGTGATCGTCGCGGCGACCGGGGTCTCGAACGGCGACCTGCTCCGCGGTGTCCGGTTCCTCGCCGACAGCGCGCGGACGCACTCGCTGGTGATGTGCACGCGCTGCAACTGGGTGCGCTTCGACGACGGGATCCACTTCTTCGCCCGCGAGCGGCGCGAGGAAGTGCGGTTGCTGGGCTACTAGCTCGCGAGCCGAGCCTCCGCAAGGGCCGACCCGGCCGAGCCTTGTCGAGGCTCGCCACAGGGACAGTCCCTGCAACGAGTGTGTGACGACCCGGCGCCGTGTCGTCGGTTCCGGCCGACGCGGAGTCGTCCCGAGTAGGCACAACGCTCCATCACCTCTCGCCGAGACCGAGCGGCCATGGCACCTCCGGCCGCGTCAGAGGGACAGTCCCTGTGTCGAGAGTGCGAATTCGTCTCCGCAGGCGGCTCTCCGGGACAGGGTCGGGTGCGCGCTAGACTCGTTGCGTGCCCACCAAGGACGACGTGATCGAGGCCCTGCACGCGGTCGAGGACCCGGAGCTCGGCATGGACATCGTCGAGCTCGGGCTGCTGTACGACGTCGAGGTGGAGGGCCCGAAGGTGAAAGTGATCCACAGCCTCACCTCGATGGGCTGCCCGGCCGGGCCGATGATCCAGGAGGACATCCATTCCGTCGCCTCCCAGGTCCCTGGGGTGGAGGACGTCGAGATCGAGCTCACGTGGGACCCGCCGTGGACTCCGGACCGGATGTCCGACGACGCGAAGTTCATTCTCGGGTTCGGTTAGACGTGAGGGCAGCGGTGCGTCTAGCGCCGGATCGCTAGCCAGCCATTTCCGGCGCTAGCCGGGAATCGCAAGGACGATCTTGCCGAACTGCTCGCCGGACTCCAGACGCTCGTGCGCGGCTCGCGCCTCGGCGAGCGGGAAGACCGAGTCGACGATCGGCGTGGCACCCGCCGCGACGAGGTCGTAGGCGCCTTCGAAGTCGGCGCGCGTACCCATCGTCGAGCCGAGGATGTCGAGCTGTTTCCACCAGATCCGGTGAAGCCCCGCCGGCGGGTTCGGGCCTGAGGTCGCGCCGCACACGACGACACGGCCCCCTGGTCGGACCGCGTCGAGGGTCCGCTTCCAGGTCGCCTCGCCGACCGTCTCGACGACGACGTCGGCGCCGCCGTCCGTCGCTTCCTTCACGCTCGCGACCACGTCGCCTTCCGCATGGTCGACGGCGACGTCCGCGCCGAGCTCCGTCGCCCTGGCGAGCTTCGCGGGGCTTCCGGAGGTGACGATCGTGTGCGCGCCGAGCGCCTGCGCGATCCGGAAGGCGGCCGTCGCCACCCCGCCGCCGATCCCCCAGATCAGCACCCACTCGCCCGCCTGGAGCGCGGCCCGGGTGACGAGCATCCTGTACGCCGTCTCGTACACGAGCGGAAACGCGGCAGCCTGCTCGAACGAGAGACCTTCGCGGAGCGGGTGGACGTTCGTCGCGGGCACGGCGGCCAGCTCGGCATGCACGCCCTGCGTGTGCTCGCCGATCACGTGGATCGCGGCGCCATGCTCGAGACCGGGATTGATCACGACCGCCTGGCCCGGCTCCAGCCCGGACACGCCGTCGCCGAGCGCCTCGACCGTCCCCGCGCCGTCGGCGCCGAGGATCCGCGGCTTGGGCACCGAGGGGAGGCCCTTGCGCGTCCACACGTCGAGGTGGTTGAGGGACGCCGCGCGCATGCGGATCAGCACCTCGCCCGGCCGGGCGACGGGATCCGGCACGTCCTCGTAGCGGAGAACCTCGGGCCCGCCGTCCTCGTGGATGACGATCGCTTTGATGGACGCGATCGTATAGTCGGCTCGTGATCCGGAACCTCGCGCTCGTCGCGGCCTGCGTAGTCGCCCTCGCCGCCTGCGGCGGGTCCGCTCACGTCCGGAAGGGTCCACCGCCGACGAAGGCGGCGTTCGCCGCCGCTGCGGACCGTGTCTGCCGCATGACCACGACCCATCGCAGTCGGTTGGCGGCGCTCCGCAAGCTCTCCGGGCAAGTTCCGCTCGACGAGCAAGACCTGTACCGCCGCTGGCTCGGCGCCGAAAGCCTGGCGGTCCACGCCGGCGACGTCCTGACGGGACGCAAGAAACCCGGCACGGTCGATCCCCTCGTCGTGCTCGCGATCGCCCGCGGGAAGATCGCCGGCTACGCACGCCGACTGGGCGCGGTGATGTGCGTGGCCGCACCAGGGGTAACAATGCCGTCGTGACGACGGTCGAGCTGGCCCGACTCGCCGAAGAGCTCGGGATCGACGCGATCGGCTCGGCGGCTGCGGCGCCGTACACCGAGACCGAGGCGCAGATCCGTGAACGCCGTGCGCGAGGGCTGTTCGCCGACATGCGGTTCACCATGGCCCAGCCGGAGGTCTCGTGCCATCCGGAGGCGCTCCTCGACGGCGCACGGTCGATCGTCTCCGCCGCCCTCTGCTACTACGCACCGGCGCAGTGGCCCGGCCCCGGGGAGGGTCGGCTCCCGCGCTACACGTGGAGCGACGCGTACGCGGCGCTGCGCGAGAAGCTGGACGTGCTGGGGCGGCGGCTCGGCGGCGCCTACCGGGTGCTCGTCGACGCCAACCAGCACGTCGACCGAGAGGGCGCCGCCCGAGCCGGCGTCGGCTTCTACGGCAAGAACACGATGCTGATCACCCGCCGGCACGGATCCTGGGTCGTGCTCGGCACGCTCGTCACGGACGTCAAGATCGAACCGAGCCCTCCGCTCGAGCTCGACTGCGGCGACTGCCGTCTCTGCGTCGATGCGTGCCCCACCGGAGCACTCGACGAGCCGGGCACGCTCGACGCCACCCTCTGTCTGTCCTACTGGACGCAGTCGCCGCAGCCGATCCCTGAGGAGTACCGCGAACCACTCGGACCGATGGTCTACGGCTGCGACATCTGCCAGGAGGTCTGCCCCTGGAACCGCGGCGTCGAGAAGCGACGAGGAGAGCGCGACGCCGGCGGAGAGCCGACCGTTTCGCTCGCCGACTGGCTGCAGGGGGACGCGGCGAGCCTGGCGGAGCGGTACGACCGTCTCTATGTGCCGCGCAACGACCCGCGCTACCTCCGGCGCAACGCCCTCGTCGCGCTCGGCAACGTCGGCCGCGAGGAGGACGCGTCGCTCGCCGAGCCGTACGCGACGGGGGACGATCCGATGCTCGCCGAGCACGCCGCCTGGGCACTGCGCCGAATCGCCGAACGGAGTCGGTCGTGAGTCCGCAGCAACGGCTCAACGCCGAGCGGTGGCTGGCCTGGGTGCGCCTCGGCGCCGTTCCCTTCGCGGTCATCGAGGCGATCGTTGCCGCTCCCTACCCGCCGGGAAGAGCCGCGTGGCTCTGGACGACGACCGCGATCTTTGCCGCCGGTGCGGTCGCCTTCCTGGTCGTGGCGCGGCGCGAGCTCAGTCCGCCGCTGCTCGCCCGCGTCGGCCTCGCCGCGCTCGTCTTCGACTTCGCCGTGATCTCGTCGTTCGTCCTCGCCGTGTACTACGAGCCCACGACGCAGATCCGCCAGGTGATGATCCTCGTCCTGGTGGAGGCCGCTTTTCGGTACGGGATGGTCGGCGGCCTCACGTTCGTCGCACTGAGCATCCCCGTCCTCGGGGGCTTCCAGTGGCTTCGCGACGACCGCGCGGGCCGCGGCTTTCGCTGGGAGAACGTCGCGGTACAGGTGGGGATCGAGGTGATGATCGTCCTCGTCGTCGGGTGGCTGGTCGAGCGGCTTCGGGCCGAGGCGTCGATCGCTCAGGCTCGAGTGCACGAGGCTGAGCAGCTGCAGGACGAGCTCGACCGCCGGGAGCACGCGATCGACGCGGCCAACCGCTGCGCCCGCGCGCTCGGCTCGTCACTCGAGCTGGACGAGGCCTTCGGTGCCTTCAACGACGAGCTTAAGGGAGTCGTCCCCTTCGATCGAACGGCGATCATCCTTTCCGACGAAGGGCAGGTGCGGGTGATGGCGACTGCCGGACTGAAGCACGACGAGGTGCTCCGGCCGGGCGAAGCGCTGCCGCCTGGAGCACTGGTCGAGGAAGTGCTGCGCACGGGTGAGACCGTCTACCGCCGTGACATGCGCGACCACCGCTTCCCCGAGGAGAAGACGCTCACCGCGATCGGGTTGCACTCCCGCGTGGCCGCGCCGCTCCTGCTCGGCGAGCGTCCGATCGGCATGCTCGCGATCCTGCGCCGCCACGCGGATGCCTTCGACGAGGACGAGATCGAGCTGGCGACGCTGCTCGGCCGGTTGCTTGCGAGCGGCGTCCAGAACATCCGCGCCTACGAATCCGAGCGGGCGACGGTGGCCGAGCTGCGACGTCTGTCGGCGCTGCGGGCCGACTTCGTGTCGCTCGTCTCCCACGAGCTGCGCAGCCCGATGGCCGCCGTGATCGGGGCGGCACGGACGCTCGAGGAGCGTTGGCGCGAGCTGACCGCCGACCAGCGGACGGCCTTCCTCGCGCTGATCGCGGACGAGACGAACCGGCTGGCGACGCTGATCGGCGACGTCCTCGACACGTCCAGGATCGAGGCCGGGACGTTCTCGTACCGGTTCGGCGACGTCGACGTCGCCGAGCTGGTGGGCGACACGGTGGCGGGTTTCACGCTGCACCAGGAGGAGGTGACGGTGGTCACGCACGCTGAGCGTCAGCTCCCGACGGTCCGCGGCGACCGCGAACGCCTGCGCCAGGTGCTTCAGAACCTGCTCGAGAACGCCGTCAAGTACTCGCGCATCGGGGACGAGATCGACGTCCGGGCGTGGGCGAAGAACGGCCGCGTCCACGTAGCGGTCGCGGATTCCGGGCCCGGCATCCCCCGAGAGCACCAGGGGTTGATCTTCGAGCGCTTCGGGCGGGCGAACGTCGGGCTCGGCAAGCCGGGCACCGGGCTCGGGCTGTTCATCGCGCGCTCGATCGCCGAGGCGCACGGGGGACTCCTCACGGTCGATTCGACGCCCGGCGAGGGGGCGACCTTTACGCTGCAGCTGCCTGTCGCCTAGCAGGCCGGGCACAGCCCGGCCGCTGGCTCGCCCTCCGCGCTGGGAAATGCCAAAGCCAGACTGACCCGTCCTGCGTTTCGTTTTACGCCGAGGCCGGTGCCCGAAGCCGAGTCACGCCGAGCTCGCGGCCGAGCGACTGCGCCCGCTTGGCGATCGCCCGGCGCAGCTTGGGGGGCTCGAGCAGCTCCGCCTCACCCCGGTAACGGAGGATCTCCCCGACGAGCCACTCCTCGCTGCCGACCTTCTGCTCGTTGATCGCGGAACCGTCCGCGAGCGGGGTCGCCCCGCGCTCGACCTCCCAGCGGGCGACTGCGGGCGAATAGAGCACGCGGGCGACGAGCGCGCCTTCCAGGTGGCCTGGCTCGAACTCCTCACGCGGCTCGAACTCCTCGTCGAGCAGTGTCGCGCTGCGCATCCGGTCGAGCCGGAAGCTCCGCTCGTCGTCGCGGGTGCGGTCCCACGTGTGGACGTACCAGTAGGGAAGCCGGCGCTCGATCGTGTACGGCTCGACCAGGTGTAGGGCCGGCGTCCCTTCCTCCTCCTTCAGATACTCGATCTCGACCAGCCGCCGCCGCCGGATCGCCTCGGTCAGCGTGGCGACGAGGCCCTCCGCCGCCGTGTCGGCGCTCGGCTCCGGCGTCTGTGAGAGCTCGAACTCGCCGAACGTCTCCTCGAGCTTCTTGCGCACGCGCGCCAGCGGCCGGTGCGCTTCTGCGGCGACCAGCGGTCCGACGAACTCGAGCGCCAGCCGGATCGCACGCGCCTCGAGCGGCGTCAGCCTCGGCGCCGACCGGAAGGTGTCGCCCCAGAGCTCCTTGTCGATGTGCACCTCGTCCCCGTGCAGCTCGGCGTACACGGCGTAGCAGCCGCCGCCGAAGTTGACGAGGTTCAGGAGCGAGAGATGCTCCTCCAGCTCCTCCGCCGGGATCTGGAAGCGCTCGACGATCTCCGACGCGGGCACGACCGCCTCCTTCTCCTCGCCGCAGGCGGCCAGCAGGTAGGCGAGCAGCGACTGGAGCAGGCCGAACCGTTCCGGCGTAACCGGTCCGGACGAGCGCTCCGCGACCGGATCCTCCGGCTTGACGGTCACCTCGCGTGCGGTCTTCGACGGCGGGCCCTGATGGCGGACCCGCACGCGGCGCAGGCTCTCGGCCACCTCGCGGCGGAGGTCCTCCGGCTCGCGGGGAACGGCGCGGCCGTCCTGCCGGAGCACCCACGACGCGAGCATCGGCAGGCTCGAGTACTCGGTGACGAACGTCCCGTCCTCGAGGCGTCCGCTGGAGCCGAATGCCCGCTCGACCCACCAGGCCGTCTCGGGCCGCACCTCGACGCGGGCCTCGCCGGCCGGGTCGCCGAACTGCCACGACGCCCGCCCGCGATAGACGTCGATGTCGAAGTCCGGAGGGAGCTTGAAGTCGCGCTCGCGGCGGGTGGCGAAACGGATGTCTCCGCGGATCCGGGACACCCGGAACGTGCGGATGGCGTCACGGTCGAGGTCGGCGCCGATCACGTACCAGACGCCGCGGTCGTGCAGCAGTCCGTACGGGTTGAGCGTCCGCTCGGTCTCCTTGCCGCTCGTCATCGCCCGGTACGAGAACTTGACCGTGCGCTGCTTCGAGATCGCCGTCTCGAGCTTCGCCAGTCTTCCCGGCATCTCCGGCGAGTAGTCGGGGTCGCGCATCTCGACCCGCAGCGCGGTGGCGGAGGGCGCCTCGTCGGCCAGCGTCGGCCGCCCGAGCGCGAGGTTCTGCAGCGCGAGCCGGAGCGGCTCCGCGTAGGCGAACTTGCCCTCGAGCAGGTAGAAGCACGTCTGGAGAGCGGCGAGCTCGTCGTCGGTGAGCTCCAGCTGAGGCAGGAAGTAGTTCTCCGAGCGGAGCGTGTACAGCTCCTCGCCCGTGAACTCGTCACGCTGGGAATGGAGAGGGACGCCGAGGTCGCGTAGCTCGGCGCGGTCGGAGTAGAACCGCCGGGCGAAGGCCTCGTCCGACATCTCCGAGTATCCCTCCACGTTCCCCTTCACGTCCCGCGCGGTCAGGGGGCGCCGGTCGGCCATCAGGAAGGCGACCAGCGAGAGCTGACGGATCAGCTTGTCGGTGTCGTGGGACACACCGCGAGCTTATAGGGGCGCGCCCTCGTTTAGGGACTGTCCCGAACTTCGGGACAGTCCCTAAGTTCGGGACAGTCCCTAAGCGGCGACCTTGGACTGCTCGAGATGCTGGTGCGAAGGACAGTAGTCGCGCTCGGGGAGCGGCGTGCGCTGGCACGGCTTGCCCTTGCGCGTCGTGGCACGGCAGCGGGCGACGCCGCCGTCGAAGGCTCCGGCCTCGATCTGGGTCTGGACGAAGGCGACCGCCGCGCCGACACCCTCGCGAACCGCCCAGGCGACCTGCGCCTGCTGGGTGATCGGGAAGTAGCGGCGGATGTCCTGGAAGAGCGTCTTGTCCGGATTCGCGAAGTAGTGCGGGTCGGTCGCGAGCCGCTCCATCGTCTCCTCGCACGCCTCCAGCACCGCGCGCCGGTACTCGAGCTGCTCCTCGGGGTCGGCGTAGGGGTCGATCAGATCCTTGATCGTGCGGTAGATGGCACGCGAGTACTGATACATGCAGTTACGAATCTGAGCGTTCAACTCGTCCATGGCCAGTATCTCTGTCTCCTGTTAAGTGGCGGAAAAGCTTTGTTACGCGCCCGTTAAGGGTTCCGGGCCCGGGCCGCAGCGCGCAGTCTACTAGCTTTCCGAGCCGTGTTACAAAGTCGCGCCCTTTGTTGTCAGTGGCGAAAACCGACGATTGAGCTCAGCGCGTGACCTGGCGCGCGTACGCATTCGGGTATTTCGCCGCGATTGAGCGGGCTGCGTCCTGGGCTCGGCCGAGTGAGGCGTAGACGCCGGCGAAGACCACGAAATAACCCGGATGGAGGCTTGCGAACTTGCCCGAGTCGAGGACGCCTGCTCCGGACACACCCCTGGCGAGCGCTTCCTTCGCCTTTGCGTTTGCGTCGGCGAGTCCGGTCCCGCGGGCCGGGATCGAGGCGATGACGACCGTGTATCCGTCGCGCCCGGGCCACGTCGCCGGGCCGGGCTTCTGCTTCTGCTTCGGCTTGGGCGCCGGCCTGGGCGCGGGCGGCGCGGCCGCCGTCGTCGTCGGCGCCGACGAAGCCGGAGGAGCAGGCGGAGCGACCACGACCGGCGAGGTGGCGACGATCGTGCGGGAGCCGCTCGGAGTGCCGGTGTCGCGGCCGGCGACGATCCCGGCCGTCGCCGAGCCCGCCGCGACGAGAAGCAGAAGCACGGAGGCGAAGAGCCAGTCGCCGGGGTAACGGCCGAGGCGCCGCTCCCAGGCGTACCCGAACGTGCTCAGGCGTCGCTTGGGCTCGATGCGGGCACCGCAGTGGAGGCAGTACTCCTGGTCCGGCTCCGTAGCCGTCCCGCACGCGGGGCAGGCGTCAGGTCGCGCCATCGTCGTCTGCTGCGGCTGCCGCGGCCGGCTCCGGCGCGGGCTCGGGTGGCGCCTCCGGCTCCGCCGACTCTGAAGCGGCGCGCTCCTCGGCCGGGGCCGCGGCGCCACAGTTTGCGCAGAAACGCGCGTCGGCCGGCAGCGGGTGCTCGCACTCGGGACAGGCGAGCACCGGCTGAGAGCCCGCCGGCCGCCCGCAGTTCGGGCAGAAGTGCGAGCTCCAGGGCAGCGGCGCGCCGCACAGGCAGCGGCCGGCCGGGGTGCGGTGGCGCGCCGCGGCCAGCATCTCGTCGAGCTCGTGCAGACGCGCGTCGAGGCCGAGGAGCTCGTTGCAACGGTCGGCCAGGAGATCCTCGCGGAAGGTGTCGCGCCGGTACATCTCGAGCATCAGGCCGCCGAGATCGCGGAGCTTCTCCTCACGTACTCGCTGGAGCAACCGGCGCTCGCGCCGGATGACGCCGGGCGGTGGGAGCGCACGCCGCGGCGCCGGCCGGGGCGAGCGGCGGAAGCGACTCATGACGCCCATCGCCCCGTCGAGTCTAACTCCCACTCAGTCAGAGCTGGAGCACGACGACGCGCTCCTCGGTCAGCTCGCGGACAGCGTACGCGGGACCTTCCCGGGTGTTCCCGGAGTCCTTGACGCCACCGTAGGGCATCTGGTCGGCGCGGAACGTCGGCGCCTCGTTCACGGTGACGCCGCCGAACTCGAGCCGGCGCGCCGCCTCGAGGGCCGACTTCACGTTCGCCGTGAAGATGCCTGCCTGGAGCCCGTACCGGGTGCCGTTCGCGAGCTCGATCGCCTCGTCGAGCGATCCGTAGGGCGTGACGGTACATACCGGCCCGAACACCTCGTCGCAGGAGACCTTCGCGTCGGGGCTCGGGCTCGCGATCACCGTGGGCCGGATCAGGCCCTCGTCGGTCTCGTCGCCGCCGGTGAGCACGTCACCGCCGGACTCGCCGATCCAGGCCAGCACCCGTTCCTTCGCATCGTCGTCGATCAGCGGGCCGACGTCGGTCTCCTCGTCGGCCGGATCGCCCACCTTCAGCGCCTCCACCTTGGGCAGGAAGCGTCCCAGGAAGCCGTCGTAGGCGTCGCGGGCGACGTAGATCCGCTGCACCGAGATGCAGCTCTGGCCGGCGAAGGAGAACGCGTTACCGGCCAGCCGGGCGGCGGCATCCTCGAGGTCCGCGTCGGCCTCGACGATGACGGGGGTCGCGTTGCCGAGCTCGAGTGCGACGTGCTTTCGCGGCGCCCGCTCCTTCAGCTTCCAGCCGACGTCGCCGCTGCCGGTGAAGGTCAACGCGGCCACGCGGTCGTCGCCGACGAGCACGTCGCCGATCTCGGCTGACGGCCCTACGACGACGTTCAGCCAGCCCGGCGGCAGACCGGCCTCCGCCTCGAGCTCGCCGAGGAGGAGCGCAGAGAGCGGCGTCGCCGTCGCCGGCTTGAGGACGACTGCGCAGCCGGCAGCCAGCGCCGGCGCGATCTTGTGCGCGACCAGGTTGAGCGGGAAGTTGAACGGGCTGATCGCGCCGACGACCCCGATCGGCACGCGCAGCGTGAAGGCAAGCTTGCCCTCCCCCGCCTGGGACGCGTCCATCGGGACGACGTCGCCGGCCAGCGTCCGGGCCTGCACGGCGGCCATCGTGTAGGTCGACATCGCGCGCGACGCCTCGACGCGCGCGGTCTTCAGCGGCTTGCCCGCCTCGGCACAGATCGTCTGCGCGACCTCCTCGTGGCGGCGGCCGAGGTAGCCGGCGACCTTCACCAGGATCTCGGCGCGCTTGTGGGCGGGAAGCGGCTCCCGCATCGCGTCCACGGCGGCGTCGATCGCGCGGCGCGTCTCGTCGGCGCCGGCCTTCGCCACCCTGCCCACCACCTCGCCGGAGTACGGCGAGCGCACGTCGATCCACTCGCCGGTCTCGATCCATTCGCCGCCGACGAGGAGCTTGTGTTCCGCGACCGTTGTCGCCACCCCGCAAGTCTAGGAAACTGGAGGCGTGCAGCCGGACATCCGGTACGCGCGCAACGGCGAGGTGGCGATCGCCTACCAGGTCCTCGGTGATGGGGAGCGAGACCTCGTCTTCGTGCCGGACTACGTCTCCAACCTCGTCTACGCGTGGGAGTCGCCGTACTGGCGCGAGTTCTACGAGCGGCTCGCGCGCTCGTTCCGGCTGATCCTCTTCGACAAGCGCGGAACCGGCCTTTCGGATCGTGGCGGCGCGGGCTGGGCGACGCTCGAGACGCGGATGGAGGACATGCGTGCCGTTCTCGGCGCCGTCGGCTCCGAGCGTTCGGTCGTGTTCGGAGCATCGGAGGGCGGCCTCATGGCTGCCCTCTACGCCGCCACCTATCCGGAGGCGACCGAGGCGCTCGTCCTCTTCCAGACCGAAGTAAGAGGCGACGGGACGGATTCACCGTACTGGCAGGCGGCACGGGAGCATCTGAGACGATGGGGGACGCAGGAGCTCGCCGACCAGTTCCTCGCGGAGACGTGCCCGACGCTGCTCCGGAGCGAGGCCGACCGTCTCTGGTTCGCGAACTGGCTTCGCGTCGGCGCGAGCCCGGAGATCGGCTTCGCGCTCAACATGACCTACGCCGACAGCGACATCTCACACGTGCTGCCGACGATCAGTGTTCCCACGCTCGTACTCGTCCGCGGCGAGCTGGCGAGGGAGCAGGGAGCAGCCGAGGCGGCCGAGCTGATCCCCGGCGCCCGGCTCGTCGACGTCGCCGGATCGGACTACTGGGGCGTATTCCTGTCGCCGGAGATCGTCGACGAGGTCGAGGGGTTCGTCGCGACGCTCGGCGCGGAGGCAGAGCCGGAGACCGTCCTGGCGACGATCCTGTTCACGGACCTGGTCGGGTCGACGGCGAAGGCAGCGGAGCTCGGCGACAGGGCGTGGCGCGCCCTGCTGGCGGAGCACCACGCGCGCATCCGGCGAGAGCTCGCCAGGTACCGCGGCATCGAGCTCGACACGGCCGGCGACGGTTTCTTCGCCCGCTTCGACGGTCCGGCCCGGGCGATCCGCTGTGCCCGCGCGATCCGGGAAGCGGTCGCCGAGCTCGGTCTGGAGCTTCGCGCCGGAGTCCACACCGGCGAGTGCGAGCTGCTAGACGCGAAGGTCGCCGGTATCGCCGTCTCCATAGGCGCGCGGGTCGCGGCGCAGGCCGGCGTCGGCGAAGTGCTCGTCTCGCAGACGGTGAAGGATCTGGTCGCCGGCTCGGGCCTCAGGTTCGACGACCGCGGAACGGCGGAGCTGAAGGGCGTCCCGGGCGAGTGGCGGTTGTACGCTGTGGCCGATGCGTGACGCAGTGATCATCGACGCCGTCCGCAGCCCGATCGGGAAGCGGAACGGGACCCTCGCCTCGGTGCGCGCGGACGAGCTCGCGGCGCAGGTTCTCAACCGCCTGGTCGAGCGGATAGACGTCGACCCGGCGGTGATCGAGGACATCCAGATGGGCTGCGTCTCGCAGGTCGGAGAGCAGGCGCTGAACGTCGGCCGCGTCGCCTCCCTGATCGCCGGCTGGCCGGAGACGGTGTGCGCCACCACGGTCGACCGCCAGTGCGGCTCGTCGATGCAGGCGGCGATGAACGCGGCCTCGGCGATCCAGGCCGGCCACCTCGACCTGGTCGTCGCCGCGGGGGTCGAGAACATGTCTCGCGTCCCGATGGGATCGAACCTCGGCGAGGCAGGCTGGGCCGGCCTCTCCGAGAAGCTGTTCGAGAAGTGGCAGATCGTTCCCCAGGGGATCTCGGCCGAGGTGATCGCCGAGGAGTGGGGGTTGAGCCGCGAGGCGCTCGACGGGTACTCGTACGAGTCGCACATGCGTGCGGTGCGGGCGATCGACGAGGGTCGCTTCGAGAGCGAGATCGTCCCGATCGAGGTCTCCAACCCGCACACCGGCGTCCTGTTCGCGGTCGACGAGACGCCGCGGCGCGACACGTCGCTGGAGAAGATGGCCGCGCTCGCGCCGGCGTTCAGGGAGGACGGGGTGGTGACCGCGGGCAACTCGAGCCAGATCGTCGACGGGTGCGCGGCGATGCTGGTCGCGAGCGAGGAGCAGGCATCGGCACTCGGCCTCGAGCCGCGGGCGCGGTTCGTCTCCTTCGGGCTGGCGGGCGTCGATCCCTACCGGATGCTGCACGGCAACCCGGAAGCGTGCGACCGCGCGCTCGTGCATGCCGGCCTGTCCTGGGACGACATGGCCGTAATCGAGGTCAACGAGGCGTTCGCCTCGGTCGTGCTCCAGTTCGTGAAGGACACCGGGCTCGGCGACCGGATGGAGGACGTGAACCCGAACGGCGGCGGCATCTCGCTCGGCCACCCGCTCGGCGCCACCGGCGCGAGGATCACTGCGACGCTGCTCAACGAGCTCGACCGGCGCGAGGCGCGCTACGGGATCGCGACGATGTGCATCGGCCAGGGCCAGGCGATCGCCGCGGTGATCGAGCGCCTCCGCTGACGCGCTGGCTCCTCGTCCGCGGCCGCGGTGAGCGTCCGCTCGACCGGCACGTGGACGAGGCCGCGATCGCGGCGCACGGCTCGTCGCGGCGGCCTTCGCTCGAGCCCGGCGAGCAGGCGATCCTCTATGCCTCGGTCTGGCAGGCGATCTTCGGCGTCGTCGAGGTCGCCGGCGAGCCGGAACACGACCCGACGAAGTCGCGCTGGGCGTGGCACTTCCCGATCCGCCCATTGGTCGTGATCGACGACCTCGACCGCGCGCCTGCAGTCGAGGAGGCGCGAATCTTCCCGCAGAGCCTCTGGCGGCACTCGTACATCCGCCTGACAGACGAGCAGTTCGAGCGTGCGCAGGCCCTGATCGAGCGCGCGGCGGGCTTGTAACACTGTGTTACTTGTGCGGCGGCCGCGTTTCCGTGCGGTTTCGAGGGCTTGTAACACTGTGTTACTTGTCCGAGGAGCGGCCACAGGACGTCGTCGCCCGCGGCTACGACGCCGGGGCCGACGCGTTCGCCGACTGGCAGCGGCAGATCCGGTGGTCGAGGCGGCTCGAGCGGATCGACGATCTGCTCGCGCTCCTCGGAGCGCGCCCGGACGTGCTCGAGCTCGGGTCGGGAGCAGGCGTCTGCTCCACGCGCGTCCTCGCGGAACGGTCGAACCTGGTGGGAATCGACATCTCCGCGGAGAAACGACCTGGAGACGATCCGCGAGCCGGAGGGTGAGGCGACGTTCTTCTGGGTTCTCGCCCGCAAAGCGGGATAGCAGGTGTCGTCCCGCCCGCGTCGTACTCTGGGCGCATGGTCATGTGTGCCCTGTGCGCTCGCAGCATGCTGATCGGCGAGGCGTTCGGCCACTGGCGGGCGGACGGAGCAGGGAGCGAGCAGATCGTCTGCCGCCTGTGCGAAGAGAACGCCGAACGGCTCGGCTGGGCCCGAATCGAGCGGCCGCCCGAGCGCCGGACGACGCTCGGCGGCACCTGGCACGCTCGTAAGGTCGCCTAGCCCTTCGGGCTCCGTTCGCCGAAGAGCTTGCGCAGCGCCTCGACGTCGCCCAGATCGGTGATCACCTGCAGGGTGTCGCCCGCTTCGAGGACGGTCGAGCCACGTGCCGGCCGTGTTCGGCCGTCGTGCTCGAGCGCGTCGACCCACGTGTGCTCCGCGAGCGGAAGTTCTGCAAGCGTGCGTCCGATTGCGCGCGATCCCTCGTGTACGCGGAAGCGCGCGACCGAGTGCGGCTCGGCAAGCCACATCGGTACCCCGAGGCGCGGCGCGACGAACGGGATCGACGTTCCCTGGACGACAACCGAGGCGAGGACGACGACGAAGACGATCCCGTAGATCCGCTGCGCGTCGCCCACGTCCGCGATCACCGCGAACGCGGCCAGGAGGATCGGTACCGCGCCTTTCAGGCCGCCCCAGAGCACGAAGACACGCTCCCCGCGCTTCAGATCCGTGGCCAGTAGGAGCGGGCCGCAGCCGAGCGGTCGCGCGACCAAGGCGAGGATCAGGGCGAGGAGCAGCCCGTCCAGCCAGACCAAGCGGCCGTCCAGGCTCCCGAGGTCGATCGTTAGCCCCAGCGCGACAAAGACGACGATCTCTGCCAGAGCCGCCAGCGAGGTGTGGAAGCGTTCGATCTCGCCCTTGTAGGGCGCACGGGCGCCGCCGACCAGCACGCCGGCGACGAAGACGGCCAGGAAGCCCGAGCCGTGGGCGACGGACGCGGTGCCGTAGATCACACCGGCAGCGGCGAGGGTCCGGATCGGGTGGAGCGCCTCGCTGGGCAGACGGATCCGCTGGATCAGCGGCAGGAGGACGGCGGCACCCGCGATACCGATCGCCAGGCCGACCGACATCTCGACCGCGAACTCGCGCACGACCGTCCAGAAGGTCGCGTGCGCGTGCGTCGCGAAGTCGAGCATGCCGATCATCAACGCGATCCCCACCGGGTCGTTGGCGCCGGACTCGCCCTCGAGGATCGTCCCGGTCCGGCCGCCGATCTCCCGCTTCCCGAGGACGGAAAACATCACCGCGGGATCGGTCGGGGCGAGAGCGGCCCCGAGGATTCCGGCGGTCGTCCAGCCGAACCCAAAGAGCACGTGCGCAGCAACCGCCATCACGCCCGCGGTCGCGAATGTCCCGACGACTCCGAGTGTCACGATCGGCATGGCTGCGGCGCGGAACCGCGCCCAGCCGACCTGCATGCCGCCGTCGAAGAGGATCGCGATCAGCGCGACGACGGCGATCCGCTCGACGTCCACGGTCGACAGCCGGGAGAGGCCCGGCCAGATGTCGGACGCCACCGCCGCCGCCGCGAGGAAGAGCGCCGGCGCGGGGATGGGGAAGATCTCCGTCGCCTTGTGCACGCCGACAGCGAGCGAGAAGGTTCCCGCCACGAGCAGGACGATCAGCCCGAAATCGGTGAGCTCGCCCACGCCCGATACTCTCGCAGCCCATGAGCACGTATTCCCTCCTTGCAGACCTCCCCGTCGTCGTCGAGTCCTACGAATTGGAGGGGCTGGAGCAGTCCGTTTCCTCGGACTTCGTCCGGCGGACCACGGTCGTCCACCTGCACGGCGGGGGCGAGGAGGGCGTGGGGGAGGACGTGATCTACGACGCCGAGGACCAGCTGCGCTTCCAGGCGGCCGGTGCCGTTCTCGACCTCGTCGGCGAGCACACGCTGGACTCCCTCTCGGCCCGCTTCGACGGGCTGCCCGACCTTCGCCGCTGGGGCTTCGAGAGCGCCGCACTCGACCTCGCATTGCGGCAGGCGGGGCGGAGCCTGCACGAAGTCCTCGGCCGCGAGCCGCGCGACGTCACCTTCGTCGTCTCGACGTCGCTGCCGGACGGGAAGGCCGACCGACTGCTCGCCCTTGCCGGGATCCGCTTCAAGCTCGACCCCGAAGCGAGCTGGAACGAGGCGCTCGTCGATGAGCTGGTCGAGCTCGCTGCGGTCGATGTCGTCGACTTCAAGGAGGCGTACGACTGGCGCGCCCACGAGCGCACGCCGCCGGCGAGTCTCTACCGGCTCGTGGTCGACGCGCTCCCGGACGCGGTGATCGAGGACCCGGACGTGACCGATTCCGAGAAGGCGGCGATCCTCGAGCCGCATCGGGACCGGATCAGCTGGGACGCGCCGATCCATTCGGTCGAGGACGTCGACGCGCTCCCGTTCGCGCCGAAGGTGCTGAACTCCAAGCCGTCGCGGTTCGGGGCGTGTCGCCGGCTCTTCGACTTCTACGATCTGTGCGCCGAGCGGGGAGTCCGGCTCTACGGCGGCGGGCAGTTCGAGCTCGGGCCCGGCCGCGGTCAGATCCAGTATCTCGCCTCGTTGTTCCACCCGGACGCGCCGAACGACGTCGCCCCGAGCGACTACAACCGCGTGCCCGTCCCGCCAGGCTTGCCCCGTAGCCCGCTCCGGGCGACGCCGGCCGACGCGGGCTTTGGCTGGTTGCACAGCTAGCCCCAACGCACTTACGCTTACCAGCCTCGGTGCCCAGGTACATCCACCCGCGCGTGGACCAGAACGAACGGTTCCGGGAACGGCGGCGTCAGGCATTGGTCAGGCGGCGGCGCAGGCGACTCGCCGTCGCGACCGTCCTGCTCGCGCTCGGAGCCGGCATCGGTCTCGGCGCGACCCAGATGGGCGGCGGCCACCGGGCGGCCACGACCGCGGCGGGGCCGCCGATCGTCGTCGACAAGCCGCCCGCTCCGCGGTCGTACCCCCGCGAGGTGCGTGGTGTCCACGTGACTGCGCCGCTCGCGGGCCTGCCCGGCAAGCTCGAGGACTACACCGCCCTCACCGCCTACGGCGTGAACACGATCGAGGTCGACGTCAAGGACGAGAACGGTCAGGTCGGCTTCGTGTCGTCCGAGCTGCCTGCGCTCGCACGGGACATCGGGGCCGCCCGCCCCTACTACGACGTCGAATCGGTCGTCCAGCGCGTCCACGCCGCCGGCATGTACCTGATCGGACGAGTGGTCGTCTTCGAGGACCCCGTGCTTTCCGCCTCGCGACCGGCCCTCGCCGTGCTCCGGCCCGACGGCTCCCGCTGGCTGAACAACGCCGGGCTCGGCTGGGCCAACCCGTACGACCGGCGGGTCTGGCGGTACGCGGTCGGGATCGGCGCCGCCGCGGCCAAGGCCGGCTTCGACGAGATCCAGTTCGACTACGTCCGCTTTCCGAGCGACGGCGACGTCTCGCAGATCGTCTACGCGCACCGGCGGGCCGAGCCGAAAGGAACGACGATCGCCTCGTTCCTGCAGTACGCGTCGTCCGTGCTGCGCCCGCTCGGCGTCCGGGTCTCGGCCGACCTCTTCGGCCTGGCCGCGACTCACGATCTCGGCATCGGGCAGGTGCCGAAGCGGGTCGCCGGCTACCTCGATGCGATCTACCCGATGGTCTACCCCTCGCATTTCTCGCCGGGCGAGTACGGCATCCCGGACCCGGATGCCTACCCCGGCAGGATGGTCGCTCATGCCCTGTTCGACTTCCGGCGGCAGGTGAAGGGGAAGGCGCTGCTGATCCCCTGGCTCCAGGACTTCTCGCTCGGGCATCCGTACGGCCTGATCGAGGTGACCGACCAGATCGCGGCCACCCGGCGACAGCACGCGCGCGGCTACATGCTCTGGAATCCCGAGGGCGTGTACACGCGCGACGCGCTCGGCGGCTAGGCACTGAGTGCTGGCAAGCGCCGCGCCGCCTCTGCCGCCGGTCCCGCTGGTGCTCGCCGCCCCGGCGGAGCGAGAGGTGTCGTTCGGCCGGATCGCCGGGCGCCTCCCGCGCGGTAACTGGGCGGTCGTCGTGCGCGCGGACGGCCGCTCGCTCGCCGTTCGGCGCGTCACCGGCGGCAGCTTCGACTTCCATGTCGCCTTGCCTCGGCGGGATGCGACCGTCCGTGTCTCGGCCTACGCCGCCGGGCACCGGACCGAACGGGCGACCGTCTCGCACGTGTTCGGCCTCCCGCGGTCGGCCGAGCCGCGTGCGGTGCGAGGCTCGCAGGACCTGCGTCTGTCCCGGAGCGTGCGAACCCTCGCGCGGTCGTTCCCCGGCACGAGCGGGCTGTACGTGGAGGACCTGGTCAGCGGACGGGGCGGCGCCTGGAACGCGCGGGCACGGTTCCCGGCCGCGTCGACGCTCAAAGTGGCGATTGCGCTCGAGGCGCTCCGCCGGCACGCAGGCAAGCCCGAGCCGGGCTCCTACCTCGACTCGCTCCTCCGGCGGATGCTGATCGACTCCGACAACGACGCCGCCAACGAGACCGAGTCGACCTTCGGCGGCGGCACCCGAGTCGACGACCTCCTCCACGGCCTCGGGATCGGCGACACCTGGATGGGCGGCGGCTACCTGCACGGCACGCCTGTCCTCCCGCCGATCCCGGTGCGGGTCGAGAGCCAGCCGTCCTTCCCCTGCTGCAAGTACACGACCGCGTTCGACCTGGCGCGACTCTTCGCCTACCTGCACCTCGCCGCCGGCGGCCGCGGCCCGCTGATCGCCCGGTACGGCGCCGCGTTCACGCCGTCGGACGCGCGCTACCTGCTCTACCTCCTCGTGCACGTAGGCGACCGCGGCAAGCTCGGCCGCTTCCTGGGCGGCGGGCCGTATGCGCTCATGCACAAGGCGGGCTGGATCTCGTACGCCCGCCACGACGCCGGCCTGGTCTACTGGCCCGGTGGGGTGTTCGTGGCCGCCGTCATGACGTACGGGAACGGCGTCGGCACGGCGTCGGACGTCCTCGCCGGTAAGGCTGCGAGGCTCGCTCTTGCCACCGCGTAGCTAGCCTGGTTCGCCGTGAAGGCGCTCCTCGTCGCTGTCGCGCTGATCGCCGCCGCGTCGCCGCCGAAGCCGGCGATCGTGTGGAAGCCGATCCCCTTCGGGGCTCAGCGGAAGGCGGAGACGGCCGCGTACGCGAAGCGCCACTACGGGTCGAGCACCTGGCGCCTGACCGATCCGCACGTGATCGTCGAGCACTACACGGCCTCGGAGAGCTTCTCGTCCGCCTACTCGACCTTCTCCGCGGACACGCCGGACGGCGAGCTGCACGAGCGCCCCGGCGTCTGCGCCCACTACGTGATCGACAAGGACGGGACGATCTACCAGCTCGTCTCGCCGACGGTCAGGTGCCGCCACACCGTGGGCCTGAACTACACGGCGATCGGGATCGAGCACGTCGGGACGAGCGACGCCGAGATCCTCCGCAACCCGCGGCAGCTGAACGCGTCGCTCCGGCTGACGGCCTGGTTGATGGGCCGCTACGGGATCCAGCTCCGGAACGTGATCGGACACAACGAGAGCCTGACGAGCCCGTACCACAAGGAGCTCTACGCCCCGTGGCGCTGCCAGACCCACGGCGACTGGACGCGGGCCGACATGGACGTCTACCGCCGGCGCCTCACCGCTCTTCTACGGCACTACTCGGTTCCGCTCGGGCCGCCGCCACGCCGTGTCGATCCGCACTGCTGACGGGCGTTTCCTGCTCTTACACTTTTCTTACATCTCGATTAGACCGATCACAATGCCGATGGCGATACTGATGCAAGCGATGCGTCGCGCACTTTTGCTTGCTCTCGTGGTCCCGCTCCTGCTGCCGGTGGCAGCGTGGGCGACCGGCAGGGTGCCCGGGGACGGGACGCTGGTGGTCGACAACGGCAACGGCGTCGTCTCGGTGCGCGCGCGCGGCGGGATTCTCGGGCGGTTCGTCACCGGCAACATGGTCATCTCCGACCTCGACCTGACCGACGGGAAGGTGCCGGTCGTCTACGGCGCCGAATCCATCCAACCACTCGGCGGCGGCCGGACCCGGTACAGCGGCGACGACGTCCGCTTCCGGATGATCGGCGGCCTCTTCCGGGTCCAGATCAACGCTATCGGCGTCGACGTCAGCGCCGTCGGCCGCGGGACCGTGACCCTCGACGCCACCGGGTTCACGGACTTCCCGGGACGCTACTCCGTCAACGGCGGCCCCTTCCAGCCGCTCCCCGGCCACGCGATCACGTTCGCGCTCGGGCAGGCGCCGCCCAGCCCGCCGAGCGTGAAGTGAGCAGCCGCGCCGCCCAGTCGGTCCTCGTCGTCGAGGACGAGAGCTCGATCGCCTCCTTCGTCGCGCTCTACCTGAAGAACGCCGGATACACCGTCCGCACCGCTGCGACGGGCAACGAGGCGCTTGCCCAGTTCCAGGCCTCGACGCCCGGCCTGATCGTCCTCGACCTGATGCTGCCGGACATCGACGGGATCGAGGTCTGCCGCCGCATCCGCAAGACCTCCGACGTCCCGATCCTGATGCTGACCGCACGGGACGAGGACGTGGACAAGATCATCGGCCTCGAGGTCGGTGCCGACGACTACCTGACCAAGCCCTTCAATCCGCGCGAGCTCGTTGCCCGCGTGAAATCCATCCTTCGCCGCGCTTCGCCCGAGCGCCGGCAGATCGAGAGCAAGCAGCTCCGTCACGGAGACCTGCTGATCGACGCCGGCCGCCGCGAGGTCCGGGTCGGCGACGAGGAGATCCAGCTGGCGCCGAAGGAGTTCGACCTGCTGTGGGAGCTGCTCGACCACCGCGGTCTCGTCCTCACTCGCGACCAGCTGCTCGAGCGCGTCTGGGGCTACACATTCGCCGGCGACACGCGGACGGTCGACGTCCACGTGCGGCAGCTGCGCCGCAAGCTGGGCGACGCGTCGCCGATCGTCACCGTCTGGGGGGTCGGGTACAAGGTGGCGCCGGCGAAGGACGCGGCCCCGGCCTAGAGCGATGTTCCGCTCGCTGCGCTTCCGCCTGCCGGCGTTCTACCTGGCGGGCGTCGCGCTCGCGGGCATCGTCACGACCGCGATCGCGGTCCAGCTGTTCCAGGACCACGTCCGCTCGCAGTCGCTGTCCGAGCTTCGCCGCGAGGCCCGCGGCCTCTCCCGGCTCTACGCTGAGCAGGCGATCCGCGCGAACGACGAGGGTCGGTCCGGCCCAGACTTCTCCAGCACCCAGCTCGAGCAGGCCACCGGCGCCCGCCTCTTCTTCGTCGGACGGATCTTCCTCGGGCACGGTTCCGACCTTCCAGAGCTGTCGCACGCCCAGATCGGGGACGAGTGGCAGACGCTGATCGACGGCAAGGCGGTGACGACGTTCGAGTTCACGCCCCCCGGCGAGCACAAGGCGTTCCTTGCGGTCGGCCAGCCGCTCGTCCTCCAGGGTCAGAACTTCGGCGCGCTGGTCGTCGCCCGCAAGAAAACCGAGCTCACCCACGGGTGGTTCTCGCTGATCGAGCTGCTCCTGGTCGCGCTGGGGGTCGGGCTCCTCGTCGCCGCCGGGCTCGCCTGGTACCTGTCCCGCCGGATCGCCACGCCCGTGCTCGAGCTGTCGAAGGCCGCCGACCAGATCGCCGACGGCCACTACGACATCACGCTGCCCGAGGTCCCGGGCAGCGGCGAGATCAGCCACCTGGCCGAGCGCTTCCGCCAGATGGCCTCGCGCCTGGCCGAGGCCGAGGTTCAGGAGCGGAATTTCCTCATGTCCGTGTCGCACGAGCTGCGCACGCCGCTGACGGCGATCCGCGGTCACGTGGAGGCGCTCCGCGAGGGGCTGATCCTCGACCCCGCCGTCGAGGCCGAGTCGCTCTCGGTGATCGCGGGGGAGGCGGAGCGGCTCGAGCGGCTGGTCGGCGACGTCCTCGACCTCGCCAAGCTGGACGCGAACCGGTTCACCGTGTTGCACGAGGAGGTCGACATGGGCCGGCTCGTCGACCAGGCGTACGCCACGTTCGGCGAGGAGGCGCGGCGCCGGGAGATCGACTACCGCTGCGACCGAGACGGCGCGCCGGTGATCGTCTCCGACGGCGACCGCGTCTTCCAGATCGTCTCGAACCTCCTCTCGAACGCCTTCCGGTGGACGCCCGACGGCGGCCGCGTCGAGCTTGCGCTTTCCAGCGGCAACGGCACGATCTCGGTCTCTGTTGCCGACAGCGGGCCGGGGATCAAGCCTTCCGACCGGGAGCGGATCTTCCGACCGTTCTGGTCACGGGACGGCGGCGGCACCGGGCTCGGGTTGGCGATCGCGCGGGAGCTCGCGTTCGCCCTCGGCGGCAGGATCGAGCTCCAGAGCGAGGTCGGAACCGGCAGCCGCTTCGACCTCAAGCTGCCCCTAAGCCCACCTTCGTAGCAGCAACGGCACTAGCATCCGGGCGCATGGCTGTCTCAGCCGCCGCCGAGCCGCGTCCTGTCGCGCGCGCCGCCCTGGTCGCGTTCCGGCCGCGCCAGTGGACGAAGAACCTGCTGCTCTTCGCAGGCCTGCTCTTCGCAGGGAAGCTAGGGGAGACGAGCCTGTGGCCGGAGGCGAGCATCGCCTTCGTCGCGTACTGCGCCGCCTCGAGTGCCGCGTACCTCGCGAACGACGTCCGCGACGCGGACCAGGACCGCGACCACCCGGTCAAGCGGCTGCGGCCGGTCGCGAGCGGCGAGCTACCCGTGCGGGTCGCGCTCGCGCTCGCCGCCCTGCTCACCGTCTCGGCGCTCGGGCTTGCGCTCTACCTCGGGCTGGGCTCGCTCGCCTTCATGGCGGGATTCCTCGTGCTGCAGGCGGCCTACACGGCCGGCCTGAAGCACGTCGTTCTGATCGACGTGCTCGCGATCGCAGCGCTGTTCGTCATCCGGGCCGGCGCCGGCGCGGAGGCGGTGGACGTACGGATCTCGCCCTGGCTCCTGATCTGCACCGGGCTGCTCGCGCTTTTCCTCGCGCTCGCCAAGCGGCGCGCAGAACTGGTGCTCGTCGGGGCGGACGAGACGCCGGGGCGACCGGTGCTCGAGGGCTACTCGCTCGCGCTGGTCGACCAGCTCGTGTCGATCGTCGCCGCCTCGACCGTGATCGCCTACTCCCTGTACACGTTCACCGCCCGCGACTCCAAGGCGATGATGGCGACGATCCCGTTTGTCGTCTACGGCGTGTTCCGGTACCTGCTGCTCCTCCACCGCCGCGACCTCGGCGAGGAGCCCGAGAACGTCCTGCTCACCGACGTGCCGCTGATCCTGACGCTGGCTGCCTGGGCGGCGACGAGCGCGGTGATCCTCGCGCTGACCTAAAGCGCCCCTCAGTTCGGATCAACGCCAAGGCCTCTGCCCCTTCGGGTCAGAGCCCTGAACGACCGCCCCGCGTGGCGGGGCGGGCTAGCTTGCTTCTCCGATCCGGTAGACGGTCGCGCCCTGGCGGTCGTGGACCGCTTCCTCGATGCGGCGCATCCGCTCGTCGACCGCGCGCCAGCCGGACTCGATCAGGTCGACGAGCAGGCCGAGATCGTCGACACGCGAGTTGCGCTCTGCGAGGAGCTCGGTCTCGATCCGCTCGAGCCGGCGGATCGTCTGGTTGGCAAGCCCCCGAACCTCGGCCAGCTGACGCGACACCGGCCGCGCCTCGAGCCTGATCCCGTCGCGGACCGCCTCACCGACGCGCTCGGGTAACGAGGCCTCGAGCTCGGCGGTAGCCGCCGCGAGGGCCTCGACCTGGGCGCGGGCGCGGTCGAACGCGGCGTCGACGTCACCCGGCCGGGGCTTTCCCTCGGCCGCTTCGGAAAGCCGTTCGCGGGCCCGCTCGAGGGCGTCCGGATCCATCGAGGCGACGATAGCGTGTCGACCGGATGAAGTCATCCGAGCTGGAGTACGACCTCCCGCCGGAGCTGATCGCGCAGCGCCCGGCCGAACGCCGGGACGCGTCCCGGCTGTTGGTGTACGAGCGCCGCAGCGGGACCATCCGCCACCGGCGGTTCGCCGATCTCCCCGACGAGATCGGCGGGGGAGTCCTCGTGGTGGTGAACGACACGAGGGTCGTCCCGGCGCGGATCCCGATCGAGCGCCCCAGAGGCGAGGTGCTTCTGCTCGAGGCGCTCGGCGACGGCATCTGGGAGGGGCTCGCCCGCCCGACGCGACGGCTGCGGCCGGGGCGGCGCTACGGGCCGGTCGAGCTCCTCGAGCATCTCGGCGAGGGCCGCTGGCGACTCAGGCTCGAGGGGGAGCCGGACGGCGAGACGCCGCTGCCGCCGTACATCACCGAGCCGCTTGCCGATCCGGAGCGCTACCAGACCGTCTATGCGCAGGAGGTTGGCTCGGCGGCGGCGCCGACGGCCGGGCTCCACTTCACGCCGGAGCTGCTCGGCGGGCTCGACGTCGAACGGGTGACGCTTCACGTCGGCCTCGACACCTTCCGCCCCGTGGCGGTGGCGGATCTGGATGAGCACCGCGTCCACGGGGAGCGGTACGTGGTGACCGCCCGGGCCTGGGAGCGGATCCGGGCGGCGCCCCAGGTGCTCGCGGTCGGGACGACGACGGTGCGCGTCCTCGAGACGCTCGCCCGCGGCGGCCCGCTCGCCGGTCGCACCGACCTGTTCGTCACACCGGAGTTCGAGTTTCGGCGCGTCGACGCGTTGTTGACGAACTTCCACCTGCCGCGCTCGACCCTGCTCGCGCTCGTGATGGCGTTCGTCGGCATCGAGGAGACGCGGGAGCTGTACCGGCTCGCGATCGACGAGCGGTACCGCTTCTACTCCTTCGGCGATGCGATGCTGATCCGCTGAAAATGCTGCGCACTTTCAGCGGGGGCACGATTTACAGTCGGGCGGTGAAAGACGCGCATGGATTTCGCACTTCTGGCGCTTTCGCGCTTCACACGTCTGACGGGTTCGTCGTTACGCTTGCAGCGGGTGGTGGGCCGGGGTGCCCCGGCAGGGGGCGCCGGTGAGTTTCGAGCTCACGGCGACGGACGGGACGGCGCGGGCCGGCGTCCTGCACACCGCGCACGGGGACGTGCCGACACCGGCGTTCATGCCAGTCGGGACGAAGGCGAGCGTCAAGAGCCTGCACCCGGACGAGGTGCGGGCAGCAGGCGCACGAATCCTCCTCGGCAACACGTACCACCTCCATTTTCGACCGGGCGAGGATCTGATCGCGGAGTTCGGCGGCCTGCACGCGTTCATGGGCTGGGACGGGCCGATCCTGACCGACTCCGGCGGCTTTCAGGTCTTCTCGCTCCGGGACACGCTGCTCGCAGTCGACGACGAGGGCGTCACGTTCCGGTCGGTCTACGACGGCGAGTCCACCCGCTTCACGCCCGAGCTGGCCGCGGCGATCCAGGCGAAGCTCGGCTCGGACGTCGCCATGTGCCTGGACGTCTGCCCGCCCGCTGGCGTTCCGCGCGTGGAGCTCGAAAGCGCCGTTCGGCTGACTACGCTCTGGGCGAGCCGCCAGCGCAACGCTGCGCGCGCTCCCGGCCAGCTCGTCTTCGGGATCACCCAGGGTGCCGCCGACCCCGAGCTGCGGGCCCGCTCGGTCGACGAGATCACGGGGCTCGACTTCGACGGCTACGCCCTCGGTGGCCTCTCGGTCGGTGAGCCGCGCCCGGAGATGATCGACGCCGTCGAGTGGGCTGCGCCGATGCTGCCGGCCGACCGGCCCCGCTACTTCATGGGGATCGGCGACCCGGAGGGGATCCTGGACGTGATCGCCCGCGGGATCGACATGTTCGACTGCGTTCTGCCAACACGGATGGGCCGGACCGGCACGGCGCTCACCTCGCACGGACGGCTCAACCTCCGAAACGCCCGCTTTGCCCGCGACCCGAGGCCGCTGGACGAGCGCTGCGGCTGCCCGGCCTGCACGCGCTTCTCGCGGGCCTACATCCGCCACCTCGTGAACCAGCAGGAGCTGCTCGCGCTCCGGCTGCTTTCCTTACACAACCTTTGCTTCCTGGTCGACGTCACAGTAGGGGCGAGGACGGCGATCGAGGCCGGACGGCTGGCAGACTTCATCTTGGAAATGCGGCAACTAACGGGCAGCGACGAATGAGCGCAGGCTCGACGGAGCTCATCAATGAGCGGAGGCGGCGGCTTTGCCGGCGCCGGGAGCGGGAATGAGCGTAGGCTCGACGGAGCTCATCAATGAGCGGAGGCGGCGGCTTTGCCGGCGCCGGGAGCGGGGATGAGCGGCGGCGCGATCTTCATCCTGGTCATCCTCGTCCTGTTCCTCGTCTGGCTGATGCTCGTCCGGCCGCAGCGCAGGCGGCAGCTCGCGCAGCAGGCGATGATCGAGCACCTCCGGGTGGGGGACGAGGTGCTCACCGCCGGAGGGATCTTCGCCACCGTGCTCCGGATCGACGAGGACGAGGTCACCGTCGAGCTGTCACCAGGAGCCGAAGCGCGGGTCGCCAAGCGGGCGATCGCCGCGGTGATGCCCGACGAGGAGGACACGCCCGACCTCGACGAGGTCGAGCAGGGGGACAGCCCGGCAGGGGCCCCCGAACCGGTGGGCGAAAAGCCCCGCTAAGCTGATCCGCCGGTGCACGCACGCCGAAACCATCTGATCCTCGTCGGCCTCATCCTGGCCGCGCTCGTCGGCGTGGCCCTGCTCGCGGTCCCCGGCTCGCCCGCGCACCGGAAGACCCGCCTTGGTCTCGACCTGCAGGGCGGCCTCGAGGTCGTCCTCCAGGCGGTGCCGCCCAAGGGCCAGAAGGTCACGCAGCAGGGGCTGGACAACGCCGTCTCGATCATGCGCAACCGGGTCGACAAGCTCGGCGTCTCGGAGCCCGAGATCCGCAAACAGGGCAACGACCAGATCGTCGTCGAGCTGCCCGGCGTCAAAGACGCGGCGCAGGCCGCGCAGCTGATCGGCAAGACCGCCCAGCTCGAGTTCTACGACCTCCAGGCCGATCTCACCGGGCCGTCCGTCACGACCCAGGGCTTCGCGCGCATTCCGGTGGCGAGCCCGAGCCTCTACAACCTGCTCGCCGGACAGCAGGCCAAGGCGAAACAGGGGACGCCCACCGCCTACTACCTGTTCGACAAGAACAAGCGGCTCCTGTCGGGCCCGTCGGACACACGGGCCCGTCTCTTCAACGCTCGCCACCCGAAAGTTCCCAAGGGCGGGAAGGTGTTCGCCGTCCCGGCCGGGACGGTCGTGATCACGTGTACTGCGACCGAGAACAACCCGTGCCCGCCCGGCAACACGCCGGTCGGCCAGACGCAGTACTACCTGTTCAAGTCCGACCCGACGAATCCGAACGAGGAGAAGCGGATCCCGGAGATGACGGGCGCCGAGCTGAAATCGTCGGGGACCCAGGCCGACTTCGACCCGCAAACCGGCTCCCCGGTCGTCCGCCTGTCCTTCACCGGCAAGGGCAACCGCATCTTCCAGCGGATCACGAAGAACCTCTACCAGCGCGGCAAGCTCTGGCAGCAGCCGCAGCAGTTTGCGATCGTGCTCGACCGCGACATCAAGTCCTGGCCGCAGATCGACTTCACCGATCCGAGCCTCTCGAACGGGATCTCCGGCGGCGGCCAGATCACGAACATCGGCAAATACAGCGAGGCGAAGGACCTCGCGATCGTCCTCCAGACCGGTGCGCTGCCCTACGTCTTCAAGCAGCAGGAGCAGTCGCAGATCTCGGCGACGCTGGGGAAGGACTCGCTGAACGAGGCGAAGCTCGCAGCCGCGATCGGCCTCCTCGTCGTCGCCCTGTTCCTGCTGCTCTTCTACCGCTTCCTCGGCGTGGTCGCCGTGATCGGCCTCGGGATCTACGCGGCATTCATGTACGGGATGATCCTGATCCTGCACGTGACGCTGACCCTGCCGGGCTTCGCGGGGTTGATCCTGACGATCGGTGTGGCAGCGGACGCGAACGTGGTCGTGTTCGAACGCATCAAGGAAGAGGTACGCGCCGGGAAGTCCGTGCGGGCCGCGATCGGCGCCGGCTACTCGAAGGGCTTCCACACGATCGTCGACGCGAACGTGGTCACCGCGATCACGGCGCTCGTTCTGTTCGCCGTCGCGACCGCAGGGGTGAAGGGGTTCGCGGTCATGCTGCTGATCGGCACCGTGATCTCGCTGATCACGGCCGTTGCTGCGACCCGCGCGATGCTCGGGCTGCTCGCCGGCTTCCGCTGGTTCGACAACCCGGCGTTCATGGGCGCGGGCGGCCAGCAGCGCGGCAGCTTCCTGCGGATCGACTTCATGGGTCGCCGCTACCTCTGGTTGGCGATCTCGGGCACTGTGATCGCGCTCGGCATCGGCGCGCTCGCGGTCCGGGGCCTCAACCTCGGGATCGACTTCAAGGGCGGCACCCAGATCGTGTTCAAGACGCCGGACTACGTCTCGCTCTCGAAGGTGCGCGATCAGGCGGCCTCGATCGGGCAGAGCGACGCGGTCATCCAGGGGAAGGGGAGCTCGCAGGGCGACTCGTACAAGTCGTTCCAGATCCGGACGAAGTCGCTGGGCCCGTCCGCGCAGGAGACCCTCTCGGACGACCTGCAGACCAAGGTCGGGGCGGAATCGATCGGGATCCAGAACGTGTCGTCGAGCTTCGGCCGTCAGATCGCACGCCTGGCGATCTTCGCGATCATCGTCTCGCTGTTCCTGATCATCGTGTACATCGCGATCCGGTTCGACTTCAAGTTCGCGGTCCCGGTGATCATCGCGCTGATCCACGACCTGCTGATCACGGTCGGAATCTACGCGTTGAGCGGAAGCGAGGTGACGACCGCAACGGTCGCCGCTGTGCTCACGGTGCTGGGCTATTCGATCTACGACACGATCATCATCTTCGACCGGATCCGGGAGAACATCCCGTTGATGCGCGGCTCGGCGTTCGCGACGATCGCGAACGTTTCGCTGTGGGAAACGATCCGCCGCTCGCTGGCGACGACGTTCATCACGCTGCTGCCGGTGCTGTCGCTCTACTTCTTCGGCGGCGCGACCCTGCAGACGTTCGCGCTCGCCCTCCTCGTCGGGATCACCTCGGGCGCCTACTCTTCGATTTTCGTCGCGGCGCCGCTGCTGACGATGTGGAAGGAACGCGAGCCGGAGTACAAGCGGCTGATCGGCAGCACAGAGGTCAAGGGTGGAGTCGGTCAGATCGAGGTCGCGCTCGAGCAGTCCGAGGCCGCGCTCGCTGCCGAGCCCGCGCCGGCGACGCCGCTGGACGTGCTCCCGGCGATCGAGGAGCCGGAGCCCGAGCCGGAGCGCGCGGCGGCCGGAAGCGGGGACGGCGCAGTCTCGAAGTCGCAGGCCAAGCGCGAGCGACGGCGGCAGCGGCGGCGGAGCAGGCCGCATGGC
>JBKPMR010000003.1:0-72700 GCA_046732255.1 Actinomycetota bacterium
AGTCTCGATCTCGGGCGCGAGGTGGCGGTTGAGCTGGTTCATCTGGAACTCCCACTCGAAGTCGGAGATCACGCGCAGGCCCTTCACGATCGCCTTCGCCTGCCATCGCCGCGCGAACTCGACCACCAGCTCGGCGAACACGTCCACCTCGACGTTGGCGACGTCGACCAGCGCGTCCCGTACGAACGCAACCCGTTCGTCGATCGTGAACGTCGGCTCCTTGTGGACCGGGTGCCGCACGACGCCGACGACGACGCGGTCGAAGATCGCCGCAGCACGCCGGATCACGTCGACGTGACCGAGCGTCACCGGGTCGTACGTCCCGGGGTAGATGGCCGTGATCAATGCTCGAACAGCGTAAGGCGTGCGGACCCGTACGCGCGCGACGTGCGGGTTCTCAGCCCTTCGACCGTCGGCTCCTCGCGCGCTCCTGTCTCGTAGACGAGCAGGCCGTCCGGCGCGAGCGCCCGCACGAGGTAGCGGCCCAGACGATCGTGGTTGGGGTAGCCGTACGGCGGGTCGCAGAGGATCAGGTCGTAGGTCCGGCGGTCGGTCGCGAGCGCCTGCAGCGCGTCGCGCTGGACGACCCTAGCGCCGGTCACGCGGAGCTTCTCGACGTTGCGCTGGATCGTCCGGAACGCCTCGCGGTCGGTCTCGACGAAGACGGCCGAGGCGGCTCCGCGCGAGAGCGCCTCCAGCCCCATCGCCCCCGAGCCGGCGAAGAGGTCGAGGACGTCCGCGCCGTCGACCGGGCCGATCAGGTTGAACGCCGCCTCGCGGACACGGTCCGAAGTTGGCCTGGTGTCGAGCCCCTTCGGCGCGAAGATGCGGGCCCCCCGGTGGTCGCCGGCGATGATCCGCACGTTTCGAAGGCTATGCGATGAATTCGCCGACTCTGAGCAGTCGTAGGTGAACCTGAGACAGGAGGAGTCGAGATGAGCCAGTCGTTGAGGAGCGTCGGCGCGATCACGATGTTCGTGGAGGATCCGCAGCGGTCGAAGTCGTTCTACGAGCGGGTTTTCGACGTCTCGCCGGTCTATGACGCCGACGAGGCGGTTGCTTTCGAGTTCGAGAACACGATCGTCAACCTTCTGCGGACGTCCGAGGCTCCGGGTCTGATCGGGCCGGCGACGGTCGCCCGGGCGGAGTCGGGCTCTCGGTTCCAGTTGACGATCTGGGTCGAGGACACGGACGCCGTGGTCGCGGATCTGAAGACACGCGGCGTGGATCTGCTCAACGGCCCGATCGACCGGGAATGGGGCCTAGCGCACCGCTGCTTTCATCGATCCGGACGGCCACATCTGGGAGGTGGCTGCGAAGATCGAAGGGTCTGACCCCGGCGGGGTCTGACCCTTCAGGGTGAGCTCGGCGCGATTCGTCGGGGACTGTCCCCTCCGTGGACAGTCCCTACCACCGCGCCCGCCATCAGCTCCGCAGCCTCGGCTGCGTCGAGGCCGCTTTGCCATAGGCGACGCCACGCGTGGAAGTCCAGCGCGAGGTCGAGGGCCGCCTGCACTCGCTTGGCCTTCCCCAGCCCTGGCGAGAGCGACCGGTGGATCCGGCTCATCGGCTCCGCACCTCGGAGCTCGACCAGCTCACGCGTCAGCGGATCGACCTCGGCGTCTCGGAACACACACGTGAACATGTCCTCGTTGCGCTCGTACCAGGAATAGAGCGCCCGCAGGCCGGCGCGGAGACGATCGCCTGGGTCGGCGATCTCCCTCCAACCTGCTGGATCGGGCGGCGGGTTGAGCTCGAAATGGCGGCCCGAGCAGGCGAGCCCGATCGCACGCTCGTCCGGGAAGTGACGGTAGAGCGTGTGCCGCTGAACGCCCGCGCGCGCCGCTATGTCGCTGAACGTCGTCCGCGCCGGGCCCTTCGTGCGGTGCAGCTGGATCGCAGCGTCGACGATCCGCTGCCGCGTCTCCTGTTGCCGCTCGGCGCGGCGCTTCAGTTCGTACTTTCGCGTCACCGAAGAAATTGTTGCACAATCACTACACATTACTGTTCATCGAATAGGAGGAGTCGTGGAGACTCGGATCGACCAGATCACAGGCGGCATCTACCGCATCGCGACGATGACCGAGGCATACGGGATCACGTTCAACCAGTTCCTGATCGACGACGAGCAGCCGACGCTCGTCCACACCGGCGAGTACGGCGTCTACGAGAACGTCCGCCATGCGATCCGCGAAGTCCTCGACCCGGCAACCCTGGCGAACATCGTCCTCCTGCACTGGGAAGGCGACGAGAACGGCGGCATGGACCGGTTCATGCAGAAGGCGCCGAGAGCGGAGCTGATCGGGTCGGCGCTCTCGATCCAGCTGAACGCGACCGGCTTTGGCCTCTCCGAGCGCGTCCGCGGCTTCACCGACGGCGAGCGGCTCGAGCTCGGCCGGCACACGCTCCGCTTCCTCGAGACCCCGCACGTCCACCACTGGGACTCGATGATGCTGCTCGAAGAGACCACCGGCAGCCTGTTCCCCTCCGACCTGTACCTCCAGCCGGGCGATCAGCCGCCAGTCGTGAACGAGAACCTGTCAGCAGAGATGATCGAGGTCTACCGCGCGGTCGGGATCTTCGCCCATGAGAAGCCGGTGCGCGCCGTGGTCGACCGGATCGAGGAGCTCGCCCCGAACTGGATCCATGCCATGCACGGCGGCTCGCTGACGGGCGAGGCCCTGCCGGACTACAACCGTGCGCTGCGCGCGCGCGAGTTCGCGTATCGAGGCCTGCTGCTCGGCCGCGAGGTCAGCGCGCCGGCGGCCGCCTAGGAGCCGAGCCCCTAAGCGGCGAGCCCCTCGTCCGGGAACAGCGCCGACACCGCGTCGTCGAGCGGGCCTTCGACGTCGATGAGCTCCTGCGCCGCCGCCCGCGCCCGCTCGAGCAGCGGGCGGTCGGCGCGGAGCTTCGTGAAGCGGAGATCAGAGATGCCCGACTGACGCGTGCCCAACAGCTGCCCCTCGCCGCGGAGCTCGAGGTCGACCTCGGCGAGCTCGAAGCCGTCAGTCGTGTCCACGAGCGCCTGGAGACGGCGCACCGCTGCCTCGGTCAGCTCCTCCTTCGGCCGCGAGACGAGCAGGCAGTACGACTGCTCGGCTCCCCGCCCGACCCGGCCCCTGAGCTGGTGGAGCTGCGCGAGCCCGAAGCGATCTGCCTCCTGGACGATCATCACCGTCGCGTTCGGGACGTCCACGCCGACCTCGATCACGGTCGTCGCGACGAGGACGTCGAGCTCGCGTGACTTGAACCGGGCCATGAGCGCGCGGCGGTCTGCAGGCTTCAGCTTCCCGTGCAGGCAGCCGATCCGGAAACCCTTCAGCTCCGCCCTTTGCAGGCGCGCCGCCTCTTGCTCCGCCGCGCGCGCCCGTGAGGTCTCCGACTCCTCGATCAGCGGACAGACGACGTAGGCCTGGCGGCCCTCCCGGAGGAGCCTGGTCAGCCGTCGATACGCCTCGCTCGCCCGCCGTTCCTCGATCCAGCTGGTGACGACCGGCCGGCGGGAGGCCGGCGGCCTGGCGATCTCGCTCACCGCCAGGTCGCCGTAGACGGTGAGCGCCAGCGTGCGCGGGATCGGCGTCGCGGTCATGTGCAGGACGTGCGGCGTCCGGCCTTCAGCCAGCGCCTTCCGTTGCTCGACGCCGAAACGATGCTGTTCGTCGACGACCGCCACGCCCACGCGCGCGAGCTCGACCCCTTCCTGGATCAGAGCGTGCGTGCCGACGAGAATCGACGCTCCGGCGGCGGAGTCACGAGCGCGCTTGCCGACCGAGCTCGTCAGCAACCCACAGGTGACGCCGAGCTCGAGGCAGATCTCCTCGAGCGTCAGGAAGTGCTGCTCGGCCAGCGTCTCGGTCGGGGCCATCAGTGCGCCCTGGTAGCCGTGCTCGACCGCGCGCAGGAGCGTGTAGAGCGCGACCGCCGTCTTGCCGGAGCCGACGTCGCCTTGCAGGAGCCGCTGCATCGGGATCGAGCGGGCGAGGTCGCGGTCGATGTCGGCGACCGCCGCTTCCTGATGCTCGGTGAGCGTGTACGGCAGAGCGCCGCGGTAGTGCTCGAGCAGCTCCCCCGGCGTGCCCAGCGCCGGCGCGACCTCACGCTCTCGTTCGCGGGTGCGGCGGGCGAGTCCCAACTGGAGCAGCAACAGCTCGTCGAACGCGAGCCGCCGTCTCCCCTCCTCGGCCTCATCGAGCGTGCGCGGGCGATGGAGCGCGTGGAGCGCGTCCGCCCGACGCGGCAGGCGCTCGCGCGCCTTCAGGACCGCCGGGAGCGGATCTGGCTCGTTCGGGACGAGCTCGAGCGCGCGCTCGGCCAATGCCCGCAGCCGCGGCGGCGTGATCTCCTCGCCGGCCGGGTAGATCGGTGCGAGATCCGCGGTCGCGGCGGCGCCGTTCAGGTCGTAGGACTTGACGTTGAACTCGTTCCGGCGGAGCTGTCCGCGGAGACGGACTCGCGTCCCGGGGACGAGCTTGTCCTTCAGCCAGTCCTGGTTGAACCAGACCGCGGGGATCGATCCGCTCTCGTCCGCGACGGTCGCCTTGAGCACCGTCAGGCGCCGCCGAGTGCGGCGGAGCGACACGCTTCGAACCTCGCCGACGATCACTGCCTCCTGCTCGCCGAACAGGTCGACGATCCGGCTCTCGCCGACGGAGCGCTGATAGTCGCGCGGCCGGTGCTCGAGCAGGTCGCGGACGGTGACGAGGCCGAGCTTCCTGAGCCTGGCGGCGATCCTCGGCCCGACTCCCTGGATCGACTCCAGCGGCGCCGCCAGCCGCTCAGGCCGCGGCTCCCCGCGCAGGCGGGGCCAGGCCTCGGGCTGGTCCACGGTCGCAAAGCCCGTCGGGCGCGTCACCTCGGTCCGAGTATAGGTACCGGTCCGGCGGCCCCAACACGCCTTCGTGATGGGCCAGATCAACGCCAAGGCCCCTGCCCCTTCGGGTCTGGGCCCTGAAGGGCGAGCCCGCGCGGCGGGCTCGGCCTCTTGCTAGGCGTCGTCGAACCAGAAGAATCCGACCGCGCCGGGGCCCGCATGGGTACCGACGACGGCGCCGAGCATCGACTCGACCTCGATCTGCGCCTGCGGTCGCGTGCGCCGCACGAGCTCGCGCATCGCCTCGAGCCGGTCGGGCGAGTCCGCGTGGGCGATCCCGACCTTCAGGGAAGGACGGTCGACGCTCCCCTGCTCGAAGGCGTCGACGAACTCGAGGAACGCCTTGTGCGCGCCCCGCACGCGCTTCACCGGGACGACCTCGCCGTGCTCGATCGCGAGGATCGGCTTGATGTTCAGCAGCGTGCCGGCCATCGCGGCCGCCTTGCCGATTCGGCCGCCCCGGGCAAGGAACTCGAGCGTGTCGACCGTGAAGATGATGCGGCTCTCCAGCTGGAACCGGTCGACGACCGTGTCCACCTCCTCGTCGGTCGTGCCTCGTTCGAGCCGAGCCTGGATCGCGAGCGCGAGCAGCGCCAGCCCGGCCGACACCGTGCCGCTGTCGATCGCCCGGACCTTTCGGCCGCCAAGCTCCTCGCCCGCGACCCGGGCGCTCTGCACCGTGCCGGAAAGGGTCAGCGGGATGTGGAGCGACAGGATCCGGTCGTAGCGATCAAGCTCCTGGTACATGCGGAGGAAGTCGGCCGGGGTCGGTTGGGACGTCGACGGCAGCTCCTCGGCGCTGCGGAGGCGCGTGTAGAACGCGTCGGGGCCGAGCTCGACGTAGTCGCGGAACGTCTCCGTGCCGAACCGGACGTAGAGGGGGACGATCCGCCAGTTCGGGAACCGCTGCGGCCCCTGCGGAAAATCCGCCGTCGAGTCGAGGACGATCGCGGTGTTCTCGACCGAGAGCTCCATCAGCCGGCCGTCTCGAGCTCGGCCGCGGCCCGGACGGCATCGACGATCGCATCCAGCGGCTGGTCCTTGCCGATGCAGGAGACGGCGCCTGCCTCGAGCAGCGCGCCGAGCTCTCGCTCTCCGGCGGCGGCGGTGAGCGCGACCACCGCGGTCTCCGGATGGTGCTCTCGGACGAGCCTCGTGATCTGGACGCCGTCGAGACCCGGCAGGCGGTAGTCGACGAGCAGGACGTCGGGCTGGAGCTCGGCGCAACGGTCGAGGACGTGCTCTCCGTCCGGATCCGATCCGGCGACCTCGATGTCGCCCCGCAGGGTGAGGAGCACCTCCAGCGCGTGTCGGAAGACGTCGTTGTCGTCGATCAGCAGAACCCGGAGGGGCACGCTGTCGATGCTATTCCGCCGACAGCAGCAGGTGGTAGTGCGGCTGCCCACCGTCCTGGACGTCGACCTCGACACCCGGGTGCTCTGCGCCGATCCGCGCGAGGAGGCCGTTCAGCTCGGGCGCGCCCTCGCCGGTAAGGATCGTGAGCACGCTCCTCGGCTCGGCGAGCAGGCCGGCGACGACCCCGGCTGCGACGTCGTCGAAGGAGGCACCGCCCGCGACCGGCTCACCCTCCGCGAGCCCGAGGTACGCGCCCTTCTCGACCCGCAAGCCGTCGAGCTGGACGTCGCGCGATGCGGTCGTCACCGCTCCGGTGGCGATCGCCGCCACTGCCTGCTGCATCTCGGCCGCGTTCTCGGCCCCGGTGCGCAAGCCGTCGAATGCGACCAGCGCCGCGATTCCGGCCGGGATCGATCGGGTCGGGACGACCCGGACCGGCTTCGCCGCGTGCGCGGCGGCCTGCTCGGCCGAGAGGACGACGTTCGGGTTGTTCGGAAGCACGATCGCCTCCGGTGCCGCGGTGGCCTCGACTGCAGCGAGGATGTCGGCGGTCGACGGGTTCATCGAGCGACCGCCGTCGACGACCTGCGCGGCGCCGAGGCTGCGGAAGATCCGTGCGTTCCCGTCGCCTGCGACCACCGCGACCACTTCCGTAGTCTGCTCCGACGGGACGAGCTCGAGCAGCCGCGCCTCTCGTTCAGCGGTCTGCCGGTGCATATTCGCGATCTCGATGCCCTCGAGGTCGCCGCGGACGGCTCCGAGCGAGAGCGCGGCCCCGGGATCGTCCGTGTGGACGTGCACCTTCAGGGCCGATTCGTCTCCGACCACCATCAGCGAGTCGCCGAGCGGTTCGAGCGCCGCCTCGAGGTCGCTTCGGTCGAGCTGCTCGCCCTCGACGACGAACACGGTGCAGTAGCGGTACTTCGACCGCTCCTGGTGGATCGCGTCGATGCCGACCTCCTCCAGCTGCGGCGGCACGTCGGGGAGCGCCTCCCCGGTGATCGCGGCCGTGACCCCGCGGAGGAGCTCGAGCAGGCCCGCGCCGCCCGCGTCCACCACTCCCGCCCGGCGGAGGATGTCGAGCTGCTCCGGCGTCCGCGCCACCGCCTCCTCGCCGCGGAGCACCAGCGCGCGGAGCAGGTCGGACGAGGCCAGATCGGGCTGCGCGCGAACCTGTGCCTCCGCCTCCTCGGCCAGCTCGCGGACCACCGTCAGCATCGTTCCCTCGACCGGCTTGCGGACCGCCCGGTAGGCGGCGTCGCTCGCGGAGCGGAAGGCCCGCGCGAGCGTGGGTGAGTCGAGTGTCGGCGCGGCACCTGCAACCTCGACGAAGCCGCGCACGATCTGGGACAGGATCACGCCGGAGTTGCCACGCGCACCCATCAGCGCCGCGCGGGCGATCTCACGCGCCAGCCGCTCGCGGCCGGTCTCGTCCAGGTTGTCGAGCGCCTCGACGACTGCTCGAACGGTCAGCGTCAGGTTCGTGCCGGTGTCGCCGTCGGGAACGGGATAGACGTTCAAGTCGTCGATTCGCCGGCGGCTTGCCTCGGCCGCGGCCGCGGCCCCGCGGACGAGCCCACGGGCCGCGGCAAGATCGCCGCCCGTCACGCCGACACCTTCACTGCTTCGATGTGGACCTCCACCGAGGCGATCTCGAGCCCGGTCATCCGCCCGACCTCATAGGTGACGCGGTTGCGGACCGTCGAGGCGACCTCGGCGAGATTGAGACCGTGCTCCACGACCACGTGCAACGCGATCGCGACGCCGCGCCCGTCGCCGGAGATCTGGATCCCGCGCGTTGCCCGGTCGCGGACACGCAGCCGCGCCAGCTTCCCGGTGCGCTTCGTGCCGACCACGCCGTAGCATTCGGCCGCGGTCAGGCCGACGATCTGGGCGATCGCCTCTCCGGTGATCGCGACGCGGCCGAGGTCGGAGGACGCGAGGACGAAGTCCATGCGCGACATTAGACCCCGCGCGTCGCCGCGCGGTTGCTCAGGCTTTGGTGACCTTGCCGCTCTTGAGGCAGCGCGTGCAGACGTACGCCCGCTTGGGCGTGCCGTCGACGACGATCCGGACGCGCTGGAGGTTGGGATCGAAGCGGCGCTTCGTCGCCACCATCGAGTGGCTCCGATTGTGGCCGAACGAGGGCTTCTTCCCGCAGACGGAGCAGATCTTGGACATGCGGCCGGGAAGTGTAGCTAGACTGCCCGCCTTTGCGCGACGGCCGGCTTCGCCGGTCGTCGCTGCTGATTACCTCAGCCCGCCTTTGCGCGACGGCCGGCTTCGCCGGTCGTCGCTGCTGATTACCTCAGCTGCGCGCCACCGCGGTTCGTAGCTGCGCGAATGCGTCGGCCATCTCGAGCGCGGTGCGGGCCGCCCAGGCGCCCCGATCGACCCGTGCCTCGGCCTGCTCGGCCGTGTCGCAGGTGAGGAGACCGAGCGAGACCGGAACACCGGTCTCGATCCCGGCCAGCTGGAGCCCGCTCGCAGCCTCGCCGGCGACGAAGTCGAAGTGCGGCGTCTCGCCGCGGATCACGCAGCCGAGCGCGACCACGCAGGAATAGCGACGGGTCTTCGCAAGCGCCATCGCCGCGATCGGCAGCTCGAACGCTCCGGGAACCGGCATGACGAGCACGGCTTCGCGCGAGACACCTGCTTCGTCGAGGGCGCCGAGCGCGGCTTCGAGCAGCCGGTTCGTGATCTCGCCGTTGAAGCGGCTGATCACGATCGCGACCGTCCGCCGCTGCCCGTTCGGCGACCCCTCGAGCACCGAGTAGCCGTCCGGAATCTGGAGGTCGCCGGCGACATGCTGGGGTTCTGGTTCTGGTTCCGGCTCGGACTCGGGCTCTGCGGCCGGCTGTTCCTCTACGGCCGGCGCAGCCGGTACGGCGCTGACGAGCTCGGCGGGCGGCGGTTCCCCCGGTATGGGCTCTTCGTCCGTTTCAGGAGGGACAGACCCCTCCGGGGTCGGTCCCTCGGAGGCGGCGAGCTCCTCGGCGGCCGGAACTGGATCGTCCTCGTCGTAGAGCACCTCCACGTCGGACGCGGCCGTCTGCGGCAGCTCGGGCTCGGGCTCGGGTCCGGGCTCGGGCTCCTCCGGCTGCTCGAACGCGAACTCCTGCGTGAGCGCCGGTGGCTCGGAATCCCGCTCATCGCCGGCCCGGTCGTCCGGCGGGGTCGGCGGTCGCAGCCGGGCGGAGAAATCGCGCAGCGGCCAGTCCTGGACGTCGTCCGGTTCGCTCACTCTGTCTCCGGCTCGAATTTCAGGTCCTGGTGGTGGAGTCGGTGCCCGAGCTTCGCACGTTTCGCTTGGAGATAGCGCAGGTTCTCACCGTTCGGCGGTACCTCGATCGGCACCTGCTCCGTCACCCGCAGCCCGTACGCCTCGAGACCCGACACCTTCTTCGGATTGTTGGTCAGGAGCCGGATAGAGGTCAGCCCGATGTCGGCCAGGATCTGGTTGCCGATCCCCCACTCGCGCTCGTCCGCGGCGAACCCCAGCGCGAGGTTCGCGTCGACCGTGTCCATGCCCTGCTCCTGGAGCTCGTACGCCTTGAGCTTGTTCAGGAGCCCGATCCCACGGCCCTCCTGGGCCATGTAGAGGAGGACGCCGCGCTCCTCGGCCGCGATCCGCCGCAGCGCGGTGTCGAGCTGGTCGCCGCAGTCGCAGCGGAGCGAGTGGAACACGTCGCCGGTCAGGCACTCCGAATGGACACGGACGAGGACGTCGTCGGCGCCGTCCACCTGCCCGTGCACGAGCGCAACGTGGTGCTTGCCGGTCAGCTTCTCCCGGAAGGCGATCGCCTGGAACTCTCCGTAGTCGGTCGGCAGCCGCACGGCGATCTCGCGCGTGACCAGCTTCTCGTGGCGGCGGCGGTACTCGACGAGGTCCGAGACGGCGACCAGCTTCAGTCCGTGGCGCTCGCAGTACGGCACGAGGTCGGGCACACGGGCCATCGTCCCGTCCTCGTTCATGATCTCGCAGACCACGCCGGCCGGGTAGAGGCCGGCCAGGCGCGCCAGATCGACCGATGCCTCGGTCTGGCCGGCGCGGCGCAGGACGCCGCCGTCACGCGCGCGCAACGGGAAGACGTGACCTGGGGTGACGAGGTCGTGGGGCGTCGACTTCGGGTCGATCGCGACCTGGATCGTGCGCGACCGGTCGGCGGCCGAGATGCCGGTGGTCACGCCGTCGCGCGCCTCGACCGAGACCGTGAAGGCCGTGCCGAGCGGTGCCTCGTTGTGGTCGGTCATCTGGCGCAGCTCGAGCTCGTCGCAACGCTCTTCGGTCAGGCAGAGACAGATCAGGCCACGCGCGTGCGTGGCCATGAAGTTGATCGCTTCCGGCGTCGCGAACTGAGCGGCAATGACGAGGTCGCCCTCGTTCTCCCGGTTCGGATCGTCGACGACGACCACGAACTTCCCGTTGCGGACGTCGTCGATCGCGTCCTCGATCGACGCGAACGTGCGCGGCTCAGCGGTCGTCGCCATGTCCAGATCGTAGCCCGGCAAGCTTCTCGACGTACTTCGCGAGAACGTCCGTCTCCAGGTTGACCTCGTCGCCGAGGGCCGCCGAACCGAGCGTCGTCACTTCGAGCGTGTGCGGCACGAGCGCGACCGCGAAGCCCTCCTCGTCGAGGTCGGCGACCGTCAGGGAGACGCCGTTCACGGCGATCGACCCCTTCTCGACGCAGTAGCGAAGGATGTCCGGCGGCGCGTCCACCCAGACGCGCCTGCCGTCGCCTTCCGGCTCGACGGAGCGGACGCGGCCGACGCCGTCGACGTGGCCCTGGACGTAGTGGCCGCCGAGCGCCTCCCCGGCCCTGAGCGCCGGCTCGAGGTTGACGGCCGAACCCGGCTCGAGCCGGCCGAGGGTCGTCCGCGACAGCGTCTCCGGCACGGCGTCGAAGGCGAGCGTCTTCCGGTCTCCGTCGACCACGGTGAGGCAGACGCCGTCGATCGCGACCGAGTCGCCGATCGCGGCGGCGATGCTCGACTCCACGCGCAGCCGCCCGTCCTCGAACGCGACGACGGTGCCGACCTCGCGGACCAGCCCGGTGAACATCGTCTCTAGGCTAGTGGCTAGCCGAGCGCCAGCGCCTCGAGCGTCTCACGGGCGATCCGCTCGAGATCGCCTCGACCGGTCGGACTTCGGTCGATCGCGGCGACCAGCTCGTCGACCGCCTCCGTCTGCTCCGCCGAGAGGCCGTCGCGGCCGGCGGCGTCGATGCCCGCGCGAAGCTCGCCGTTGTCGACGTGCCCGGCGAGCCAGCGGGAGAGGAGGCTGATGAGGCGGTCTTCAGGGCTCATGGACGTAGGCATCGAGCAGTACGTCGGCTCCGACGGGCTCGGCTTTGAGCCGGTGCAGCTCGACCGGCCTCGAGAGGGAGCCGAGGAGCAGTTGCCCGTCGCCGGCGATCGTCGGGGCGACGAACAGCAGCAGCCGGTCGACGAGGTCTCGCTCGAGGAACGAAGTCGCGAGCGTCGGACCACCTTCGAGGAGGAGCGATTGGACGCCCTCGGCGCCGAGCCGTCGCAGCTCGTCCTCGAGCGGGCCGGCGATGAGCTCGAGCTCCGAGCCGCCCGGCAGAGGGCCCCGGCCGAACGCGAGCCGGCGCGGCTGGCGGGCGGCGTCGACATCCCGCGCGTCCAGCCGTGGATCGTCGGCCCGCACCGTGCCCATTCCGACCGCGACCGCGTCCGAGCCGGCACGCAGCGCGTGGACGCGGCGGCGGCTCTCTTCGCCCGTCACCCAGCGCGAGCCCGGGACTGTGACCCGGCCGTCGAGCGTGACCGCCAGCTTGAGCGTGACGAACGGCCGCCCGGAGGCGATCCACGTCCGCCAGGCCTCGTTCTGCGCGCGCGCGGCGAAGGAGTCGGCGTGCTCGACCTCGACGCCAGCGGCGGCCAGCGTCTCGAGGCCGCCGGCCGCCTTCGGGTTCGGGTCGAGCGAGCCGGCGACCACGCGTGCGATCCCCGCGCGGAGCACCGCCTCGGTGCACGGAGGTGTCGAGCCGTGGTGGCCGCACGGCTCCATCGTCACGTAGAGGGTCGCACCGCGCGCTCGGTCGCCCGCCGCCTCGAGGGCGACGATCTCGGCATGCGGGCCGCCCTTGCGCTCGTGCCAGCCCTCGCCGACCGTCTCGTCGCCCGCGACCACGACCGCGCCGACGACCGGGTTCGGCCGGGTCGTGCCCCGTCCCCGCTCGGCGAGCTCGATTGCGTGCTCGAGATGACTCACGCCAAGAGCTGCACGAGGCGCCGGTAGGCGCGCGGAAGGTCCTCCCGCTCGAAGATCGCCGAGCCGCAGACGATCAGGTCGGCACCCGCGTCGTAGACGCTGCGGATGTTCTCGTGCGAGATCCCGCCGTCGACCTGGACGTGCACGCCCTCGGGGACGATCGACCGGAGCTGCTCGAGCCGGCCGAGGGCCTCCGGCATGAACGCCTGTCCCGAGTAGCCGGGGTGGATGCTCATGCAGAGGACGAGGTCGAAGGCCTGGACGGCCGGGACGACCGCGTTCACCTCGGTCTCCGGCTTGAAGGCGAGCCCGACCTGAAACCCATGCGTGCGGGCTTTTCCCGCCACCTCGACCGGGTCGTCGACGGCCTCGACGTGGAAGGTGACGCTGTCGGCGCCGGCGGACTGGAGCGCGGCGAAGTGGTGCGCGGGATCGTCGACCATCAGGTGGCAGTCGACGACGCCTCCGCTCCGGTGGATGAGCGGCGCGATCGATGCCAGGACGATCGGGCCGATCGTGACGGGCTCGACGAAGTGGGCGTCGCCGATGTCGAAGTGGAAGATCCGGGCGCCCGCGTGCAGCAGGGTCTCGATCTGGTCGCCGAGCCGCGAGAAGTCGGCCGCGTACAGCGAGGGCTCGACCTCCACGGTTCGGATCCAGGCATCCCAGCCCACGGGGCGATCTTACGATGCCGTGCAGGGCAGACCCAGCCGGGGTCTGTCCCTCAGACCCGCAGCCTGGCGACGAAGAAGCCGGACGTCCCGTGGCGATGGGGGGTCGTGAGGAGACACTCCGGACGCCTCGGGTGACGGAAGGCCGGCCATTCGGCGCCGAGGTCGTCGACCTCGAGGTCGGCCGCGTCGACGATCGCCTCGTTCTCGTCGGCGTTCAGCGTGCAGACGGAGAAGGTCACCGTTCCGCCCGGCTTCACCCGCCCGGCCGCCGCGCGCAGGAGTGCGAGCTGGAGCTCGGGGAGCGGCTGGGCGCGCCAGCGCAGGTCAGGCCGCCCCGCGAGGACACCCAGGCCGGAGCACGGCGCGTCGACCAGTGCGCGGTCGAAGCCGGCGAGCTCCCGCGGCAGAGCCAGGCCGTCCGCATTGACCACCCGGACGTTGGTCGCACCGAGACGGCGGACGTTCTCCTCCAGCTCTCGCGCCCGTCCCTCGTGCAGCTCCACGGCGACCACCTCCCCGGCCAGCATCGTCGCCTTGCCGCCCGGCGCGGCGCAGAGATCGAGGATGCGTTCGCCCGCCCGCGACCCGACCGCAAGGCCCGCGAGCTGCGAGCCGCGGCTTTGCGGCCAGATGCGCCCCTCGTCAAGCGCGCGCTCGTCCACGCGCCGGACCCGCCACGCGCCGGGAACGTCAGTCGCCTCGCCGTCGATCTCGCCGCGGACACGACGCACGACCGTCTCCGGCGCTTCGTTCTGGGCGCGCATCAGTGCGAGGGCCTGCTCCTCCCCCCAGTCGCGCCGCCAGGTCTCGTAGATCCAGTCGGGGTACGAGTGCTTCAGCGGGCCCTCAGGCAAACCGCACAGGAGGTCCCGGAGCCCAGCTGAGAGCCTGCGCATGACGGCGTTGGTGAAGGGCACGGCTCGTTCGAGCCGCGCCGCCCGAACGAGCTCGACCGACTCGTTCACCGCCGCGTGGACTGCGACGCGGTCGAGGTAGGCGAGCTGGAACGCGCCCAGGCGGAGGGCGGTGCGGACCGGCGGATCGAGCTTCCGAACCGGGCGGCGGCCGAGCGCCTCGATGCCGTGGTCGAGCGCCCGGACCCGTTGGACGGTGCCGTAGGCGATCTGCTGGGCGAGCGCCCGGTCGCGCGCGTCGAGCCCGGCGGCCGCCGCCGCGAATGCCCGGTCGGCGTATGCGTCGTCCTCGAAGACCCGCAGCACGACCTCGTAGGCCGCGCGCCGGGCGGGCGCTACCGCAGGCCGCGCAGCCACTCGTCGTAGCCCATGCGCCGGCCGCCGTCCGGCTGGACCTCGACCGGTACGAAGCGCCCGTCCTCGAGACGTGCCCGCCACACGAGCACCCGCCGCCCTTCGAGCTCAGCCCGCGCGCCGATGTGCGGCGACAGCGCCCGCACCCGGTTCACCGCGTCCACCGGCTGCGTCAAGTCGAGCTCGCGGTCGCCGGGGCCGATCTTCTCGGCGTACGTCACTCCCACGGCCGGCTGCGGCGTGAACGTCGGCTGGGGCAGCACCTGGTCGAGCAGGTCGACGGCGAGCGGTACCGACCGGTCGTAGACCGCTCCCGCGTCGTCCTCCGGTCCGATCGGAAAGCGCTCCTGCACGGCGATCGGCCCCGCATCGAGCTCCTCGACCAGCCTGATGATCGACACTCCCGTCTCGGTGTCACCGGCCATGAGCGCCCGCTCGACCGGCGCAGCGCCCCGCCAGCGTGGGAGGAGCGACGGGTGCACGTTCAGCCAGAGGTGCCGGTCGAGCAGCCCGCTGGGAATGAGCCGTCCGTAGGCGACGAGCACGATCGTCTCCGCGTCGAGTGGGGCGTCCAGACGCTCGACGACCGGGATCCCGAGCTGCAGCGCGGTCAGCTTGGCCGGCGCGGGGCGCAGCCCTCTCCCCCGGCCGGCCGGGGCGTCGGGCTGGGTCAGGCAGAACGCAATCTCGTGATCCGCCGCCAACCGTTCCAGCACGCTCGCGCCGAACGGTGCGCTCGCGGCGAACCCAAGCCGCACTAGCCGAGGATCGGCTGTGGGCGAAGCGCGGCCATCGCCTCTCGCCGCGCCTCCGGCGTCGTCCGCTCCAGGATCAGGACGCCGTCGAGGTGGTCGAGCTCGTGCTGGACGACGCGCGCGCTCAGCCCATCCAGCTCCAGCCGATAGGAAGCACCGTCCACGTCCTGGGCCTCGAGCGTCACCGCGACCGGACGCTCGACCGGGACGAGCACGCCCTGGAGGGACAGACAGCCCTCGTCGTCGGTCGCCAGCTCCTCGCTCCGCTCGACGATCACCGGGTTGACCGCGGTGCGCGGGTCTTCGTCGTCCGGCCGGAAGACGAACAGGCGCCGGAGCACGCCCGCCTGGTTCCCGGCGAGACCGATGCCGTTCGCGTCGGTCATCAGCATCTGCATGCGTTCGACCAGCCGGCGCAGATCGTCGTCGAAGACCTCGACCTCCTCGGCGCGCAGCTTCAGCACCGGGTCGGGCCACTGACGGATCTGGGCGAGCGCGAGCCGGCGCCGGGCTTCGCGCTCGGCGTCCAGCTGCTCGTCGATCACCTGCCCGTGCTCGTCGCTCACGCCCGGTGAGTCTAGTTAGACGCTCTGCGGATCGACGTCGACGACGGCGGTCAGGCCCGCCTTTCGCATCGCCGGCGCGGCGGCGCCGAGCAGCTTGCCCGCGCGGGCGGCCAGCGCCCCCGGCCGGTCCGTCTTGGCGACGAGCTGGGCCCGGTGGCGCCCGCGCAGGCGGAGGATCGGCGCCGGCCCGAGCAGCTCGGCATCACCGAGGGCCGCCTTGAGCTCGGACAGGGCCTGGAGCGGGGAATCCGGCTCGGGCCCGGCGACGACGATGCGCACCAGGTGCCGGAACGGCGGGTACCCCAGCGCCTCGCGCCGCTCGAGCTCGCCGGCAACGAACCGCTCGACGTCGTGGCGCGCCGCGAGCTCCACCGGCCGGGCGTCGGGCTGGAACGTCTGGATCAGCACCCGTCCAGGAGCGTCGCGCCCGCTGCGCCCGGCGAGCTGGGTGAGCAGCTGGAACGTCCGCTCCTCCGCTCGAAAGTCGGGGAGCGCCATCCCGGTGTCGGCGTCGACGACGGCCGCGACCCTCACACCCTCGAAGTGGTGACCCTTCGCGACCATCTGGGTGCCGAGCAGAACGGCCCGGTCGGTGACCGCGAAGCGCTCGAGCGCCGACGCCGGGTCGCTCGAGTCGGCGTCGAGCCGGATCAGCGCCAGCTCGGGCAGGCGCGCGGCCAGTTCGCGTTCCAGCCGCTGTGTCCCCGCCCCGAGCCGCGCGAGCTCGGCGGAGCCGCACTCGGGACAGAGCTCGGGTGCGGGCTCCGCGTGTCCACAGTGATGGCAGCGAAGGAAAACGGAATCGGAGCCAGGCACCTCAACACCGGAACGGCGGGTGCCTGGCACCGATGCTCCACCATGCAGTACCAGCGCGACGTCGCAGTTGGGACAGCGGCGGGTGACGCCGCAGGTACGGCAGTGGATCGCCGGGACGAGCCCGCGCCGGTTGAGCAGCAGGATCGCCTTCCCCCCGTTCTCGGCCAGCTTGCCCAGCTCGGCGAGGAGCGGCGCCGAGAGCGGGTAGCCCCGCTCGCGGCGCAGGTCGACCACGCGCACCGACGGCAGCTTCCCGGCGAGCCGGTCCCCGAGCGAGAGCCGCTCGAGCGCGGCCCAGCTCTCCGGCCGCGGCGTCGCGCTTCCGAAGACGACCACCGCTCCCTCCAGCGTCGCTCGCTTCGCCGCCACCGTCCGGGCGTCGTACCGTGGGTCGGACTCCTGCTTGTAGGACGCATCGTGCTCCTCGTCGACGCAGATCAGGCCGAGCCCACGGACGGGCGCGAACACAGCCGAGCGTGCACCGACGACGGCCCGTGCCTCGCCCGACGCGATCCGCTCCCGCTCGTCGCGCCGCTGAGCCTCGGTCAGGCCCGAGTGCAGGAGCGCGATCCGGTCGCCGAACCGCGCCTGGAACCGCCCCACCGCCTGGGGAGTCAGAGCGATCTCCGGGACGAGCACGATCGCGCCGAGACCGCGCTCGAGCGCCGCCGCGCACGCCTGGAGGTAGACCTCGGTCTTGCCGCTGCCCGTTGCACCGTGGAGGAGGTAGCGGCCCCCGCCCGCATCGATCGCCCCGACGATCGTGTCCACCGCGGCCGACTGCTCGGGCGTCAGCTGCTCGGGCGCGGGCTCTCCCCGGAGGCCGGGCGCAACCGGTTTCCGCTCTCCGCGGCGCTTCCGCGCGCGCGGGGCGACCAGCTCGAGCGCGCGGGCGGGCGTCGAGCCGTAGTACTCGGCGAGCCAGAGCGCGAGGTCGACGAGCGCCGGCGGCAGCTCGTCCAGTACGGCGGCCACCGGGGTGACCTCGACGCCCGGCGGAGGCGGCTCGCCGGTCGAGACGACGACGCCGCGCACCCTCGACCGGCCGAACAGCATCGAGACAACCGCCCCCTTGCCGATCCCCTCCGGAACCTCGTAGGTGAACGGCCGCGCAAGCGCTCGGGCCGAGACGAGCGGGTAGACGGAGGCGTACGCCACCGCCCCAGCCTAGAGACAGGGGTGGAGCTAGACCCCTGCTGCCTCGACCACGAACTCGGTCGCGAAGCCGAGGAAGAGACCGAGTAGGAGGAACCAGGCGACGAATTCCTTCGACGCCATCCGCCGGTTGACGTTCACGAGCTCCAGGACGACATAGAGGATCGAGCCGGCCGCGAGCGACAGGAAGACGATCGACAGCGCCTCGCTCACCCAGGCCTGGCCGATCAGCGTCCCGACGAACGTCGGCCCGCCGCCGATCAACCCGAGCAGCAGCAGGAACCGCCAGCTGGGCCGCACCGGCTCGCCCGAGAGCGGCGCCACGATTCCGAACCCCTCGGTCGCGTTGTGCAGGCCGAAGCCGATGATCAGGACGACCGCGAGGCTGATCTCCCCGGCCGCGCCCGCCTGGCCGATCGCCAACCCCTCGGAGAAGTTGTGCAGACCGATGCCGGTCGCGATCAGCAGGGAGAGCCACGCCGAGGCGGAGAGCGAGGCCGCCCACGACGGCTCGAACTCGGCGACGGATGCTGCACCGGGGCCGAGCATCGCCGCGTTCCGCTTCCGCTTCATCCAGCCGTCGTAGTAGACGAGGCTCATCAGCCCGACGGTGAAGCCGACGGCGAAGAGGCTCGTGTACCAGGCGAAGTGCGCCCAGCTGCCGCCGTCGACCGCCCCCTCGAGCGCCTCGTCGACGGGCTCGATCGACCCGTGGATCACGTCGTAGAGCAGGAATAGCAGGATCCCGGTCGCAACCGCGCTCAGCGCCGCCTTCAGCCTGATGCTCGGCGACGACAGCCGCCCGAGTGGGAGACCTAGGAGGATCGTCGCTCCGGCGACGGCTCCGAGGATCAGGATCTGCGTGGACGACAAGTCAGGGGCTCCTTCGGGTCGTTGTAAGGTGTGCCTTACAAGCGCTCGCGACTATAGTGGCGGCCCCGGACGCCCGTCAAGTCCGAACCGAATGGCACACAGACACTCCGTCGACGAGTACCTCGAGACGATCTGGTTCCTCGCCTTCCCCATCGGCGAGTACCGGCCGACGACGTCCGGCAGCCCGACGCTCGCCGCGCGCGTCGCCGAGATGCTCGGCGTCTCCCGTGCCTCGGCCGGCGAGATGCTCAAGCGGCTCGAGAAGGACGGGCTGGTCGAGCGGGGCGAGCACAAGGAGGCGATCCTCACCTCCGCCGGGCGCGAGCGCGCAGAGCGTGTCGTCCGCCGCCACCGGATCATCGAACGGCTCCTCACCGACTTCATGGGGTACACGGCCGCCGAGGCGCACGTCCACGCGGACGAGCTCGGGGACACCTTCACCGACGACATGATCGAGCGGATGGACGAGAAGCTCGGGCACCCGGAGCGCTGCCCGCACGGCTGGCCGGTCGACACCGAGTTCGAGCAGCGGGAGAACCGCGAGCTCGCACCGCTCTCGGAGCTCGAAGAAGGCGCCAGTGCGACGATCATCCGCCTCGCCGAGCACGACGGCGAGCTGCTCCACTGGTTCTACGACCAGGGGCTCGTCCCGGGGACGACGATCCGGGTCACCTCGGCCCAGCCGGCCGCCGGCCAGTTCACGGTCAAGCTGAACGGCGACGAGCGGGCGATCGGCGAGAAGGCAGCGGGCGGCCTGTTCGTCAGGCCGGCGTAGCCTTTTAGTCGATGCGCTCAGGCTCAGTCGCCTGAGCGCGGCGTCCTGCACGACCGTCGGGTACTGCCCGGCGGCGCCGTAGGTTCAGGCCGGCGTGGCAGTTGCCGTAGTGAGCCCGGCTGCTTCGCGCAACGCGTCCGCCTTGTCCGTCCGCTCCCACGTGAAGTCGTGGTCGTCGCGGCCGAAATGGCCGTAGGCGGCGGTCTTCGCGTACACCGGGCGCCGCAGCTCGAGGTCGCGGATGATCGCGGCCGGCCGGAGGTCGAAATGCTCCCGGACGAGCTCCTCGATCCGCGGCACCGGGACGTTCTCCGTGCCGAAGCACTCGATCTGGAGCGAGACCGGATGCGCGACGCCGATCGCATACGCGACCTGGAGCTCGCAGCGGCTCGCGAGGCCGGCGGCGACCACGTTCTTGGCCACGTATCGCGCCGCGTACGCCGCTGAACGGTCGACCTTGGTCGGATCCTTGCCGGAGAAGGCCCCGCCGCCGTGCCGCGCGGCACCGCCGTACGTATCGACGATGATCTTCCTCCCGGTGAGACCGGTGTCGCCCATCGGCCCGCCGACGACGAACTTGCCGGTCGGGTTGCAGTAGAAGAAGTCGCGGTCGAGCAGGTGATTCTCGTCGTACATGCTCGGCGGGAGGATCGGGTGCAGGACCTGCTCGGCGAGATCGGGCCTGATCAGCGCGTCCGCGTCCAGCCCGTCGCGGTGCTGTGTCGAGATCAGGACCCGCACGATCTCGACCGGGCGGATGCGTCCACGGTCGTCGGACTCGTAGCGGACCGTCACCTGGGCCTTCCCGTCGGGGCGAAGGTACGGCAGCATGTCGGCCTTCCGCACCTCCGCCAGCCGCCGGCAGATCAGGTGCGCGAGCATGATGGGCATCGGCATCAGCTGCTCGGTCTCGTCCGTGGCGTAGCCGAACATCATTCCCTGGTCGCCCGCGCCCTCCTGGTCGAGCGGGTCGGCTTCACCCGGGTCGTGCTGGACCTCGAAGGAGGCGTCGACGCCTTGCGCGATGTCGGGCGACTGCTCGTCGAGGGCGACGATCACCCCGCACGTGTCGGCGTCGAAGCCGTACTTGGCGCGGTCGTAGCCGATCTCCTTGATCTTCTGACGTACGAGCCGGGGGATGTCGATGTACGTCTCGGTCGTGATCTCGCCCGCGACGACGACCAGGCCGGTGGTGATCAGCGTCTCGCAGGCGACGCGCCCCATCGGGTCTTCGGCGAGGACGGCGTCGAGGACGGCGTCCGAGATCTGGTCGGCCATCTTGTCCGGGTGGCCTTCGGTAACCGACTCGGACGTGAACAGGAACGAGCGGGCGGACATCGCGCGGAAGGGTACCGGACGCGGCTACTCACCACGTGGACGCCTACCCATGAGCGAGGCCGCGAGCTCGCCGAGATCGTCCCCTTCGAGCACCCGGCAGACGCCTTCCGTGATCGGCAGCTCGATCTGGAGCCGGCGGGCGAGGTCGCGCAGAACGGGTGCGGTCGTCAGCCCCTCGACGACGTGTCCGATCTCGGCAATCGCCTCGGCGGGCGACGCTCCCTGCGCGATCAGCTCGCCGGCACGCCGGTTCCGCCCGAAACGGCTCCAGCAGGTGACGATCAGGTCGCCCATCCCGGCCAGGCCGGCGAACGTCTCCGGCCGCGCCCCGCACGCCTCCCCCAGCCTCGCCATCTCGGCAAGGCCGCGCGTGATCAGCGCCGCTTTCGCGTTGTCGCCTGCGGAGAGCCCGTCGACGCCGCCCGCCGCGAGTCCGATCACGTTCTTCGCCGCCGCGCAGAGCTCGACGCCGACGAGGTCCGAGTTGACGTAGACGCGAAAGACGATCGAGTTGATCGCGTGCTGGAGCTCGACCGCGAGCGTCTCGTCCTCGCTGGCGATCACCGCCGCGCTGGGGAGGCCGATCGCGATCTCCTCGGCCATGTTGGGCCCGGACAGCACCGCCACCGGACGGTCGCGGACGAGGGTCGAGAGCCTCCCGCCGCTTTCCGGGTCGAGGCCCTTGGTCAGCGAGAGGACCGGTCCTCCCAAGGGCAGGCCCGCGACGACCTCGGAGAACGCCGCGCTCGGGACGGCGAGCACGTACAGGTCCGCCCCGGCCGGGGTCTCGATCAGGGTGCCGATGTCGCGGAGGTCGGTCTCGCCCGCCGCGCGGGGGTTGCGACCGGTTTCGGCGATCGTCGCCGCCTGGGCGGGGTCGCGGCAGACGAGGGTCACCTCGTGCCCCTGATCGGCGAGCAGGCGCGAGAACGCGGTTCCCCACGAGCCGGCGCCGATGACGACCGCGTTCACCGCGGCGAGTCTAAGCCCGCTACGAACGCCGCACGAAGTCGATCGAGACCGGGACGCCCTCGAGCTCGAACCGATCGCGTACCTGGTTCTCCACCCAGTAGCCGTAGTCGCGGGTCACGAGCCCCGGGTCGTTGACGAAGAATCGAAAACGCGGAGGCCGGGTCCCGGTCTGCGTTCCGTACAGGAGGTTGAGCCGCCGGCGGTCACGCGAGGGTGCCTGCCTGGTGGCGCGCAGCTCGCGCAGGAACGAGTTCAGGGCCGGCGTCGCGATTCGGCTCGTGTGCTTCGCGTAGAGCTGCTCGACGCGGTCGAGGAGGCGCGAGACACCCCGGCCGGTCGTCGCGGAGACCGTGACGATCCCCGGTCGCTGGCGGAGCCGATGCTCGAGCCGGGGACGGACGTCCTCGACCTTGAGCCGGCCGACGTCCCACTTCGACAGCACGACGATCGTCGAGCAGTTCGCCTTGCGGGCGACGTCCGCGACCGCGAGGTCCTGGTCGACGAGTCCCTCGCTCGCGTCGACCAGGACGAGCGCGACGTCGGCCCGGTCGGCGGCGTCGAGCGTGCGCAGCTCCGAGTAGTACTCGATTCCCTGCCGCTGGCGGCGCTTCCGGCGCAGCCCGGCGGTGTCGACCAGGACGAACCGGGTGCCGTCGCGCTCGAAGAGCGTGTCGATCGCGTCGCGCGTCGTCCCGGGGACTTCGGAGACGATCACGCGCTCCTGGCCGAGGATCGCGTTCAGGAGGCTGGACTTGCCGACGTTCGGACGGCCGAGGATCGCGACGCGAATCGCCTCATCGCCGACCTGCGCCGGCCCGGCACCCGGGAGGCGGGCGACCACGGCGTCGAGCAGGTCGCCGGTCCCGTAGCCGTGCAGCGCCGACAGCGGGATCGGCTCGCCGAGGCCGAGGCGGTGGAACTCGAGCGCCTCGGCGTCCCGCGCGGGGTCGTCGATCTTGTTCGCGAGCAGGAAGACGGGCTTGTGGGAGGAGCGGAGGATGTCCGCCACCTCCTCGTCGCCGGGCGTGACGCCGGCCTTGGCGTCGACGACGAACAGGACGAGGTCGGCTTCCGCAACGGCCGCATGGGCCTGGCCGGCGATCGAGCGGGTGATCGGCGACCGGTCGGCGACGTCGACGCCGCCCGTGTCGATCAGCCGGAACTCGGTTCCCGCCCACTCGCAGACGAGCTCCTTTCGGTCCCGCGTGACCCCCGGCGTCTCGTGGACGACGGCCGCGCGCGTTCTGGTCAGGCGGTTGACGAGCGTGGACTTGCCGACGTTCGGGAACCCGACGACGGCGACGGTGCCCGCAAGGTCGCCGGGCACGGCACCGACCTCAGGCGGGCGCGCGCTCGCGGACGATGCGCTCGATGCGGTCGACGACCTCGTCCACGGTCAGGTTCGTCGTGTCGATCAGCTCGGCGTCCTCGGCCGGCTGCATCCGGACGGCGTCGCTGTGGTCGCGGGCGCGCAGGTCGGTGGCGAGCGCGTCGGCGGACAGCTCCGGCCGCTCGGCCAGCCGCCTGCTCGCGCGCACAGTTGCATCCGCCATCAGATACACCTTCACCGGCGCGTCGGGAACGACGACGGTGCCGATGTCGCGCCCCTCGATGACGACGTCGCCGTCCTCGGCAAGCTCGCGCTGCCGCTCCCGCATCACCGTCCGCACCTCGGGATGACGGGCGACGACCGGGACGAGGCGGTCGATCTCGGCGCGGCGGATCGCCGAGGTCACATCCGTCCCGGCGATGAAGCAGCGGCCGTCGGCGTCGAAGTCGACCGGATTCGCCGCCGCGAGGTCGCCGAGTTGCACGCCCTTGTCCAGCGCTACCCCTTCTCGGAGCGCAAGCCAGGTCAAGGCCCGGTACATCGCGCCTGTGTCGAGGTAGCGGAAGCCGACGCGCTGCGCGAGCCCACGCGCAACCGTGCTCTTCCCCGCCCCGGCGGGACCGTCGATGGACACAATCATGTGCTTTCGCCTCCGGCGAAAGCGCTAGCTGTTGCGGCCCGACGCGAGGTCGCTGCTTTCACGTTCAGCGCAGCACTCGGAGGAAGGGTGATGGCGATAACAGGCACGTTTGCGTCTCGGCAACAGCTAGCGCAAGTCGCTATCTATGAGCGACTTGCGCAAGGGATTCGAAGAATCCGGGGAAGGATATCGACACCGCCTCCGCCCCCTCGACCTTCACCCCTTCGCGGGAGACGAGCCCGGCGACCGCACCCAGGATCGCGATCCGATGGTCGCCCGCCGCGTCCACGCCCCCACCCTTTGGGCGGGTTGGGACCCCTCTCACCCTGAAACCATCATCCGTGCCCGAGATGCGGATCGCCAGTGTCCGTAGGGCATTTGTCACCGTTTCGATGCGGTCCGTCTCCTTGTGGCGCAGCTCCTTTGCGCCCCGGACGACGCTCTCTCCCCGGGCCATCGAGGCGGCGAGCGCGAACAGCGGCAGCTCGTCGATCAGCGAGGGCACCTCGTCGGGCTCGACCTCGGTCGCTACCAGGTCGGCGTGCTCGACCTCGACGTCGGCGACCGGCTCGCCGCCCGAGACGGACCGGTTGTAGAGAGAGATCCTGGCGCCCATCCGCTCGAGCACGTCGAGCAGCCCGGTTCTGGTCGGGTTCACCCCGACGTGGGAAAGGCGCAACCGCGACCCGGGGATCAGCGTGGCGGCGACCAGGAACGGCGCGGCGGCCGAGAAGTCGCCCGGGACCTGAAGCCGGAGCGGCTCGAGCCGCGCCGCCGGCCAGACCTCCACGCCACCGGGCTCGGAGCGGACGCGCGCACCGGCCGCCCGCAAGATCCGCTCCGTATGGTCGCGGGTGGCGATCGGCTCGACGACCGCCGTTGGCCCGTCGCCCGTGTACAAGCCCGCAAGGACGACGCAGGACTTGACCTGCGCGCTCGCGACCGGCAGCTCGTAGTGGATCGGGCGCAGCGGACGCGCGTCGATTCCGAGCGGCAGCCGCCCTTCGGTCGTCTCCACGCCGGCGCCCATCCGCATCAACGGGTCGGCGATCCGCCGCATCGGGCGGGAGCTCAGCGACTCGTCACCGACGAGCTCGAACTGCCTGCCCCGCTGGCCGGCCAGGATGCCCGGCAGGAGGCGCGCGAGGGTGCCGGCGTTCCCGCAGTCGATCGGCCCGTCCGGCGGCCGGAGCCCGCGCAGGCCGACCCCCTCGATCCGGAGCGTGTCGCCTTCCTCCGCGACCGGAACGCCGAGTGCGCGCACCGCGGCGACCGTCGACTCGGTGTCGCCCGACTGGCCGAAGCCGGTCACCACCGACTCCCCCTCGGCGATCGCGCCGACGAGAACCGCCCGGTGCGAGATCGACTTGTCGCCCGGCAGGGCAACTCCGCCCTGCAGGGACGCCGCCGGCTCGACCAAGACGGAACCGGGGACAGGTCTGCCAGACCTGTCCCTCTCTGTGCTCATTGCGAGAGCACCGGCGTCACCGACGCGCCGTAGCCCTGCGCCTCGAGCAGCGCCGCGGCCCGCTCGGCCTGCTCGGCTCCGGAGACGAGCATCGTCAGCACACCGCCGCGGTCGGGCGAGAAGTGCCGGAGCTCGAAGTCCTCGATGTTGATCCGCTCCGCGCCGAGCGCCTGCGTGATCCCGGCGAGGACGCCCGGCCGGTCGGGGACGTGAACGACGACCTGCTGGAGCTCGCCGGGATCCGGATAGGCCTCGGCGAGCATCCGCCGCCTGTTCTCCGATGCCTCGGCGATCCACCGCGCGAGCGAGCCGGCGTTGCGCTCGGTCAGCCACTCCTCGAGCTGCTCTACGCGACGGCGGTGCTGCGCGAGCGCCTCCGCGAGCTCCGGCGCGTTGTCGAGGAAGATGTCCACCCAGATCCGGGGGTTCGCGCCGGCCACGCGGGTCATGTCCCGGAGGGACCCGCCGGCGGCGGCGAGGGGATCGTGGCCCTCGATCCTCCCCGCGCCGGCCTGGTTGACGAGCAGGTTGGCGAGCGCATGCGGGAGATGGCTCGTCAGCGCGACCAGCCGGTCGTGGGCCTTCGGGTCGATCGCAACCGGCACGGCGCCGAGCGAGGCGACGAACCCGTGGACGAGCCGGTACCGCTCCGGATCGGTCGCCGCCACCGGTGTCAGGAACCAGGTCGCGCCGTCGAACAGATCCACGGTCGCGTGCGCGGGCCCGTGCGCCTCGCGCCCGCACACCGGATGACCGCCGACGAACCGCTCGGGCAGGCGGAGCGACCACTCCTTGGTCGACCCGACGTCGGTGACCGTGCAGCGGTCGGGCGCAAGGGCGATCACCTCGTCGACGAGGGCCGGCAGGACGGTGACGGGCGCCGCGACCACCGCGAGGTCGGCCTCGGCGAGCAACTCGGGAAGCGCCCCGACCTCGTCCACCGCCTCGCGCTCCAGCGCCACTCCGGCTGCGTCCCCGTCGGCGTCGTGCCCGCCGACCCAGTCCACCCCGGCGCGTTTCGCCGCCAGCCCCACCGACGCCCCGATCAGGCCTGTTCCGACAACAGCGAGGCGCATGTCAGTTGGCGCGCATGAGCTCGGCCACGTGGAACGCGAGGTCGAGCGACTGCCGTGCGTTCAGCCGCGGGTCGCAGAGGGTCGTGTAGGCGTCGTCGAGCTGCTCCTCGGAGAGGCTGTCGCCGCCGCCTAGGCACTCGGTGACGTCGTCGCCGGTGATCTCGAGGTGCACGCCGCCCGGCCACGTGCCCTCGGCGTGGTGGACGGCGAAGAACCCCTCGATCTCGGCCATGATGTGGCCGAAGTCGCGCGTCTTGCGGCCGGAGCCGGTGCGGAACGTGTTCGCGTGCATCGGATCGCAGATCCAGACCACGGGGTGGCCGGCATCCCGGACGGCGCGGACGAGCGGCGGCAGCGTCTCCCCCACCCGTTCGGCGCCCATGCGTGCGATCAGCGTCAGCCGGCCTCCGATCCGTTGGGGGTTCAGCGCCTCGCAGACCGCGAGCGCCTCGTCCGGCGTCGCCGTCGGGCCGAGCTTGACGCCAACGGGGTTGTGGACACCGGCGAGGAACTCGACGTGCGCGCCGTCCGGCCGCCGAGTCCGCTCGCCGACCCAGAGGAAATGGGCCGAGCAGTCGTACCAGTCGCCCGTCAGCGAGTCCCGCCTGGTCAGCGCCTCCTCGAAGTCGAGGAGCAACGCCTCGTGGCTCGTCCAGATATCGGTCTGATGGAGGGCGGGGTTCCGCATGTCGACGCCGATGGCGGACATGAAGCTCATCGCCCGCTGGATCTCCGTCGCGAGCTGCTCGTAGCGGCGGCCCTCCGGCGAGTTCGCGACGAACTCCTGTGTCCAGACATGAACCTGGCCGAGGTCGGCGAAGCCGCCCTTGGTGAAGGCGCGGAGCAGGTTGAGGGTCGAGGCGGCCTGGTGGTAGCCCTGGAGCATCCGAGACGGATCGGGCGTGCGTGCCTCCAGGGTCGGCTCGTCGCCGTGGACGATGTGGCCGCGGAACGTCGGCAGGACGAGATCGCCGACGGTCTCGGTCGGCTCCGAGCGGGGCTTGACGAACTGACCCGCGATCCGGCCGATCTTCACGACCGGCAGGCTGGCCGCGTACGTGAGGACGGCGGACATCTGCAGGATGATCTTCAGCTTCTCGCGCAGGTTCGGTGCGTTCCAGTCGCGGAACGACTCGGCGCAGTCGCCCGCCTGGAGCACGAACGCCTTGCCGTCCGCCACGTCCGCGAGCCGGTCGCGCAGGCTACGGGCCTCGCCGGCGAAGACGAGCGGCGGCATCCTCGTGATCTCGGCGCGCACCTCCTCCAGGCGCGCCTGATCGGGCCAGTCCGGCTGCTGGAGCGCGGGGTGAGCGCGCCAGGAAGAGGGCGACCAGGATGCGGACGTCACTGCCACTTTCCGCAGTGTAGTGGCGTCCCGGAGCAGGCCCGAAGGAGGCTAGTCCGTCTCGACGGCCGGCTCGCGCGGCCGCACGAGCAGCACCCGACGCACCGGCTCCGGGAACCACCAGTTGTACTTGCCGAGCAGCATCATCAGCGACGGGACCAGGAGCGCTCGGATCAGGGTTGCGTCGATCAGCACGCCCGCGGCGAGGCCGATGCCGAACTGCTTGATGTCGGGGCCGGGCCCGGTGGAGAGGGAGAAGAAGGCGAACACGAGCACGAGCGCGGCGCTCGTCACCAGCTTTCCGGTGCGGGCGATCCCGAGCGAGATCGCCTGGGTCGTGTCCTTCGTCTCGTCGTAGGCCTCGCGGATACGCGTGACGATGAAGACCTCGTAGTCCATCGAGAGGCCGAAGAGGAACGCGAAGATCATCAGAGGTATCCAGGCGATCACTGCCTGGGTGGCCTGAATCCCCCAGATCGCGTCGCTGCCGTGGCCCTGCTGGAAGATGAAGACGACCACGCCGAGTGCGCAGCCGAGTGAGATCAGGTTGAGGATCACCGCCTTCACCGACAGCACGACCGACCGGAACGCGCGCATCAGGAGCAGGAACGTCAGCAGGACGACGAAGCCAAGGACGTACGGGAAGTTGCCGTAGACCGCGTGGACGAAGTCGCGGTCCTCCGGTGCGACGCCGCCGAGCGTGACCTTCACGTTGCCGCCGATCTGCTGCTGGAGGTCGGGGAGCACGTTGTGCTGGAGGTTCGAGATCACCTTCCTCGCAGGCTTCGCGGCGCCGTCGGTCGACGGGATCGCCTCGACCAGGCCGGTGTCGCCCTTCTGCCAGCTCGGCGGCGCCGAAGCGCCGTCGATCCCGTCGGTCTGCTCGAGCCGCTTCACGACCAGTGCGCGCTTCTGATCCGTGGAGCCGTGCTCGACGAGCACCACGTACGGCTTCAGCGCGCCGGCGCTGAGCCCCGCCGCGGTCAGAGCATCGCGCCCCTGGAAGGCGTCGCCTGTACCCGGGAGGTTCTTCGCCTCGGCCTCGGACGGGTTGATCTTGAAGGCCGGAATCAGCAGCAGGATCACGAGCGCCGTGCCGGCCAGAGCGATCCGGCCCGGCCGCTTGACGACGTAACCGGCCCAGCGGTGCCAGAAACCCTGCTCGCCGGGATCGGCCGAGACGATCCGCTTCGGGATCACCCGCAGCTTGTCGATCCGGTCGCCCATCCAGTACAGCAGCACCGGGGTCAGCGTCAGGGTCGAAAGCACCGCGACCGCGGGAATCAGCATGCCGCCGATCCCGATCGAGCGGATGAACGGCAACGGTAGCAGCACCATGCTGAGCAGGCCGATCGCGACCGTGGTGCCGGAGACGACGACGGATCGACCGGCGTGCGTCATTGTCTCGACGAGGGCCTCCTCGACGTTTCCGCGGTGATGGAGCTCCTCGCGGAACCGGAAGATCATCAGCAGCGAGTAGTCGACCGCAACGCCGAGACCGACCAGCGCGACGAGGAACTCGACGACGATCGAAACGTCGGTGACGTACGTCAGCACAAAGACTGCGCTGAAGGTCGTCAGGATCGACGCCGCGGCCGTCACCAGCGGGATGCTCACCGCAGTCAGCGTCCCGAAGACGAACAGCAGGACGAGCAGCGCCCCGAGGCCGCCAAAGAGCACCTCGACCAGGACGCTCGGCCCGCCGCTGCCGCCGATGTCCTCCTGGAGGGGGTCGCGGCCGGTGAGATGAGCCGTGATCCCGGGCGGCGCGTTCGCCTGGAGCGCAGCGCGGACCTGCTTGATGTGCACATTCGAGTTGAACCCAGGTGTACCCGGGGGATAGATCGTCGCGAAGGTCGTGTGCCGGTCTTTCGACACGTAGGCAGTCGAGCCAGTGGAGAAGTACGAGGCCGTCCGCGACCCGGGGTTGACGGCCGCGGCAGCGATGACCGCCTGGGCGATCCCGCGCTGTTGGGTGACGTCGCCGTCCGACCGGAAGACGGCGACGACCGGCGCCTGCTCGCCGCTGCCGAACGTCTTCAGCGTCCGCTGGTTCGCCTCGTACGCCGAGTAGCCGGGGATCGAGAACGACTCGAACCAGCGATCGCCGATCTTGCTGGTCGTGAACAGGCCGAGGAGGAACAGGAAGATCCACGCCGCAACGACCCAGCGGCGGCGGCGGATGACGAGGTGGGCGAGGCGCTCGAACACGAAGTCTCGACGTTACATAACGGGACTACTCCTATGACGAACACGCCGCCTAGAATGTGACGCGATGGTGACCGACGCGTTCCGGACTCGCTGGTCGTGGCCCGTGGGGCGAGGCGGACGCGTGCGCGGATAGCGCCGAGACAGCCGCCGTCGCCCCGCTCCCCGGCCTCCATAAGAGGCCTTTTTCATACCCTCAAGAACCAGAATGGAGCGAACGATGAGGATCTTCTCCGGCATCCAGCCCACCGGCGACAAGCACCTCGGCAACCTGATCGGCGGCTTCCGCCAGTACGCCGCCACGCAGGAGCAGGGCGACGCCTTCTTCTGCATCGTCGACCTTCACTCGATCACAGTCGACTACGACCCGGACGACTTGCGCACGCGGACGCTCGACCTTGCGGCGATGCTGTTCGCGACGGGGCTCGATCCCGAGCGCTCGACGACCTTCGCGCAAAGCAACGTCACCGCGCACTCGGAGGCCGCTTGGCTGCTCTCGGCCGTGACGAGCTACGGGCAGCTCGGCAGGATGACCCAGTTCAAGGACAAGGGCGAAGGTCGCGACTTCGTCTCGGCCGGCCTCTTCACCTACCCCGTGCTGATGGCCGCCGACATCCTCCTCTACCAGACCGACATCGTCCCGATCGGCGACGACCAGCGGCAGCACCTGGAGCTCTCCCGAGACATCGCGGAACGGTTCAACGCGCGGTTCGGGGAGACATTCGTCGTACCGCGAGGCGTCTACCCGGAGGTCGGCGCACGGATCATGGACCTCCAGGAGCCGACGAAGAAGATGTCGACGACGGGCGGGACGGAGCAAGGGACGGTCGCCCTGCTGGATCCTCCGGACGTGATCAGGCGCAAGTTCAAGTCGGCGGTCACCGACTCCGCCCGGGACGTGCGCCGCGCCGACGACAAGCCGGGGATCACGAACCTGGTCGACATCATGTCCGTCGCCACCGGCGAGCCGCCCGACTCGGTCGAGGCCCACTTCGACGGCGCCGGCTACGGCCAGTTCAAGGAGGCGGTCGGCGAGGCGGTGGTCGCGCTCGTCGTGCCGATCCAGGAGCGCTACCGGGAGCTCCGCGCCGACGAGGCGGAGCTGCACCGGCTGCTGGCGATCGGCGCCGAGAAGGCGCGGGAGGAGTCGGCGCCGACCCTGGAAGCCATGTACGACCGTATGGGTTTCGTGCGGCCCGGCTGATCGTGAGGCGCGTCGTCCTCGTCGTCGCGGGCGTCGCCCTGCTGACTGCGGTCACGGGCGTCCTCGACTACACGGACGCGTCGCCGACCGCGGTCTTCGTCCTCGCCGCCGCTGCCCTCGGCGGTCTCGCGTGGTTGATCGGGATCGCGACCGAGACGGTGGGGGAACGATTCGGCCCGGCGATCACCGGTGCGCTCCAGTCTACGCTCGGGAACCTGCCCGAGCTCTTCGTCGTGCTCTTCGCGCTGTCGGCAGGCGAGATCGTCGTCGCGCAGACGTCCATCCTCGGCTCGCTCTTCGCCAACGCGCTGCTCGTCCTCGGGCTGTCGATCGCCGCCGGCGCGTGGTCGGCAGACGGCGAGGTGATGGTGTTCAAGAAGCGGCTGCCGAACGACACGGCCACGCTCCTCCTGCTCGCCCTCTCGGCGATCGCGTTGCTCGGCCTCTCGGACCGGCTGGGCGACCGGGCCAGCGAGCACGAGGTGGCGATCTCCGTGATCGGCGCCGTCTGCATCCTCGCCGTCTACGGCGCGTGGCTGTGGTCGTACCTCAGGTCCGACGCGGACGTCGAGCCTGCGGTCGTGGAGCCTGCGCATCGGTCCGCCCTGTCGTTCCGGGCGGCAATCGTCCTCCTGGCAGCGGCCGGCGCGGCGGCGGCGTTCGTCTCCGACTGGTTCGTTGGTGCGCTCGACCCGGCGGTCGAGGCGCTCGGGATCTCGAAGGCGTTCACCGGCATCGTGATCGTCGGGATCGCCGGCAACGCGGTCGAGAACGTCGTCGGGATCACGCTCGCCGCGAAGGGACAGTACGACCTCGCGATCTCGGTGGTGAAGAACTCGGTCGCGCAGATCGCGTGCTTTCTCTTCCCGGCGCTCGTCTTGCTCTCCCTGCTCTTCGAGAACCGCCTGACGTTTGTGCTCAACCCGGTATACGTGGCCGCGCTGGCGATCACGGCGGTGGCCGTCTGGCAGATCACCGGCGACGGCGAGGCGTACGGCTACGAAGGACTGGCTCTCGTCGCGATCTACGTGATCCTCGCAACGGTGACGTTTTACGAATGATCAGGAACGGTCGGAAACGGCCGCCCTGCTCGGCACCGTCGCTCGTCCAGAGAGGCCACGCCCGGTGCCAGGCACCGGACGTGTCCCCTCTCGGCGTGGCGGATAGGACGGACTCGCAGGCGGATCAGAGGCCGACGAGGCCGCGGAGGCCGGCGACCTCCTCGCGGGTCAGATCGCGCCACTTGCCCGGAGCGAGACGGCCGACGTCGAGCCCGGCGTAGGCGCTGCGGTGGAGGCGGCGGACGGGGTGGCCGACCGCGGCGCACATCCGCTTCACCTGGTGCTTGCGGCCCTCGTGGATCGTCAGCTCGATGCGGCCCGGACCGAGTCGTCTGGCGAGGGCCGGCGCGGTCCGACCGTCGTCGAGGTCGAGGCCGTCGGCGAGCCGGCGCAGAGCATCCGGGCTCGGGTCGCCTTCGACCTCGGCCGCGTAGACTTTGTCCACCTCGTAGCGAGGGTGGGCGAGGCGATGTGCGAGTTGGCCGTCGTTCGTCAGTAGGAGCGCACCGGTCGTATCGGCGTCGAGCCTGCCGACCGGGACGACCCGAGGCTCGGGCGGGACGAGGTCGACCACGGTCGGCCGGCGCTGAGGATCGCGGGCGGTGGTCACGGTTCCCGCAGGCTTGTGCAGCAGACGGTAGGCGAGCACCTGCTTCACGACCGGCTGCCCGTCGACCTCGACGGCGTCGGCGGCACCGACGAACGTGCCTAGCTCGCCCGGCAGCCCGTTCACACGCACGCGGCCCGCCTTGATCAGCTCGTCGGCGCCGCGCCTCGACGCCACCCCCGCGCGGGCGAGATAGGCGTTGAGGCGCATGACGCAATCCTTACCTCTTTCTCAGCCGGCTCTCAGCCGCGGGTACGAGCATGCCCTCCGACCACGAGGAAAGGACGCTGGACCGATGAACGGGAAATCCAAGAAGGTATTCGCGGCGGCCGGAGTGACCCTCGCCGTCGCAGCAGGGGCCGGCGGCGCGGTCGCCGCGGGCGGCAAGGGCGGGCCCGGGCGTGCCGGTGCCCCCGGGCCGGCCGTCATCGCGAAGTACCTGGGACTGACCCAGGCCCAGTTGCGCGAGCAGCTCAGGGCCGGGAAGACACTCGCGCAGATCGCGGTCGCGCAGGGTAAGTCCGTCTCCGGCCTCGAGGACGCGATCTACGCCGACGTCCAGGCGCATCTCGACCAGGCGGTCGCCAACGGCCGGCTGACGGCAGCGCGCGAGCAGGCGATCCTCGCCCGGCTGGAGGCGCGACTCGACGACCTCGTCAACCACTCGCTCCCCGCGTTCGGGCATCCCGCAGGCAGGCGCTTCGGCGCTGCCGTCGCCACCTACCTCGGCGTGACGCCGGTGCAGCTGCGCGCCGAGCTGCGTGCCGGCAAGTCGCTGGCGCAGATCGCGACAGAGCACGGCAAGACCGTGGCCGGGCTGAAGTCGGCGATTCTCGACGCGGTGAAGGCCCGGCTCGACAAGGCTGTCGTGAACGGCAGGATCACCGCTGCCCAGGAGCAGACGATCCTCGACCGGCTCTCGGCCCACCTCGATCAGGTCGTCAACCGGACGCGCCCGGCCGCGAGAGCAGCCTGACGTCAGTACAGGATCGCGGCCAGCCGGCGCCGGTACGAGGCGCTGAGCGGGTGGTCCGGCCCGAGATCCTCGAAGACGGCGACCATGTAGCGGCGGATCTCGTCGCGGGCGGCCCTGTCTGCGGTCGCCGCCCGCTCGAGCAGGAGCGAGAGCGCATGCTCGTGGTCGCCGCCCTCGAGCGCGGCGACCACGTCGTCGTAGTCCCCACGCTCTCGTAGCTCTTCGAGGAGCCTGTCGCCCGCAGCGGGTCCCAGCAGGCCGTCCAGAAACGAGGCGACCACCTGCGGGGGCTGGGCGCCGGTCAGCTCGGCGACGATCTGCCCCTTCCGGAAGGCCTTGACCGCCGGGATGCTGCGGATTCCGTAGTGACCGGCGAGCGCCGGGTTCGCATCCACGTCGACCTTGACCAACTCCAACTGCGGGCGCTCGCCGACCTCGCGCTCGAGCACGGGCGCGAGCGCCTTGCACGGCCCGCACCACTCCGCCCAGAAGTCGACCACCACCGCCCGCTCGTGGGAGCGCTCGACTACGTCGCGGTAGAACGTCTCGTCCGTTGCGTCCATCGCCGCTCTGAACAGTGCCATGCACTGTTCAGAGCGGCTCCGTCAGCCGGCTCGTGCCCCGAACGGGGCGCGGCCGGCCGCCTACCCGCGCAGCGCCGGGCTCAGCCCGGCGCTGCGACCAAACAGTGCCATGCACTGTTCAGAGCGGCTCCGTCAGCCGGCTCGTGCCCCTAACGGTTAAGAGCGGGCGCGCAAAGTCCGCTCCGAGCAGGCTCTTTACCGTGCCTGGCACCGTCAGGAAGAGCCCCGCCGAGGCCGCTTTCGGACACGGCACCGGAGGTCAGGCAGGCCTACGTTCGGCCAGCGCCTCGAGGCGGCCGCGGATCTCGTCCGCGGTTCCGCCGAGATCGTCGAGCCGCGGCAGCGCCGACACGCTCTCGAGGCCGAAGACGCGTTCGAACAGCGGCGTCGTCCGGTAGCGCACGGCGCCGCCTTCGTCGCGTCCTGACTCCGAGATCAGCCCGCGCTCGACCAGGCCGGCCACGACCGAGTCGGCCGCGACGCCGCGGACCCGGGCGACGTCCGGCCGGCTGCACGGCCCGAGGTACGCGATCACCGCGAGCGTCTCCAGCGCCGCCTGGGAGAGGCCGCGCTCGACCGGACGCTCGAACATCCGCGCGCACGCCGCTGCCGCGGCACGCGACGCGCGGAAGGCGTACCCGCCGGCGACGTGCTCGAGGACGATGCCGCTGCGGCCTTCCGCGAACCGCTCGCCGAGGATCTCCAGGGCCTCTTCGACCCGCGCGAGCTCGTCGTCGGCGGCGACCGCGAGGTCCTCCGCCGACAGCGGCTGGGAAGCCACCACGAGCAGCGCCTCGAGCGTACGGGCCAGCTCTTCGACCGGCGAGCTGGTGATTAGGCGGAGCGGACGTTCCACGAGCTCTCTCCTTCCTCGGCGATCGCCGGAGTTCCTGCTCCAGAAACGGAGCCGGAGCCAGACCAAGGTCTGGCACCGGCGCTCTGATGAACTCGGATGGGTGCAAACGGCGCGGCCTGCTCGAGGCGGATCTCGCCTGCTTTACGCAGCTCCAGCAGCGCCAGGAAAGCGACCGCCTGCTCGATCCGGTCGAGGCCGGCCGCCTCCTGCTCGAAGTCGAAGTGCCGGCGGCGGCGAAGCAGCGCGCGGAATCGCTCGAGGAACTGGACGACGGGCGGAAACCGCAATCCCATGTGGGACAGCGAGACCGCCGGCGGCTCGACGGCGAGCGCGCGCAGCGCGGTCGCGAGGGCCTCGGGCTGTTGGGGTGCGATACGCGTCCCGGCCGGCGGCGCCAGCGGTGCCGGCCCGAGCCGGAAGTACCGGTCGTCCTCCTGCTCCAGGCGCTCGCGCAGCCAGCCCGCCGCCTCCTTGATCCGCCGGAACTCCTCGAGCCGTCGCGCCAGCTCCTCGGCCGCCTCCTCGGGGTCGAGGTCGGCGAGGTCGACCTGCTCGTCCGGAAAGAGCTCGCGGGCCTTCAGCTCCAGCAGGGCGCCGACCAGCACCAGGAACTCGCCGCAGGCGTCGAGGTCCAGGCGCTCGGTCTCGGCGAGGCGCTCGACGAACGTGACGACGACGTCGGCGACGTCGACGTCGCGCGGCTCGAGCTCGTCGCGCAGGACGAGCGTGAGCAACAGGTCGAATGGACCCTCGAAGGCGTCGAGGTCGAGCTCGAGCTCCCGGACGTGCACCGCCCGGAGGCTATCGGCGTGGGCGGACGCGCCCCTTCGGGACCGCCATCGCCGGGCCCTTCGGGATCTCCCGCGGCTTGCTCCGGCGGACAGTCGGACGGTCGCCGCCCTGGTGGAAGAACTGCCACCACACGAAGAAGGCGACCGAGCACACGCACACGACCGCGGACACCCAGAAGTTGAGCCGCTCCCCCAGGAAGTGATGGGACGGGTCGACCCGCAGGAGCTCCTCGAACGTGCGCCCGAAGGTGTAGAAGGCGACGTAGAGCGCGAACAGGCCCGGCGGTTTGATCCGGAACCGCCAGCCGATCAACAGCAGCACGCCCGCCATGCCGAGGTCGTAGATGAACTCGTACAGGAAGGTCGGGTGGAAGGTGTCCGAGAGGAGGTACTGCGGCGGCCGGTGCCGTTCGTCGATCTCCAGGCCCCAGGGCAGATTCGTCGGCTTGCCGAACAGCTCCTGGTTGAACCAGTTGCCCCAGCGGCCGATGCCCTGCGCGATCAGCAGCCCAGGCGCGACCGCGTCGGCGAACAGGCTGACGCTCTCACCGGAGCGGTGGATGACGACCGCACCTGCGATGCAGCCGAAGAGGATCCCGCCCCAGACACCGAGACCGCCCTGCCAGACCGCGAATGCGCCCCACCAGTGGTCAGGCACCTCGTTCCAGCTCGTGATGTCGTGGTAGACGCGCGCGCCGACGATCCCGAAGGCCACGCCCCAGACGGCGACGCGCAACACGAGATCCCAGTCGCCGCCGAGCCGCGTCCACCGCACACCGGTGAGCCAGACGCATGCCGCGATCGCGACGAGCAGCATGAGCCCGTACATGTGAATGTGCAGCGGGCCCAGGTCGATGACGCCGCTGTTCGGCGAGGGGATCGAGGCGAGCAGAGGCACCCGCAGGATTCTGCCCGCGCCTACCGGACGGCGCGGCGAGAACTAGAGAAGGATTCTGAGGGCCGTCTCGACAGGACAGCCGCGCTCGAGCAGATCGACGGCGAGGTGGAGGTCGACGTCGTTCCGGGCGGCGAGCTCGGCCGCGTGGGACGGCTCGTACCCGGCCCGCTCGAGCTCCTCGGCGCGCCAGCGCTCGATCCGCTCCGCCTCGGTCTCGACCTGGATCTCGAGCTCAGCAGCTGACATCGGTTTCCTCGCTCGTCATGTACCCGGTAGTTCGGCTGCAAATCGCATTTGGATTAGGGCCAGGTGTCCTATTCGGTGGCTATCGAGTACCCATCCTCGAAAGCATCAACGGAACGACCGCGCGATGCGGAGTGCCTGCCCGAGCGTGAGGTCGCCTTCGAGGCGAAGCGTGAGCGGGCCGTGCTGCCAGAGCAGAACGTCGCGACCGAGCCGCACGAGCTCCTGTCGAACGACGCCGCCGGCGGCGAGGTACAGGAAATGCCTGCCGCCGGTGATGAAGTATCCGGGCTCGCCGTTCACGTACACCGGGGTGATCATGGTCTGCGGCTCGACGACCTTCTTGACCAGGTCGACCCGCTCGCGGCCCCGGAACTGCGAGACGAGCAGCCGCGTGCGGCCGTACCGGTACCAGAGGAGCGAGCCGTCCCACGTCACCTCGTCGGGCGCGCCGAGCAGGTCCGAGGTCAGCGGCCGGAAGCCGGCGGTTCTCTCCGCGTCGGCAGGCTGGATTGCGATCCCGAGGTCGAGCGGCGCAGTCTTCACGCTCGGCAGTCGGTCGACGTACTCGATCCGGACCCCGCGCAGGTGGAACACTCGCAGGATCGCCGAGCGGGCGGGGGGCACGGCAAACGCGACCGCCACCGCGACGAGCGCCGCCGCCAGCACGAGAACGAGCGCACGCCGGCGGGACGGCCGCCCGCGCAGCCGCGCGCGCACGGCCGAAGCGAGGTCACGCTCCTCGGGCAGCTCGACCCACGCCGCCAGCGCCCTCAGCTCCTGCTCGGTCACTGCTCCACCTCCCCCAGGCTTCCCGGCCGCGCGTCGCCGGCTTCGCCGGCGACGTTTGCAGCCTCGAGCTCGGCGCGCAGCCGCTCGAGCGCCCGCGAGAGGCGCGACTTCACCGTGCCGCGGCGAACGCCGAGCGCCGCGGCAGTCTCGGCCTCGGAGAGGTCGAGGAAGTAGCGGCAGGCGATCGCCTCCCGGTCCGACTCCGACAGACGCTCGAGCGCGGCCGTCAGCTGGTCCCGGCGCTCGGCATCGAGCAGAGCCGCCTCCGGGGAGGGGGCCGCCTCCCCGGAAGGCACCTGTGCCGCCCGCAGCGCGAGCGCCGTCCGCCGTCCGGAGGACCGGCGCCGGTTCCGCGCCTCGTTCGCGACGATCCGTAGCAACCACGGCTTGAACGGCGCGCCGGCCCGGAACCGCCACAGCGCGCGGTAGGCCTTCACGAAACCGTCCTGCGCGGCCTCCTCGGCGTCGGCGGCGCTGCCGGCGAGGACGTAGGCGGTACGGAAGGCGATCCCCTGGTATGCGCGCACGAGCTCCTCGTAGGCGTCGGCGTCGCCGCGTTGCGCGCGGGCGACGAGCTCTCGTTCGTCGAGTGGCCGGCCCACCACCGCGGCATATACACCCCCAGGGCTACGCTGGTTCCAATGACACGCGCCGTCGGCATCAACCATGTCGCAATCGAGGTCGGCGATCTGGACGAGGCGCTGGCCTTCTACGGCAGGATCTTCGAACTGTCCCTCCGCGGTCGCCACGGTCGCTCGATGGCGTTCGTCGACCTCGGCGACCAGTTCATCGCGCTCTCCGCAGGCCGGACGCAGCCCCCCGACGGACCGCGGCACATCGGACTCGTCGTCGACGACCGCGAGGCGGCGCTCACCGCCGCCCGCGACGCCGGTGCACAGATGCTCGGCGACAACGACTTCCTCGATCCCTGGGGCAACCACTTCCAGGTCGTCGACTACCGCGACGTCCAGTTCACGAAGACCGACCGGATCCTGGCGGGGATGGGGCTGAGCGGGCTGGAGAAGCGCGAGCGAGCGCTCGAGGAGCTGCGCGCCAAGAGCCTGGCCGACTAGGCACGCGCGGCGATGGACGCCGCGCCGTTTTCGATCACACTGAGACTCGGATGCCCGTCGCCGGCCCGTCTCCGCTCGTCAGCGTCGTCGCCACGTGCTTCAACCACGAGCGGTACGTGATCGAGTGCCTGGAGAGCGTCCGGGCGCAGACCTACCCCAACGTGCAGCTGATCGTCGCCGACGACGCCTCCGCCGACCGCTCCGTCGACCTGATCCGCGACTGGCTGGCTCGAACGGAGACCGACTGCACGCTCGTCCTCCATGAGCGGAATCAGGGGATCTGCCGCACGCGGAACGATGCCCTCGCCCACGCGCGCGGTGCATACGTCTCGTCGCTCTCCACGGACGATGTCTGGCTCCCCAACAAGCTCGCGGACCAGGTCGCCGAGCTGGAGGCGCTCCCGAGCTCGGTCGGGGTCGTCTACTGCGACGCGGCGCGGATGGACGAGGACGGGAAGCCGCTGCCCCGAACGTTCATCGAGCACGTCGGAACCGTCGGTGATCCGCCTGAAGGCGACCTCTACGAGACCCTGCTCGCGCGGAATTTCCTCCCGGCCGGCTCGACGCTCGTGCGGCGGGAGTGCTACGAGGCCGTCGGGCCTTTCGACGAGTCGCTCGCGTACGAGGACTGGGACATGTGGCTTCGCATCGCGCGCAGCTACCGCTTCGCCTTCAGTCCCCGAATCGGCGTCCGCTACCGCGTGCATCCGTCGTCGCTCAGCCACGTCCTGTCAGACGAGAGCTGGTCGGCGGCCGAGGTCGGCATCTTCCTCAAGCACATCGGCTACAGCCGCGCCTGGGACGTGGTGCTCTGGGATCGAGTCGCCCGGGCCGCCTACCGGCTCGATCGGCCCGAGCAGCTCGACTACGCCCGCGCGAATCTCAGGGCCGGCAAGAGCCTGCGGGCACTCGTCCTGTACGGGCTTTGTCGGGCACGCGTTCCCTACAAGAGGGTCAGGCCCTTGAAGCACGCCCTCGACAGCATCTGGCCGAGCCTGCGGGCGACGCGCTACCCGCCGGACGTCAGCCGCTCGCTGACGCCGACCTCGTTGTAGCCGGCCACCTCGGCGATCACCTTTGCAGGATTCCCGGCGACGAGGGTGTGCTCGGGCACGTCTCGCCTGACCAGCGAGCCCGACCCGACCACGGCGTTCGCACCGATCGAGATCTTGTGGTTGACGACCGCGCCTGCCCCGACGAATGCGCCGGTCCCGATCGAGACGTTCCCGCAGAGGGTGACGCCCGGCCCCAGCGTCACGTAGTCCGCGAGCTCGTCGTGGTGACCGACGATCGCGCCCTTGTTCAGGCAGGCGAGGCGACCCAAGCCTGCCCGCGCTCCGACCAGCGCGCCGGCGCAGATGATCGTGCCCTCCCCGAGAGACGCGGTCGAGGCCACGCTGGCCGTGGGGTCGACGGCAGTCGCAAAGGCCTGGAAGCCCTGCCGGATCGCCTCGTGCTCAACCTGCCACCGGAACCCCGGAGTGACCATCGGCAGCACCGCCGGGAGCGACAGCCAGTCGGCGGGGATCCTGTCCCCGGACACGATCGGCTCTAGGTCGATCGGCCGGTAGTCGGTCTCGATGTTGGCGACGCCGCCGTGCACGTTCCAGCCGAGCCGCCGGACGATCTCGAGCAGCTCCTCGACGAAGGGCGAGCCGACCCCGTAGGCGACGCACTCCACAGCTTGATGCTACGGCCGCGCCCGGCCGGCCCATGTGGGCCGGCCGGGCGAGCCGATCTATGCGACTCGGAGGACGCCCTTCATGATCGTCGCGTGCGGGTCGCACACGAAGCGGTATGTCCCTCGCTTGAGCGTGACCGTCCAGACGTAGGTCTTGACCGCGGCGACGCTCGTCAGCTTGTTCACGCCGGGCCCGATCAGGTGGAAGTTGTGGATCGCCGACCGGTCGCGAACCGTGATCACGTAGCGGCCCGGCTTCACCGTCTTCGCGCTCATCGTGATCGTGAAGCCGGGTCCGTCCGTCGCCGTGAGGCGCTTGACCGCCGCGGACGAGGTGCCGCCGAAGGCGAGCACGCCGAGGGTCGCGGCGGCAACGATCGTTGCAAGGAGACGCATGGTTCTCACTCCAGTCCGTAGGCGACGAGCTGGTACTTGGGCTTCGAGCTCGTGCCCAGGCCCGGCGTCCCAGCCCCGACGAGCAGCATCTTCTGGGTTACCGCCGGGAAGGCGTTGATGCCAGCCGGAGCCTGCGCCGTCCAGAGCTGCTTCCCGTTCGCGGTCGAGAACGCGTAGATCTTCCCCGCGAAGTCCGAGGTGAAGACCACGTCGTTCGCGACCGTGGCCGCCCCGAAGTTCGCATGCGGGAGCGCCTTCTGCCACTTGACCTTGCCGGTCGCCGCGTCGAACGCCGTCAGCCCGCCGGTCGCCTTGGCGAACGCGGTCTGGTCGATCGACAGCGACGTGGCCGAGGCCTTGACGCAGAGGTTGAGCCACGGGACGAACAACGTCCCGTTCGCCTGCGCCATCGGCGTCTCGACGCCGCCGTAGTCACCCGGGCACACGGTGACCGCCTTCTTCGGGAGCGGCCCGGTGTCATTCAGGTGCTTGCCGACGCTCGCCTGCCACACCGGAGCGCCGGACGACGCCTTCCAGGCGTACACCTTGCCCATCTTCCCGGCGCCGATCACGAGCTGCTGGCCGCCGGAGGGCGTGTACAGGACCGGCGAGATCATCAGGTCGTAGTCGCGGATGTCGTGTGGGATCACCTGCCGGTACCACTTGAGCTTGCCGGTGTCGCCGTCGAGTGCGACCAGCGAGTCGGTGTAGAGGTTCGGCCCCGGCCGGAGCGCGCCGTTCGGGTTCTTCGGCGTGAGCGGCCAGAGACCCGGGTTGGCGACTCCGAGATAGATGTCGCCGTTCGCGGCCACCGCGGGCGGATACCAGAGCCCGCCGCCCGAGTACTGGCCCTTCTTCGGCTTGGAGACCGTGTTGAAGCTCCAGAGCGTCTTGCCGGTGGCGGCGTCGAGCGAGTAGACGACGCCGACCGCGCCCGCCTCGTAGAAGTGCTTCACGCCGCTGCCCGGGACGGTCGAGATCAGCACCTTGTTGTCGTACAGCTGCGGCGCCATGTCGATCCCGACCTTGACCGACGGCGTCAGCCGGTGCTTCCAGATCAACGCGCCGGTCGCCGGGTTCAGTGCGAACGCGGTGGTCACCGTCGCTCCGTAGAGGCGTCCGTTGCCGAGCGAGACGCCGTTCGGGCCGATCGACGGGCTCTTGAAGGCGTGCTTCCACTTCAGCTTGCCCGTCTGCTGGTCGACGGCGTACACGTTCGAGTTCAGGTCCTGGAAGTAGACGACTCCCTGGTGGACGATCGGTGTGGTCGCGAAGTTCCCGAAGACGCCGCTGCCGGGGATCGTGAAGCTCCACTTGCGCTTCAGCGTCGCGACGTTCGACGCGTTGATCGCAGTAGCCGTCGTCGCCCGGGAATTCGAGAGGTCGTAGTTGTGCGCGGGCCAACCGTCTCCCGGCTCCGCCACCTCGGGCGGAGGTTGCCCCGCCGAGGAAGCCGCCAGCGACGTCAGGGCGAACACCGCTGCGAGCACGACGGAGACGGAGAGGGCGCTGACCACACGCCGTCGGCGAGCTGTCATCACTTGCCTCCTTGAATAACCAACCAGTTGGTTACACACTACCGACAGCACACTGCCCTACGCTGAGGACGCACATGGTCAGGAATCCGGAGGAGACGAAGCGGCGGATCTTCGAGGCGGCCGTGGCCGAGTTCGCCCGGTACGGCATCGCCGGGGCGCGGGTCGACCGCATCGCCAGGTCGGCACGCGCGAACAAGCAGTTGATCTACGCCTACTTCGGCAACAAGCAGGATCTCTTCGACCAGGTCGTCACCGAACAGGTCGCACGGTTCCACCGGGAGGTCCACTTCGACGCCGAGCAGCTACCCGAGTTTGCGGGTGCCCTATTCGACTTCTTCACCGGCAATCCCGATGCCGTCCGCCTCGGGTACTGGCACACGCTGGAGCCCGGAACCAGAGAACGGCGCATCCCGGCGATCGAGCAGCTGATCGAGGATCAGGCCCGGGAGATCGCAAGCGCCCAGGCTGCGGGGCGCGTCAATGCCGCGCTCGTGCCCCAGGAGCTGCTCGCATTCATCTTGTCGATCACCCGTTTCTGGGCGGTGCCGCTCCCCGAGTTCACGATCAGTGCCGCTCAGGAGCGCCGACGCCGCGCCCGGCGCCGGCGGCTCGTGGTCGAGGCAACCCGCCGCCTGGTCGAACCCGACGCCCGGACGCCGGGCGGGTAGGCCACTTCTGGCCCTGGCAGTTCCCGCGCGACGCGCGAGCGCCGGGTCGGGCTCCGCCCGGCCCAGCGCGAAGACGACTACGAAACGGCAGCTTCGCCGAGCAGCGCCTTGACCTCGGCGTAGAAGTCCGGCACCGGGGCGACGCGGTACTCGGGGCCGAACTCCAGCGTCCTCGGCCCCTCGGACGTGTCGAGGGCGAGGACGACCTTCGCCTCCCCGGGGTAGTCGCGGACCACGTGCCCGAGCTCGCGCAGCACGCCCGCGGGCGCCTTGCGCGCGTCGACCTTGAGGCGGACCTCGGTCGGCGGGACGTAAGCGGCGAACTCGCTCACCTCGATCGCGATCAGCTTCGACTCGCCTTCCTTGTGGTCGACGCGGCCCTTGAGGACGAGCACGCGGTCGGTCTCGCAGAGCTCGCGGGAGGCGGCGTAGACCGAGTTGAAGACCACTGCCTCGGTGCTGCCGGTGAGGTCGTCGAGGCGCAGGAAGACCATCGGCTCGCCCTTCTTCGTGGTCAGCTGCTTGACCGCGGAGACGATGCCGCCGACGGTGACGATCTCGCCGTCGCGACAGCGCTCCAGATCCCCGAGCACGCGATCGCACTTCCGCTTCAGCTCGGCGGCGACGTCGGCGAGTGGGTGCTCGGAGATCCAGAGACCAAGCGTCTCCTTCTCCAGCCGGAGCAGCTCCGCCTTCTCGTACTCGCCCGCAGGGATCGGGGCGTGGTGCCGCGGCCGTTCGGCTCCCTCGTCGACGAGGTCGAAGATCGACCCCTGGCCGGAGCTGCGTGCCTCGTGCTCGCTACCGCCCCAGGAGAGCGCCTGGTCGAGGACCTCGACCAGGCCCTTGCGCGGCGCTCCGGTCGAGTCGAGCGCGCCGGACTTGACGAGCGACTCGAGCGCTCGCTTGTTCACGACCTGCGGGTCGACCCGCTCGGTGAAGTCCCAGATCGACTCGAACGGTCCCCCCGTCTCCCGTGCGGCGACGATCGCCTGGCAGGCCGCCTCACCGACGTTCTTGACCGCGTTGAGCCCGAACCGGATCTTCCCTTCGACGACCGCGAAGTCGACCTGCGACGTGTTCACATCCGGGGGCAGCACCTCGATCCCGAGGTCGTGACAGGCGTTCACGTAGAAGGGCACGCGGTCCTTGGTGCTCATCACCGACGAGATCAGCGCCGCCATGTACTCGTGGGGATGGTTTGCCCTCAGCCAGGCCGTGCGATAGGCGATCAGCGCGTAGCACGCCGCATGGGACTTGTTGAAGGAGTAGTCCTGAGACTGCTCCATGTCTTTCCAGAGCTGCTGCGCGACCGCCGGATCCGTCCCGCTCTCGGCGCAGCCGGCGAGGAACTTCTCCTTCAGCGACGCCATGAGCGAATGGATCTTCTTGCCGATCGCCTTGCGCAGGTCGTCGGCCTCCGCAGGGGAGAAGCCCGCGATCTGCTTCGCGATCTCCAGGTACTGCTCCTGGTAGATGCACGTGGCGTGTGAGGAGGCGGTGATCGGCTCGAGCCGCGGATCGATGTAGGTGACCGGCTCCTGCCCGTTCTTGCGCCGCGCGTAGACCGGGATGTACTGCATGGGCCCGGGCCGGTACAGGGCGACGAGAGCGATCAGATCCTCGAACTCGGTCGGCTTCACCTGGCGCAGCGCCTCGCGCATCCCGGACGACTCGAACTGGAAGACGCCGATCGCGTCGCCGCGCCGGAGCATCTCGTACGTCTTTGCGTCGTCGAGCGGGATGTCGCTGAGCTCGAGCCCGCCGATCAGCCGCAACGCCTCGTCGATCACGTCGAGGTTCCGCAGCCCGAGGAAATCCATCTTCAGCAGCCCGAGCTTCTCGACGTCGCCCATCGGAATCTGGGTGACGACCTCGGCGTCGGGCCCCTTCTGCTGGAGCGGCACGTACTCGATCAGCGGCCGGTCGCCGATCACGACGCCGGCGGCGTGGATCGAGTCCGCTCGAACGAGCCCCTCCAGAGGTTTCGCGAGATCGACGATCTCCTTCACCAGCGGATCGGAGTCGTAGGCGCCACGGAGCTCCTGTCCGGGCTTGAGATTGTCCTCCAGGTAGACCTTCGGCCCCTCGGGGATCATCTTCGCGATCCGGTCGACCGTCCCGTAGGGGACTTCGAGGACGCGGCCGGCGTCACGGACGGCGGCGCGGGCCATCATCGTCGAGAAGGTGATGATCTGCGCGACCCGGTCGCGGCCGTACTTCTCGGACACGTAGTTGATCACCCGGTCGCGGCCGGCGACGGCGAAATCGATGTCCATGTCGGGCATCGACTTGCGGCCGGGGTTGAGGAAGCGCTCGAACAGCAGGCCGTAGCGCATTGGGTCGACATCGGTGATCTCGAGGCAGTAGGCAGCAAGTGAGCCGGCGGCCGAGCCGCGGCCCGGTCCCACCTGGATCCCGTTCGTCTTCGCGAAGTGGACGAAGTCCCAGACGATCAGGAAGTAGTCGGCGAAGCCCATCTCCCGGATCGTCTTCAGCTCGAACTGGAGGCGGTCGTGGAGCTCCCCGGTGATCGTCTCGTATCGGCGGCCGAGGCCGGCTTCGCAGAGCTCGACGAGGTACTCGAAGGCGTCGCGGTTCTCGGGCGTCGGGAACTTGGGCAGGAGCAGGCGGTCGGTCTCGATCGTCACCGTGCAGCGCTCGGCCACCTCGAGCGTCCGGCGCAGCGCGTCGGGGTAGGCGGCGAAGTCCTGCGCCATCTCGGCCGGCGTCTTGAAGTAGAACTGGTCGGTGTCGAAGCGCCAGTGGTTGGGGTTCTTGAGGGAATCCCCGGACTGGATGCAGAGCAGCGCCTCGTGGGCGCGGGCGTCTTCGTGCATCAGGTAGTGGACGTCGCCGGTGGCGACGAGCGGGAGGCCGGTCGCCTCGGCGAGCTTCGCGAGCTGCGGATTGATCCGCTGCTGCGGCTCGAGCCCCGCGTTCTGGATCTCGACGTACGTCGAGTCGGGCCCGAAGATCTGGACGAGGCGGTCGAGGTCGGCGGCGGCGTCCTGCGGTCTCGTCTCCTCGAGCGCCTTTGCGACCCGGCCGGAGAGGCACCCGGAGAGGACGATCAAGCCCTTGGCGTGACGCTCGAGCAGCTCCCAGTCGACGCGCGGCTTGTAGTAGTAGCCCTCGAGGTAGCCGAGTGACGAGAGCCTGATCAGGTTGGCGTAGCCCTCGTTCGACTCGGCGAGGACGGTCAGGTGGGCGTAGCCCTTCTCAGAACGGTGCCGGTCGTCGGTGACGTAGAGCTCGCAGCCGACGATCGGCTTGATCCCGTGGTTCTTCGCCTCGCGGTGGAGCTCGACGGCGCCCGCGAGGGAGCCGTGGTCGGTGAGCGTGACCGCCGGCATCTCGAGCTCCGCCGCCCGCGCGGCGAGCGCCGGAATCCGGCACGCCCCGTCCAGGATCGAGTACTCGGAGTGGACGTGGAGATGGACGAAGGGCGCCTCGGACACCGGAGGGCCATCGTACAACCGGCGTCGGCCGCACCTTCAGCGGCCTCGATCAGGCCATCAGGATGCTCTCTCGGGCTGCCTCGGCGGCATCACGGTCGGCAGTGAGGAGAACGGCATCCGCCTCTTCCGCGAGAGCGACGTAGCACGCGTCGTGGACACTGGGCCGTCGTTCTGCGGCCATCCGCGAGGCCGGGACGACGAGGTTCTTCAACGCCATGATCGAGAGCGGAATCCGACGTAGCAGGTCGACCAGCGCGACGGCCGACCTCAGCTCGCGGAGGCACGAGCGGTATCGCGCGGGTGTGACAGGAGCGTGCCGGCTGTGTAACGGTTACTCGGCCGGCGGCACGTCGCCCCCGCCGCCGACCTCCTCTGACGCGAGGCTGTCGTAGTCGGTGGCGTCGCGGTGACGCTTCTTCCAGAAGACGACGACACCGGCGGCCGTGACGATCACCGCGACCGCCTTCGCAGCCTTCTTCTTCCCCGCCGACTCTGCGTCGCCCCCTGAAGGCACCGCACGTTTCGCCTTCATTGCCGCGACGCGCTTGACGGTCGTCCAGGTCGCCCACCCGATCACGGCGTTCCGCCTGTTGATGATGCTCATCGAAGCTCCCTTCCCAGTTACGCCCTGGCCGCAACCCGACGCTTCGGCGGCAAGTGGATCGCCCGCCCGAGCGCGACCAGCCCGGCCTCCTTGATCGCCTCGGACAGCGTCGGGTGCGGCGCGATTCCGTCGGCGACGGTCTCGACAGTCGCCTCCGCGTCGATCGCGACCACGCCGGCCTCGACGAGGTCGGTGACGTGCGGGCCGACCATCACCACGCCGAGCAGCTCCCCGTACCGCGTCTCGTGGATGGACTTCACCCAGCCGACCGTTGCGTCCTGCATCACCGCCCTCGCGTTCGCCACCCAGGGGAACGTCCCGACCGCGACGTCGTCGCCGTACTGCTCCCGGGCTTCCGCCTCGGTCAGCCCGACGCCGGCGATCTCGGGGTCGGTGTAGATCGGCCGCGGCACGGCGCGGGCGTCGACGGCCGCCTCGTGTCCGGTCGCGTTCTCGGCGGCGACCTCACCCTCGCGGAACGCGGTGTGCGCGAGCTGCCAGTACCCGGCGCAGTCGCCGACCGCATAGATGTGCGGCACGGTCGTCCGGCGGTGCTCGTCGGTAGCGATCCCTGCGCGGCGGTCGACCTCGACGCCGATCTCCTCGAGGCCGAGACCCTCGACGAGCGGTGCCCGTCCGACGCTGACGAGCATCAGGTCGGCGTCAACCGTCTCGCCCTCGCCGAAATGGACGGTCAGCGTCCCGTCGTGGTCCTCGACCTTCGTGCACTGCTTCTCGAGGTGGAGGGCGATCCCGCGCTTGCCGAACTGCTTCGCGAGCTCGGCGGCGGCGTCCTCGTCCTCCTGCGGGATCAGGCGCGGGAGCAGCTCGACGATCGTCACCTGCGAGCCGAACCGCTGGAAGATCGATGCGAACTCACAACCGATGATCCCTCCCCCGAGGACGACGAGCCGTTCGGGCAGCCGCTCCTGCGCGAGCAGTCCGGTCGAGTCGACGCAGAGGGGGGAGTCGAGCCCCTCGATCGGCGGCCGCATCGGATACGAGCCGGTGGCGACGATCGCGCTCGTGAAGGTGACGTCCTCTCCGCCCTCGACCGCGATCGTGTTCGCGTCCTTGAAGACACCTCTGCCGTTCACCCACTCGACACCGTTCGCCTTGAAGAGCCCGGCGACGCCCTGGGTCATCTGCTTCACGACCTGCGCCTTCCAGACGTTCGCGGTCGGCAGATCGAGCTTCGGCGACCCGACCTCGACCCCGAACTTGGCAAAGCTTTCCTCTGCCTCCTTCAGCGCGAACGCGGTCTGCACCCACGCCTTCGTCGGGATGCAGCCGACGCGGAGGCAGGTGCCGCCGAGCTCGGGCTCACGTTCGATACAGACGGCCTTTGCACCGAGCTGTGCTGCTCTGATCGCGGCCGTGTAGCCGCCCGGGCCGCCCCCGAGAACGGCGACGTCGCATTCCATGACTCGATCCTAGACGCTGGCGGTCTCGGCCCGAGCCGGTGCCAGGGCGTCGCAGCGCCCGAGCCACGGCCTCGCTTCGAGGCGCTCGAAGATCTCGCGCGCCTCGTCGAGCAGCGGCTGGGCCTCGTGCGAGCGGCCCTCTCCGGTGAGCCACTCCGCATGCTCGAGCTCCGCAGCCGCGAGGAAGAACGTCAGGCCGTGCTCGCGAAAGACCGCCTCCGCCGTCTTGAAGCCCTGTTCGACCCCTTCATGCTGGTTCCGTGCTGCGGCGAGCCGGGCACGGTACCGGGCCGCCTGCGCGACCAGCGATGGTGGTCGCCTCCCGGTGGGAATCTCGTCGATCTTCGCGAGCAGGTCCTCGACCCGGTCGAGCCGGCCGAGCGCGAGGGCAGACTCGAGCCCTTCGGACAATGCGATCTTGGCGTCGGCGGAGACGCCGCCCCCGAAGAACTGGAACGACTCGAGCCCTACATCAGTCGCGGCGAGCGCCTCTTCGAACCGTCCTTCGCTCCGAAGGGTGAGTGCGCTCATGGACGCGTAGCCCCAGCGGTCCTGCACATCGGCCGAACCCTCGAGCTCCGAGAGCAGCCCGAGGATCCGGCGGGCCTCGGCGGGATCGCCTCGCTCGACGGCGATCTCGATCAGCGTGTTGGCGACGGAGACCGCGGTCATGATCCTGTCCTCTGGCATCTCCCGAGCCAGCGCGAGCGCTTCGTCCCAGTCGCCGGTTCGCAAGAGGTAGTAGCCGAGCTCCCCGAGCATCCGCCACTCGTTCAGCCGGTAGCCGGCCTTGCGCCCGAGGGCGAGCGCGGGCCGCATCGTCTCGATCGCCTCCTCGTACCGGTCACGACGGTCGAGCAGGTCGCCGAGGTTGTTGTACGCGCGCAGCGCGGACTGCGTCAGATCGTGCTCCAGCGCCAGCTCGAGCGAGTGCTTCATGAGCGCCAGTGCCTGTTCGTAGCGTCCGCGATAGCCGGCGATCAGCCCCTGCGTGTTCAGGGCTTCGGCGAGGACCTTCGGGAGCCAGAGCGACTCGGCGATCTCGATCGCAGCGTCGATCATGGGGACGGCCAGCTCCGGCTCTCCCTTGAAGAAGTGGAGGCGGCCGAGCTCCGCCGCCAGGGTCGCGAGGTCCTCGTCCGGCTTGTCGCCCGAGAGCACCTCGTAGGCCTGCTCCATGCGAGCCAGCGCCTCATCGAGATGTCCTGCGCGCCACACAGCCTCCCCGACGCGCGCGGTCACGCGCGCCGCCGGGTGTGTCAGGCCCTGCGCCTCGTACAGGGCCAGCGCCGTCTCGTAGTGTTCGAGCGCCTCTTCCACCCGGCCCGACGCCCACCCGGTCTCGCCCGCCCGCTCGTGCAGTTGCGCCTCGACGAGCGGGTCGTCGCTGAGGTCGGCGGCCCGCTCGAAGTAGTGCTGCGCCTCGTCGTTCGCGGCGAGGGAAGCGGCGCGCTCGCCCGCCCGGGTCAACATCTCCTGTGCTCTGGCCTTGATCTCCGGGGCGTCGTCGGCGTCGGGAGCCGCCTGGTACGCGTCGAGGTAATGGGCGGCGACCACCTCGACGATCTCCTGTTCCCCCGCGCCGAATGCCTGCGTGAGATGAGCAGCGGCTGCCAGATGACGAGCCTTGCGCTCGGCCTTTGCGAGCGTCTCGTACGCGACCCGCTTGAGCAGGTCCTGCAGGAAGTTGTACTGGCCCCGCTCGGGAGATCGTGGATCCGCCTGGACCCCGAGCACCTCCTTGCGAACGAGCGAGACGAGCAAGGGCTCGACCTCGGCCTCGGCCCGGCCCGAGACCGCGGCCAGCCCTGCCTTTGTGAACGACTTGCCGAGCACGGAGGCGTCCTGAAGAAGGCGCCGTTCCTCCGGCTCCAGGCCGTCCAGCCGCGCGGCGACGAGCGCGTGCAGCGTCTCCGGAACGTCGAGCGCGCCGATCTCCCCGGTCGGCCGATAGACATCACCCTCGCGGGCGAGGAGGCCGCGATCGAGCAGCATCCGCACCGTCTCGACCGCGTAGAGCGGAATGCCCTCGGCGCGGTCGAGGATCTGCCTGTGCAGCTCGGCCGGGAGTCCAGGCACGAACCCGTCGAGCAGCGCCTCCATCGCCGCCTCGGAGAGCGGCTCGAGTGAGAGCGTGGTCGCATTGCGGCTCACGGCGCCGAAGTTCGGCCGGCGCTCGAGCAGCTCCGGCCGCGCCAGCGCGACCACGTACAGCGGGTGGCTCCGCGACCACTCGAGCAGGTACTCGACGAAGTCGAGCAGTCCGGCGTCGGCCCACTGGAGGTCCTCGAAGACGAGGACCGCCGGCCCTTGCTCGGCGAGTCGCTCGAAGAAGAGCCGCCAGGCGGAGAAGAGATCCTCACGGTCGGGTGCGGTCCGCTCGGCGAGGCCGAGCAGGTGCGCGAGCCGGGGCTCGAGCCAGCTCCGTTCCTCGGGGTCGGGCACGTGCTCGGCGATCGAGGACGCGAGCTTGGCGAGCGCGGAATCCGGTGACTCCTCCTCGACGATCCCGGCCCGCATCCGCACCATCTCCGCCAGCGCCCAGTAGGCGACGCCCTCGCCGTAGGCGAGACACCGGCCGCGGTGCCACCAGAAGTTGTCGGCGAGGCCGTCGACGTACTTTTCGAACTCCCAGGCGAGACGCGACTTGCCGATCCCGGCGATGCCGACCACGGAGACGAGCTGAGCCTTGCCCTCCTCGGCCGACGTGTGGAAGAGCTCCTTGACGAGGCGCATCTCGCGGTCACGCCCGACGAACGGCGGCTCCAGGCCGACCGACTTCTGCGCGCCGCCGCGGTTGGCCGTGACCCTGAGCGCCCGGTGCAGCGCGACCGGCTCTGCCTTCCCCTTCAGCTCGTGCTCGCCCACGGGCTCGTACGCGATCGCCGCCTCCGTCGCCCGTCTCGTCGCCTCGCCGACGAGAACGGTGCCGGGCTCTGCGGCCGACTGGATCCGCGACGCGGTGTTCACCAGATCGCCGGCGACCATCCCCTGCCCCTCGGCCCCGATCGTCACCGCCGCCTCACCGGTGAGCACGCCCGCACGGGCGCCGAGTCCCGGCGCGAGGTCGGGGACGGCCGCGACGAGGTCGAGTGCGGTCCGCACGGCGCGCTCTGCGTCGTCCTCGTTCGCCGCCGGAGTCCCCCAGACCGCCATCACCGCATCGCCGATGAACTTCTCCACGGTGCCGCCGTACAGTGAAACGAGCCGCTGGCAGGTCTCGAAGTAGCGGGAGAGCAGCTCGCGGGTGTCTTCGGCGTCGCGGTCCTCGGAGGCTGACGTGAAGCCGACCAGGTCGGCGAAGAGCACGGAGACGAGCTTGCGTTCGGACGCAGGAGCCGGCGGAGCGGTCGCGGTCGCATCCGCAGTCGCCGGAGCGGCGGCGACCTGCGCCCCGCACTCGTCGCAGAACCTGGCTTCGGCCGGCACGGGATGCCCGTTCGGGCAGGCGCGGGCGAGCGTCGAGCCGCAGTTCAGGCAGAACCGGGCCTCGGGCCGGTTCTGCGTCCCGCAGGACGGGCAGGTCACGCGCGCACCGCGATCGGACTTTCGTGGTGGCCGGCCCGCTCGGCCCACGGCGCCGCCCCGAGGCGCTCGAAGATCTCGCGCGCCTCCACGAGCAGCGGCTCCGCATCGGCGGATCGCCCGTGCTCGCGGAGACGCTCGCCGCGCTCGAGCAGGGTCACAGCAAGCCAGAAGGGGAGCTCGAGCTCGCGAAGGCGGGTTTCCGCGGCTGCGTAGCCGGCGAAGGCAACATCCGGGGCGTCGGACAACAGTCCCCGGAAACGATGTGCTTGGGCGTCGAGAAACGGCGGGCGCAGCCCCGGCGGGAGGTCCTCGATCGTAGACAGCAGCTCCTCTGCCTTCCCGCGATCGTCGATCGCGAGCGCAGCTTCGATCGCGTGGACGAGACCGTGCTTCACCGCCTGATTGGCGATGCCCATCGTCGGCGCAAGCGCGATCGCCCGCTGCGCCGCTGCAAGCGCATCGACGAGACGGCCGTCCGCTCGGGCGAGCGCCGCCTCCGCGGTCGCGTAGCAGGATTGGTCCTGGACGTCGCTCGACTCGGCCAGGCGGGCGTAGATGGAGAAGATCCGGCGCGCCTCCTCGACGTTCCCGCGGTGAAGGTGGAGCTCGAGGACCGAGGTCATCGGGCTGAGCAGCGTGCCGCCGGTCGGGAGCTTCTCCTCCGGGATCTCGGCGAGCGCTGCGAGCGACCCGTCCCAATCGCCCCGCATGAAGAGGGCATAGGTCATCTCGCTGAGCGCGAACCACTCGTTCGGCCGATTGCCGTCCTTGCGGCCGAGCTCGAGCGCCTGCCGCAGGTACCCGAGCGCCTCCTCGTAGCGGTCGTACTGGAAGCAGAGGTCGGAGAGGTTGCCGCAGGCGTTAGCTGCCCGTTCGGTGAGCCCATGGGCGAGCGCATGCTCGAGGGCGAGCTTGAGCAAACCTCGGGCTTCCTCGGGACGTCCGTGCGTGGCGCTGAGCATCGACTTCGTCGACCACGCATAGGTCAGCACCTCGGCAAGCGAGAGCGACTCGCCGAGGTCGAGCGCGAGCTCCGTTCGCTCTCGGGAGCGCTCGAGGTCGCCGGCGAACCAGTGCGAGTGCGCCAGCCGGGCGACGAGGAAGGCCAGCTCCTCGTCCGGCTCGTCCGTCGAGATCACTGAGTACGCCCGCTCCATGCGTTCGATCGCCTCGTGCAGCTGACCCATGTACCACTGCGCGTGCCCGAGCCTCGCGGACACGCACGCCGATGCATGAGTGTCGCCCTGGCTGTCGTACAGCGCGATCGAAGCCTCGAACAGGCGCGCCGCTGCCTCCATGGCCCCAGCCTTGAACGCCATTTGGCCCGCTCGGTCCACGAGCGCCGCCTGAAGCTGCGGGTCGTCCGTCAACCCGGCGCTCTGCTCGAAGTAGCGCTGCGCCTCTTCAGAGGCGCCGAGCGACGCGGCGCGCTCGGCGGCCCTCGTCAGGGCTCGGCGGGCCTGCTCCTTGATCTCCGCGGCATCGGATGCTGTCGGCGCCGCCTCGTAGGCGTCGAGGTAGTGAGACGCAACGACCTCGACGACCTCGTGCTCGCCCCAGCCCTGCTCCAGGTGAGCGGCCGCGGCGAGGTGTCGCACCTTCCGGTCGTGCTTGGACAGCGTCTCGTACGAAACGCGGCGCAGCAGATCTTGGAGGAAGCCGTACTGGCCGTGCTCGGGCGAGCGCGGGTCCGCCTGGACGCCGAGCAGTTCTTTCCGCGTCAGTGATGCGAGGATCGGGTCGAGCTCTTGCTCGGAGAGCCCGCTGACGGCGCCGAGCGACTGCTTCGTAAAAGTCTTCCCGAGCACGGCGCCGTCCTGCAGCACCCGCCGTTCTTCAGTGGTGAGCCCGTCCAGGCGCGCAGCGATCAGCGCGTGGAGGGTCTCCGGAACCTCGAGCGACTCGATCGTGCCGGTCGGCCGGTACGACGATTCCTCCTGGACGAGCGCGCCCCGATCGAGCAGCATCCGCACCGTCTCGACGGCGTAGAGCGGGATGCCTTCGGCCCGCTCGAGGATCTGGCTGCGGAGCGTGTCCTGGAGGCCGGGGACGAGGCCGCCGAGTATCTCCTCCATGGCCGGCTCCGGCAGCGGCTCCAGGTAGAGGGAGGTGAAGTTCCGGCTCGCACTGCCCCAGGTCGGCCGCCGTTCCTGGAGCTCGGGGCGGGCCAAGGTCATGACGAACAGCGGCGAACTCCGCGACCACTCGAGCAGATACTCGATGAAGTCCAGCAGCGCTGCGTCCGCCCACTGCATGTCCTCGAAGACCATCACCGTCGGGTAGACATCGGCGAGTCGCTCGAAAAACAGACGCCAGGCCGCGAACAGGTCCTCACGCTCGAAGCGCGTGCTCTCCTCCAGCGCGAGCAGGTGCCGGAGACGCGGCTCGACGAAGCGCCGCTCCTCCTCGTCGGAGAGGTGCTCGCGGACGACCTCCGCGAGCTTGGCGAGCGCCGAGGCCTGCTCCTCGTCCTCGGCGATCCGCGCCCGCATCCGGACCATGTCCGCCAGCGCCCAGTAGGTCACCCCCTCGCCGTAGGAGAGGCAGCGGCCGCGGTGCCAGTAGGTGATCTGCGGCAGGCCGTCGAAGTATTTGTAGAACTCCCACCCCAGCCGCGACTTGCCGATCCCGGCAATACCCGTGATCGAGATCAGGTGGGGCTTGCAATCGTCGGCGGAGGCGTGGAAGAGGTCCTTGATCCGCCGGAGCTCCCGGTCCCGGCCGACGAACGGGGCTTCGAGCCCAGTGGACTTGAGCGAGCCGCGCGCGCCGGACACGACCCGGAGCGCTTGCCAGAGCGGGACCAGGCCGACCTTGCCTCTCAGCTCGTGCGAGCCCGCGTCGGCATAGACGATCGTCTGGTCGGTCGCGCGGCGAGTCGCTTCGCCCACGACCACGGCTCCAGGTGCTGCGATGCTCTGGATCCGTGACGCACTGTTCACGAGATCGCCGGCGACCATGCCCTCTCCCTCGGCGCCGATCGTCACCGCCGCCTCGCCCGTGAGGACGCCGGCGCGGGCACGCAGGTCGGGCGCTCCGACCTCGTCGCCCAGGGCGGTCACGGCCGCAACCAGGTCGAGCGCCGCCCGCACCGCGCGCTCGGCGTCGTCCTCGGTCGCGGTCGGTGTCCCCCACACCGCCATCACCGCGTCGCCGATGAATTTTTCCACGGTGCCCCCGTACAGTTCGATCAGCCGGCGGCAGGTGTCGAAGTAGCGCGAGAGGAGCTCGCGCGTTTCTTCGGCGTCGCGACTTTCCGAAGCAGCGGTGAAGCCGACCAGATCGGCGAAGAGGACCGAGACGAGCCGACGCTCAGCCGAGGGCGCGCCCCGTTCCCCGGCCGGCTCGGCGGTCCCTTCGCGCAGCGGCGCCCCGCACTCGCCGCAGAACTTCTGCCCGGGCGGATTCGGCGTACCGCAGGAGGCACAGTGCTCGGTGAGTGCCGTCCCGCACTCGCCGCAGAACTTCTGCCCTGCCGGATTCTCGAAGCCGCAGGCGGAGCAGGTCATGCGGTTACCTCGGCCGCGACCGACGCACGGGCCTGCTCGATCCAGGGCGTCGCCCCTAGCTGTTCGAAGATCTCTCCCGCCTCCGATCGGAGACGTGCTGCCTCTCGGCCGCCGCCGACCGCTTCCGCCTGCTCGAGGAGGGTGACCCCGAGCCAGAACGGGATGCTGAGCGCGCGGAAGCGAGCCGCCGCGGCCGCGAGCCCCTTCCCGTCGCCCCCCTGGCGTGCGCGAAGGCGGAGCACCTGGGCGTCCAGATAGGGCGGCCGGATACCCGGCGAGAGGCCGTCGACGAAGGCGAACAGTTTCTCGGCCCGACCGGTCTCCCCGAGTGCGAGGGCCGCCTCGAGCGCGTCGACGACGCCGTGCTTCACGCCCTGGAAGCCCGGCCCCATGGTCTCGACGGTCGTGAGCGTCTCGGCCCCGGCCTCGAGCGCCTCCTCCAACCGTCCCTCGGCGCGACGGAGGGCCGCAGTGCATCCCAGGTAGCAACCTCGATCCTGGAGGTCCGAGGAATCCGCGAGCCGGGCGAAGAGCGCGAGTAGCCGCCGCGCCTCGTCCAGCTGGCCCCGGCCGCAGTACACCTCCACTCCGGCCTGGAGGAGGCTGAGGACGACGCCTCCCGAATCGAGCTGCTCGTCGGTGAACTCGTCTCGGATCGCCAGCACCTCGTCCCAGCGGCCCAGCATCAGGAGCGGGTAGCAGCGCTCGGAGAGCGTCGCCCATTCGAAGCGCCGGTGGCCCATCTTCCGATCGAAGCTCAGCGCCTCGTCCAGGTAGCCGAGCGCCTCGACGTACCGGTCTGACCGGAAGGAGCGGTCGGAGAGGAGGAAGTAGAAGGTGCTGACCTCCTCGGGCAGGTCGTGCTCCTGGGCCTTCTCCAGCGCGTGTTTGAGGAGTGCGAGCGACTCCTCGTGGTGCCGGCGGCTGAACAGGACGGCGGACTTGGCCCGCAAGGCGATGACGAGTGCCTTTCCCAGGCCCTGCGCCTCGGCGATGTCGAGCGCGAGCTCCGCGCGCGCGAATGCGCGTTCGAGGTCGCCGTTGAACCAGTAGTAGCGCGACAGGTAGGCGGCGAGCAGCGCGAGGTCCTCGTCGGGCTCGTCGGTCGAGATGACGTCGAACGCTCGTTCTGCCCGCTCCAGTGCCTCGTCCCGATGTGACGTGAACGAGAGCATGTGGGCGTAGCGACCGGCGATGCGCGCCGCAGCATGGGTGTCGCCCTCGGCCTCGTAGATCGCGATCGAGCGCTCGAGCAGATCCTGGGTTGCCTGTGGATTCGCGGCCCGCCCGGCCATTTCCCCGGCCCGGCCGAGCAGCTCCGCCTGGTCGAGCGGCGCGTCGGTCAGGCCCGCGGCCTGCTCGAAGTACCGCTGGGCCTCCTCGGATGCGCCGAGGGACGCCGCTCGTTCCCCGGCGCGGGTCAGGGCCGACCGCGCCTTCGCTTTGATCGTTGCGGCATCGTCCGCATCGGGATCGGCCTCGTAGGCGTCGACGTAGTGCGAGGCGATGACTTCGACCACGTCGTGCTCACTCGACGTCTCCTCGAGGTACGCCGCCGCGGCCAGGTGCCGCACCTTTCGGTCGCGTCTCGCCAGGGTTTCGTAGGCGACTCGGCGCAGCAGGTCCTGGAGGAAGCCGTATTGGCCGTGCTCCGGCGACCTGGGGTCGGCCTGGACGCCGAAGAGCTCCTTGCGAGTCAGCGCGACCAGGAGGTGATCGAGGTCGGGCTCCGCCAGGCCGGCGACGGCGGCAAGTGCCTGCTTGGTGAACGTCTTGCCGAGAACGGCCCCGTCTTGGAGCAACCGCCGCTCCTCGGCCGTCAGGCCGTCGAGGCGCGCGGCGATCAGGGCGTGCAGAGTCTCGGGAACCTCGAGCGACTCGATCGTGCCGGTCGGCCGGTACGACGCCTCCTCCTGGACGAGCGCGCCGCGGTCGAGCAGCATCCGGACCGTCTCGACCGCGTAGAGCGGAATGCCCTCCGCCCGCTCCAGGATCTGCCTGCGGAGCGCGTCGGGCAGACCGGGGACGAGGCCGCCGAGCAGCTCCTCCATCGCCGCCTCCGAGAGCGGCTCCAGATAGATGGAGGTGAGGTTGCGCGTCGCCGCTCCCCAGGTCGGCCGCCGGTCCTGGAGCTCCGGCCGAGCCAGGGTCACGACGAACAGCGGTGAGCTTCGCGACCACTCGAGCAGGTACTCGATGAAATCGAGCAGGGAGGCGTCCGCCCACTGCATGTCCTCGAACACCATCACCGTCGGATAGACGTCGGCGAGGCGCTCGAAGAAGAGCCGCCAGGCGGCGAACAGGTCCTCGCGCTCGAACCGCGTGTTCTCCTCGAGACCGAGCAGATGGCGTAGCCGCGGCTCGACGAAGCGGCGCTCCTCTTCGTCGGGCAGGTGCTGCTCGACGACCTCGCCGAGCTTGGCGAGCGCCGAACCGGGCTCCTCGTCCTCGGCGATCCGCGCGCGCATGCGAACCATGTCCGCGAGCGCCCAGTACGTGACGCCCTCGCCGTACGAGAGGCAGCGCCCGCGGTGCCAGTACGTGATCTGCGCGATGCCGTCGAAGTACTTGTAGAACTCCCACGCCAGCCGCGACTTGCCGATCCCGGCGATCCCTGTGATCGAGATCAGCTGCGGCCTGCGCTCGTCGGCGCACGCGTGGAAGAGGTCCTTGATCCGGCGCAGCTCCGCGTCCCGGCCCACGAACGGCGCCTCGAGCCCGGTGGACTTGAGCGCTCCCCGGGCGCCCGAGACGACGCGTAGCGCCTGCCACAGCGGGACGAGGCCGACCTTTCCTTTCAGCTCGTGCGAGCCGGCGTCGGTGTAGACGATCGTCTGGTCGGTGGTGCGACGGGTCGCCTCGCCGACGAGCACCGTCCCGGGCTCGGCCAGCGCCTGGATCCGCGACGCCGTGTTGACCAGGTCGCCTGCGACCATGCCCTGCCCCTCGGCCCCGATCGTCACCGCAGCCTCGCCCGTGAGCACGCCCGCCCGGGCGCGAAGGTGCGGTGCGCCGACCTCGTCTCCCAGCGCGGTGACCGCCGCGACCAGATCCAGGGCGGCGCGGACCGCCCGCTCGGCGTCGTCCTCGGTCGCCGTCGGCGTCCCCCACACCGCCATCACCGCGTCGCCGATGAACTTCTCCACCGTCCCGCCGTACAGCTCGATCAGCCGCCGGCAGGCGTCGAAGTACCGCGAGAGCAGCTCGCGCGTGTCCTCGGCGTCGCGGGTCTCGGACGCCGCCGTGAAGCCGACCAGGTCGGCGAACAGCACGGAAACGAGCCGGCGCTCGGCGGCGGGGGCCTCGGGCGCGACGGAGTCGACGGGGGCGCTCGCGAGGGAAGCCCCGCACTCACCGCAGAACTTGACCCCGGGGGTGTTCGCGCTGCCACACGCGGCGCAGAGGACCGCGAGCGGGCTTCCGCACTCGCCGCAGAACTTCCGTGTGGCCTCGTTTTCGGTCCCGCACGCGGAGCACCGCATACGTCCAAGGGTAAACCGTTATGCGAGCGTTGCCAGCATCACCCAGGCGCCGGCCCGGTCGCCGACCTTGGCGAAGCCGTACTGCTCGTACAGGCGGATCGCGGCGTTGTCGGGCTCGACGCTGAGACTGATCTGAGCGAAGTCATCCTCGCGGGCCTGCGCGAGCAGCGCGTCGAGGAGATCGCGGCCGAGCCCGCGCCCGCGCCGGCTGGGAACGATCGCGATCGTCAGCTCCGGAGTCGTCGCGTCCACGAAGCCGTAGCCCGGCTCGTGCTCGTCGAACAGCCGGTACCACGCCGCCCCGACCGGCTGAAACTCGTCGATCGCGACCAGCGCGCGGTCGCCCGGCCGGCCCCAGCCGGCCACGTACCGCTCGAGCGGCACGTCCGCCTCGGTGCCCCAGCGGGCGTAGTAGGCGTGACGGAGCATGTCCCGGAGAAACGGCAGGTCCTGCGTACCGGCCGGTCGGATCACGTGATTTCTTCCGTCAGCTGGATGCGGTTCCCATCCGGGTCGAAAATGTCCACGATCCGCACCTGCCCGTGCAGCTCGAGGATGACGCCGACCTCGACCCCGTCTGCACGGAGCCGCTCCACCTCCGCCCGGAGGTCCGGCACGCTCACGGAGGCGACGCCGCCCTCGTCGCCCTGCGCCTCCCAGAGGGCGATCTCCATATCGTCGCGCCGGAGCCGGGCCCACCGGCCCTCCTCGTCGTTGAACGTCTCGTCGAAGCCGAGCACGTTCCGGTAGAAGGCCCGCGCCGCCGCCAGGTCGCGAACGCGGTACCAGACGCTCATGCGCGTGGGGGAACCCAGGGTTCCCCCACGGACCCCCTCCTTCTTCGCAGCGCGTGACCGGCGGCTGTCGCGCTCCGGCGAGAGCGCGGTCTCGCCTCCGCACGCGCGAGGGGAGTCCCCCAAGGACGACGATCGGCCCTAGTTACGGACTCAACGGCCACTACAACGCCAGTCCGGGCTCCTCCAGGAACTCCTTGACCGTCCGGAGGAAGTCGGCCGCGGTCGCGCCGTCGATCGAGCGGTGGTCGCAGGTCAGTGTCATGGTCATCGCCGGCCGGGCGACGACCGCGCCGTCCTCGGCGACCGCCCGCTCCTCGATCGCGCCGACGGCGAGAATCGCCGCCTGCGGCGGGTTGAGGACGGCGACGAACTGCTCGACGCCGTACATGCCGAGGTTGGAGATCGTGAAAGTGCCCCCCTCGAGGTCGGCGGCCTGGAGCTTCCCTTGGCGGGCGCGGCCGACCAGGTCGGCGCGGGCGGCGGCGATCTGCGCGACCGTCAGCGCCTCGCAGCCGGGGATCACCGGAACCAGCAGCCCGCGCTCGGTGGCGACGGCGATGCCCACGTTCGCGGACGGGTGCAGCTCGATCGCGTCGCCGGCGTAGAGCGCATTCACCTCCCGGTGGCGCATGAGCGCGACCGCGCAGACCTTCGTGAGCACGTCCGTGACCGTCGGGCGCTCGTCGGGATGGCGCTCGACGAGGCGGGCACGGAGCTCCTGCGCCCGGGTCATGTCGGCCGACATCACGATCTGGAAGGCGGGCGCCGCCCAGGCCTCGGTCATCCGCCTCGCGACCGTCCGTCGCAGTGAGGTCAGCTCGACTCGCTCGACTGTGCCGGGCGTACGTGCCGTCGCGGGAGCAGCGGCCGGGCCGGCGACCGCCGCCCGCTCGACGTCCTCGGCGACGATCCGTCCCTCCGGCCCAGTGCCCGAAAGGGCGGCGAGATCGATGCCCCGCTCGCGGGCGATCCTGCGGGCAAGGGGACTTGCCTTCACCCGCCCTTCGGGCGACTGCAGGCTAGCTGTCGGCGCAGGCTCCGGCCGTCCTCCGTTCTCCTGCGGCGCCGCCGGTTCGTGCTGCGACTCGAGCTCTGGACTAGTCATTTCCGGCGTTCCGGAAATGACGGGAATCTCCTCACCCGCCTCGCCGAGGAAGGCCAACGGCGTTCCCACCGGCTTCTCCTCGCCCTCGGGGACGAGGATCTTGAGCAGCACACCGCCGGCGTCGGCCTCGACCTCCTGCGTGACCTTGTCCGTGTCGAGCTCGTACAGCGGCTCGCCCTTCTGAACCTCGTCGCCCTCCGCCTTCAGCCAGCGCACGATCGTGCCGGACTCCATGCCCTGGCCGAGCCGCGGCAACGTGACCGGTTCAGCCACTGCGCTGCACCGTCCTGCGAATCGCCTCGAGGACGTCTTCGGCATGCGGGACGACGAAGTTCTCCATCACCGGCGCGAACGGGATCGGTGTGAACTTCGAGCCGACGCGCTCGATCGGCGCGTCCAGCCAATCGAACGCCTGGTGCTGGATCACGGCCGTGACCTCGGCGCCGAAACCGCCGCGGACGACCGCCTCGTGCGCGACGACGCACCGGTTGGTCTTCTTCACCGACGCAACCAGCGTCTCTTCGTCGAGCGGCTGGAGCGTGCGCGGGTCGACGACCTCGACCGAAACCCCCTCCTTCTCGGCCTCCTCGGCGGCCCCAAGCGCTTCGTGGACGAGCCGCCCCGTTGCGATCACGGTCACGTCCTCACCCTCCCGGTGCACGCGCGCCTGTCCGAGCGGAATCGGCTCGAGCTCCTCGGGGACCTCCTCCTTGATCGGGTAGAGCGTCCGGTGCTCGAAGAAGAGCACCGTGTTGTCGTCGTAGATCGACGACCAGAGCAGGCCGCGGACGTCGGACGGCGTCGAGGCGAACACGACCTTCAGCCCCGGCACGTGCACGAACCACGCCTCGACCTGCTGCGCATGCTGTGCGCCCGGCGACCACCCCGCACCGCCCTGCGTTCTGATCGTCAGCGGAACCGTCACCTGCCCGCCCGACATGTACCGGTGCTTCGCGGCCTGGTTGACGATCTGCTCCATTGCCAGCGTCGTGAAGTCCTCGTACATGATCTCGACCACCGGGCGCATGCCCTGCATGGCCGCGCCGATGCCCGCGCCGACGATCGCCATCTCCGAGATCGGGGTGTTGCGGACGCGGTCCGGCCCGAACTCGACGAGCATCCCCTGGGTGACGCCCATCGAGCCGCCCATCTCGGCGATGTCCTCGCCCATGATGAACACGTCCTCGTCGGCGCGCATGGCGCTGCTCAGGGCGTCCCGCACAGCCTCTCTGTAGGTGAGTTCAGGCAGCGTCAACACCCCGAGCGCAGCGATGGGGGGAAAGCCGCTCCGCGGAAAATGCGCAGCATTTTTCGCGGGTATCAGGCATAGACGTTCTTGAGGGCGTCTTCCGGCCTCGGGTCCGTCCCCGCCTTCGCGAACGCGACCGCGCCCTCGGCGACCTCGAGCGCCTCGGCGTCCATGGCCTCGAATTCCTCGTCCGGGATCTCGAGCTTCTCGCGCAGCTTCGTGATCGGGTCCTGGGTCTCGCGCAGCTCCTGCTGCTCGCCCTTGGGCCGGTAGACCTGCGCGTCGCCGACGAAGTGCCCGACGAGGCGGTACGTCTCGCAGACGAGGAAGACCGGGCCCTTGCCGCTGCGGGCGTAGTCGAGCGCCCGCCGGGCAGCCTTGTACACCGTCTCGACGTCCTGCCCGTCGACCTTCGCCGAGTGCATCCCGTAGGCGACGGCGCGCTTCTCGAGATCCGAGATCGGCAGCTGCTGGGCCGCGGGCGTCGACTCGGCCCAGTGGTTGTTCTCGAGGACGAAGACGGCGGGAACCTTCCAGAGCGAGGCGAGGTTGAGCGACTCGTGGAACGTCCCGATGTTGGTCGCTCCGTCGCCGAAGAAGGCAACGGATACTCGAGGCTCACCCCGCAGCTTGAACGCCAGCGCGGCCCCGACGATCGCCGGCAGGCCTCCGCCGACGACGGCGTTGGCGCCCAGGTTGCCGCGCTCGACGTCGTACAGGTGCATCGAGCCGCCGTACCCGTGCGAGCAGCCTTCGATCTTGCCGTAGAGCTCCGCCATCAGCTCGTTCGGATGCGTCCCGCGCGCGAGGGTGTGCGCGTGGGCGCGGTGGGTGGAGGCGAAGACGTCGCCGTCCTCCATCGCCTGGCAGACGCCGACGGCGACCGCCTCCTGCCCGATCGCGACATGGAGGAAGCCGGGCAGCTCACCTGCGCGGAAACGCTCCTCGACCTTCTCCTCGACGTGCCGGATCAGGAGCATCTCACGGAGGAAGTCGCGCAGGCGTTCCTCCGAGAGCGTGCCCCGCTTGCTCTCGACCTTTGCCACGGACCTGAGTCTATGCTGACCGGCGTGACCGGGGTGACCCTCGGCCGCCAGTGGCGGCGCATCCAGACCAAGCTTCCGGAGGACTGGGTACACGCGCGTCTCGCGCTGACCGTCTCGAGCCCTCGGCAGGCCGAGCGCGCCTCCGCCCTGCTCGGCCCGCTGACGCCGGGCCGCGCCGGCGACGTCGTCCGGTTCGAGGTGTTACGCCGCGGCCACGCGCAGTCGCCGATCGCCGTCGACCGAGCCCTTTCCCGCCTCGACGCGGAGCGGATCCGCGGCACACTCGAGCTCGCCGGGGCACAGACGGCAGTGCCCGCCGGCTACGAGCAGGCGGCGGCGCCGGCCGAGCCGATCCCCGTCGCGGAGGCGTGGGACGCGCTCGTCGCGGACCTCCCCGAGGACTGGTCGGACGTGTACGCGGAGGTCACGCTGACCTCCAGCGACGACCTCGACCCGGCGGCTCTGGCGCTCGCGCCGATCAACCCGGCGCGGTACGGCTCGACCCTCGCGTTTCGCTTCAGGTGTGCGCGCGCGTTCGGCTACGGGGCCGCCCAGGGCATGGTGCGCCGGTGCTTCGCCCGGCTCGACGAGGCCGGCATCGACGGGACACTGAACGTCCTGCGCGTCCTCTCCGACACGAAGCCGGTGGCGACTCAGGGGCCCGTCTGGTACGTCGAGGGCAAAGCAGTCTAGCCAGGCCCGCTACGCGGGCCTGATCTTGACGTTGACCTGTCGCCCCAAAGACGCTGACCTGTCCCGAAGACGAAGATCACTCGAACGAGGGAGTTCGGGCGGCACGCCGCCGAGGAACCACCTGTGAGAACCGCGGTCGCGTGGCGCCACAACCTTGCGACCGCAGCGGCCTCCCGCCACGCATCCGGGCTTGGCGGGAGGCCGAGGTTTGCCTGCAAACGACTCCGGTAAGGTCCCTGTGGTGGCGAAGCGCAGAGGTGGGCTAGGTCGGGCCGCAAAGCAGGTCACCCAGCGGGCCCGGTCGGTTGCCCACCTTCAGGTCCAGCTGGCGCTGCTCGAGGTCAAGCGCAAGCTCGCGAAGATCGGGATCGGCGTCGGCCTCGGAATCGCAGCCGCGATCGTCGCGCTCTACGCGGTCGGGTTCCTCTTCGCCGCGGCCGCCGCCGGACTCGCGCTCGCCGTTCCGCTGTGGGCCGCGCTCCTGATCGTCGGCGGCGTCCTGCTGGCGATCGTCGCGCTGCTGGTCCTGGTGGCGATGCGACTGCTCAAGTCCGGCGCGCCGCCGGTGCCGGAGGCGGCGATCGAAGAGGCCCGCCTGACGACGGAGACGGTGAGGTCGCATGCCGGATAAGGCCGCCGAGCAGATGCGCCGGGAGCTTGCGTCCGAACGCGAGCGGCTCGCGACCGCGATCGACGACCTGCGGAGCGAGGTCGACGAGCTGAAGCGCAAGCTGCCCTACGTCGCCGCGGCCGTGATCGCCACGGGCATCCTCGTCGGGCTCGTGCGCAAGCGACTGCGCTGACGAACGACACGCCAAGGCCCCTGCCCCTTCGGGTCAGGGCCCTGAAGGTCAGGCCCGCGTCGCGGGCCCGACTCGGCTGGTTCAGCGGGCGCGGAACGAGCCTTTGAGGGTGGCCGTCGCGTCGGAACGGTAGACGTAGAGCCCCTTTCGCAGCGTCACCCTCCACGTCGCTGTCGTCCGACCGGCCTTCGTCGTCGCGCGGTTCACGCGCGGCCCGATCAGGTGGAAGTTCTCGGTCGCCGAACGGTCGCTGACCACGATCGTCGCCGGGCCCGCCTTCACCGACGCGAACCTGGCGCCGGCTCGCGTGAGGGCGATGCGCTTGCCGGGACCGACCGAGCCGACGAGCCGCAGCGGTGCCGGTTTCGCAGGCGGGGGCGCGGTCGTGGTCGGCGGCGGCGTCCCCACGGTGAAGTTGCCGAACATCGTCGCCGAGTGCGGGTCGCACTGGAAGTGGTACTTCCCGTCGACGAGCGTCACGGTCCACGTGACCGTGCCCGTCTGCTCCACGTCAGTGGCCTTGTCGACGCCGGGACCGGTCAGGTGGAAGTTGTGGACGTCGGCGTTGTCCTGCACCTGAATCGTGTACGTGCCGGGATCGAGGTTCCTGACCGGCGCTCCGGAGGCGTCGGAGAGCTTGATCGAGAAGCCGGGGCCGACGACGCCGAAGAGCGTCGGGGTCTGGGCGCCCGCACCGCCCGCTCCCCCGAGGGCGGCGGCGGAGACTGCGACTGCGAGCACGAACCGGACGGCGCTCATTGCGCGGTGATACGCGGTCTGCGCCGGACCGGATTCATCCTCCGCGCAGCTCGGCACCGAACCGCTCACCCAGCACGTCGACGATCCTCGCGCGGAGCTTGGCTGCGTCGTCGTCGGTCAGTGTGCGCTCGGGCGACTGGAACACGACCGCGAATGCGATCGACTTCCGTCCCGGCCCGACCTGGTCGCCGCGGTAGACGTCGAACGGCCGCATCTCGCGGAGCTCGTCTCCGACAGCCTCGTGGGCGGCGTCGACGAGCTCGCCGGCGGCCACCTCCTCCGCCACCGTGAACGCCAGGTCCTGCCGCACCGCCGGGAACGCGATCACGTCCTCGTAGGCAATCGGATCCCGGCCCTCGGCCGCGAGCATGCCGAGATCGAGCTCGAACGCCGCCCACGCGCCCTCCAGCACCGTCGGGTGCAACTCCCCGAGGATGCCCGCCGAGAGCCGAGCGGTCTTGCCAGCGTGAAAGAGCGGGTCCTCGGCGTGCTCGAACCGAGCCGTGACATGGAGCGCGGAGCAGAGCGCCTCGACGACGCCTTTCGCTCGGAAGAAGCCGCCCCGGCAGAGGCCGGCGACGAAGACGTGCTCGTCGGCGAGATCCGCTCCGCGCGGGTTGTAGACGCGCGCGACCTCGAAGAGCGCGATCCGCTCGCTGCCAAGATCCACGTTGTGGCGGGCGGCCCGCACGAGGCTGGGCAGGAGTCGGGTGCGGAGCACCGCGAGCTCGAGCGAGATCGGCTCCGGCAGCCGGAGCGCATCGTCACGCTCGTCGCGCTCGACGAGCGACGGGGTATAGGTCTCGGTGAAACCGAGCCCGACCAGCCCGTCCTCGACGCGACGCCGCACCTGCTGGAGCCGCGTCAACCGGCCGCGCATCTCGCGGCGGAGCGGCAGGGTGAACGGAACCTCCGGCAGGTGGAAGCGGGCCACCTCCTCGACCACGTCGATCTCGCGCGACACGTCGCGGAGGCGCCAGGTCGGGACGACCGCGGAGTCGGCGAATCCCAGCCGGTGAAGCAGTGCGAGCTGCTCGTCGGCCGGCACCTCGAGCCCCATGACCTCGTTCGCCCGGTCCGGCCGGAACTGCACCTCGACGGGACGGGGCAGGTCGCCGTGCACGTCCGTATGACCGGTCCAGCGCCCACCCGCGAGCTCGACGATCAGCTCCGTGGCGAGCCGGGCCGCGTGCTCCGCCAGATGCGGGTCGACGCCCTTCTCCCAGCGGTTCGACCCTTCGGTGCGGAGCCGCAGCCGCTCCGAGCTCCGCAGGATCCCGACCGGCTCGAAGTTCGCCGCTTCGAGCAGGACGTTCCGCGTCGACTCGGTGACCTCGGTCTCCTCGCCGCCCATGATCGCCGCGAGCGCGATCGGCCGCTCGCCGTCCGTGATCAGCAGATCGGCCGTGTCGAGCCGGCGCTCGACGCCGTCCAGGGTGCGGAGCTTCTCACCGGGCCGGGTGTGGCGGACGAGGATGCGGCCACCGGGCAGGGTGTCGTAGTCGAAGGCGTGCAGCGGGCTGCCGAGGGCCAGCATCACGTAGTTCGTGACGTCGACGACGTTCGAGATCGGCCGCTGCCCGGCGAACGTCAGCCGGGCACGGAGCCACATCGGGGAAGGACCGATCTGGACGTCGCGGAACAGCCGGCCGATGTAGCGCGGGCTGGCAGCGAGGTCGTCGAGCTCGACCTGCACGGCCTCCTCGCCGCTCGGTTCAGAGTCTTTGCCGGGCCAGGGTGCAAGCTCGAGGTCGTAGATCGCCGCAACCTCGCGGGCGAGACCGTACACGGAGAGCAGGTCCGGGCGGTTGCCGGTCGGCTCGACCTCGAGCACGGACTCCACGATCGGCAGCACGTCCGCGAGCGGCGTCCCCGGCTCTGCCTCCGGGAGCACGATGATCCCCGAATGGTCGGGCCCGAGCTCGAGCTCGCGCTCGGAGAGGATCATCCCGTGAGAGACCGTGCCGCGGAGCGGCCTGGCCTCGAGCTTCAACCCGCCGGGGAGGACCGCCCCCGGCAGCGCGACGGCAACCGTCGCGCCCGCGCCGAAGTTCCAGGCACCGCACACGATCTGCTTCGGCTCGCCCTCCCCGATGTCGACCGAGCACAGCTGGAGCCGGTCGGCGTTCGGGTGCTTCACCGCCTCGAGCACGCGGCCGACCCGGAATAGACCCACGTTCCCGTCGTCGTCCGGGACCCCGTGGCGCTCCACGGCGTTGACCTCCGCCGTCGCGACGGAAAGCCGTTCGGCGAGCTCGTCGAGCGGCATCTCGAGCGGGACGTATTCCCGCAACCAGGAGACCGGGACTTTCAAAACTGCGTGAGGACGCGGAGGTCGCTCTCCCAGAAGGGGCGGATCTCCTGGATGCCGTACCGCAGCTGTGCGGCGCGCTCGAGGCCGCAGCCGAACGCGAAGCCCGACCATTCCTGGGGGTCGAGGCCGACGTTCTCGAACACCGCCGGATCGACCATCCCGGCGCCCCCGAACTCGATCCACCCCGAGAACTTGCACGTGCGGCAGCCCTCGCCGGAGCAGATCGGGCACGAGACGTCGGGCTCGATCGACGGTTCGGTGAAGGGGAAGAAGTGTGTCCGGAACCGGACCGCCCGCTCAGGCCCGAACAGCGCCCGCATCACGTGCAGCAGCGTTCCCTTCAGGTCGGCGAGCGTGATGTTGCGGTCGACCGCCAGCCCCTCGAACTGATGGAAGATCGGGAAGCGTGTCGGCGTGATCTCGTCTCGCCGGTAGACGCGTCCGATCGAGACCATGTAGATCGGCGGCTCCTGCTCCTGCATCACGTGGATCTGGGACGGCGAGGTCTCCGTGCGGAGGACGCGCCGCTCGTCGAGGAAGAACGTGTCCCGAGGCGAGCGCGTCGGGTGCCACGCGGGGAAGGCCAGCTTGTCGAAGTTGTCCTCGACCCACTCGACCTCACGATCGTCGTAGATCTCGTACCCGAGCCCGATGAAGGCGTCCTCGACGATCCGCCGGATGTGGGTCGTCGGATGCAGGTGCCCGAGCGGGAGCTCGTCCCCGGGCAAGGTGACGTCGACGGACTCCTCGGTCAGGGCTCGGTCGAGCTCGGCCCGCTCCAGCGCGGCGCGCCGCTCGACGACAGCACCCTCGAGCTCCGCTCGAACGCCGTTGAGCACGATCCCCGTCTCGCGGTCCCGCACCTCCCGAAGGGCCAGCGCCAGGTCGCTCTTCCGGCCGAGGTAGCGCACGCGGAGCTCCTCGAGCTCGTCAGGGGTCGAAGCAGCCGAAATCGCGCTCAGCGCCTCGTCTCTGAGCTTCTCCGCGTCCACCGAGCGAATGTATCACCGGCTTCTGTACGCGCTTTGGCGCCGGCTCGGGCGGGTCCGGCGCCGGAAACCGCGACCCTCCGGCCATGCTGTCCTGGTGTTCCCGGCCTCCTCCCCACTGCGAGCATAGGCATCGTCTCGTAACGCGCGTGTGACCGGACGGAAAGAAATGCGTGACACCGACGTCGTTGCCGACGCGGGACTGCCGGCGGACCAGAGCGCCTACGACCGGATCGCCCCGCTGTACGACCCGTGGAGCCGGAGCGTGGTCGAGGACGTCGCCTTCTACGTCGCCGAGGCGCGGAAGGCTGCCGGGCGCGCCGGTCTCCCGTCTGGCACGCCGGTGGTCGAGCTCGGCGTCGGGACGGGCCGGATCGCCGTGCCTGTCGCAGAGCACGGCATCGGCGTCATCGGCGTCGACACCTCGCAGGGCATGCTCGAGGTCTGTCGTAGCCGCGCCGAGGCGGCCCGGGTCGCTCATCGTCTCGATCTCAGGGTCGGCGACTTCCGCAACCCGCCGGTGGCGGAGCGGGTGGCGCTCGTCATGTGCCCGTTCCGCGCGTACCTGCATCTCTCGGACGACGGCGAGCGGCTCGCCGCCCTCGAAGCCGCCCGCAGGCTACTCGTGCCCGGCGGCCTGCTGGCCTTCGACGTCTTCGCTCCGTCGCGGGAGGACGTCGAGGACACGCACGGACGCTGGATCGAGCGCGAGCCCGGGATCTGGGAGCGCGCCCACTGGGACGAGGAGGCGCGCCGCCTCACCCTCGACGTGCGGGGCACCGATATCGAGACGACGCTCGGCCTCTCGTGGATCTCGGCCGCCGAATGGCGGAGCCTGCTGGAGCGCGCCGGCTTCGAGGTCGAGGCGTGCTACGGCTGGTTCGACCGGAGCCCCTACACGGGCGGCGAGGACTCGATCTGGCTCGCCAGGCTCCCGCCGTTCCGGTGTTGAGGTGCCTGGCTCCGATTCCGTTATAGGCTTGAACCAAATGATCTGGGTCATCGTGATCATCGTCGCCGTCATCGTCATCCTGCTGCTCGTCCTCGTCGGGATGTTCAACAAGCTGGTACGGCTGCGGAACCGTGCCGAGAACGCCTGGGCCCAGGTCGACGTCCAGCTCCGCAAGCGGTACGACCTGATCCCCAACCTCGTCGAGACGGTCAAGGGGTACGCGGCGCACGAGCGCCAGACCTTCGAGGAGGTCACCGCCGCCCGCACGGCCGCTCAGCAGGCCCAGGGCGTCGCCGAGCAGGCGCAGGCGGAGAATGTCCTCACCGCGGCGCTCGGCCGGCTGTTCGCGGTCGCCGAGGCGTACCCGCAGTTGCGCGCGACGGAGAACTTCCAGCAGCTCCAGGCGCAGCTCTCGGACGTCGAGCAGAACATCGCGGTCTCGCGCCAGGTCTACAACGACACCGTCCTCAGCTACGACAACGCGTTGGAGACCTTCCCGACCAACGTGATCGCCGGACTGTTCCATTTCAACGCGCGCGAGTACTTCCAGACGGAGGAGGCCACCCGCGAGGCACCGCGGGTCTCGTTCACCGACCAGGCATCGCCCGCGGCCGCCACGCCTCCGCCCGAGGCTCCCGCGTCCCCCTCACCGCCCACGCAGTAGATGCGCCGGGCGCTCGTCGCGGCCTTCGCGCTCGCCGCGACCCTCCTGCTCGTCCCGGCGGCTGCCCGCGCCTACTACCTGCCGAACGCCGATGTGGCCGTCCGGGTCACGCCGGACGGATCGCTGATCGTCGCCGAGCGCATCACGATCACCGGCGCGTATCACGGCGCGTATCGGGACATTCCCCTGCGCACGGGCGAGTCGATCGACCGGATCGCCGTCTCGGAGGGCGACACCCGCTATTCGCGCGGCGGCAGCACGAAGCTCGGGAGCATCGACCGCTCGGACACGTTCAACTACGAGATCAGCGGCGAGCGGGTGCGGATCGTCTGGCATTTCCTCGCCGCCGGGGAGGCCCGCACCTTCACGGTCGGGTACCGGTTCAGAGGACTGACGGTCGCCTACGACGACGTGGCCGACGTGAACCTGAAGGTCTGGGGACCGAACTGGTCGTCGTCGCTCGGCAGCCTGACCGCTTCCGTGACCCTCCCGCGGGCGACGCCGCTCGGCCCCCGCTACCGCGTCTACGGACACCCGGCCTGGGTGCACGGCGTGGTCGAGCGCACTCCGAAGGCCGCCCTCCTCCGCGCCGTCAACGTCCCCGGCCACCAGTGGGTCGAGCTCCGCGTCGTCTTCCCGCGCAGCCTGCTCCGCTCGACCGCGGGGGCGAAGGTCGTGCACGCGAACGGCCTCGCGTCGATCGTGAAGGAGGAGGCCGACGCCGAGGCCGCCTACCGGCACGACCGCGAGCGCCTCGACGATGCGAAGAACCACCCGGGCCGCACCCTCCTCTATCTGGCGCTACTCGGGATCGGACCGGCGCTGCTCGTCATGCTCCTGGTCTGGTCGATCTACGGGCGCGAGCGGCGGACCGGCTACGACCGCGAGTACGAGCAGGAGCCGCCCACCGAGACGGAGCCCGCGCTTGTCCCGCCGCTCCTACGCGAGACCACCGACGTCGGCTCGCAAGAGTTCACCGCCACGCTCTTCGACCTGATCCGCCGCGGCCGCTACACGTCGTCGCCGGTCAATACGGAGAAGAAGACCTGGGGCGGTCTGAAACACGAAACCGTCTCCGACCTCTTGGTCGCCCCGGGCGACGAGTCGGTCGCGCTCGCCGACTTCGAGGAGCCCGTTGTCGCCGTGATCGACTCCGTCGTCGATTCCGACGGGGAGCGGCTGAGCGAGTTTCGCGAGAAGATCGAGTCCCACCGCTCCTCGAACGCGAAGCGGTTCGCGAGCTTCAAGACCAAGGCCTCGGCCGCGATCGACGCGCGCAGGTGGTTTGCGGACGCGGGCGGTGGCCTGATCGGCCTGGCGCTCGGCCTGTTCGTCGTCGCCGCCGTCGTTCTCCTCTGGATCGGGATCGACGGCTGGCGCCCGGGCACACCGCGCTGGAGCGACGTCGTGCTCGTCGCCCTCGGCGGCTGTGCGATCGCGAACGCAGCACTGATGCTGCTGGCGTTCACACGGGTGCGGCTCTGGCGGCGCCGGACGAAGGCGGGACAGACCGAGGCCGAGCGCTGGGACGCCTTCCGCCGCTACCTGACCGACTTCCCGCGGCTGCAGGAGGCACCGCCGGCAACGCTCGAGCTCTGGGAGCGCTTCCTGGTGTACGGGATCGCCTTCGGGATCGCCGAACGAGTGCTCCAGGGCGCGCAGCTGCACATGCCGCAGGAGCTGCACGACCAGAGCTCGATCTACTGGATCACCCCGTACGGGGACCTCGGCTCCGGCGCGACCTCGCTGGGGATCAGCGACCTCTCGGCCGGCTTCGGATCGGCGCTCACGCCCCCGTCGTCGTCGGGCTCGGGCGGCGGCTTCTCGGGCGGCGGCGGCGGCGGTGGCGGCGGCGGAGGCGGCGGCGCCTGGTGATCAACCGGTTCGTCGCCGCGACCGACATGGCGGGCGCGGCACTCGGCCGCTCGCCGTTAGGAGGCGATGCGAGCGCAGCGAGCGGGCGAAGGAGAGGGCCCGCGGGAGAACCATGGGTTCTCCCGCGTCAAGCCCAGCCCATGTCGGTGTAACCGGACGTAGTGGGCGCCGAGACGATCAGCAGCGTCACCGGCGTCTCCTCGTCGTTCCGGACGGTGCGCATGAGCGGCGGCGCGACGCGGACGAACGTCCCGGCCGGGGCCGGGTGGTCCTCGCCGCCGATCACCATCACGGCGTCGCCCTCGAGGACGATGAAGACCTCCTCCTGGTCGCGCTCGAGCTCGTTGTGCTC
>JBKPMR010000004.1:0-45493 GCA_046732255.1 Actinomycetota bacterium
CCTGGCTCGCGGGGGCGACACCCCCGCCCGCGCGCGGCCTAGTGGGGGGGGCGCTTTCGGCGCACGCGGGGCTCGACGCCGGGCTGCGGACGGCGATGAGCGACGCTGCGGTCGCGTTCGCGCGAGCGATCTCGTACCGGAGCGCCGGCACCGCCGAGTTCGTCCTCGACGGCCGCGAGTTCTTCTTCCTCGAGCTGAACGGTCGGATCCAGGTCGAGCATCCCGTCACGGAGCTCGTCACAGGGCTCGACCTGGTCGCTGCGCAGCTGGAGCTCGCCGAGGGCGGCCCATTGCCCGGTGCGCCCGAGCTGGACGGGCACGCGGTCGAGGTCCGGCTGTACGCGGAGGATCCGCGCACGTTCCTCCCGCAGACCGGCCGGCTCGAGCGGCTGCGCCTCCCGCGGGGAATCCGCGTGGACGCAGGCGTCGAGGAAGGTGACGAGATCGGGATCGCCTACGACCCGATGATCGCGAAGCTGATCGCCCACGGCGAGAGCCGCGAGGAGGCGCTGGACCGGCTGGGGCGGGCGCTCGCCGAGACCGAGGTCGAGGGCGTGGTGACCAATCTGCCGTTCCTGCGCTGGCTGGTCGGCCACCCGGCCGTGCGGGCCGGCGAGACGACCACCGCGTTCCTCGTCGAGCATCCACCCCTGTCGAAGCCGCACCCGCCGGCGCCCGCGCCCTGGCGCGGCGGCTTCCGGCTGAACCTGCCGATCCCTCCTCCCCACTCGCCGCCCGACGAGACGGCCGCCGCCCATGCGGGCGGCGAGCAGGCCGAGCACAGCACGGTCACCGCGCCGATGCCGGGTACCGTGCTGCGTGTGCTCGTGCGTGCAGGCGACCGCGTGCAGTCGCGTCAGCCGCTGGTCGTGCTCGAGGCGATGAAGATGGAGACCCCGCTCGTCTCGCCGTACGAAGGCGTCGTGCTCGCCGTCCACGTCGCTGAGGGCGACCGCGTGACCGGCGGCGCTGCGATCGTGGAGCTCGAAGAGTGAACGCTCGCCGCGCTTCGCGCGCGCTCGCTCGCAGGGGGGAAACGGCCACGCACGCGAAGCGTGCCGGGCAAGCAGGGCCCCCGAATGGAGCGCCCTTGGCGCTCCGTGTGCCCCCTTCCCCAACTGCTCCCGCACCCGAGCTGCCGACCGTGGCCGCGCCCGCCATGTCGGTCGCGGCCGCGAAAACCTCGTACCCAAGGGAAGTCGGAGTTCGATGAACGTCCGGCCCCTCGAGGACGCCAGCGAGTTCCTCGACGCTGCCGGCTCCCTGCTGCTCGAGGACGAGGCCCGCAACAACCTGATCCTCGGCATCACAGGGACGCTCATCGAGAATCCGGATCGGTACGCGGCGAAGGGCTTCTGGGTCGTGACCGACGGGGCGGCCGGTCCCGTCGCGGCGGCGATGCGGACCCCGCCGTACAACCTGCTGCTCGCACCCGCCCGAAGCGACATCGCCCTCGAGACGCTCGTCGGGGCGATCGAGGAGGAGCTCCCCGGCGTCGTCGGCGCACGCCCGGAGGTCGACGACTTCGTCCGCCTCTGGTCGCGGTCGCACGCGGTCGAGCCGCGCGTCCTGCGCAACCAGGGCGTCTACTCGCTCGAGCAGGTTCAGGCGCTGCCGCGGGCGGAAGGGTCTCGACGCGCGGCGACGCCCGACGACCACGCCTTGGTGATGGACTGGATGATCGCATTCGGCGACGAGGTGCTCGAGGAGAGCGACCCCGGCCGGACCGAGGCGCGGAACTTCGTCGCGGAACGGCTCGGCGAAGACGGCACGAGCGGCTTCGAGCTCTGGGAAGACGGCGGTCAGGTCGTCTCCCTGTCCGGCTGGGGCGGGCCAACGCCGAACGGGATCCGAATCGGCCCGGTCTACACGCCGCCCGAGCGGCGCGGCCGCGGCTATGCGACCTCCCTCGTCGCCGAGCTGTCGCAGTCGCTCCTCGACGCCGGCCGCCGCTTCTGCTTCCTCTACACCGACCTCGCCAATCCGACGTCGAACGCGATCTACGAGCGGATCGGATACGCCCGGGTCTGCGAGGCCCGGATGGTCGCGTTCTTACACGGGTGAACTACGTTCCCCCGTGAGCCCCCTCCTGGCTCGCTCGCTGCGCTCGCATGGCCTGCTAACGGCAAGCCGTGGTGTGCCGCGCCCGCCATGTCGGTCGCGGCGACCGGCCCTATACGCTCGCTGATATGCCTGATGCCCCCCTCTACGACCTGATCGGTCGAACTTACGCCGCGATCCGGCGACCGGATCCGCGGTTCGCCGAGCCGATCTGGCGGGCACTCGGTGACGCCCGGACCGTCGTCAACGTCGGGGCCGGCGCCGGCTCGTACGAGCCGCCCGACCGCGAGGTGACCGCGGTCGAGCCCTCCGAGGTGATGATCGCGCAGCGACGGCCCGACGCAGCGCCCGCCGTCCAGGCGAGCGCCGAGGCTCTGCCCTTCGGGGACGACGCGTTCGACGCAGCGATGGCCATCCTCACGCTGCACCACTGGACCGATGTCGACGCCGGTCTGGCGGAGATGGTGCGCGTCGCCCGGCGCCGGGTCGTGATCGTCACGTTCGACCCGGCGGCCTGGAGCGACCAGTGGATCGTGCGCGACTACGTCCCGGAGATCCTCGACCGTGCTTCTGACTGGAAGCCCACGATCGCGCGCGTCCTGGAGGCCGTGCCGAAGGCGACCGTGGAGGTCCTGCCCGCCCCGCGGGACTGCACCGACCGCATGTTCGCGACCCTCTGGGCAAGACCCGAGGAGTACCTCGACCCTCGCATCCGTGCGGCGACATCGGTCTGGCATCAGCTGCCGCCGGATGTGTCCGCTCGGGCTCTCGATCAGCTGGCCCGCGACCTCGCCTCGGGTGCCTGGGACGAGCGGTACGGCCACCTGCGGACGACGCCCGAGTGGGACGTCGGCCTGCGTCTGATCCGGGCGGAGCTCCGGAAACGGAATCGGAGCCAGGCACCTCAACACCGGAACGGCGGGAGCCTGGCACCGATGCTCTAGAAAAGCTTCTGAAGCTTCATCGCCGCACCCATGTCGCCCTTGATCTTCAGCTTGCCGGACATGTAGGCCGCGGTCGCGTTCTGCTCGCCCTTCATGACCTTCTCGAAGGTCTCCGCCGAGGCGGCGATCGTGCAGTCGCCGCCGGTGTCACCGTCCTCGACCGTGACACCGCCGTCGGAGACCCGGACCGTCCACGTCCCCGCGCCGTCGATGTCGAAGACGTAGGAGTTGTTCATCCCCGCCGTCTTGCCCGGCTCGACACGGGACGGAAGCTTTTCGAAGAACTCGCTGACGAGAGACACTGCTGCGCTCCTTGTCGGTTGGATCGAGCCTATCGACTACGGGACGGCGACCTCCGGCTCCAGCCGCCGACGCACGCCGGTCGGCGGGAGGAGCGCAGTCAACGCCAGGGCGACGAGCGGCGCGGCCGCGGAAACGAAGAGGGACGTGCGCAGGTCGACCGCGTCGCCGATCGCACCGAGGACGACGGCGGCGACCCCGCCGAGACCGATCGCGAAGCCGATCGCCAGGCCGGAGGCCATCCCGATGTTGCGCGGCAGGTACTGCTGCGCCATCACCATCGTCACGCCGAAGGTGCCGACGATCGCAGCGCCGACACCGGCCAGGGCGATCGCGCCGGGGATCCCGCCGATGAGCAAGAAGACGAGCATCAGCGGCGTGCTGACCACGAGGCTCCCGCGCAGAACGGTGCGCAGCCCCAGCCGGTCGGCGAGCGGCCCGGCGGCCAGCGTCCCGGCCGCGCCGACCAGCAGCATGCCGGCGAAGACGTAGTTGCCGTACGACTCGGAGTGGCCGAGCGAGACCTCGTACAGCGGCACGAACGTGATCAGCCCGAACCAGGCGAGGCTGCGGAAGGTGATCACCGCGAGCAGGACCGCGAGCGAGCGCAGGTCGTTCTCGCCGGAACGGGAAGCCTTCGTCTCCTCTGCGGGAACGAACCCGAGGAGGTAGCGGGTCGACGCCAACAAGAGCGCCGCGACGGCGAGCGCGGGAACCGCGAGCAGGAGGCCGCCGCGCAGGCCGACCGCGACGATGATCGGCGTCACGACGAGGGCGCCGAGGCCGTAGCCGACGTTGCCGCCGACCGAGAAGAGCGACATCCCGCTCGCCCGTTTGCGCCCGCTCGTGTACGCCGCGAACTTCGATCCCTCGGGGTGGTAGGCGGCCGTTCCCAGACCGGAGACGATCACGAACACCACGACGAGCCCGTACGCCGGCGCGTCGGACGCGAGCGCCATCCCGACCCCGCCGATCGCGACGCCCGCCGGCAGGAGCCAGACGGCGCCACGGACGTCCGACCAGAGCCCGAAGGCCGGCTGGATCACCGACGCGGACAGCGCGGATGCGAGCATCAGCACCGCCACGAGGGTGTACGAGAGGTCGAACTCGGCGCGCAGGAATGGAAGCAGCGCGGGCAGCGCACCACCGGAGAAATCGACCGAGGCATGGCCCGTCGAGAGCAGCGCCATCGCCCGTCGGTCGATCCGGTCGCGCACCCGCCCAGCGTATCCGGATAGCATCGCGCGGCCATGGAGATCGCCGCCGGCTCCGGGACCGTCGAGGCAGACGTCATCGCGTTCGCGGTTCTTGACCCGGTCGAGGACCTTCCCGACGTCGATACACGACTGGGCGCCCTTGCCGACTCGGGCGAGATCAGCGGCGTTGCAGGCTCGACGTGCGTACTGCACCGCGACCCGGGACGGATCGTCGCCGCCGGTGCCGGCCGGCGCGATCAGCTGGACGCAGATTCCGTCCGAGACGCGGCGGCCGGCGTCGCACGTCTCGGGCTGGGCGGCACGGTCGCCTGGCTGCTCGACGACGCGCTCGGCCTCGACCCGGGTACGCAGGCACGGGCGGTCGTCGACGGGCTCGTGTTCGGCGGCTACGACCAGGGCGCATGGAAGACGGGTACTCGGCCGCGGCGGCAGACGGAGCGCCTGATTCTGGTGGGCGCCGACGAGCCTACGCTCGAGCTGGCGCAACGGACGCAGTCCGTTGCGCAGTGGGCGACGCTGGCCCGCAACCTGGCCAACCGGCCGCCCAACGACCTCACCCCGGAGCGGCTTGCCCTGCGCGCGGCACAGATCGCCGAGGGCTTCGAGCACGTCTCGTACGAGTCGTTCGGGCGCGCGGAGATCGAGGCGATGGGGATGGGGGCCTTTGCAGCTGTGGCCCAGGGGAGCCATAACGACCCGCGGCTGATCGTCCTCCAGTACGAGCCGCCCGGCGCGCCCGAGGAGCCCGTCCTGGGGCTCGTCGGCAAGGCGATCACCTTCGATACCGGCGGGATCTCGCTCAAGCCACACGAGTACATGGAGGACATGAAGGGCGACATGTCGGGCGGTGCAGCGGTGATCGAGGGTGTGGGCGCCGTCGCCGACCTCGGGCTGCGCGTTCGGATACTGGCCGTCGTGGCCGCGACCGAGAACATGGCCGGCGGTGGGGCGTACCGGCCGGGCGACATCGTCTCGGCGATGAACGGGAAGACGATCGAGGTGATCAACACCGACTGCGAGGGGCGGATGGTGCTCGCCGACGCCCTCTGCTTTGCCCGCGAGCAGGGCGCGACGCATCTGATCGACATGGCCACCCTGACGGGCGCGATGGTGCTCGCAATGGGCGACCTCTACGCGGGCGTCTACGCCAACGACGACGACTGGCGCAATCGGATCGTCGACGCGGCGAACGCCGCAGGCGACCATCTGTGGCCGATGCCGCTTCACCGGCGCTACCGGCGCTACGTGAACTCGAACTTCGCGGACATGAAGAACGCATCGATCCTCAGAGAGGGCTCGCCGGCCCTCGCAGCCGAGTTCCTCCACGAGTTCGCCGGCGACGGACCCTGGGCGCACATCGACCTCGCCGGGCCCGCGTTCATCCGCCGCTCCCGCGGCGACTACCTGACGCAGCAGGGTGGAACCGGGTACGGCGTGCGTCTCATCGCCGAGCTAGCGCAACGGCTCTCCGAGCCGTTGCGCTAGAGGGCATCGTGGACTTCGACCTTTCGCCCGAGCACGAGCTGATTCGTCAGACGGTCCGGTCCTTTGCCGAGAAGAAGGTCGCGCCGGTCGCCGAGGAGCTCGACCGCGAGCATCGTTTCCCCTACGAGCTCGTCGCCGAGATGGCCGAGCTCGGCCTGATGGGGATTCCGATCCCCGAGGAGTACGGGGGCGGCGGCGGCGACACCCTCTCGTACGCGATCGCGGTGGAGGAGTTGACGCGGATCGACTCGTCGGTCGCGATCACCGTCGCCGCCCATACCTCGCTCGGGACGATGCCAATCTTCCTGTTCGGCTCCGAGGAACAGAAGCGAGAGTGGCTTCCCGACCTGGCGTCGGGAAAGCGGCTCGCCGCGTTCGGCCTGACCGAGCCGGGTGCAGGGTCGGACGCCGGCTCGAGCGCCACAACCGCCGTCCTGCGCGACGGAAGCTGGACGATCGATGGCGCGAAGATGTTCATCACCAACGCCGGCACCGACATCACCGCCTGCGTGACCATCACGGCGCGGACCGGCGAGGACGAGATCTCGAACCTGATCGTGCCGAACGGAACGCCCGGGTACGAGATCTCGCCGCCGATGCAGAAGCTCGGCTGGCGGGCGTCCGACACGCGCGAGCTCTCGTTCCAGAGCTGCGTCGTGCCCGAGGGCAACCTGCTCGGGCCGCGCGGGGCCGGCTTCCGCCAGTTCCTGGAGATCCTGGACGGCGGGCGGATCTCGGTCGCAGCGATGGGCGTCGGCCTCGCGCAGGGGGCATACGACCTCGCGTACGAGTACGCGCTCGAGCGGCAGCAGTTCGGCAAGCCGATCGCCTCGTTTCAGGCGGTCCAGTTCCAGCTCGCCGACCTGGCGACCGACATCGAGGCCGGTCGCGCGCTCGTCTACCGGGCGTCGTGGCTGAAGGACCAGGAGCGCGACTTCGCCCTCGCGGCCGCCCAGGCGAAGCTCTACACGGGGCTGCTCTCGAACCGCGCGGTGAACGTCGCTCTCCAGATCCACGGCGGCTACGGGTTCATGGACGAGTTCCCGATCTCGCGGCTGTACCGCGACCAGAAGATCCTCGAGATCGGCGAGGGCACGAACGAGGTCCAGCGGATGGTGATCGCGCGGCAGCTCGGTCTGCCGGCGTCCTAGGGACTGTCCCGACGTTCGGGACAGTCCCTGAGAGCGGCGCACCAACCCTCTCCCATAGACATGTCTATCGCGTGGACGACGCCGCCGCATGGGCCGTCCGGCCCATCTTTGGAGGAACCGGGGACAGGTCTGAAGCGGAACCGGGGACAGGTCTCAAGCGGAACCGGGGACAGGTCTGTCAGACCTGTCCCTCTCTGTGCCCATCATCTGCCTGTCCCTCTCTGTGCTCCTCATCAGGTCACTTTCGGAAAGACAGCGAAGCCCGCTGCTAGCGTCAGCGAGCCGATGCTGTTCCGCCAGTTCGTAGACGAGGACCTGGGTTGCGCCTCCTACCTCGTCGGCGACGAGGAGGCGGGCGAGGCCGTCGTGATCGATCCCGCCTACGCGATCGAGCCGTACTTGGGGGCCGCCGCCGACCACGGAGTCCGGATCGTCCGCGTGCTGGAGACGCATACGCATGCCGATCACGTCTCGGGTCACGGCCGGCTCGCGCTCGAGCACGCCGTCCCGGTCTCGGTTCACGGAGCCGCCGAGGCAGCCTACCCGCACGACGAGCTGCAGGACGGCGACACGATCGCGGTCGGCTCAGTCGCCGTCCGCACGATCCACACCCCCGGCCACCGTCCTGAGCACTGCTGCTTCCTCGCTGATGGCGCCCTCTTCACCGGCGACTCGCTCTTCGTCGGCTCGGCGGCCCGTCCCGACCTCGCCGTCCAGGCCCGCGAGGGTGCCGAAGGCTTGTTCCACAGCCTGCAGCGGCTGCTCGAGCTCTCCGACGACGTCCAGGTCTTCCCCGGTCACGTCGCCGGGTCGTTGTGCGGCACTCGGATGAGCTCCGCCCCGTCGACCACGATCGGCGCCGAGCGGCGGGGAAATCCGCTGCTCGCGATCGCGACGGTCGCCGATTTCGTCGACGAGACCTCCGGCGACGCGACGCCCCGGCCGCCGAACATGCAACGAATCGTCGACCTGAACCGCGGTCCGTTCCTCGGCGCCTCTCCCCCGCCTCAATCTGTTGCAAGTCCCGGCCAGGCGACCGTCCTCGACGTCCGCACGGCCGACGCGTACGCCGCCGGCCACGTCCACGGAGCGCTGAACGTTCCGGTGTCGGTACGTGGGTTCGGCACGAGAGCGGGGTTCGTCCTGCGGCGGCCCGAGCCGATCGTCCTGCACGCGTCCTCGCCGGCCGAGGTGGAGCTGGCGGCCCGTCGCCTGCGCGCGGTCGGCATGCTCGAGCTGGAGGGCTACCTGGACGGCCCGCAGGAGCTGGAGCCGCTCGAGCCGGTCGAGGTCGACGAGCTTCCCGCCCTCCTCCGCGGCGGCGAAGTCGACGTCATCGACGTGCGGGAGCTCGATGAGCGGGACTCGGGGTTCATCCCCGGCAGCAAGCACATCCCGTACCGTCTGCTTCGCGCCTACGGAGCGTCGGTCGCCAACGGGGGGCCGGTCGTGACGATCTGCGAGAGCGGCGCCCGGGCCGCGATCGCCGCCAGCGTGCTCGCCGCCGCGGGGGTGGACGCACGGGCGGTGATCCACGGCGGCGTCAACGACTGGCAGCGCGCCGGCGGGCACACGGTCGAGTTCAGGCGCTGCGGAAGCTGATAACCGCATCCGCGCCAGAGCTTGCTCTGGCTTGGATTCCGTTTCATGCCGACGCCGGCAGGAGCAGCTCACACTCGCGGACGTACCGCGTCGCTCCGACCGAGCGGTAGAAGGCAAGTGCCCGCTCGAGCTGGGCGGAGTTGCCCATCCGCGCCGCCGAGAGCCGGCAGTACGCCTCCGAGGCGACGGCGCCGATCTCGGCGCAGAGGTCGGCGGCTTGCACCGGGTCGCCGCGGCCGACGGCGATGCCGACCCGGGCCCAAGGGACGTTCGCGTAGCGCTCGAGCGCAGACGCGCACTCCTCGCCTCGTCCGGCTTCGGTCAGTGTCCACGACAGCATGTGCAGGACCGTGTCGGCGAAGCCGATTTCGGAGCCGCCGACAACGGCGGAAAGGAAATCCTCGGCCGGCGGCAAGGCTCGCCCGGGCTCACCAACCTCCATCAGGACGTGTGCCGAGGCAGCGCACGCCGGGTACATCGCCTGAGGATCCTTTGCCCGGCGTCCCAGCTCGAGCGCGCGCTCGGAATCTGCGATCGAGCCTTCTCGTTCCCCTCGAGCAAGCCTGATCAGTGCACGACAGACGTAGCACTGAGCGGCCAGATAGTGGGGCGAGCCCGCCTCGACCTCCGCGAGGAAATCATCGGTTCGGGCAGCGCACGCGTCCCAGTCTCCGAGCTCGTACTCCGGACCCGCCAGGACCGCCCGGAACCAGCGAGCGAACCCTTCCTGTCCATATTGCTCGGCCTCTCGCTCGGCCTCCTTCCAGAGGCGGACCGGCTCACGGAGCTCACCCCGCGCCCACAGCCGCGCGGCGAGATTGCCCATTCCACGGCACATGTCGAACGCCGCGTTGGCCGCGCGCGCGACCTCGATGCCGCGGGCGAGCTCGTCCAGGCCCTGCTCGTCGCCCATGGCGGCGCGAGCGGAGCCGATGTTGACGAGTGCAGCCGCCTTGATCTCGTCCAGACCGAGCGCGTCAGCCATCGCCAGCGCCTCTTCGCCGACGCGAACTGCCTCGTCTTCTTGGGCTGCGAGCATCAGCAGTCGCGAAGCGGTCGCCACGACACGTGCCTTGGTGCGAGAAGCAGGTAACGGATCAACACGCTGTCGAGCAAGATCGAGCTGGTCCATCGCCGAGTCGCGGTCGCCGGCGAGCCAGAAGTGCTCGCAGAGCGTCGTCTCCGCCTCGGCCGCCCCCTCGACGTCGCCCGCGGCGAGCAACTCGTCTCGCGCCTGGAGCAGGAGCTCCACGTCCGTCTCGCCGAGCAGATAGAGCGCTCTTCCCAGCCGGAGGAGCAAGCGGCCCCGGACGAGGTCGCCGTCGGGGGGTAGGTCGAGCGCGGCGCGAAAGAATCGCGCAGCCGTGCCGTAGGCGTTCAGGGCGAGCGCCCGGTCACCCGCGTTCGTCAGCGCCTCGCGGGCAGCGGCGGCGAAGGTCTCCGTGCTTCCACCGGCGGCCACCGTCAGGTCGAGGGCCTGGAGGTAGTGGTGGGCGAGCATCTCTGCGTGGTCCTCGCGACGACCGAGCTGCTCGATCCAGCGGGCGCCGAGTAGGTGTTTCTCGGCGCGGTCGGCCCTCGGAATCTGGCTGTATGCGACGTCGCGGACGAGCAGATGGCGGAAGGCGTACTCCCTGTCGCCCTCGACCGTGCTCCCGCGCTCGCGGCGTACGAACTCCTTCCGCTCTAGAGCGTGAAGTCCCTCGTCGAGCGCTTGCCGGCCGTCGAGCGAGGCCAGCGCACCGCTCCAGAAACGTGTGCCGATCACTGCGGCGTCCTGGAGCAGGCCCTTCTGTTCGGGGTCGAGCAGGTCGAGCCGTGCGGCGATGAGGCCCTGTACCGTCTCCGGCAGCGCGCCCACCTCTCCCCGGTCGCGGAGCATGCGCGCGAACTCCTCGGCGTACAGCGGATTGCCGCCTGCGCGGGCAAGCAGTTCGATCTGCGTCTCGGCGGGCAGGACGGCCCCGAGCAGTTCGGCGAGAAGGCGAGCGACCTCGTCGTCCGAAAGCGCAGAGAGCGAGATCGTGAGGGCGTTGGGCTTGCCTCCGCCCCAGCCCGGCCGGCGGGTCAGGAACTCCGGCCGTGCCGTGCCGACGACGAGGAGTGGCACACCGGTCGCCCAGTCGACGAGGTGGTCAACGAAGTCGAGCAGGTGGTCGTCGGCCCAGTGGAGATCCTCGAACACCAGCACGAGCGGCCGTTCCTCGGCGAGCTCCTCGAAGTAGCGGCGCCAGGCGGCGAAGGCCTCGTCGCGCATGTCCCCGCCGCCTTCGGCGCCGGCGGCGAGCCCCACGAGCGGCCGCAGATGCGACTGGACCCACGGATCGGCGACGGCCGACGTCAGCTTCTGCTCGGCGGCGACTGCGTCATCGCCCTCGAGGATGCCGAGCTGGGCCTTAACCATCTCGCCGAGCGCCCAGAACGTGATCCCCTCGCCGTAGGACAGGCAGCGGCCGTGCCGCCACGAGATCAGCTCCGGCAGGCGTTCGATCGCCTCGTAGAGCTCGAGCACGAGCCGGCTCTTGCCGATTCCCGGCACGCCGACGATCGTCACGAGCTGCGACGACCGCTCGGCGAGGACACGCGCAAGGGCGTCCTCGAGCAGCGCGACCTCCCGCTGCCGGCCGACGAGCCTCGCGCCGTGAACGCGCTCGACGGCGATGCGCGAACGGGCCTGGACTGCTTCCCACGCGCGCACCGGCTGCGACTTCCCCTTGGCCTCGACCGGCTTCAGCTCCCGGTATTCGATCGCCTGATCCGTCGCACGCCGGGTCGGCTCGCCGACGACGATGGCGTTGACCCCTGCCGCACTCTGCAGCCGCGCCCCGGTGTTGATCACGTCGCCCGCCGCCATCGCCTCGCCCGCCTCCGGCCGGGCATCGACGCGGACGAGCGCCTCACCCGTGTTGATCCCGATCCGCACCTCGACGCCCTCGTCCAGCGCCCAGTCGCGAATCGCGAAGCCCGCCCGGACCGCCCGCTCCGCGTCGTCCTCACGCGTCGTCGGCGCGCCGAACAGGGCCATCACTGCGTCGCCGATGACCTTCTCGACTGTTCCGCCGTACCGCTCGAGCTCGGCACGGACGTGCTCGTGGTAGCGGCCCAGCTCGGCCGCGACGTCCTCGGGATCGAGTTGCTCGGCGCGCGCGGTCGAGCCGACGAGATCGGCAAAGAGGACGGTGACGACCTTCCGCTCCCGGCGACCCTTCGTCACCGGCCGAGTCTATTACGGCCCCGTCCGCGCTCCCCTGACCGACGGGCCCGGGATCGGCAGCTTCCTCGCGAGGAACGCCAGCTGGTCGACGTAGGCTCGGGCGTTCAGCTCGTGGCCGGCCGGATACCAGCGTAGAGTCGAGCCCCGCGGCGCAGCCTTCGCGAGCGCCACCTGCGCCGCCCGCGGGACGATCTCGTCCCTGCGGCCGTCCTGAAGCAAGACCGAGCCGGGACGTGCACGGGCGATCCAGCGCAGGGGATCGATCTGCGTCAGCGACTGCCGGACCTGCGCCCGAAGCGCGGCGGGTGCCTGCGCGACGTACGCCGAGACCGGCAGCGAGCCGCCCGACATCAACACGGTCGCGCGGATCCGGGGCTCGGCTCCCGCGGTCACCGCACCGACCCGTGCACCGAGGCTCCAGCCGACCAGTCCGATCCGCTTCGGATCAACCTGCGGCAGCGTGGCGAGCAGGTCGACCGCGCGGCGCACGGCGACCACGTCGGCGGCGAAGATCCTCCGGTCGCGCGCGAGCGACTGCGCCGGGGTCAGCCCGCTCGGCGTCGCTCCGGCACCGCTCGAAGGCAGCGTGAGCGTCATCCCGACCGCGCGCCGCCCGGCGGCCCAGACGGCCGGCAGGAGGAACCGCTCGCGGTTCTCGCCGGAGCCGTGCAGGTAGATCACCGCCGGAACGCGGACCTTCCCGGGCGGCAGTGCGATATAGGCCTCGACACGGCCGCCGGGCACCGCGTACGAGACGTCCTCCACCGCGATCGGATACGGGCCGTTCACGCGCCCGGCGTTTCGGTAGCCGAGCCGAGCGGCCGCCTGGTAGGCGAACGGCGACGCCGGACGAGGGGCGCCGGTCGTGACGGTGGGGCCGGAGCTTCCCCCGGACCCGCAACCGGCCGCGACGAGCGCGACCAGCGCTACCGCAGCCGCTCGACCTCGTAGCCCCATCCGCGCATCTGTCCGAGCAGGACCTCGCAGTGCTCCTCGTCCCGCGTCAGCAGCGTCAGGTCGATCCCCGTCGCCCCGAGCGGAATGTCCACCCCTTCACGCCGGTGTTCCACTGAAAGGACGTTGACGCGTTCCGCGGCGACAAGTTGGAGCAGGCGGAGCAGCTCGCCGGGTCGGTCGGGCACCGACGTGCGCACGACCAGGTGGCGGCCGGCGGCGGTGACGCCGTAGCGCATCACGGTGATCAGCGTGCTCGCATCGATGTTGCCGCCGGAGAGCACTGCCACCGTGGGGCCGCCTCCGGCGATCTTCCGCTCCAGAAGCGCGGCGATCCCGACCGCCCCGGCCCCCTCGACCACGAGCTTCGTCCGCTCGAGCAGGAGCACGATCGCCTGTGCGATGTCGACCGCCGACACCTCGACCACGTCGTCGAGGAGCTCGTCGAGGAGGGGCCCGGTCAGCGTCCCAGGCTGCTTGACGGCGATCCCATCCGCGAGTGCGAACCCGTCCGGTGCCGAGCGGACGCCGATCACCCTCGTGCCCGGCTGCGCCGACCGAAGCGCGGCCGCGATCCCCGCGGCGAGACCTCCACCCCCGATCGGAACCACCACCGTCTCCGACTCCGGTACCTGCTCCGCGATCTCGAGTCCGATCGTCCCCTGGCCGGCCACAACCGCCTCGTCCTCGTACGGATGGACGAGGGTCGCCCCGGTCTCGTCGACGAGGCGCCGCGCCGCGGCGACCGACTCCTCCAGGGTCTCGCCGACCATACGCACCTCGGCGCCGTAGCCCCTGGTCGCCTCCACCTTCGCCATCGGTGCGTCCTGGGGGACGAAGATCGTGGCGTGCAAGCCCGCCTCGCGCGCGGCCCACGCCACCGCCTGCGCGTGGTTGCCGGCGCTCGCGGCGACCACGCCGGCCCGCCGTTCCACCTCGTCCAGGGTGGCGAGCTTGTTGACGGCGCCCCGGATCTTGAACGAGCCCGTCCGCTGGAGATTCTCCGCCTTCAGGTGGACCTCGCGGCCGACCAGGCGGGAGAGCGTCTCCGACCGGAACACGGGCGTCACGCGGGCCACGCCGGCCAGACGGCCGCGGGCGAGTTCGATCTCAGCCGGCGCCGGCATCGCCGTCGGCGTCGATCCTGAATACCCTGGCCATGATCTCGGACACGGCCGAGAGCGGGTCGAGCGTCCGGGCCTGCACGTCATCCAGCAGCCGCCGCAGCTCCGGGTCGTGCTCGACCGACCGGCGCAGGTGCGCGGCGGCACGCGCCGCGGCGACCGCGTAGACCTCGCCGGCAAGGTTGCGGCGGCGGCGCTCTTCCAACCCGCCCTCGCTCTCGAGGAATGCCCGGTGCTCCTCGACCTTCGCCCAGAGCTCGGGAACGTTCTCGCCGCGGTGCGCCTCGGTGAGCACGATCGGCACCTTCCAGGCCCGCTCCCGGTCGAGCGAGAGGATCGACCGGACCTCGGTCAGCATGGTCTTGGCCGCAGGATGGTCCATCTTGTTGACCGCGATCACGTCCGGGATCTCCATGATCCCCGCCTTCAGCGCCTGGATCGAGTCTCCCGATCCGGGCATCAGGACGAGCACGACGGTGTCGGCGACGCCGATCACCTCGATCTCGCTCTGGCCGGTCCCGACCGTCTCCACGAAGACGACGTCCTTCCCGGACGCGTCGAGGATCAGGAGCGCCTGGAGCGTCGCCTCCGCGAGGCCGCCGAGATGCCCGCGCGTGCCCATGGAGCGGATGAACACGCCGGGGTCGAGGAAGTGGTCGGACAGGCGGATCCGGTCGCCGAGCAGCGCGCCGTGCGAGAACGGGCTGGACGGGTCGACCGAGACGACGCCTGCGGTGCGCTCGAGCCCGCGGATGTGCCGGAGCAGGGCGGCGATCAGGCTGGACTTGCCCACCCCCGGCGGACCTGTGACCCCGACCGAATAGGCGTTCCCGGTTTCCGGATAGAGGTCGTGGACGAGCTCCCGCGCAAGCGGGTCGGAGCTCTCGATCAGGGTGATCGCTCGGGCAAGCGCGCGGCGATCGCCGGACCGCACACCCGCAGCAAGGGTCTCACGAGTCCACTGACGCCGGCGACTCATCAATCACGCTCCGGCCCATTCGACGGGTTCCCGTCGCCGCGACCGACATGGCGGGCGCGGCTCCGAACGGCTCGTAGTGAAAGCAATCGCGAACGCCGCGGGCGAAGCCGACGGCGGAGCTCGGAAGGGGGCTCGCGGGGCGACCTCGGCGCCCCGTTTGGGGGGCTCTGTCTGCCGGCACGCTTCGCGTGCGTTGCCGTTTCCCCCGCGGGACCGAGCCGAAGGCGAGCGACAATCACGCCGAGACTGGCTCAGCAACGGCCGCGCTCGGCTCGCGCCGGAGCATTGCGAAGCCGGTCAGCGCCGAGACGACCCCGATTCCGCCGGCGATCCCCCACACCCAGCGCGCCCCGACCACGTCGACGAGCGGGCCGGCGACCACCATTCCGAGGCCGAGGAGCGCGAAGTTCGTGCCCATGATCAGCGTGAAGGCACGGCCGCGCAGCCGGTCCGGTGCCCCCCGCTGGACGAGCAGGGTGTTGCAGACGAGCGCGGTGGCGTTGCCGATGCCGCCGACGACGACGAAGGCGACCGCGACCCACACGGTCGGCGAGCACGCCGCTGCGATGTAGGCGACGGCCATGACGCCGATCGCAAGGCCGTAGAGGACGGTCATTCCGCGCCGCTCGAGCCAGGTCGACGCGAACAGGGCTCCGATCACCGCGCCGACGCCGTTTGCGGCAAAGAGCAACCCGAAGCCGAAGTCGCCGGCGTCGAAGGACTCCTTCGCGAGCACGACCTCGGACACGTTCACGAAGGCGATCGCGATCATCGCCAGGTTCCAGGAGACGAGCACCGCCAGCAGCGGGCGCGAGTGGACGACGAGCCGGAACCCCTCCCGCACGTCCTCCCAGTAGCCGTGGCTCTCCGCGTGGCCCCGCTGGAGGAGCGCGCCCGGGATGCGTGCGAGGAGCAGTGCCGAGACGCCGAAGCTGACCGCGTTGACGACATATGCCGGGTCGGGACCGGCCACTGCGACGACGATCCCGCCGAGGAAAGTTCCGACGGTGAGCGTCATCTGCTCCGCAAGCCGCAGGAGCGCGTTCGCGCGCGGCAGGTCGTCGGCCGGAACGACATTGGGCAGGCCGGCGTAGGCGGCCGGGCGGGCGAAGCCGGTCGCGACGCCGGCAATCAGCGCGAGCCCCACGATCTGCCCCGGCGAGACGGCGAAGGTCAGCACCACGAAGACCGACAACCGCACAAGGTCCGCGCCGACGAGCAGCCGCTTGCGCGAGAGCCGGTCGACGAGTGAGCCGAGCAGCAGCCCGATCGCGACGGCAGGCAGGAAGTCGGCGATCAGGAGCGCGCTCACCCACTTCCCCGAGTGGGTGCGGTCATAGACGTCGATGCTCAGCGCGACGACGGCGAGGAACGTTCCGAGCCCCGAGACGAGGTAGGACCCGAACAGAAGCCTGAAGCTCGGGGACGAACAAAGGACGTCCCGCTGACGGGCGAGAAAGCGCGGCACGAAGGGCGACGTTAGCGCGTCAAGAGGCCGAACGGGGCACCCGAGCGAGCGCCTCGGCGAAGAACGCGTTCTCGTCCTCGGTTCCGCAGGTGACCCGGATTGCGCTGGGCGCGCCGAAGCCGTGCAGGGGCCGGACGATCACCCCTTCGGCGAGGAGCGCCTCGAACAGCGCCCGGGTGTCGTCGCCGGTCTCCGCGTAGAGGAAATTCCCGACTGCGGGCCCGGCCGGAGGCAGTCCTGCGGCCGCGAGGATGCCCGCCAGCTGCTCGCGCGACCGGGCGTTCAGCGCACGCCGCCGGTCGATCTCGGCCGCGTCGTCGAGGCTGGCGAGCGCCGCCTCCTGCGCCGCGGTCGAGACGTCGAAGGCCCGCTTCACCTTGTTGGCGGCCGTGACCACCGAGGCCGGGGCGACCATGTACCCGACCCGCAGACCCGCCAGGCCGTAGATCTTCGAGAAGGTGCGCAGCACGGCCAGCGGCCGACCCGCCTTGAAGTGCTCTTCGATCGCGTCCGGATAGTCGGGATCGTCGATGTACTCGAAGTAGGCCTGGTCGGCGACGACGAGAACGTGCTCGGGAACGCTGTCGAGGAAGGCGTCGATCTCCGCCCGGATGTTGGTCGTCCCCGTCGGATTGTTCGGCAGGCAGAGGAGGACGAGCTTGGTCTTCGGGGTGATGGCGTCCAGCATCGCCTCCAGGTCGTAGCGGTCGTCGCGAAGCGGAACCTTGACCGCGACGGCGTTCAGCTTCGCGGCGCCGATCACGTAGCTCGGGAACGACGGCCAGCCGCACACGAGCTCGCATCCGGGATCGAGCGTCGCCTGGCAGAGGCATTCGATCAGCCCGTCCGCACCGGCGCCGACGGCCACCTCCTCGAACGCAACCCCGAGCCGCTCCGCCACCGCGGCCCGCAGGCGCCAGGCGCCGCCGTCCGGGTAGCGGTTGAGCTCGGTCGCGCAGCGCGCGAGTGCCTCGAGAGCGGCCGGGAACGGCCCGAACGGGCCTTCGTTGGAGGCGAGCTTCACGCAGCGTGCGAGCCCGAGCTCCCGCTGGACCTCCTCGACGGGCTTCCCCGGCTCGTACGGGATGAGCCCCTGGACCGCCGGTCGGAAGAAGCTCTCGGCGACGTCGCTGACGGAGGCGGCCACGCCGAGACTGTATCCGCGCTTACTGTTCCTTCGTGACGGAGATCGGGCTCTTCCCGCTCGAGCTCGTGCTCTTGCCGAGCGAGCGCGTGCCGCTTCACATCTTCGAGGACCGGTACAGGGAGCTGATCGGCGAGAGCATCGCCGACGGCACCGAGTTCGGCATCGTGCTCGAGGACGAGGACGGGCTCCGCGAGGTCGGGACGAGCACGGCAGTCGTCGAGCTCGTGCACGAGTTCGACGACGGGCGGATGAACGTCCTGGTCGAGGGCCGCAGCCGTTTTCGGGTCGTGGAGCTGACCGACGGGCATCCCTACCGCACGGCCGAGGTCGAGCCGTTCGAGGACGACGACGGCGACGCTCCCACCGACGCGGAAACCGAGCGCACGCTCGAGGCCTTCCGGCGGCTGGCGGCGATCGCCGAGGCGGACGAGGTGGAGATACCGGACGCCGGCGAGGCGCTGCTCTCCTTCCAGCTCGCCGCCCGCGTCGACTTCGGCACCGTGCTCAAGCAGGATCTCCTGGAGCTGCAGTCGGAACGAGCCCGGCTCGACCGACTCGTGGAGCTGCTCGGCCAAGCCGCCGCTGCGCTGGCGCGCGAGCGGGAGGTGCGCGAGCGCGCCTCCGGAAACGGCAAGGTCACGCGCGACTAGGAAACGGAATCGGTGCCAGGCACCTCAACACCGGAACGTCGGGTGCCTGGCACCGATGCTTACTTGATCTCATACGCCATCAGGATGGCGTCGACGTACACGGCGCCCCGCCGGAAGTGCTCCTTGCGGTAGCCCTCGCGGACGAAGCCGAACTTCTCGTAGAGCCGGATCGCCGGCTCGTTGTGGGGGAAGACGTGGAGCTCGAGCTTGCGTACGCCCGAGGAGCGCGCCCAGGCTGCGGCCTGCTCGAGAAGCGCCCAGCCGACCCCTCGTCGCCGCGCCGACGCTGCGACCATCAGGCCCAGGTCGGCGACGTGCCTGCTCGCCGGATGCGGGTCACGCGAGACCGAGAGACGGCCGACGATCTCGGACTCGGTCTCGGCGACGAACACCGCCGCGTCCGGATGGCGGCGGACCGCCTTCAGGTACCGGCGCTCGTCCCCGGCCGAGCGCCAGCGGCTCTCCGAGATCAGCCAGCCCTCGGGCTCCGAGCCCACAGCCTCGGCGAGGGCGACGAGCGCTGCGGCATCGGTGGGCCGCGCTCGGCGAACGACGAAGGCGCTGACGCCTTCGGCGTCACGACGTCGTCTCGCACCAAACTCGCTGTCGGCTTTGTGCTCGGCTTCGTCTCTCACTCGACCACCAGTCCGTGTCCGCCGCGACGCGGGTCTCCGGCCGCGGCGAGCGAGCCGTCGGCAGCTGCCTCCACCGCCGCCACCCCACCGAAGTACAGGTTGCGGCGGCGCCAGCGGACGACGTCGTAACCCTTCGTCTCCAGCCGATCGAGCACTGCCGCAGCGCATCCGCCCTCGCAGTGGAGATGCTCCCCCTCGAGATGGATGCGCGGCGCATCGATCGCGTCCTCGACGCCGAGCCCGTGGTCGACCACGTTGACCACGGCCTGGAGGATCGCGCCGCGGAGGCGAACCGAGCCCGCGCTGCCGACGATCAGCCGCGGACGTCCCCGACGGAGCACGATCGAAGGCGCCATCATGCTCGTCAACCGCACCCCCGGCCGTGCGGCTCCTCCGGCCGGATTGAGGTCGTACTCGCCGAGCATGTTGTTCAGGTGGATGCCGGTGCCGGGGACGATCACGCCCGAGCCGGACCCGGTCGACGCCGTCATCGACGCCGCGTTCCCGCGCGCATCGACGACGGCTATGTGCGTGGTCCCGCGGTCGGCGGTTTCCGCGGCCGCGGAGTTGCCGGCGCGGATCCGTTTGAGCGCCGCGCGGACGTTCTCGGTGGAGTAGAGCCGTCGGGCGAGGCCGCCGCGGTACAGGTCGCGTGCGAAGCTGTCCGCACGTGCCCGGGCCTGCTCGCGCATCACCTCCGCCAGCGTCGCGATCGCGTCGGCGCTTCCGGCCGGTGCACTCGGGCCGAGCGCGTCGAGCAGCCGCAGCCCGTAGCCGATCAGCACCCCGCCCGAGGACGGCGGCGGATTGGAGACGAATTCCTCACCGCGAAAGCGAACGCGCACCGGTCGCCGGCGCACGACCCGATATGCCGCGAGATCGGCCGTCGTCACCACACCGCCGTGCTCGCGAAGGTGGGAGACGATCTGCCGGCCCAGGTCGCCGCCGTAGATCGCGCCGGCGCCTTCGGCGGCGAGCTCCTCCAGCGTCGTGCCGAGGTCGCCGAGGACGAGCCGGTCGCCGGCGACCAGGCGGGAACGGCGCCCGTAGATCCGCCTGCCCTCCGGTGTGTGGCGAAGGATCAGGTCGAGAATCGCGTGGAGGTATGCCTGCGGGCGGGTCAGCTCGACGCCTCCGCGGGCGAGCTCGATCGCCGGCTCGAAGAGGCGCGGCCACGGTATCGACCCGTAGGCACGGTGCGCCGCCTCCAGGCCTGCGGCCGTCCCCGGGACCGCGCAGGAGCCGGCACCGATCCGGAAGATCTGGCTGGTGCCGCCGTCGAAGTCGATGTCGATCGATTCCATCTCCGCCGGCCTCGAATGGCGGCCCAGGCCCGGCACCGCGACGAAAAAGTCGAGCAGGCGATCGGACCGGTCGCCGGCACGGTGGACGAGCATGAAGCCGCCGGCGCCGGGCCCGGTGAGCGGGCTCTCGGCCACCCACGATGCGAGCGCCGCGCCGATGCAGGCGTCGACGGCGTTGCCTCCCTCAGCCAGAATCGTCGCCCCCGCCTCGGCGGTCAGGGGGTGTCCGGCTGCGATTGCGCCCTTCACGCGCCAAGCCTAGAGCCAGCGCAGACTCGTTCGCCTCCGCGCCCGACCTGTGCGGGCGCGGCCCGTGACGGCTTCGAGTCCGAGCGAATTCGGCATGGTGCCGGCGCAGCAGGCGCCGAAATTCGCTCGGCTATTCGCGAAGGAAGCTCGGCGGCTCGAGCGGCTCGTCCGCAGGCGTGTCGTGCGGATGGACGGCGACCGGCCGGTGGGGCCGCCGCTCTCCGCCGAGGCCGGTGGCGACGACGGTCACCCAGACTTGCCCGTTGAGGCGCTCGTCGATGGTCGCGCCGAAGATCAGATTGGTGTCGTCGACCGCTCCCTGGCGGACGACCTCGGCGGCCTCGTTCACCTCGAACAGCGACAGGTCCTCGCCGCCGGCGATCGAGAGCAGGATCCCCCGCGCACCACCCAGCTCGGTGTCGATCAGCGGAGAGCGCAGCGCGCGCTCGGCCGCCTCCCGTGCGCGGTTCTCGCCGGTCGCGAAGCCGATTCCCATCAGTGCGTTCCCGCCGTCCGACATGACCGTGCGGACGTCGGCGAAGTCGAGGTTGATCAGACCCGGCTGCGTGATCAGGTCGGTGATCCCCTGCACGCCCTGACGGAGGACGTCGTCCGCGATCCGGAACGCGTCCAGCATCGCAGTGTTTTTCTCGAGCACCTCGAGCAGGCGGTCGTTGGGAATGATGATCACGGTGTCGCAGGCATCCCGAAGCGACTCGACGCCCGCGTCGGCGGCGGACCGCCGGCGGGTGCCCTCGAACCGGAACGGCGTCGTGACGATCCCGACGGTGAGCGCGCCGAGCTCCCGGGCGATGTTCGCGACGACCGGCGCCGCGCCGGATCCGGTGCCGCCGCCCTCCCCGGCGGCGACGAACACCATGTCCGAGCCCCTGAGCGCGCGCTTGATCTGGTCGTGAGCCTCCTCGGCGGCCGCGCGGCCGATCTCGGGGTCGGCGCCGGAGCCGAGACCCTCGGTCAGCTCTCGCCCGATGTGGATCTTCATCGGCGCATCGTTCATCTGGAGCTGCTGGATGTCGGTGTTGATCGCGACGAACTCGACGCCGGTGATCCCCGCATCGATCATGCGGTCGAGCGCGTTCAGCCCCGCGCCGCCGACGCCGACGACGCGGATGACGGCGAGGTAGGCCGGCGAATCGGGTCGCGGCGCACGCCAGAGGCGCGGAGGCTGCTCGGGCAGCGGCTCGACCCAGCGGGCTGCCGGCAGGTCCGGCTCGTCGCGGGCCGGTTCGGGTGCGGGTGCGGGCGGCACGACCGGCGCAGGCGCCGGCGGTGCGGGCTGCTCCTCGACGACGGACGGTCGTGCAGCAGCTGCCGGCGGGAGCTCCGGCTCGGGCTCCTGCGGCTCCGGCTCCGGGGACGGCGCCTCGTGCGGCTCCTCCTTCCCCTCCGCCTGGCGCTGGGCGGCTTCGGTCGCGCGGAACAGCTCCGCGAGCGGCCCCTCACGCATGCTTGCGCGCTTGCGCGCCATTGAGCACCTCCTTCGCCAGGTCGCGGTACGCCTGGGCAGCCGGGCCGGTCGGGTCGTACTTGAGCACCGACGTCCCCTTCACCGGCGCCTCGGCGTAGCGGATCGTCTTGCGGATGCGGGTCTTGAAGACGAGGTCGCCGAAGTTCTCCTCGAGGATCTCGAGTGCCTCGCGCGAGTGGAGCGTGCGGCTGTCGTACATGGTCGCGAGGATGCCCTCGATCCCGACGTGCGGGTTCAGGTTCTCGCGGATCATGCTCAGCGTGTTCTCGAGCTGGACGAGGCCACGAAGCGACAGGTACTCGCACTGCACCGGCACGATCACCCCGTTCGACGCGACCAGCGCGTTGATCGTCAGGAGTCCGAGCGACGGCGGGGTGTCGATGATGACGAAGTCGTACTCGGCGATCACCGGCTGAAGCGCCTTCTCGAGCGCGCGCTCGCGGCCGATCATGCTGGACAGAGCCAGCTCGGCGCCGGCGAGGTCGATCGAGGCCACTCCGAGGTCGATCTCGCCGCGGTGGATGATCTGCCCGATCGGGAGCTTGTGGACGAGGACGTCGTACATCGAGCGCTCGATCGTGTCCGGGTTCAGGCCCTGGCTCATCGTCAGGTTGCCCTGCGGGTCGAGATCGACCGCGAGCACCTTGTGACCCTCTTCCGCGAATGCGACGGCGAGGTTCAGCGTCGAAGTCGTCTTCGCCACTCCGCCCTTCTGGTTGGCGAGTGCGATGACCCTTCCCACGGTTGCTCCTTTAGAGGTGACCGCCCGAAACTCCGGGCGCGGAATATCCTGTACGGCCGACATGTCGCCGGGCCGTCTTTCGGCTCAGGCTAGCAGAGTCCTCTGCGATTCTTCGAGCAGCGCCCGGCAGCGTTCGACGGCGTCCACCGCCCCCTCCGGCACGGTCCGCTCGGCACGTGTCCACGCCTCCGCTTCCACGAGCAGCGCCCGCAACTCCGTGAGCAGGTCGCCTGGACGCGCGCGGTCCCGGTCGAGCGACTCGATTCGCTCCAGCCGGGCCAGCACCCGCCGCGCCTCCTCCATCCTCCGACCGTAGCGACGGCCGGCGGACGGGTTCGTGCCGGGTCCGTGCCGTCTTCGTCATGCTGCGCTCGCCCGTGCGGCGAAGTAGCCGGCCGGCCGCGGACGCAGGCCGAGCATCGCGTCGTCGAGAGCAGCGAGGAGCCGTGCCCGGTCCTCGCCCAGGAGGATCTCTACGAGCGCACTCCGGATGGTCTCAGGAGCGTCGGGGCCGGCACGCTCGCCACGAGCAAGGGCGCGGAGACCCTCGACGAGCGCGGCCCGATCCCGGCTCGTTTCGCCGAGCAAGGTCGCGGCGCGCATCGCCGCCGCCCAGAGCCCGTCCACGCCCCCGAACAGCGCAGTGAGGGCCTCGCGGAGGCGCTCCGAGCGCAACGGCTCTGCCTCGAAGAGGGCGAGCTCCCAAAACTCGAGCGCCTCCCCGAGCGCAGGGTCGTCCTCGGACGTGTCGAGCCGCTCGAGCAGGTCGGCCGCCAGGCGCGCGCGCCACGCGTCGAGGCGGGTCGCCTCGCCGTCCGGCTCCGTCGCCGCGATCCCGAGGATCGGGCGGAGCTCGAGCGCGTGCCGGTTCACGTGCTCGAAGACGACCGGGCCTGCGGCCACCGGCGCACCGGTCGCGAGCCGAAGAGCGGTCACGACATCGGCCAGCTCGCCGGGCGCGTCGGGAAGCGCGACCTCACCTGTCGGCAGCTCCCGCTCGAACAAGAGGATGCAGCTGCGTTCGGGTTCTTCACCGAACCGGGCCGGCAACGCGCCGCCGGCGCCGGGATGCGCAGCGCAGACCTCTGCAACGGTGGTCGGCCGGACCCGGATCCCGCGCGCGAGCTCGATCTCTGCCAGGGCGGAGACGCCGACGAGCGGTGCGGTCGCGGAGTACGCCCGGCCCGCTCCGAACAGCGAGTGCTCGAGCTCGGCGTAGGAGCGGTTGAAGGCGCCGTCCTCCCAGTCGAAACCCCCGCACGCCTCTGCTGTGGCGACCACCAGCGGGACGAGGATCGCGTCGGAGAGCTTGCGGTCGGCGGCGTCGCCGTGGGCGAAGATCGCCGCCGCGGGCTCGCGGCGCAGCTCGGCGGTCGCGATCCGGGCATCCTCGAGCAGAACGAGCGAGGGAGCGCGGGCCTCGACGTGGTCGCGCAGGAGCGGCCGGTACTCGTACAGGCCGCCGTGCTCCTCGACCACGAACGGGATCTCCCCGGTCCGATCGGTCTCAGGGCCGAGCAGCGCGAAGGCCGCAAGGCAGAAGTCGCGCAGAGCGCCGTACAGATGCGGCGAGCGAACCTTCACATTGCCGTTGTACCGGCCGCATCGGCCGCCGCCTGGGACTGTTCCGCGGCGACAGTTGTCAACTGCCTGGGTTGAACAGTTGCGGACTCGTCACAGCCCGGGTCTCGAGACCGGGGCGGATAGGTTGGAACCATGCCAACGGCCCGGGGACCTGTAGACGAATCGTTCCAAGAACGTCTCCCCTCCGGCTCAGAGACCGGGCCACGGCCGGAAGGGACCCTCTTACCGCTGGCACCCCGGACACCAGTAGGCGGTCCGGTTGGCGTCGCCCTGGCCACGGGAGGCGATTCGCTCCCCGCAGCGCGGGCAGGGACGGCCGACCAGGCGGTAGACGCGGTTCGTGTGGCGCCGGCCGTCGAGCGATCCGGACATCAGGCCCGCCGCCGTCTCCAGGAGCGCCCGCAGCTCGGCATCGCTTGTCTTCGCGAGCGGGCGCCACGGAGAGATCTCGGCGGCCCAGAGCGTTTCGGCCTTCCACTTGTTGCCGATCCCGGAGACGAGACGCTGGTCGAGGAGGGCGTCGCCAACCGCTCGACTCTGATCGTCCCGGCGGAGACGCCCGGCCATCTCGTCGATGCGTGGCGGACGCTCGAGGATGTCCGGGCCGAGGCGTCGGAGCGAGCGCGCGTGCAGCTCGAGCACCGGCCCGTTCCACTGCACCGCCTCGTACCTCGACCCGCGGAGCACGAGCCAGGGCCGGCCGCGCCGCGGCGACCCGCGCGGCACGAGCGACCAGCGGCCGGTCATACGCAGGTGGCTGTGCAGGACGTAACCGCCTTCGAAGGCGAGGAGCAGGTTCTTGCCGACCGCCTCCACCGAGAGCAGCCGGCGGCCGTCGAGACGCTCGGCGATCCGGCCGACCTGCGCCCGGGGATTGGGTGTCTCCACCTGGACGTGCTCGCCGACGAGGGGCTGGAGCCGGCGGGCCGCCCGGTGGAGTGCGTCGCCTTCGGGCATCTCGGCGCGCAGGCGTGCTAGCCGGCAGGACCGCCGCGGACGAGCGCACGCATCTCGTCGAGGTCGCCGCGCCGGTCGTGGACGTTCTCCAGCCACCACGTCGCTCCGGCTTCTGCGTAGGCGGCCGGGGTCTCGCGGTCACCGCGCTCGACGTGGCCCATCACGACCACGTCGAATGCGTCCGCGGTTACCCGCAGCGCGCGGATCGTCTCGAGTCCTGCGGCGACCTCCGCCGGCGAGAGCGTCATGCCCTCCGGGTTCGTCGTGTCCGCGGCCCAGCCGTCGTAGCGGGCGGCGCGGCGAAGGGCGGGCCGGCTGTTCCCGCCGATCCAGATCGGCAGCCGCTTCTGCACGGGCCCCGGCGCGAGCGTCACTCCGTCGACCGTGTAGTGGCGCCCGTGGTGGTCGACCCGCTCGCCCGACCACAGCGCGCGCAGCACCTCGAGCCCCTCGTCGAGCATCTCGGCTCGCACCCGCGCCTCCCCTTCCTCCCCGAACGACGTGAACTCGGCCGGGATGCCGCCGATGCCGGCGGCAAAGACGACCCTGCCGCCGCTCAGCACATCGAGCGTGGCGACCTCGTGCGCGAGCACCTGCGGCCGGCGACGCGGCACCGGAGTCACGTTCGTCCCGAGCACGAGCGAAGAGGTTCGGGCTGCGACCGCCGCGAGCGTCACCCAGGGGTCGGCCGCCGGCGGCCCCCACACGAAGCCGAGATGATCCCAGACGAGCAGCGCCTCCCAGCCCGCCGCCTCCGCCTCCTCCGCGAGCGTAACCACCGTCCGGGGGTCGGCATAGGTGCCGATGTTGGCGAGACAGAGGCCGTGGCGCACCTCCGCACTCTACGACCCGATCCTTCGCCGGCGAAGGACTGCGGATCGTGTCTTAGAGCGCCTAACGCAATGAGCAGTTGTGTCCCCGGGCCGCGCTGCGCGGCGCGCTGCGGCGTCCTCAGTCGCCCGATAGTTAGCCCACTATCGGGGCTCCCTGCGTCCTTGCATCGCACTCGCCCATCGCACCCCGGGAACGAATACTCATTACGTTAGGCGCTCTTAGTACTCCTCGGCCTGTGGCAGGTCGTCCGTGATCTCGAACCACGGCGCCTTCGAGCCGACGAAGATGTGGTCGGTCGGCCGGATCGTGGGGTCGTCGACGAGCGAGCCCATCGCGACGTGCACGTATGCCCCGTCGCGGACGACCGAGTAGAGCAGCGATCCGCAGACGCCGCACCGGGTGTGGTTCGCGTCGTCGCTCCCCCAGACGAGCAGCGTGTCGGCTCCCTCGACGACCTCGAGCTTCTCACGCTCGATCCCCGCGAACGGCTTGAACGCAGAACCCGTCGCCGCCCGGCAGTTGGAGCAGTGGCAGTTGCCTGCATAGACGAATTCATCCGCGACGCGGTAGCGCACGGCGCCGCATTCGCACTTTCCGGTCAGCAGCCGGCTCGTCATCGCGGGCTACGGGCGCAGGACTGCGCGCCTCGGACCGGCGAGGAAACCGGCCTCGACCAGGAGCGGGAGGAACTCGCTCTCCGAAACCGGCTCGCCGTCGAAGCGTTCCACCGCCAGGCGCTTCCGGCTGAAGCGGCGTGCATGGTCGACGAGAGCGGACAGGACGACCCGGAGCCAGTCGGGGTCGGGGTCTCGGAGCGGCACCATCGACCGTCCGCCGCGCTCGACGAACAGGGCCGGCCAGCCGCCGAGCAGCACGACGTACGCGCCCGCGACGCGGGCCGCCCTCGCCCCGGCCCGCTTCGGCCAGGGCAGCACCGAGCCGTACGGCTGGGCGGGATCGGCCGCCGCGAGCACGAGCGGCTCGGGCTCGTCGTCGTCCCGCGGCCGGAGCTCGCGCAGGCGTTCGACCGCTCCGCCGAGCGCGAACTGCGCGCCGCCGAGTCCCTCGACGAAGTAGCCGCGGCGGCAGAGACCGAGCGTCTCGAGCGCCTTCAATTCGCCGTAGACGGCGCCGTAGCCGCCTGCGATGCCTTCGCCGCGGACGCCGTCCCGCGTGACGATCCCCTGACGCTCGAGCAGGAGCTCGGCAAGGGCGCGGCGGTCCTGCTCTCCCTCGAAGAGCCGGTCGGCGAGCGACCAGCGCCCCTGCGTCGCGGTCACGGCGGCCGCGCGCGTTCGGGAGAACCGGCGAGGACGGCGTTCCGGCTTCGGGGTGCCGTAGCGGCGCCCGGCGCGCAGCGGTTGCCACGCGTCGTTGGTGACCTCCCCCGCCCAGACGAGATCCCAGAGGGCCGGCAGGGCCTGCTCGGCCTCGAGGCCGGTCGCCGTCAGCAAGTCGAACCAGAACTCGGCACTGCCACGGAGCGCGACCCGGATCCGGTCGTGCTCCTCGCCTTCGGGCACCGGGGCCGCCGGCGGCCGCCCGAGCACCGCTGCGTCCTCGCGGAAGACGAGCGCGACGCGGTCGAGGCCCGCGCCGACCCAGACCACCTCGCCGGTGGCGCAGAGCTGGTCGAGCAGCTCCGGCCGGTAGCCGGGAACGCGTCGTGGGAGAATCTCGCTCTCCCACAAGGTCACGGGGAGCGACAGCGCCTGCAGGGGCACTAGGGCTTCGCGGAGCGAAGCCCTACGATCCACACCGTGCCAGCTCGGGAGGAAGCGCCCGAGCGTCGCCTGTTCCGCCGGCTCCACCTCCTTGCGCAGCGCGGCGAGCGACGACCGGCGGAGTCGCCGCAGGACGTCGGGATCGCACCACTCGCGCTCCGTGCCTCCAGGTCGGAGCTCCCCGCGGACGAGTCGCTCTTCTCGCTCGAGCACGCGCAGCTCTGGCTCGACGTCCCGGCCGAAGCGCTCGTTCGCCTCCGCAGTGGTGAAGGGGCCGCGAGAGCGCGCAAAGCGCGCGACGAGCGACCGCAGCGGCTCCTCCCCGCCCTCGAGGAAGACCTCGGGCAACCCCGAGGGCGGCATCGCCCCGAGCGCGTCCCGGTACCGGCCGGCGTCCTCGGCGGCGATCAAACGCTGTTCGCCGGCGACGCGAACCAGGGCGGCTCGTCTCTCACGTATCAACGGATCCGCAAAGTCCATAACGTATTCTTCTGCACGCAAATCACCACGTCTACGCAGCAGATCGTGCAATTCATCTGGAGTACGCGGTGACCCCTGCAGGTAGGTCTCCACCTCGTCGAGCGCGGCCGGGTCGATCAGGTCGCGGAGCTCTTCCTGGCCGAGGAGCTCGCGGAGCAGATCGCGGTCGAGCGAGAGCGCCTGCGCACGCCGCTCGGCGGGGGGCGTGTCGTCCTCGTACATGTACGTGGCGACGTAGTCGAAGAGCAGCGAGGCCGAGTAGGGCGAGGCGGACGGTGTCTCGACGTCGACCACGTCGATCGTCCGCGAGCGCAACCCCTGGAGCAGCTGCTTCAGCGCGGGCAGGTCGAAGACGTCCTGGAGGCACTCGCGGTAGGTCTCGAGCACGATCGGGAAGGCCGGATATCGGCGCGCCACCTGGAGCAGCGACTGTGCCTTGAGCCGCTGCTGCCAGAGCGGCGTCCGCTCCCCAGGGCGCCGGCGCGGGATCAACAGCGCGCGCCCGGCGTTCTCGCGGAACCGCGAGCCGAACAGCGCCGTCTGCCCCACCTCCGCGACGACCAGCTCGTCCAGCTCGTCGGGATCGGGGATCAGCTCCTCGGTCGGCGGCGGGACGTCGGCGTCCGGTAGGTGGAAGGCGATGCCGTCGTCGGACCAGATCGACTGAGCTTCCATCCCGAGCGCGTCCCGGAGCCGAGCGCCGGCCGCCATCGCCCACGGCGCATGGACCCGGGCGCCGAACGGCGTGAGGATGCAGACCCGCCAGTCGCCGATCTCGTCCCGAAAGCGCTCGACGACAATCGTCCGGTCGGACGGGACCGCGCGCGTCGCCGCCTCCTGCTCGCGCAGGAACGTGAGCAGGTTCGCGGCCGCCCGCTCGTCGAGGCAGTGCCGCTCCGTGAGCCGCTCGACCGCCTGCTCGTCGGAGAGTGCCGACAGCTCGCGCGACGCGAGCCCGATCTGCTCGCCGAGCTCGTACGGCCTCCCCACGCCCTCGCCCTTCCAGAACGGCACCATTCCGGGCACGCCCGGCGCAGGCGAGACGAGCACCCGATCGCGGGTGATGTCCTCGATCCGCCACGTCGAGGCGCCGAGCAGGAACGTCTGGCCGGCCCGGGCCTCGTAGACCATCTCCTCGTCGAGCTCGCCGACCCGGCCGCCGCCGTCGACGAGGTGGACGCCGAAGAGGCCGCGGTCGGGGATCGTCCCCGCGTTGGTGACCGCCAGCCGCCTGGCCCCGTCGCGCCCGCGGATCGTGCCGCCGGTGCGGTCCCAGACGATCCTCGGGCGGAGCTCGGCGAACTCGTCGGAGGGGTAACGGCCCGAGAGCATGTCGAGCACGTTCTCGAGCTGGGCTCGGGAGAGGTCGGCGAACGGGTAGGCGCCGCGCACGAGGTCGTGCAGCTCGCCGACCTCGATCTCCTCCTGTGCTGCGACCGCGACGATCTGCTGCGCCAGCACGTCCAAAGGGTTCTTCGGGATCACCGTCTCTTCGATCGCACCGGCCAGCATCCGCTCGGCGACGACCGCCGACTCGAGCAGGTCGGCACGGAACTTCGGGAAGACACGTCCCTTCGAGACAGCGCCCAGCTCGTGGCCGGCACGGCCGATCCGCTGGAGACCGCGGGCGACCGACTTCGGCGACTCGACCTGGATGACCAGGTCGACGGCGCCCATGTCGATCCCGAGCTCGAGCGACGAGGTGGCGACCAGGCAGGGGATCTCGCCGCGCTTCAGGAGCTCTTCGACCTCGACGCGCTGCTCTCGCGCCAGCGAGCCGTGGTGCGCGCGGGCGATCTCCTTCTCCGCAAGGTCGTTCAGCCGGAGAGCCAGCCGCTCGGCCAGCCGCCGGTTGTTCACGAAGACGATCGTCGAGCGATGCTCCTCGACCAGCTTCAGCAGCTCGGGGTAGATCGAGGGCCAGATCGACGTCGGCGACGCGCCTCCCTCGAGGCCCGCGAGTAGGGGGTCGGTCTGCGCTCCCGCTCCCGGCTCGCGCATGTCCTCGACGGGGACGACGACCCGCAGGTCGAGCTCCTTGCGCGTTCCCGCATCGACGAGCCTGATCGGACGGGCACCGGAGACGAAGCGGCCGATCTCCTCCAGCGGGCGCTGAGTAGCCGAGAGCCCGATCCGTTGGATCGGCCTCTCGGCCAGACGTTGGAGCCGTTCGACGCTGAGCGCCAGGTGCGCCCCCCGTTTCGTGCCGGCGACGGCGTGAACTTCGTCGAGGATCAGGGTGCCGACGCCGCCGAGCATCTCGCGGCCCTGCGAGGTGAGGAGCAGAAAGAGCGACTCGGGAGTCGTGATCAGGATGTCCGGAGGCCTGCGGAGCATGGCCGCGCGCTCCTTCTGCGGCGTGTCGCCGGTCCGGACCGCGACCGTCAGCTCCGACTTGAGCCCGGCGAGCGGGCCGCGCAGGTTGCGCTCGACGTCGTAGTTCAGGGCCTTGAGCGGCGAGACGTAGAGGAGCCGCAGCCCCGCGCCCGGCGCCTCGTTCAGGCGGTCGATGCCGTACAGGAAGGCGGCGAGCGTCTTGCCGGATCCGGTCGGCGCCTGGATCAGCGTGTGCTCGCCGGAGGCGATCGCCGGCCAGCCTGTCTCCTGCGCCGGTGTCGGCGCCTGAAACGCCTGCTCGAACCACTCGCGAGTCGACGGGCTGAACAGGTCGAGCGCACTCATTCCGGCAGCGTACCCCTCCGCATCGTTGCGAACAACTGTTCGCTTTCACCGGAGCCGTTGCCCGGACGCCTCTGTTAGCTACGGCTGCCCGGACCAGGTTCCCGCGGCAGCCACGGCCGGCGTGATCGCGATCGCCGCCGGCCCCGTCGAGAGGGTGGCCGTGACCTCGGGCCCGTGAAGCTGGGCGCCGCCGAGCGGATGTTCGTTCTAGCCGGGTAGCAGACCTTCGCGGTACCGGGCCGGCCGCGAAGGCGCGAAACGCCCCTCTGCGATCTCACCGTCCTGCGTGTCCTCCGGCGAGCTCGCGTTGTGGCGCGCGGCCGTCTCGTCGGCGCAGTAGAAGCCCCACGGCCCGTCCCTCTGGAACTGACGCGAGCTCGCGCACAGGAGCACACACGGCCGGGCGCCGGCGCCGACGAACGCGTGGCGCGTCTCGGGCGGGCAATGCACGAAATCCCACTGCCGCACCGGTCGCTCCTGCCCCTCGACGATCAGTAGCCCCTCGCCGGCGAGCACGAGGAAGTCCTCCTGCTCGGTCTCCCAGTGGTATGTCGTGGTCGGCTCCCCCTGGCTCACGACGCGGATCGCCATGCCGAGCATCGGGAAGAACGTCTCCGCCTCGAACTCGTCGTGCCCGGTCAGCGGCAGGCTGTGTCCCTGGCCCGGCTTTTCGAACCAGCGCGCGTCGCGGGCGTTGAGCACGAACCAGCCGGGACTTGCGGGCACGAGCCCGGCGCCGCCGTCCTCGAGTCGCGCCTCGGGCACCATCACCGGATCATACGAAGGCTCCATATGATCGCCGAGTGCTGCTCGTCCTCGCCGTCGCGCTCGCGCTCGCCCAGCCGCCCGCCTGGATCCAGCGTGCGGAACCGGGCCCGTACGTGACGTGGCGCGGCGCGGACGTGCTGGGGACGCCCGTCGTCGAAGGGATCGTCGTCACCCGCGACCGGGTCGCGCGCACCGTCACGGTCGACGTGGTCGACTCCCGGTTCGACCCGCCCCGGATCGTGAGGCTGCGCGAGCTCCAGGGCTCGGGTGTCCGCTGGCTTCGCGCCGGGCGGCGCGACCGGTTCGCGCGAAACGAGATCGCGATCGACGTGGTCTGGCCGAAGGGCGAGCAGGCGTACCTGCTCCGGGTCGGGCGAGGGCTCGCGCTCGACGTCGTCCGCAGCGTGCACGGCGAGCGACTCGAGCCGGCGGCACTCCGAGACTGATCCTTGTCGGCTCTCAGGGCCTCTGCTAGCTTCGGCGGCCCAGGGAGGAGGAGGCGCCAGATGCCGAGGCGGGCCGACAGAGGAGCTGCGGCATGAGCTTCGCGTCTGCGGCTGCCGCCGAGGTGGTCGGGCGCGATCGCGAGCTGGCGACGCTCGCCGAGTTCCTCGCTGATCCGCCGACCCTGCCGCCGGTCCTCCTGCTGGACGGCGAAGCGGGGATCGGCAAGACGACGCTGTGGGAGCACGCGCTCGCTTCGGCGCAGCCCACGCACCGCGTGCTCGCGGCGCGCCCGCTCGACGTCGAAGCGCGGATCTCGTTCGCGACCGTCGGCGACCTGCTCGAGGGAACGCTCGACGAGCTCGAGGCGGAGCTCCCGCCGCCGCAGCGCCGCGCGCTCGAGGTGGCGCTCCTCCACGCCGATCCGGACGGCCCGCCCCCCAGTCCCCAGGCGATCGCCTTCGCGTTCCTGTCCGCGCTCCGCGTACTCGGGCGCGACCGGACGGTGCTGGTCGCGATCGACGACGTCCAGTGGCTCGACCGGCCGTCGGCGTCGGCGCTCGTCTACGCCGCCCGCCGGCTCGACGCGGACGCGATTCGCTTCCTGCTCGCCCGGAGGGCCGATGATGTGGACAGCGAGCTCGATCTGGAGCGGGCGATCGGGCACGACCGGCTGCACCTGGTCGCGCTCGGGCCGCTCAGCCGAGGTGCAATCCAGCACGTCGTCCGGGAGCAGCTCGGTCTCGTTCTCACCCGGCCTGTGCTCAATCGGCTCCATGCCGGTTCCGGTGCCAATCCCTTCTACGCCGTCGAGCTCGCCCGAGCAACGGTGCCGCCCGACGGTCGGATCGAGCCGGACGCGCCCATCCGCATTCCGGATCGGTTGAGCGGGCTTGTCGACGCTCGCCTCGCCTCGCTGCCAGGGGACACCGAGCTCGCGCTCCAGGTCGCCGCGCTGACGGCCGCGCCGACCGTGGCCAATGTGATGAGGCTGCGTCTGTGAATCATCAACAGCCGTCGTCGGCCAAAATCACGATCGTCGCCTCCTCGCGCAACGAGGATCCGGCCGTCCCACGGACGTACACGGGCGTCGTCCTGAGCAGGAACACCGACCAGACGATCGCCACCTTCCGCGCGGACGGCGAGTGCAGGGTCTTCGCGCCTTCGGGCGATACCGACTGCAGCCTCTGATCCGAGCGTAGGCGGGCCGCCCGCGGCGGCGGGCGGGCCGCCCGGGGCGGCGGGCGGCCCGCCAGCGTGGCGCTGCCGTCCAGGTGGGTCAGCGTGACGATGTGGTACTCAGGCTAGGATCGAGACATGCCCGACCGGTTGCATTTCACCGGGAACGAGGAGGCGGACAGGCTGCTTGCGCAGGAGCCGATCGCACTCCTGATCGGATTCGCACTCGACCAGCAGGTGCCGGTGCCGACCGCGTTCTCCGGGCCGCTGAAGCTGAAGCAGCGACTCGGTACGCTCGACCCCGGTCGGATCGCGCTAACCGATCCCGCCGTGCTCGAATCCGCCTTTCGTGAGAAGCCTGCAATCCACCGCTTCCCCGGCAACATGGCCCGGCGCGTGCAGGAGCTCGCTGCGTTCGTCGAGGACCGCTACGGCGGCCGCGCTGAGCGGCTGTGGAACGAAGCGCGAGACGCGGACGACCTCCGCCGACGGATCGAGGAGCTGCCCGGGTTCGGCGAGATGAAGGTGAAGGCGCTCGGCTCGGTGCTCGCGAAGCGGTTCGACGTCGAAGCGGCGCACGGCCTCGTTCCGAACCACCCGACGCTCGGCGACGTCGACTCGGCGGAGGCGCTCGCCGCCTACCAGGCGGCGAAGCGCGCGTACAAGGCGTCGCTGAAGACGAAGGCCTGACAACGGCTGGCTGCGGTAGCCGTGGCCGCTGTTTGGACAACGATCCGCCTTGCCCACGCGAGCCATGTCTTGCGGCGTGCCGCCGTCCCGGCTACAGCAGCGTGCGGAGCGCGGCCGCATCGCGCTGGACGTCGTCCTCAGTGAACGGCGGCGGGTCCTCGTCCGGCCACGGAAACGGCCAGCCCGGCCGTGGGTCGTTCGCATAGCGGGGCAGGACGTGCGCGTGCAGGTGCGGGACCGAGTTGCCGAGGAGCTCGTAGTTGAGCTTCACGGGCTGGAAGTGCGTCTCGAGCGCGCGGCCGACATGGACGAGCTCGCCCCACCAGCCCGCCGCCTCCTCCTCGGTCAGCTCGGTCGGCTCGGCGACGTGTCGACCGCGCCAGGTGACGATCGAGTACCCGCGCTGGATCGACGTCCGCTTCAGGTACGCGTCGACGAACGTTCCGGCGAAGAAGCGGACGCCCCAGCCGGGGTCGTCGGGCCGGCCGTCTGCACAGATCGGGCAACCCTCGCCGTTGCGCATCGCGTAGAAGGACTGGGGCCAGTCCACGGCGGCGACGTTAGCATCGAGCCGAGCGATGCCCGAGACACCCGAACAGTTCCACGCCCGGGCGGCCGACGCCCTGCGGATGCCACCGGTCGACACCTGGGACACGTTCCCCTTCGACGGAGAGATGCGACCCCGTGAGCTCGCGGCGCCCGCCGAGCGCGAGGGGCAGCGCCACGGCGACGGCGGCGTCGACTGCTGGGCCTGCAACGCCGCCGACGACGACTACGTCTGGACGAGCGAGCGCTGGCGTCTGCGCCCGATCGAGCCGCCGAGCGGCCTGCCGGTCGTTCTCCTCCTCGAGCCGCGCGAGCACCTCGACGCGCCGGGCGACCTACCGAACGACCTGGCTGCGGAGCTGGGCGTCCTGATCGCGCGGATCGAGCGGGCGATCAGCTCGCTCGACGGGATCGGGCGGGTGCACGTCGGTCGCTGGGGCGAGGGCTCCGCGCACCTCCACTGGTGGTTCATGGCGCGTCCGGCGCGCACGCCGCAACTCGCCAGCAGCTTCGCCGCGCTCTGGGACGACATCCTCCCGCCCACGCCGCAGGAGGTCTGGGACGCGAATGTGGCGGCGGTCGTCGCCGCGCTCCAGAGCGAGTAGGCGAGCCTCGAACGGGTGACGACAGGGCCCGTCGCGTTCTCTACCGTTGAGAGCCGATGAAGGCCGCCGCGATCGCCGCCGCCCTGCTCCTGCTCGGAGGGGCAGCCCACCGCCCACGCCTGGCAGGTTGCGCCATGTTCCCGGCCGACAACCCCTGGAACGCGCGCGTCGATTCGCTGCCGGCGGCGGCGAGCTCGGACGCGATCGTCGCGACGATCGGCACCGGCACCGGGCTCCATCCGGACTTCGGCTCGGGCAAGTGGAACGGCGGACCGATCGGGATCCCGTACAACCTCGTGCCGGCCACGCAGAAGACGTCGAAGGTCTCGTTCCAGTACGCGGACGAGAGCGATCCCGGCCCCTACCCGATCCCGAAGAAGGTGAAGCTCGAGTACGGCAGCGACCGGCACGCGCTGATCGTGAATACCGGTACCTGCACCCTGTACGAGCTCTTCGCGCTGAAGAAGTCGGACGGCAAGTGGCGCGCCGGGTCCGGCGCGATCTGGAACCTCGGTTCGAACGCGCTCAGGCCGGCCGGCTGGACGTCGGCCGACGCCGCCGGTCTCCCGATCCTCCCAGGGCTCGCCCGCTATGACGAAGTCGCCGCGGGCTCGATCGATCATGCGCTCCGGTTCACCGTCCAGCGGACGCGCCACGACTACGTCTATCCGGCGCGGCACTACGCGAGCTCGCTCACCGACCCGAACCTGCCGCCGATGGGCCTGCGGCTGCGCCTGAACGCTGGCTTCGACACGAGTCGGTTTCCGCCCCAGGCACGCGTCGTCCTCGAGGCCTTGAAGCGCTACGGGATGGTAGTCGCCGACAACGGATCGAACTGGTACATCAGCGGCGCGCCCGATCCACGCTGGGACAACGACGACCTGCACACGCTGGGCCAGGTGAAGGGCTCGAACTTCGAGGTCGTCGACCCCGCGTCAATTCATCCCTAGCCTCTTGCGCCCGGTTCGGGGCACGAGCCGGCTACCGGAGCCGCGTCGTCCAGGCATGGGTTTCGAGCCGGACGCGGTACGACGGCTCCGTCAGGTGAGCTCGGATCTCGGCGAGCAGTGCCTCGCGGTCCTCAGCAAGCCTCGTCGTGAAGTTGCTCCAGGAGCCGATGCGGGCGACGAGCACGTCGCGCGGAACCTCCTGCTCGTGCGGGAAGACCGCGTGCCGGAGCGGTTCGAAGGCAGAGCCTGCGAACGCCGCGCGCCAGGCGAATGCCTGGTAGCGCTTCTCGCCCGGCGAGTGCGATACGCGATCGAGGATCGCCTCCACCGCAGGCGGCCACGGCGTCTCGCCGCGGTTCCAGAACATCGCCAGGCGGCCAGCCGGCCGTAGGACACGCGCGATCTCCGGCAGGGCGAGCGGCCAGTCGAACCAGTGGAACGACTCGCCGCAGAAGACCCCGTCGAGGCTCTCGTCGGCCAGAGGGATCGACTCGGCCGTGCCGGAGAGCGCCCGGGCCTCGGCCGGGACCAGGGCCCGCATACCCTCGAGCGGCTCGATCGCGACCACGCGGTCGAACTGCTGGAGCAGGACGCGTGTGAGCTTGCCGGTGCCTGCGCCGAGGTCGGCGACGTCAGCGTCGCGCGGCAGCCCGACAGCTGCGACCGCCTCCGGCGGCCACGACGGTCGGCCATAGTCGTACTCGGCTGCGATCGGCTCGAAGGTCGCGGCGGCCGGGTGCACCGCAGGTGCACCCGGTTCTTCGGCCGGGCGGCGACGGCTTTGCCGGCGACGCTTCCAGCCGTGCTCGATCACCGGAGTGTCTCGACCAGCAGGAAGACATTCAGAGCGCTGATCACCACGGCGATCGCCCACGCGGCGATCGTGGTGAGGCGGTTGTTCACGAGCCCGCCCATCACCCTTCGGCTGCTCGTGAACAGCACGAGCGGGATCAGTGCGAACGGGATGCCGAAGGAGAGCACCACCTGGCTGAGGACGAGCGCGCGGGTCGGCTCCACGCCGACGAGCGCGACAACCAATGCCGGCGCCGCGGTGATCGCGCGCCTCGCAAAGAGCGGGATCTGCCGACGGATGAACCCCTGCATCACCACCTGGCCGGCGAGCGTCCCGACCGATGACGACGAGAGCCCGGACGCGAGCAAGGCGACGCCGAGGAGGACGGCTGCCCAGCGCCCCGGGTCCGCGTGGAGCCCGTGGAATGCGTCCTCGATCGACTCCGCGTCGGTGCCGAAGAACCGGGCGGCGAAGATCGACAGCATCGAGAGGTTGACCAGGCCGGCGATCGACATCGCCAGCAGCACGTCGATCCGCTCGAAGCGCTGGATTCGCCTCAGCTCGTCCTCGGTCTTTCCGCGGACGCGCGACTGCGTGAGCGCCGAATGCAGGTAGATCACATGCGGCATCACGGTCGCGCCGATGATGCCGACCGCGATCAGCAGCGCCTCACCGTCGAAGGTCGGCGAGAACAGGTCGTCGGCCATGTTCCCCGGGTCCGGGGTCACGCTGAGCAGCTCGAAGGCAAACGCGACGACGATCACGCCGACGAAGACGGCGACGACCGCCTCCAGCCGCCGGAACCCGGACGTCTGGAGGGCGAGGATGGTGAACGCCGCCGCGACCGCGATCACCGCGCCCCAGCCGAGCGGGATCCCGAACAGGAGGCTGAGGCCGAGGGCAGCGCCGAGCACCTCGGCGAGGTCGGTCGCCATCGCGATCACCTCCGCCTGGAGCCAGAGCCCGAAGCTCACCCTCCGTGGGAGGTTGTCGCGGCACACCTCGGCGAGGTTCCGTCCCGTCGCGATCCCCAGCTTCGCCGAGAGGGTCTGCACGAGCATCGCCATGAGGTTCGCGGCCAGCACCGCCCAGAGCAGGAGGTAGCCGTACTTGGCCCCGCCGGCGACGTCGGTCGCGAAGTTGCCCGGGTCGACGTAGGCGACCGAGGCGATGAAGGCGGGCCCGAGGAAGGGCCAGAGCGCGCGGAGTCCCTTGCGGTGTCCGTCGATCGCCTCCTGAGCGGCGCGGATCGTGGCCGCCTCGCCGGGCAGGACGCGGCCGACGAGGTCGCGGGCGGCCCCGAGGCGGGAACGCTCGCGCGGGGGCAGCGCAGCTTCGCTGCTCACCTGAGGCTCCTCACCCGACAGCGACCCGCATCGCGCGAGTCAGCACCGCCCCGAGCACGTGAACGTCGTCTCCGACGCGAACGGACAGCGGACCCTCGAACGGCTGGCGGTCGATCACCTCGAGCCGAGTGCCCGGAATGATCCCTCGCTCGGTGAGAAAGCGAAGCATCTCCGGATCGTCATCCGAGACGCGCACCAGAGTCCCGTGCGCCCCGGGCTCGAGCTGGTAGAGGTCGCAGCTCTCGTCGTCGTCTGCGATCGCCAGCTCACGGCTGGGAATCGGATCGCCGTGTGGATCCAGGGTCGGGTGGCCGAGCTTCGCCGCGATCAGCTCCTCGAGCTCCTCGGAGAGGACGTGCTCGAGGACCTCGGCCTCCGCGTGAACCTCGTCCCACCCCATCCCCAGGTTCTCGACGAGGAAGAGCTCGAGCAGGCGGTGGTGGCGGATCACCTCCAACGCGACGAGCCGGCCCCGGTCGGTGAGGCGCACGCCGTGGTACGGCTGGTGCTCGACGAGTCCGAGCGTCGTCAGCTTCCGCAGCATCCCGGAGACGGCGGCGGGCGTCACCTCGAGTCGAGCCGCCAACGCCGTCGTCGACACCGTCCCCTCGCGGAGCTCCAGCATGTAGACCGCCTTCACGTAGTCCTCGACCGCCGCTGTCAGCGCAGGCTCCTCGTTCATCGCCGTCTTTCCATCCTTGAAATCTAAGTAAGCTTAATATAACTTCTCGGCGACACGTACTTTGTCTTTCAGGTTACCTGGCGATGAGTAGGCTGACCAGACGGCGCGCCCTTTGCCTGCTCGGTGGGCCCGTGCTCGCAGGGGCCGGGCTCGGCTTCGTCCGCGAGGCAGCGGGCGAGGACCACGCGCACATGGCCGACACGGCCGACGGCCCTGTCCCCGGGGTCCATGACGCGGCCGGGCATGCCGGCTTTGCCGGGTCGGGGGTCGTCGATCCGGCCGTGAACGGCTTCGACCCGAGCGCGATGGTCCGAGACTTCGACTGGGGACGCACGAGAAGGTTGGCGAGCGGGCGTGTCCTTCGGGAATGGGAGCTCGTAGCAGTCGACAAGGACTTCCAGGTCGCACCGGGCGTCTCGTACCAAGGATGGGCATACAACGGGCGCGTTCCAGGGCCGACCCTGCGCGCACGCGAGGGAGAGCTGCTCCGGGTCCGGTTCACGAACGCGTCGGCCCACCCTCACACGATCCACTTTCACGGCATCCATCCCGCCTTCATGGACGGCATTCCCGGCATCGGCGCGGGCTTGATCGGGACCGGCGGCAGCACGGTCTACGAGTTCGACGCCCACCCCTTCGGGCTGCACCTGTATCACTGCCACGCCGGGCCGCTCGCGGCCCACATCGCCAAGGGGCTCTACGGCGCGTTCATCGTCGATCCGAAGCAAGGGCGTCCGGACGCCGACGAGCTCGTCATGGTGATGAACGGATTCGACACGAACTTCGACCAGGCGAACGAGATCTACGCCGTCAACACGGTCGGCTTCCACTACCTCTACCGGCCCGTCGTCGTGAAGCGCGGCGCCCCCGTCCGGATCTACCTCGTGAACATCCTCGAGTTCGACGCCGTCAACTCATTCCACGTCCACGCCAACTTCTTCCACTATTACCCGACCGGAACGTCCCTGACCCCGGCGGAGTACACGGACACGATCGCGCAGGTGCAGGGCCAGCGGGGGATCCTGGAGCTCGCCTTCCCGCACGAGGGCACGTACATGTTCCACGCGCACAAAACCGAGTTCGCCGAGCTCGGCTGGATGGGCTTCTTCGACGTCAGGTCCTAGCCGATGGCGACCGAGGAACCCGCCGCCCAGCGTCCACCCATGGGACGAGCGCAGATCTGGGTGCTCGGGCTCGTACCGGTCGCCCTCCTCGGAGTCGTCCTCGGCCTCTTCTTCGCACTGGGCGGCACGGGGATCGGCAAGCCTGACGGCGCTCCGCCGCAGGAGGAGCTCTCGATCGAGCGGACGATCTTGCGACCCGGTGAGATTGAGCTCCACGTTCGCAACAGCGGCCTCGACGCGGTCAAGGTCGCACAGGCGATCGTGAACGACCGCTACGTCTCGTTCACGGGCGCAGCGGAGCCGATCGGCCATCTCGACACCGCCGACCTCGTCCTCGGGTTCCCATGGATCGGCGGCGAGGCGTACGAGATCTCGCTTCTCCTCTCGACCGGAACGACGATCGACACCGCGATCGACGCCGCCGTCGAGACGCCGAAGGCGACGTTCGGCTTCTACGGGTTGATGGCCCTCCTCGGCACGTACGTCGGGATCATCCCGGTGATGCTCGGTCTCCTCTGGCTTCCGTTCTTCCGTTCGGTCGGCTGGCAGTGGTTCCGGTTCCTGATGGCCGTCACAGTCGGCCTGCTTCTTTTCCTGGTCATCGAAGCGGTGCTCGAGGGAGTCGAGATCGCCCAGGACTCCGCCCCGGTGTTCGGCGGTGCCCTCCTCGTGTTTGCCGGTGCGCTGCTCGCCTACCTCGTGCTCAAGGCGACCGACGCCTACCTGAGCGCGAAGGGCCCCACACCCTCCACCGGCTCGCGGGGCTTCGCCGGTGCCAACGTCGCCCTCCTCGTCTCGATCGGGATCGGACTGCACAACTTGAGCGAGGGACTCGGAATCGGCGCAGCGTACGCGATCGGCGCGGTCGCATTCGGCACGTTCCTGGTCGTCGGCTTCACGATTCAGAACGTCACTGAAGGGCTTGCGATCGTCGCCCCGCTCGCACGCGGCAAGCCGTCGATTGCGCGGCTGCTCGGCCTCGGGATGATCGCGGGCGCGCCGGCAATCCTCGGAGCGTGGCTCGGTTCGATCGCGTTCAACGCGAGCCTGGCGGCGCTCCTCTTCGGAGTTGCCGCAGGCGCGGTCGTGCAGGTGACGGAGGTGATCTGGCCCGCGATGCGCGACTCGGCCGGACGCGCGGTCAACTTCCTCTCCGTGGCAGGAATCGCGCTCGGCTTCGGAATCCTCTACGTCACGAGCCTCTTCACCTAGACCCGGATGCGAAAGGCGTCGATCGAACCGCGGATCCCGACGGGGTCGAGGCCGTGCAGCGTGCGGTGCTCGGGACCAGTGCCGTAGCGGCGCAGCTCCTCGTTGGCGACGCCGAGGGCGAGCAGGCGGTGCGGGCGGTCGACGAGCGCGGCCGCAATCTCGGCCGCCGACGTGCCGGCCAGGTAGGGCTCGACGAGGACGATGTCCATGCCGGTGAGCGCCGCACGCAGCCCCGCAGCGTCGAACGGCCGTACGGTCGAGACGTACGCAACCGTCACGTCGAGATCGTCCGTCGCTGCGAGCACCTGGTGGAGCGTGGGACCGACCGCCAGAACCAGCAGCGCCGACTCGCTGCCTCGGCGCACGACGACGAGATCGTCGCCGTCCATCGGTAGCGCGTTGACCTCCTCCGACAGCCGTACGTAGACGTTGTCGTCTCCCGCAGCCGCCCGGCGGACACAGCGGGCGACCTCGGCCGGATGGCCGGGCACGCGAATCGTCCAGCCGGGCAACGCGCGCAGCAACGCGACGTCCGCGGGCGCCTGGTGGGTGCGACCGGACCGGGCGCCGTCGTATGACGCCCCCGTGCTGACAAGCACCGCGCCGACCCCCTGGTGGACGAGGTCCAGCTTGACCTGTTCGAACGGCCGCTCGACGAGGAACGGCGCGTACGAGTGGACGATCGGGCGTAGCCCTTCCAACGCCAGCCCGGCTGCCACGCCGATCATCAGCTGCTCGCGAATGCCGACGTTGAACAGTCGCGGGTGCGGCCGGAGCTCGCCCGCACCGATCTCGGCGAGGACGACCGCGACCCGCGGGTCCTCGTCGAGCAGCTCCGCCGCAACCTCGTAGAAGCGGCTCCGCATGGTGACGCCTTCGGCGTCACGACATCGCCTCGCACCAACGTCGACAGCTGCGCTGTCACGTTTCTGCTCGGCTTCGTCTCTCATTCGCGAACCTCCGCCACGACGACATCCGGCCGGTCGCGTCCGTTCTCGACCAGCGCCCGCTCGAATGCGTCGTGGTCCCGCCCGTCGACGCGGACTGCACTCCAGCCTTCGAGCTCGAAGCGGCGCTCCACCCCACCCGGCCACCCGTGCGTCGAGGAGCCGTTGTCGACGACGACTACGGTGAGCCGCCCCAGTCCCAGCCGTCCGGCAAGCTGTACCGCCTCGAAGTTGCTCCCCTCCTCGAGCTCCGCGTCGCCGACGAGACAGACGACGCGCGGGCCGTCGGCGCTGCGCGCGTCCAGGGCGAGGGCGACGCCGACCGCGATCGGCAGACCGTGTCCGAGTGAGCCGCTCGAGATCTCGACTCCGGGGACGAGCAGGCGATCCGGGTGGTAGCCAAGCCGGGAGCCCATACTCCCGAAGCCGGCGAGCGAGCTGATCGGGATGAACCCCTTGGCGACGAGCACGGCGTAGTAGGCCGCGGGCCCGTGACCCTTGGAGAGAAGGAAGCGGTCGCGCTCGGGGTCGTCGGGCTCACGCGGATCGACACGCAGCACGCGGTCGTACAGCACCCACAGCACGTCGAGCGTCGAGAACGAGCTCTGGTCGTGCTTCTCGTCCCCTGTCAGCAGCGTGAGCAGACCGGGGAGATCGTCGTAGCCGAGCGTCGTCGATGTGGTCACGCCGGCCAGCGTAGAACTTCAACTAATGTTTAAGTCAAGTGGCTCGCGAGCTGACGATCGGAGAGCTGTCTTCACGCAGCGGGGTGGCCGCCTCGGCGCTCCGCTTCTACGAGCGGCAGGGGTTGATCGAATCCCGACGGACCGAGGGCAACCAGCGTCGCTATCCGACCGTGACTCTTCGCCGGGTCGCGCTGATCCAGGCCGGCAAAGCGGCCGGAATCCCGCTGGAACGGATCCGAATGGCTCTCGGCACCCTCCCCGCCGGCAAACAGCCGACGAAGCGCGACTGGGAGCGACTCTCACGCTCGTGGCGCAGCGAGCTGGACGATCGGATCACGACGCTCGAGGCGATTCGCGGACGGCTGACGACCTGCATCGGCTGCGGCTGCCTGTCGTTGAAGACGTGCGGGCTGCTGAACCCGGGCGACGAGGCCGCCGCAGCCGGGCCCGGCGCGCACTACTTCGTCAGCCGACGCCCGCGAGCAGGAACGCGCGCTGCTCCTGGAGCATCTCCCGCGCGATCACGAGCCGCTGGATCTCGTTTGTCCCCTCGTACAGCTGCGTGATCTTGGCGTCCCGCATCATGCGCTCGACCGGGTACTCCTTGATGTAGCCGTAGCCGCCGAGGATCTGCACCGCCTCCGTCGTCACTTCCATGGCGACGTCGGTGCAGTAGAGCTTCGCCATCGCCGACGGCTTCGTCAGCTCCTCGTCGCCGGCGCCCTCGTCGACCATCTGCCCGAAGCGGTAGAGCAGTCCGCGGGCGGCCTCGCACGTGGTCTCCATGTCCGCCAGCTTCGCCGCGATCAGCTGGTGCTGAGCGATCGGCTTGCCCATCGTCTCGCGCGTCTTCGCGTACTCGAGTGCGTAGTCGGTGGCGCCCTGGGCGATGCCGAGCCCCTGGGCGGCGATACCCGGTCGCGAGCGGTCGAGGATCCGCATCGCGATCTTGAACCCTTCGCCCTCCTCGCCGAGCAGGTTCTCGGCCGGAACGCGGCAGCCGTCGAAGACGAGCTCGCCGGTGGTCGAGCCGGCGATCCCCATCTTGGGCTCGAGTCTGGCGACCTCGAACCCAGGCGCGTCGGATTCGACCACGAACGCCGAGATCCCGGCATGGCCGGCCGCCGGATCCGTCTTCGCGAAGACCGTGTATAGGTTCGCGACGCCCGCGTTGGTGATGAAGCGCTTGCTGCCGTCGAGGACGTACTCGCCGTCCCGCCGCGCGGTCGTCCGCATCGCCGCCGAATCCGAGCCCGAGCCTGATTCCGTGAGCGCGTACGCGCAGAGCCACTCGCCGGAGGCGAGCCGGGGCAGATACCGCTCCTGCTGCTCCCGCCGGCCGGCGAGCTTCAGGCCCAGCGACCCGAGCTCCTGCACGGCAAGGATCAGACCGCTCGTCGCGCAGACCTTCGAAACCTCCTCGATCGCGACGAGCGCCATCAGCGTCCCGGTGCCGGTCCCACCCCACTCCTCGTCGAAGAACAGCCCGAAGAGCCCGTGCTCGCGGAACAGCTCGACGACGTCCCACGGAAACTCGTGGCTCTCGTCGATCTCGGCCGCGCGCGGGGCGATCCGCTCCCGCGCGAGCGAGCGGACGAGCTCCCGAAGCTCGCGCTGCTCGTCGCTGAGCACATCCCACGGCACCGACCCGAGTCTAGTTCCGGTCGTGGAAGACGGCTTCGACGTTGTGCCCGTCAGGATCGAGCACGTACGCGCCGTAGTAGCCGGGGTGGTACTGCGGCCGCTCTCCGGGGACGCCGTTGTCGCGGTACCCCGCCGCCAGCGCGACGCGGTGGAACTCACGCACCGCCTCGTCGTCCACGACCGGGAATGCAAGATGGACGTTCGCAGTCGGCTCGTCGCCCGAGACGAACGAGCATGAGGCGCCGTTACCCCGGTAGCCGACCCAGTCGGGATCGTCTTTCCGCAGCTGGAAGCCAAGCACCGGGGCGATGGTCGAGTAGAACTGCTTCGAGTCCGCGACCGAGCGCACCCGCAGCCAGACATGGTCGATCACGCCTTCGTCCTCGCGGACGTCGTTGTGGTGGACGGCCTCGATGCTGTTTCCGTCCGGGTCGAAGACGAAGGCGCCGTAGTAGTCCGGCCGGTACTGCGGCCGCAGACCCGGGGCACCATCATCGGGATGGCCTGCGTCGACGAGCGTCCGCCAGAACGCGTCCACGTGGTCGCGGGAAGGTGCGGCGAACCCGACGTGCAGCCTGCGGGTGAGCGGCGCTCCCTGGTACATCGAGAAGTCGTTCCACTCGAGTCCGTGCTCGTCCCCGAACGGTGTCCCGGTGAAGTCGAGCGTCCGGAAGACGAGGTCGTAGAAGTCCTTCGACCGGGCGAGCTCCGAGACCCGGAGGGTGACGTGGTCGAACACGCTCAAAGACTAGGCACCGCACTAGATGGCTGACCGGAAAAGATCGTCTGCTCCGGTGCGGGAGCTGGTCCCTCTGGGGCGTGCGCCGAGCCCGGCACCGCTACTGAACAAGTAACGGTGACGGGCTCGGCGCGCGAAGCGGACGCGCCGGTGGAGCGGCCA
>JBKPMR010000005.1:0-22473 GCA_046732255.1 Actinomycetota bacterium
CCTGACCGAGGACCTCCGCTACGAGGAGGCGGCGCGCCTCCGAGACCGTCTCAAGGCGCTCGAGCACGTGCTGGAGCGGCTCCGCCGGCTCCAGCACCTCCGCACGGTAGACACATGTGTGATCGCACCCGCCCTCACGCCGGGCTGGCGCAAGGCGTTCTTCGTGCGCGCCGGCGCCCTGTGCGCCGTCCGTCCGCTCCCGCCGGGTCCCGGCGCTCGGCTCGAGATCAGCGCCGGGCTGACGATTGCCCGGCACATCCCGCGCGAGCCCGAACCACTAACCGGCGAGCAGGCCGAGGACCTGCTCCTCCTCGGGGGCTTCATCAACCGGCCGCCGCCCGAGCTCACCGTCTTCCCGCTCGACGGCGAGCAGCTGGCGTCCGCGGTCTTCGAGGGCTAGTCAAGCGCACTCACCCGTCGCACTGGCCGCCGTGTTGCCGTCCGCTGTGATCGGGGGCTGGTTGTTCTTGCAGTCGAGCCTGCCGGTGACGGTGTTGAAGAGCACGGACATGCTCGCTCCCGTGTTGCCCCGGATATCCGCGTCGCCGTGCACCTGGGTGAAGCGAACATAGGCGCCGGGCGCCACCTCGTTCTTCGCGATCGAGAGGTCGCCGCCGACCGTGGCCGCGTCGATCGTCAGCGCCCCGTTGTTCCGGCTCAGGGCGACATCGCCGTCGACCTGGGACCGCCACAGCCCGGTCATGTCGCTGGTCCCGGTGACTCGGAGGTCGCCGGAGATGTGCACGAAGAAGCCGATTGCGACCGTCGTCGCATTGCGCGCGGTGACGTCGCCCGTGATCTGCGAGTCGTACGGCTCGAAGCTGGTTCCCGGCCGGACGGTCAAGTCGCCGTCGACCGTGGAGTGAAGCATGGAGCAGTCGGCGCCGGTCACGAGCTCGTGAGGGATCGTGACCGCGAAGAGCTGGCCGTAACAGCGCGTGTTCTCCACCTGCGGGTGCGCTGCGAAGGGGCTGAAGCCGACGTCGCCGGAGATCGTGTCCGATGGATCGAGATCCCCCCACCAGTTGTTCGAGGCGTCGAGCGTCCCCGCTGAGCCGTTCGCGACCTTGACCGGGGCGTCGCCGTTGAAGTTGTTCTCGTTCACGTGGTTGACGGAGTACGCACTCCCCACCACGACGCTGACGTTGCCGCCGGTGTCGAAGGCGTTGCGACTGATCGAGCTGTTCGTCGCCCAGCTGTCCAGCACGGTGCCGGAGCCGGAGACGTTCGGCGTCGAGGCGTCCACCGTTCCGACGAAGGTGTTGTTGAGAACGTCGACGACTCCGGAAGGCCCTTCCACGCCGCTGATCTTCAAGATCTCAGGAGACCCCTGGCCCTCGAGCACGTTGTTCGCAACGAGCCCGTTGGCCTGACCGCCCGCCGCCCGGACGGCCAGCTGCGCGAAACCGGCGACGATCCAGTTCGAGCGGACGATCACCCCGGAGTTGAACGAGCCGATGTCGACAGCGCTCGGGTCGTCGCGACTCGGATCGTTGTTGTCGACCCCCCGAATCTGGAAGCCCTCAAGGATGAAATCGTCGACATGACCGTCTTGCTCGGTCATCACCGTCGGGTCGGTTGTCTGGCCGACGATGATCGACTTGGTGGGCCCGCTCCCCGACAGCCTGAGGGGGTGCGAGATGTGGACGTTCTCGTGGTACGTCCCCGGGGCGACACACACGGTGTCCCCCGGAGCTGATGCATCGACGGCGCCCTGGATGGTCGCGAACTGGGCCGGCACCCTCAGGTCGCAGGCCCCCTTCTTCAGAGCACGATACGCCTGAAGGTCCGCACCGACGACAACCTTCGGCTTCGCCGAGGCCGATCCGGCCGTCGACGCACTCAGACCCGCCAGAACGGCCGCGATCACGATCAGCCGTGTGCCCCCAGCTGCTTGCATCGCCATCCTCCCCAGTCCCCCCACAGGACTCGTACCCCCGTAGCCTAGTGCGACTTGACGCGAAAGTGGTGACGATCTGGTGACGCCGCGGTGACGGGCCGCGGCCAGTCTTTCGCCCATGGCAGGCGTGACGTTCAACATCGTGGCCGGCGAGGTGCTCCAGCCGGATTCCACGATCGAGGTGGCTGCACCCCGCCCGATCGATCCCCGGTCGGCGCAGGGCGCGATTCAGCTGAGTCGCGGCGGCGCCCCGCTCAGGACCGAGCTCGAGCTGCGCAAAGGCGGACGCAGCGCGGTCGTACGCACGGAGCCGCTCGACCCGGGCGGTTACGTGCTGACGGTCTCGGAGCTGCTGGACGGAAAGGGCGGGCGGCTCACGAGCCGGGTGGACATTCCGTTCTCGGTGGCGCCGATCACCGGCAAGCTGCCGCGAGACCAGCGCGTCGAGCACGCCGTCAGGGTCCAGATCGGCGAGCTCGGCGTGACGCGGCTCGACCCGGGCGACCGTCCCGACGCGGGCTGGGTCGACATGGTCAAGGCGGTGCACCGGAAGACCGGCGAAGCCGAGGAGATCGCGTTCGACGAGCGAGGACAGCGGGTCGACGCGGGCAAGCTGCTGGCCGACGTCGGACGCCGGCGGGCGAAGCGGTACGGCAACATCCACGAGACGCTCTGGGAGCGTCTCGAGCGGGCGGAGGACGGGGAGCGCATCGACGTCGTCGTCTGGCCGCGGTTCGCCGTCGAACCGGCGCCGTACGAGAAGCCGACCGACCGGCGGCTCGAGTCTCCGCCGAAGGAAGAGGTCGCCCTCGCCAGGAAGCTCGACCGCGCCAACACTGCGATGCTCTCTGGCCTTCGCCAGGCCGGCATCAAGTTCCCCTCACGGCGCAAAGGCCGTGACGACGGCGTGCCGGCAGTCCACGTCAGCGGGACTCCCGACCAGATCCGCAAGCTCGCGCGCACGCGGTCGGTGGGCGCGGTCCTGCTGGACGACCCGACGGCGATCCCCGACCTCGCCGACTCGATCGCCGTGGCGCACTCCGACACCGCGCACGCCCTGGGCTTCACCGGGACGGGGATCCGGGTCGCCGTGTGGGAGGACGGCCCGAGCGTTACGACCAATCTCGTGTTCGCGGGCCGTTTCTCCACCTCGCCGCCGGCCAGCAACCACGCCCGCCTGACCAGCGCGGTCGTCAAGAACACGGAGGCGAGCAAGCCCCATGGGCATGCGCCCGACTGCGACCTGTACTCCGCAAACAGCGGCGACGTCGCCGCGTTGCGCTGGGCCGTGCGCGACCAGCACGTGACGGTCGTGAGCCAGAGCTTCCACCGGTCGAGCGAGCCTTCCGGCTCAGGGCTGCAGGCGGACGACCTGTTGAAGGACTGGCTCGCGCTCCGCTGGCCCTATCCGACGATTCTCCAGGCAGCCGGGAACTTCTGGTCGACCGATCCCGACGGGATCTCTCCACCGTCGGACGAATTCGTCAACCACAAGGGCTTCAACTCGCTCGCGGTCGGCAATCACGACGACACCGCGGCGGCGATGTCCGGCGACTCGGTGTTCCGCAACCCGACCAGCACGCACGGCGATCGCGAGCTGCCGGAGCTGGCGGCCAACGGGACCGGTGTCTCGGCGAACGGCCAGACGATGTCCGGCACGAGCTTCGCCGCTCCTGCCGCCGCCGGAGTGACCGCCCTCTTGCAGGACGTGGACGGCGTGCTCTGCTCATGGCCGGAGGGGTGCCGGGCCATCCTGCTTGCGGCGGCGGGTCGCAACGTCGCGGGCGGAACCTGGTGGCAGGACGTCCTCGCCCGCACCGACGCCTCCGACGGCGCCGGGGCGCTGGACGCGGCGGCCGGTGTCGCGATCGCCCAGTCGCGCCGGTGGCGGGACGCGCCGGCGACGCGCCGCGGCTGGGACGTCGGGACGCTGTCCTCCTCCGTCGTCGGCTCGGATCGGCTCGCGACCTTCCGCTACCACGTCCAGGTGCCGGCCCTGCTCCTGCTCCCGAAGGTGAAGGTCGCGCTCGCGTGGGACAGCGCCGTCACCACCGCGTCGTCCGGTGACACGGCGACGGCATCGACGCTGACGGTCGACCTGGACCTCCTCGTCCGCGACAGCCGCGGAAACCAGGTCGCGTCCTCGGCCTCGTGGGACAACAGCTACGAGATCGCCGAGTTCTCGGCGACGCCGGGGGAGACCTACGAGATCGTCATTCGCCGCTGGTCCGGGACGGACAGCGTCTGGTACGGCGTCGCCTGGACGGTCACGGGCCTGTTCTGGTGGTTCCCCCTGGTGCCGTCAGGCCTCTTCGAGGCCGGGCTCTCGGGCTAGCTTAGGGCTGGGCGTTCACCTCGTAGTACAGGGACAGCTGCATCGGAGTGCCGAACGCTGTCCAGAGTTCTCGCAGGTCGGTGAGCGGGGCCGACCGGAGCTGAACGGTGAGGCGGTCGATGCGGTTCGCGATCGTGGAGTGGAGCTCCCCCTCGGTGAAGACCGGGTGGTTGTGGAATGCCTCCAGGACGTGCGACAGGGCCTGCTGCGACTCGCCTGCGTCCTGCGCCCGAGACGTGATCAGGTACTGCAGCTTGAGCGCGACCGGCTCCTGCGACTCGGGCGCCAGCCGGGCAGGCGCGGTGCGAACGTGGCCGAGGTCCTCGATCTCGTAGAGGACGAGGACGAGCTCGTTCCCCGCTGAGCTTTCGGAGAGGTCCGCGACCGAGCCGATCGTGACCGTCGTGTTGGGGATCGTCCCGGCCAGGTACCCGCGCAGGGTTTCCGAGACCCCGAGGAGCATGATCAGTCGTCCTTGCCGGGGTCGATCTGTCTCTGGGCGCTCGCAACGGCTCCGTAGCCGATGACGGTTGCGCTGAAGCTGGCCATGACCAGCGCGAGGATCTGTGCCTGTGGATCAGAGCCCCAGGTGTCGTTCGCCTCGTACAGGCTCCAGTAGGTGAGGACGGCGAGGACGGCGCCCACCACGATGCCGAGAATCAAGGCGAGCCATGCCCGCCACGCCTTCCACCCCAGTTTGAGCTGCGGGTTGGGAACGCGCGGCAGGAAGACGAAGACGAGGACCGAGAAGAGCACCGTTGCCCCGATGACGACAATGGCCACCCACCAGGGCCACTTGGTCGTGACCACGAGCGCATAGTTGAAGTCGGTGAGTCTCGGGCCGTACACGCGGATCGTTCCTGCGTAGCTCTCCGCATACCAGTGATCGGAGTTACGGAAACAGGCCTCGACGACGACCGTTCGGCCCGACTTGCTGGGATGCGCTGCGATCAGGAGCTCCGCGCGTAACCGGTGCTTGCCCGCCCGAGGGGTGTCGACCACCTCGGCCGCGACCCGGTTGCCGATTCGCTCGCCACCCTTCGGCGAGAAGCTGATGTTGTCCTTGCCGTCGGGCTTGTCCGCCAGGCCGACGTCGAAGGTCGGCCTCGCCTTGTTGGCCTGAAGCTCGATCAGGTTCTGGTCATTGGGGCTCGACGGAGGCGTTCCCTCCTTCTCCTTGCACGTGCCGACCGTCTTCGCGGCTCCCTGTGCGCCGGCGGTGCCGACGACCAACAGTCCGGCTGCCAGAGCAACCGCCGCTGCAACGGAGAGCTTGGCACCTGACGGCACGGGGACACCTCCACGCCCAGATCGGGGGCCGTTAACTTCGCCCGCTTTGCCTCAAGAGTCAAGAGACCCGAGGGATAGATGGGAGGGCCACGGGTGTGGCCCTCCCAATCTCGTTTCAGGCCGCGATGTCGAGGGCCGGCTCGTCCTCGGGTGCTTCCTCGAGGGAGGGCGCCGTCTGGCGTGTGTTCGGAGCCAGCAGCGCGACCGCCGCCCCGGCGAGGACGATCCCCGCACCCGCGAACAGTGCCCGCCCGTAGCCCTGCGTCGCCGCAGAGGCGAGCGTGTCCCCGCCGCGCAAGAGCGAGTGGGTGTGCGCGGTCGCAAGGGCGGAGAGGATCGCGAGACCGAGCGCGGTGCCAACCTGCTGGCCGGTGTTCAGGAGGCCGGCAGCGAGACCGGCCTTCTCCTCGCCGACGCCGGCGTTGGCGGCCGTGGTGACGCCGACGAAGACACCTCCCCCGCCGAGCGAGACGACCAGCAGACCCGGGAGGATGTCGGTCGTGTAGGAGCCGTCGACCGGGATCCGGGAGAGCCAATACAGGCCGCCGGCCACGATCACGGCACCGGCGACGATGATCGGCTTGGTGCCGACACGGGCGAAGAGCTGCGAGACGATGCCCGAGGAGATGATGAAGCCGCCGGTCAGGGGCAGGTAAGCGACGCCGGTCTGGATCGGCGAGTAGTGGAGCACCGTCTGCATGTAGAGCGTCAGGAAGAAGAACATGGGGACGAACCCCCCCACGGCCACGAGCTGGGTGGCGTCGGCGACCGCGACACCCTTGATCCGCAGGATCGAGAGCGGGATCAACGGGTTGGCGACGCGCAGCTCGTTGACGACGAAGGCGGCGAGGATCGCGACCGCCGCGGCAAGCTCGGCGATCGTTCGCGACGTCCCCCAGCCGACGTCTGGCGCCTTCACGAGCGCGTAGACGAGAAGGAGCATGCCGCCGGTGACGAGCACGGCCCCGAGGGCGTCGAAGTGCGCCAGCCGCGCGCGGAGGTGATCGCGCTTGAGGAGGGCGAAGGCACCCACGAGAGCGACCGCGCTCAAGGGAACGTTGACGAACAGGACCCACCGCCAACCGGCCGCCTCCGTGAGGATGCCGCCGAAGAGGACGCCGGCGGCGCCGCCGAGGCCGGACACGGCTCCCCAGACGCCGAGCGCGGTGTGCCGCTCACGGGCGGAGCGGAAGGTCGTGGTGAGCGTCGACAGCGCTGCCGGTGAGAGCATCGCCGCTCCGACCCCCTGGGCAAAGCGGGCACCGATCAGCAGCGAGCTGGTGTGCGCCAGCCCGCCGGCCAGCGAGGCGCCGGCGAAGACGACGAGCCCGGTGACGAGCACGAGGCGGCGACCGAGGAGATCGGCCATCCGGGCGCCGAGCAGGAGGAAGCCGCCGTACGTGAGGATGTAGCCGTCGACCACCCACTGCAGGCTCTGTTGACTGAATCCGAGGTCGTGCTTGATCGAGGGCAGGGCGATGTTGAGGATCGACGCGTCGAGGATGTCCATGAACTGGACGAGGCTCAGGAGCAGCAGGATCGCGACGCCGCGCCGCGACGCAAGCGACGGCGCCGCCGCCTCTCGTTCGGGCGTGAGGACGTTCGCGTGGGACTGGGCGGACATGAGTCTGGCCTCTCTTTCTCTCTTCGATGGGTCGCTCTCCATGACGAGCGCCGGCCCGCGGGTGTGACATCCCGCCTGCCGACGTGCGCTACGCGCGGCGCTGCGCCTCGGCGACCGCGCGCTCCACGGCCGCGTCGTCCATCTGCACGAAGAGCCAGCAGAGCCACACGACCGGCGCCGTCATCGCCAGGAGCACGAGCGCGGAGCCGGCTGCCACGATCCACTCGCCGGTGGTCAGCGTCCCAATGATCAATGTCGTCATGTCCCGTTGACGGATCGGCCGCGGTCGACGTGACATCCGCGTGTCACATCGCGCCCTCGGGGTTCGTCATTCCCGATGACGGCTACGGAGGAGATGCAAGATGAGCGACCGCGATTGGCTCGCAGCGCAATTCGAGGAGCAGCGTCCGCACCTGCGGCGCGTCGCCTACCGGATGCTCGGCTCGCTCGACGAGAGCGAGGACGCGATTCAGGAGGCGTGGCTGCGGCTCAGCCGTGCCGACGGGAAGGCGATCGACAACCTCGGCGGCTGGCTCACCACCGTGGTCGGACGCGTGTGCCTCGACATCCTCCGCAGCCGGCGCGCCCGGCGGGAGGACTCGGCCGACGGGTGGCTTCCTGACCCGATCGTCAGCCTCGACGACAAGACCGATCCCGAGCAGGAGGCGCTGATCGCCGACTCGGTCGGCCTCGCTCTCCTCGTCGTACTTGAGACGCTCAGCCCCGCGGAACGGCTCGCGTTCGTGCTGCACGACATGTTCGCCGTCCCCTTCGACGAGATCGCCTCGATCCTCGATCGCAGCCCGGACGCCGTTCGCCAGCTCGCCAGCCGGGGGCGCCGTCGCGTTCGCGGAGCGAGGCCGGAGCCGAACACCGACCTCGCCGAGCAGCGGCGGGTGGCCGAGGCGTTCCTGCAAGCCTCCCGCGCGGGGGACTTCGAGGGCCTGCTCGCCGTGCTCGACCCGGACGTGGTCGTGCGCGCCGACCGCGAGATCCCGAAGGGCGCTCCGCTCGTCGTCCGCGGCGCTCGGGAGGTCGCTTCGCGCGCGCTCTTCTTCCGGCAGCTCGCCGAGTACGCGCGGCCGGTGCTCGTCAACGGCGCGGCCGGTTACCTGATTGCCCCGCAAGGACGGCTGTTCGCCGTCGCCGCGCTCACGGTCGTCGACGGAAAGATCACGGAGATGGACTTCGTCACCGACCCGGACAAGCTGCCGCACCTCGTCCTCAGCTGATCGCCCGACGGTAAAAGTGACACTTGACACGACGCCCGGAACGCGCGAGAGTCTGGTTCGGAGCGGTTCCGTGTGCGGGTGTGTGGAGGGGAACTGACGGCAAGGATCACCGCTCTTTTCTCCGGCTGAGGGGCGGCCACGGGGCCGCTCCTCTCCCGATCGGTTGCGGGCGGGAACATCCCGCCCTACCATCAGTGAGCCGTGAGTCCCGTCGTCGTCGGTATCGGAGTGGCGCTCGTTGCCGCCGTCGTGATCTGGTTGATGGCGTGCGTTCAGCGCCGGCCGCCGAGCGAAGAGGCGCAACAGATCGTGGACGACGCACGGAACGAGGCCAAGTCGATCGTGGCCGCGGCCGAAGCGAAGGCAACTGAGATCGCCGAGTCGGCCGAGCGGCGAGCGGCGGAAACGACGAGCGCGGCCGAGGCAAGCGCGGCCGAGATCATCCACGAGGCGGAGGAGAAGAGCTGGGATCTCGTCGCAGCCGGGGAGCTGCAGCGGACTCTGGCGCGTCGGGAAGCTCTCCGCGTGCAGGAGCTGGCCGACGGCGTGCGCTCCGAACTGAAAGAGATGGCGTCCGATCTCCTGGCCGAGGTCGAGGAGATGCCCGGTGCGTGGTCGGACCACGGGCACGAGGTTCCAGACGGCGGACGAAGAGTGCACAGCGAAGTCGGGTCCACGTAGGTCGCGCAATGGCCGCACACGATCCGATCAGGCTGCTCAAAGACCGTTCGCTGCCGGTCGCACGGAAGGGCTACGACCGAACCGCGACCGACGAGCTGCTCCACGAGCTCGAGGTCAGTCTGACCTCCATCCTCGCCGAGTACGCCCGGGTGCAGAGCCGGCTCGCCGAGCTCGAGAACAACGTGAGCGACTACCGGGCCCGTGAGCGGGAGATCCTGCAGGCGCTTCTGATGGCCTCGCGCGTCCGCACGGAGAGCGAGCACGAGGCGGAGGAGATCGTTCAGTCGGCCACGATGGACGCGAAGCAGCTCGTCGAGGAGGCGAGATCGAAGGTGCGCGGCTTCGAGGAGGAGACCCGCGAGGCCGAGGCGATGGCCGTGGACGCACGCGCGAAGCTGGCGGAGTTCCTTCGAGAGCTGATCGCGTCGATCGAGCGTCGCAGCCCGGACCTCGACGCCGCCGTCGACGAGCTTCTCGTCCGCGCCGGTGCCGGTGAGAGGGCCGCCGGGTCCGAGATCGAGCCGGCTGCGGTGACTCGATTCGCCGGCGCGTAGCCGCCGGGAGGTCGAACATCGATGTCGCTGGTGAAGCCGGCCTGACTAGACGGAGGTCGGCTCGGCGGCGTCTGCGCTGTTCGGACAGACCTGCCGATGCGCTGCAAGAAGAGCCGGGCCACGGTGTTTCTCCGTGACGGCGACCCAGCCGCAGGCCTCGCAGGCGACCTCCCGCTCCGCAGCCTTCACGGCGCGCCGCGTGCGCGCAGCCTCGCCCGCGGGACAGTCGTGCTCCTCGAACTCGCGCAGGGCCAACCGCAGCGAGGGCCGCTCCCAGCGTCTACCGCAGACACCACACGACGCAACGCCGGGATTGTCAAGCGCCTGCTCAGCCTCCTCCCGACGCCTTGCGCTGCCCCAAGCCACCCGATCGACTCTACCGACTGAGAAGGGCGACGTCCGTCCCCCGAGCGGTTGGATCGGCCGTCGCTGATCGATTCCCCGCCGACGAGCTCACGCCCGGGCGAAGCGGTTCCGGGCGATGAGGTCGGCGAAGGAGTAGACTCGCGGTAACTGGCCCTGCGGCCAGAACCCCGGCCGAGGCCCGTAGGCTGCCGACGCGCTTTACGCGCGCGAGACGATGGAGCCGAGGCGAACAGGATTCGACGCGCAGGGCCAGGCACTTTTCGTGGGCCCGATGACCACCCCGGCGAGGCCGGGCCTGGCCGTTCCATCAAGATGCCCGCCATATAGTCGAGACCGAAGGGCCTCTTGTTGGGACCGAGGCGACGCCGACCACAGCCGGTCGGAGGCCGCAGACGACTGAGGGGCAATGAGGCTCCCACACGGCCTCATTGAACCCGGATTACCGGCCCGACAAACAGGCTCGCTCGTGCCGGGTTCATGGCCGCGCGTAGCCGGACGACCCAGCGGTAGTAGCCGTGAGCGAGAGTTCCGTGCGCCTCGAGTCGCGGCAGGAACCGCGCTCTGACGCGCCGCACGTCGCTGAGCAGCGGCCCGCCCGTGGCCGGCGACCGATCGAGCGCGGCCGCCAGGCTCTTCCGGCTGATCGCGGCATTTGGGGCCTTCATCGAGAAGAGGCCCGCTTTCGCCGTCGCGTCCTCGCCGGCCGTCACGCTCACGCCGAACACCGTCTGGGAGGCGCGAACGCTCGTCGTGTTCCCGAAGACCACGCGCGCTCCGATCACGCGCTCCGTGTGCCGCCACATCTTCCGCGCTACACAGTCGCCGAGCTTGGGGATTGCGCTGCGCACGGAATCGAACGACGGGCGCCTCGAGCCGTCGATGCGCAGGAGTCCGCTCTGGTACCGGCGCAGGTCCTGCTGGTCGATGAGCAGGAAGAGCAGCACATCGGCGACCGCCGGGTCGCACGCGAAGTAGCGGAGGAGCGAGGGGTAGGCGCTCGCCTGCCTGGCCTCATCGGCCACCGGGACGTTCTCCGAGTAGGTGTACGCGGACGCCAGCGACTCGGGAATGCGAACCTGGACGGCGACCTCGGCGAGCTCGAAACGAAGCGCCCGCGGCCGAGTCCGACCGCTCACGGCGCCACCGCCCGCCTCGGCAAAAGTGGGCTGAGCCGTCCCGTGGAACGCGTCCCAGACCGCCTGCTTGAGCCGGTTCAGGTCGGCCGGACCCACATTCGGCCACCGGAAGTGCGTCTTCTCGTCGAAGGTTCTCGAGTCGCGCGGGTGCACGTGGAAGGCCAACTCGTCCATGATCGGCTTTCGCCGGCCGCTGGCCCGGTACGCGTCGCCGAGTGCCTTGATGAAGCGAACCGGCGCCGTCGAGGTGATGCCGTTTCCGTCCGACGACAGGCCGAGGCCGACCACCGTGATCCCCGGATCAACCGCCTTGAGCCGGTCGTAGCCCGCGGCGAGCGCCATGAACGCGATCGCGCCGGAGACGTTCCGGCGCTTACGGAATTGCGGCGCGAAGAAGTACCCCTCGTTCGGCTCGTTCAGCACAATGAACTTCCGCACCTCCGGATAGGTGCGAGCGAGAAGCGCAAGGTATGAGCCGAACGCGGCCACCCGCGCGCCGGTGTCGCTCGCGAGCGCCCGCGGCAGATGCGGGTACACCGAGAACACGACGCCGATCCCGGCGGCGGCCGCCTTCGAGACGGACCGGTCGAGAAACGCCTTCTCCTGAATCGTCCTCGGCTTCGACGGATCGAAGTCGACCAAGATTCGGTCCTCCCGCATACCGAGCTCGGCAAGCTCCGCCCACAGCGCCGCCCCGCCGTCTTCCGCGTACTTCGGTGCATCGTCGGCGACGCCGATGATCGGCGGGGTCGTGTGCACGCTGCCACCGGCCGCGGTGATCGCGAGCGAAGCGAGCACAGCAGCCAGCGCGCAGGCGACCGCTCGGATCCATCTCCTGGACTCTGACACCTGCACCGCAGCCTAATTTCCCAAACCCTGCTGTTCGTTACAGACCTAGCCGGCGAGATCCGGCTTCTCCGGTGCGAACTTGCTCGCGCTGAACGTCGCGCCCTGCGGGTCGGCGATGACGGTCATCCGGATGGTGTACGTCGCTGTCGACCAGGGGGCGTCGAACGGTGGCACGAGTACCGTGCCGCCGAGCTCGCCGGCCCTGGCGGCCGTCGCGTCGGCATCGTCGGTGGCGAACGTGACGCTCCAGTGCGGCGGCGTGTCGGGCTGGTCGTCCCCGATCGGAATGATGCTCCCGACGACGTCCTCGAATCCCTCCGGCGCGCCCGCCTCCGCCAGCTGCTTGCGCAGCTGCGGGTGATGCTCGCGCTCGAGCCAGTCACCGTAACCCGGCAGCGTCCACCCCTGAGCGCCGCCGCCGATGCTCGACGTCTGCCACCCGAACACGGATCCGTAGAACGACGTCGCTCCCTCGACGTCGCGGGTGTTGAGGCCGTTGAAGACCACTGCTCCTGGGTCGTTCACCAGCCGCGCGCCCCGGTGCTTGCGGGCCTCCCAGACACCGAACACGGCTCCCTCGGGATCACTGAAGACGGCCATCCGGCACGCCTCCATGAAGTCGAACGGCGCCACCTTGATTGCGCCGCGGGCATCGAGGACCTTCGCCGCGGCCTGGTCGGCGCTCTCGACCCAGAAGTAGGTGTTCCACATCGCCGTCTGCGGCGCTCCCTCGACGATCGATCGGATGGCGGCAACGTCGCCGCTCCGCACCTCGCCCGACGTGTCGAAAATCGACGAGCTTCTCGCCTCACCCCGAGCTATGACGTAGTTGCTCTTCGAGCCCGGCGGCGTCGCGTCCTCGAACTGCCAACCGAAGAGGGCGCCGTAGAAGTCGACCGCCGCCTCCGGGTCGGGTTCGCTGGCATCCACCCAGCAGGGGACGCCGGCGATGTATCCGTCGCGTTCGGGCATGGGCGACCTCTCTTCCAGCGGGGAACAGCTCGACGAACCCTATCCCCCAGCCTCGAGCCATTCTTCGAAAGTCGGGCCGGTGAGGGTGGCATCCGGGCCGGGGAGCAGGCCATCCGTCCGGTAGAGGTCGCGGTCGGGGTCGGCCGGGTCGCCCACCTCCTCGATACGGATCGCGTCGCCGCGGTGTGCTACGAGCAGTCGGGCCATCTCAACCAGGCTTTCCACGCGGGGGCCTGCGATCTCCGGGAGCACAGTCCCGAGCAATTCGGGTTCCGGGCTGGTGGCCAGGTCGGCAAGTGCCTCGGCAACGGCCCTCGCAGCCACCAGCTGCGTCCGCATGTCAGGCACATAGCTCACCCCGTCGCGGTGACCCCAGTCGACGAGCTGGGCGACGAACTCGTGGAACTGCGCCGCACGCAGGATGCGCACCGGGACTGGGCCCGACAGCATGGCGCGCTCGTGGGCGACCTTCGCCGCGTTGTAGCCGGCGCTGAAACGGTCACAACCGATGATCGAAACGACAACGATCCGCCGCAGCCCGGCCTGCTCGCCGGCCGACTGCAGATTGCGGGCCGCCGCCGTGAAGAAGGCCGTCGCCGCGTCCTGCTCGGGCGAGGGACCGGTCGCCGTGTCGATCACGCACTCCACGCCGGCCAGCGCGTCGGCCAGGCCATCCCCGGAGACTACGTCTACGCCGCTGGAACGCGAGATCGCGACGACCTCATAGCCTCGTGCCGCGAGCACATCGACGACATGACGGCCGACCCGCCCGGTCGCACCTGCGACTGCAAGCGTCCCGCCTGTCTGCATCACATGCCGCTCCTTTCAGTGGTTCTTGTGGTTCCATCCCCTACGCCCGGGGTGTAGAACATGGCACGCAGACCCTTCGACCCAGATCGAAGCGTCAGCGAGCTACGATCGTGGGCGTGAGCGAGCACCCGGAGCCAACCGGGGACACTGACCTGACGGTCGTGGGCGCGATGCTCGCCGAGCCAGCCCGAGCGAAAGTCCTACTTGCGCTTGCCGACGGCCGCGCACTACCGGCTAGCGTGCTGGCCGCTGAGGCGGGAGTCGCGGCGTCGACTGCGAGCCATCACCTCGCCAGGCTCGTCGACGCCGGCCTGATCACCGCCGCGGCACGCGGACGGCACCGATACTTCACGCTCGCCGGCCCCCAGGTCGCCGAGCTCATCGAGGCTGTGGCGCGCATCGCGCCCCCACAGCAGATCACCTCGCTCCGGCAAGGAACCCGCGCCCATGCAGTCCGCTACGCACGCCGCTGCTACGACCACCTTGCGGGCCGGCTCGGCGTCGCCCTCACAGACGCGCTGCAGGAACACGGCGTACTCGTCGTTCGCGACGACATCTTCTACTCCGTCACCGAGCAAGGCGTCGGCACATTCGCCGAACTTGGGATCGAGGCACGCTGCGGCGACGTCACACGCCGCTGCCTCGACTGGACGGAACAACGCAGTCACATCGCCGGGACGCTTGGACGAGCATTGATGACCCGCCTGCTCGACCTCGGATGGCTCACCCGCGATGCGAGCACACGGGCTGTGCGCCTCACCGACGCGGGACAGGCGAACCTTCCTCGGAGGCTCGGTGTCCGCCTGCCTGACCGTGCCGGCGCCGGTAGATGAAACGAACGTCCATCAATCCCGTCTCCTGGTCTCTCAATTTGGGATTCGACCAGGCCCAGCTGTCAAGCACTGGGCAACGATTGCGGGCCGCTTCGGGAACTCCAACAGCCGCTTTGCGACCACCCTGCTCGGCGTCACACAGCTATTCACACCACAGCTCCTCGTCTTGCTGGAAGCAACCGCGGTCGACTGACCCGCAGCCTTCAGCTGACCTGCGATACGGGAGACCCATCGGCAATGACTCCGGATCGGTGCCAATGCCGAGCTCCTGACACATTCAAGGACGTCGCCTTCTGGAGGCCGGGCAGGAGGTCGATGACGCCCGGGAGTTGGCGGGAAGTCGAAGGCGTCTAGCTGAGTTGAAGTGCCAGAAGCGCGATGGCGGCAAAGGAGCCGGCGCTCATGATCGACCTCGCCGGCTCAACTGGGGTGGAGACCTGCACGGCTACGGAGTGTCACCAATCGCCTCGAGTTCACCGGCGAGGGCCGTGAATAGCGTCTGAGCGTCGTCAGGGAAAGGCTTGCCGATGGCAGGGTGGTCATGCCAGTGCGTGAGCGCCTGAAGGAGATGTTGCTTGCCGTCATAGTCGAGGTCTATCGGCCGCCTCGACCCGACGTTCTCAAAGTAGAGAACGACGCGGAGCGCCCCGGGTGCGCGCTGCAAGAACTTCACGATCTCGTTCCGTGTCGCCCACGTGATCGCGACGTCCTCGCCTCCAACGCGCACGAACAGATGGGCACGACGCAAGTCTTCCCCCGCCACCACTCGCAGCCTAGCCGCGGGCACCGAGGTCAGTTATCGGGGTTCCTCTGGGCTGACTGGCTCAGCTGGGCTCGAGCGCCTCGCGAACGCCGTCGATCACCTTCGTCTCCGTCTCGGTCACTCCCCCCTTCGCCGCGGCGACCGCTTGTGCGAGGTCGAGGACGAGCTGCCGGTACGCCGCCACCTCGTCAGGCGCCTTCGCGGAGAGCGTCGTCACCGCTGAGCGCAGGGCGGCCATCGTCTCGGTCTCGACTTTCTCCCGCGAGGCGGTGAGCCCGAATCCGCCGCCGCGAACGGCGGCGATCTCGCGAACGAGCTCGCTCTCGTTCTTCTGGCGCTGCTCACCGAGGAACGTCGCGAGCGCGCTCGCTTCCCCGAAGCTGTCGGTGAAGTCGGCGTCGCTCACGGAAACGAGCATCCCCGTACCCGTCACGCCCTTCTGCAGCGCATGCCATTCGTCTTCGGTGAAATCGGCCTTCGTCGCCATGGCAACCTCCGGTCTGTCGGCTCTGCTGTCGGACGTCAGGGTAGTCGTGCTCTCACCGCGAAGCCTCATCCGATAAGGACACAGCAACAAGACGGGGGCATGACCCAGGAGGTCGAATGTCCGACCGCCACTCTCGACTCACAGGCCACGGGTTGGGGGCTCCCGGCGGTGAGCCAGGAGCCATACCTGTACAGAGGAAGAATCCTGGCCGAGAACTGACGGCGTTCTCGCCAGCAACTCGGATTGTTGACTCGATTCGAGCTCGGCGATAGGTTCGGGCGGTCCGCGGTTCGGGCGTGGGGACGGAGGGACGCGTGATGATCCAGTTCGAGGAGGTCTATCGGCGCTCGCTGGATGCCCCTGAGGAGTTCTGGAGTGAGGCCGCAGCCGCGATCGACTGGGTCGAGCCGTGGGAGAAGGTGCTCGACGATACTCGGGCGCCGTTTTATCGTTGGTTTGCCGGCGGTCGCCTGAACACCTGTTACAACGCGCTCGACCGTCACGTCGAGGGAGGTAGGGCAGATCAGCTTGCGCTGATCTACGACTCGCCGGTCACGGAGACGACCGCGACGTTCACCTACCGGGAGCTTCTCGACCGGGTTGGGCGTTTTGCAGGAGCTCTCGCAGCGCAGGGTGTCGAGCGCGGTGACCGGGTGATCGTGTACATGCCGATGGTTCCCGAGGCGGTGATCGCGATGCTCGCGTGCGCACGGCTCGGAGCGATTCACTCGGTGGTGTTCGGCGGTTTCGCGGCGGACGAGCTTCGCAGTCGGATCGACGATGCCAAACCCAAGGTCGTCGTCGCGGCTTCGTGCGGGATCGAGCCGACTCGAGTAGTCCCGTACATGCCTCTCCTCAACGCGGCGATCGCCAGGGCAGAGTCGAAGCCTGAACGCTGCATCATCCTCCAGCGGCCGGGACTCGAGGCCGAGCTCGATCCGGGCCGGGACATCGACTGGGGTGAGGCAGTTGCGGGGACCGAACCGGCCGACTGCGTGACAGTGGAGGCGACGGATCCGCTCTACATCCTGTACACGTCGGGCACGACCGGCCAGCCGAAGGGAATCGTGCGCGACAACGGCGGTCATGCCGTGGCGCTCCAGTGGTCTATGAACCATATCTACGATCTCCGGCCAGGCGAGGTGTACTGGACGGCCTCCGACGTCGGCTGGGTCGTGGGCCACTCGTACATCGTGTATGGGCCCCTCTTTCACGGCTGTACGACAGTTCTCTACGAAGGCAAGCCCGTCGGAACTCCCGACGCGGCGGCGTTCTGGCGGGTGATCTCCCAGCACGATGTGTGCACGCTCTTCACGGCACCGACTGCCTTTCGCGCCATCCGCCAGCAGGATCCCGAAGGCGAGCTGATTCAACGCTACGACCTCTCGCGCTTCCGCGCGCTCTTCCTCGCTGGAGAACGCTGCGACCCTGAAACACTCCGCTGGGCCGAGGAGAAGCTCGGGGTTCCGGTAATCGATCACTGGTGGCAGACCGAGACCGGCTGGGCGATCGCCGCCAACTGTCTCGGAATCGAGCGGCTGCCGGTCAAACCCGGATCGCCGACACGTCCGGCACCGGGGTGGGATCTCCACGTGCTGGACTCCGTCGGGGATGAGCTTCCGATCGGACAGATCGGCGCGCTCGCAGTGAAGCTGCCTATGCCGCCCGGCTCCTCGCCGACACTGTGGCAGGCAGACGACCGCTACCACGAGGCGTACCTCGCCGCCTATCCCGGCTACTACCGGACGGCCGACGCCGGTTATCTCGACGAAGAGGGGTACGTCTTCGTTATGTCCCGAACCGACGACATCATCAACGTCGCCGGCCATCGCCTCTCGACCGGCGCAATGGAGGAAGTCCTGGCCTCGCACCAAGACGTCGCCGAGTGCGCAGTCGTCGGTGTGGCAAACACCCTGAAAGGGCAGGTGCCGGTTGGCTTCCTCGTCTTGAAGGCGCGAGTGAGACGCCCTCACGACGAGATCGTCGCGGAGGTCGTGCAGGCGGTTCGCGACCGGATAGGGCCCGTCGCGTCATTCAAGACCGCGACCGTCGTCGACCGCTTACCGAAGACCCGATCGGGAAAAATCCTGCGCGGCACCATGCGCCGGATCGCCGACGGCGAGGAATATTCGATCCCGGCGACCATCGAGGATCCAGCAACACTCGACGAGATCCGCCATGCCCTGGGCGAGATCGGATACGCACGGACGCAACCCGCCACGGCGCCCAAAGCCTGAGAACGAGGCTTTCTAGACGCGGCTACGCAGCAGTCAAGTTCGCCAGGCGATCACGCAACTCTGCCACGCGGTCAGGCGCATCCTCAGGACGGAGCGTCTGGCAGTCGTACCCGAGGAGATCCCGCATCGCCGCAGCCGCAGAGTCGGTGAACGCGACTACTCCCTGGTCGTCGATCCCGACGATCCCGTCGCCCAACTGGGCGCGCTCCATGATTCGCTTCGTCGCCTCGATGTCGAGGTCGCTGGGGAGTTGGAGCTCGACCGTACCGTCCCGAAAGCGCACGTCGCAGCCGCCGGCCATGCCGCATGCCGAACTGACGTGGTCGTCTACAGGTCCGGGCCGCAGCAGCATCCGCGCGTTCTTGGCTGCTGAGGCGGCGGCACGCTCGCCGATCAGCCGTCCCTTCGGAAGCATCCTCCCGGCAGTGACGAGCACGGTCAGGACGTCGAGCTGGGCCGTCACATCGTCCCCGTCGAGAAGCACTCGGAGGTGGAACGAGTCCGGGTCGAGGGGTTCGACTTGCCCGAGCTCCATCCAGTAGTAGACAACGTGGTAGTGGTGGCCGATCCACTCCAGGGCGACTCGTTCCACGGGGGCGCCGAGGAGCTCGGCCGCTGCCCTGCGGATGCCGGGCGTGAGAAGCTCCGAGTTGCCCGCTCCGGTTGTGGCCGGCGTCCCGAGTGCGGCCAGGACCGCGTTGACCGCATCCGGGAATGCCACGTTGACGACCGGCGTGGCCGGGCACGCCGCGTGGGCGGCGGCCAGCACGCTCGCGGCCGGTACGAGGTGGAACGGCAGCCACGGCCCGAAGCGCGCCTCGCGCTCGAGGCGCCTCCAGAGACGCTGGGGAAGCTGCGTGATCACCCACCACGACTGGAGCGTCGTCGTTTGCACGATCACGTCGGGTGAAACGTGCGACAAAGTCGTGGCGAGTTCGTCGACGGAGAGGACGTCGGCGGCTGCCACACGTGGGGAAGGCGCAGATCCCGTGTACGAGGCGATCGCCACCGCGTCATGCACGGCCACGCCCGCGCGCTCGACATCGATGTCGATCGCCCAGAGCTCCCCGAACTCGCCCGAGCCGGCCAGATGCCGGAGCACGGATGAGCCGACGTCGCCGGCCCCGACGACCACAGCGGTCGGGCGTTCGTGATTCACCCGTGCCTTCCGTAATGCGGGGTGGAAATTTGCATGCGAGACGAGCATGCATTCTCGTCTAGCCTGAGCCGATGGTCCGGGAGTTGCGCTTCGGTATCTGCACCGATCAGAACCTGCCGTTCGAGACCCTCGTCGAGCGCTGGCAGTACTTCGAGCGGCTCGGGTTCGACAGCGTCTGGGACTGCGACCACTTCAACCAGCCGAGCCGGCCCGACGGCCCGTACTTCGAGGGCTGGACACTGCTCGCGGCACTCGCTGCGCGGACGACGCGAATCCGGGTCGGAGTGCTCGTGAGCTCGAACACTTTCCGGCATCCTGCGCTGCTCGCACAGCAGGCAGTCACACTCGATCACGTCTCGAACGGCCGGCTGGAGTTGGGCCTCGGCGCGGGCTGGTTCGTTCCGGAGCACGAGCGGTTCGGGCTCCCGTTCCCGCCGCCGGGCGAGCGCGTCGGCCGCTTCCGCGAGGCGGTCGAGATCGTCGACAGCCTCCTCCGCCACGAGGCGACGACGTTCGAGGGCCGGTATTACCGGCTCACCGAGGCGTCCGTCCGACCCGCGCCACTCCAGAAGCCGCGACCGCCCTTGACCCTCGGCGCGCATCGGCCCCGGATGCTCCGCATCTGCGCCGAGTACGCCGACAGCTGGAACTCGTTCGGGACGGTGGAGGAGATGCGCGAGCGGAACGAGCTCCTCGACCAGGCGTGCGCCGCGGTGGGCCGCGAGCCACGCGAGATCAGGCGGTCCTTCTACGGCTGGGCCTCGCAGATGGAGGCGCAAGGCCTCCCCGATCCGTGGCAGAGCACCGCTGCCTTCGAGGACGTCGTCGGACGCTACCTCGCAGTCGGCATCGACGAGTTCGTCATCGACCAGCCCCGCCGTGAGCAGTTCGGCGTGCTCGAGCAGGTCGTGACCGATGTCCTGCCGGCGCTACGCCGCGCGAATGAGGTTGAATCGTAGGCCGCCGGTCGAACCAGCCAGGGTCGACCAAGGATGTCCTCGACCAGGAGGTCGAGGCGCTCGGATCGCTTAGGCTTTGGCATTCCGACGATTGGAGGCGACATGCACGCAGTAGTGGTCAAGGTCAACATCAATGACCGCGAAGCTGCCGAGAAGAGACTCCGAGAACAAATCGTTCCGCGCGTCTCCCAACTTCCGGGTGTCGTAACGGGCTACTGGACTCGCTCGGACGGCCCAGACGGCTTGTCGATGGTCGTGTTCGAGACAGAGGACGCTGCTCGGGCTGCAGCGGATCAAGTACCGCAGATGGTTTCTGAGTCGGTCACTCTGGAGAGCGTCGAGGTTCGCGAAGTAGTGGCGAACGTTTAGCAGGAAGCGGGAGGGCACGGCCAGGCCTCCTCGCCCCTCCTCTGCCAGCTCCGCGCCGCGATCGCTGGCAGGCGCTCGGCCCGAGGCCGTCGCCCGCAGATCCTGGTCGACGGAGCGCGCCTCAAGCCGGCTACGCGGCGTCTCGGCGGCTCTCCTCGTCGGGGCTGAGCTCGTGCAGGAGGTTGTGGAAGATCTCCTCGGCCAACCTCCATTCGTTGCGTGCCAGACGAAAGCACACGCTCCCGTCTGCCCGCTCGATCACCCAGCAGTACCTCACTTCGCCCTTTTCTTCGCGCAGGGTGTACGCCGCCTGCCCAGCGGCCTCGGTGTCCGTCACGCCGTCTCCTTCGTCACGAATTACGACGGCTATTCGCTGGCCGACGGCTGCGGCAAACGTATGGGATCCGTAAATCCTGCGGTTCTAGTCGACCGGTAGCGCGGGCCCGATCTCTAGTTGAGGTGCTCTATTGCAGCCGGCACCGCCAAGGTGTGCGTTGGAAGACCTAACCTCGGACCATCAACCTCCGGGAAGCTGGCCAGGAGGTCGTTACTTCCTCACCCTTGATCGAGACGGCCTCGAAACGACCTCTGGCAGGATGTCGACTTGGTCGCACCGTCGATCACACTGAATGACGCGAAGGCAATTCCGCAGCTGGGCTTCGGCGTCTTCCAGATCCCGCCGGACGAGACGCGGCGCGCCGTCATGGATGCGCTCGAGGTCGGCTATCGGCACATCGACACGGCGGAGATGTACGGGAACGAGCGGGCTGTCGGCGAGGCCGTTCGCGCCTCGGGCCTTGATCGCGGCGAGGTCTACATCACGAGCAAGCTCAACAACAGCTTTCACCGTCCCGAGGAGGCGCGCCGCGCGTTCGAGGGCACGCTCGAGGCGCTCGGTTCCGACTACGTCGACCTGTTCCTCATTCACTGGCCGCTGCCGACGCTCTACGACGGCGACTTCATGTCGACGTGGCAGACGCTCGAGGAGTTCAAGGAAGACGGTCGCGCGCGCTCGATCGGCGTCTCCAACTTCGAGATAGCGCATCTCGAGCGGTTGGCCGCCGAGTCGCTCGTCGTGCCGGCCGTGAACCAGATCGAGCTCCATCCGTACTTCCAGAACCGCGAGGTCGTCGCCTACGGCCGCGAGCATGCGATCGTCACTGAGGCATGGGCGCCGATTGCGCAGGGAGGCGTGCTCGACGACCCGGCGCTGATCGAGATCGCGGAGCGCTACGGCAAGTCGGTCGCGCAGATCGTCCTCCGCTGGCACGTTCAGCATGGCAACGTCGTCTTTCCGAAGTCAGTAACGCCGGAGCGGATCCGGCAGAACTTCGCGATTTTCGACTTCGAGCTCGAGCGCGCCGACCTCGAGACGATTGACGGACTCGACCGGGGCGAGGCTGGACGCAACGGCCCGCACCCTGACACGTTCGCCTACATCCCGAGCTGAGCATCGAACGCGTTGCCGAAGACGCGGCCGGGGTCGAGGCGGGCGCGGAGCGCCCGGAAGGCGGGCGCGCGCCGGTAACGGGAGGCGGGCGACCGGACGAACAGCTTTCCCCAGTGCGGGCGGGGCTCGAACGGGGCGAGCGCCATCTCGATCTGTGGCAACACTGCATGAACCTCAGCGCCACGCGGCTTCCAGGTGAAGTGGACACAAACGCTGTCACGCTCGTGGAAGGGGCTTAACCAGAGCGAATCGGCCGCGACCGCCCGGATCTCCGAGATGAGGAGGAGCGGGGTGAGGATCGGCCCGAGCGGCCGCAGAGCCCGCAGCGCCTCGACCGCGTGCTCGCGCGCGATCGCGTACTCGGACTGGAGCTCATCTCCGCCGCTCGGCGTGAAGCCGAGGCGGAAGTGCGGCAGCCGTTCCGCCGACGGACCCAGTACGCCGAGCTGTTCGGTGGTGTTCGCCGT
>JBKPMR010000006.1:0-30377 GCA_046732255.1 Actinomycetota bacterium
GCGCCGGCGTCCAGGCCGAATGCTTCGGCACGCCGTCGATCGCCGAGTCGAACATGGGCCCGCGCTACAGCGACATCGGCGCCGCGCAGGCCCTCATCCGGGCCGGCGTCAAGAAGATCGCGATCGCCTCGCCGGAGACCATCTCGGCGTACGCGGACGGCGGCGTGGTCAAGCTCGGTGCGGCGAAGGGCGTCGCCGTGAAGGTCTTCCCGACGCACCTGCCGGTCACCGACGCTTCGTCTCAGCTGCTGCAGATGTACCAGTTCGCCGGCGACGGGAACGGCATCATCCTCGACTTCACGCCCGACACCGCGCCGGCCTTCATGAAGGCGGCGATCTCGATGGGGATCGTGAACAAGATCAAATGGGGCTCGTCGACCCCGATCGCGAACACGTTCATGGCGGGGCAGTTCCCGCAGTTCGACGGCCACCTGTGGATCAACAGCGAGTTCGGGCTCCTCGACCCCTCTCAGGGTCCCGATACCCAGCTGATGCTCACAATCCAGAAGAAGTACGCGCCGAGCATCGCGCCCCAGGCGTTCGGTCAGATGGGCTTCATGGACGCGAAGTTCGCCACGACCGCCCTGCTCAGCATCAAGGGCCCGGTCACGGCCGCCTCGTACAACCGGGCGGCTCGTAACCTGAAGAACGTGCACACCGACATCCTCTGCAAGCCCTGGTACGTCGGCAACGCGCTCCCGTACCACATCCCGAACAACACCGACATCACGGTCGACTACAAGGACGGCAAAGTCGTGCTGAAGGAGAAGTGCTTCGGCATCGCTCCGGTGGACAAGGAGCTCGCCCAGACCCGCGTCTGGGAGAAGAAGTTCAACCTGAACACGAAGTAGACGGAGAACCGACTGACGAAATGACGATCAGGGCACCCGGGGACAGCCGATGACGGGCCTCCTCGCCTTCAGCGTGTTCGGCGTGGACTGGCAGCTCCTCAAGCCCTTCATCGTGATCGGGCTGGCGTTCGGCGGCGTGTACGCGCTGTCGGGCGTCGGCCTGGTCGTCCTCTACCGGGCGACCGGGGTGCTGAACGTCGCGTTCGGCGCCATCGGCGCCGCGGGCGCCCTGATCGCGTACTACGTCGTCACCCACACGGGCTGGCCGCACTGGCTCGCCTACACGGTCTGCGTTCTGTTCGGCGGCGTCGTCAACCTCCTCTACGGGATGGTGTTCGGCCCCGCATTCGCGCGCCGCGACCCGCTGGTGAAGATGATGGGGACGCTCGGGCTCGCACTCATCCTGCTCGGGCTGATGGCGTGGCGGGCGCCGATCGGCGGCGCATTTGCGCGCTTCCTCCCCCTCCCCAGCTCCGACCACCGCTACACGATCTGGGGCACCTCGGTGAGCCTGACGCAGATCATCGCGATCGGGCTCGCGCTCGTCCTCACGGCCGGCGTCACGATCTTCCTGCGCGTGACCAAGCTCGGCACGGCCATGAGGGCGCTCGCCAACGACCGTGAGATCACCGCCACGCTGGGCGTGCCGGTACGGCGCGTCGAGGCGGTGGCGTGGTTCGGATCCGGCATCGTCTGCGGCATCGCGGGGCTGCTGTTGCCCGACCTCCTCACCTCCCTCGACTACTCCGCTCTGACCTTCCTCGTCATTTCCTCGCTCGCGGCGGCGCTGATCGGCCGGCTGCGGTCGCTCTGGATGACGTTCTTCGGCGGCCTGGCGGTCGGCGTGGTGCAGGCGGTGCTCACTCCCTACACCGGGGCGACGCCGATTTCCTCCACCGGTAGCTACCGGGCCGCCGCACCCTTCGTGCTCGCGATCATCGCCCTCCTGTACATGTCGCGCCGGCGCGTCGTCTCGATCTCGCGGACCTCCTACTAGCCGATGGGCGCCGAGCAGGTAACGAGCGGTCCGAGCGCCGTCGGCCGGATGCGCCTGGAGATCGACCGCTCGACGGTCGTTCGCGCCGCGATCGCCCTCGGCCTGCTCCTGGTCGCGGTCCTCGCACTCCCGGAGCTCTTCGGCTCGGACTGGATCACGACGTTCACGAGCGTGGCGATCTACTCGATCGTCGCACTCGGCTTCGGCCTGCTCTACGGGCGGGTCGGGATGATCTCGCTCGGCCAGGTCGCCCTGCTCGCGATCGGCTGCTGGGTCGGCACGCGGCTCGCGTACGCGACCTCGATCCCCTTCCCGCTGCTCCTGATCGCGGTCGGGTTGGTCGTGACGGTGATCGGAACTCTGGTCGGCCTGACGGCGATTCGCCTCTCCGGCCTCTATCTCGCGCTGGTCACCCTGATGTTCGCCGGAGCGACGACGGTCGTCCTGTCCGTGTGGGACTTCCCGAACGGCGGTCACGGCTTCACCGGTCGAACGTCTACGCCCAACCTCTCCGGGCTCGCGAACGTCCGCCGACCGGCCATGGCCGACGGCGACAGCGCCTACTACCGCTACGTGGTCGTCGTCACCGCGATCCTGTTCCTGCTCGCGCTCGTCCACGTCGCGGGCAAACCAGGACGCGCATGGGCCTCGATCCGTGAGAGCGAGCCGGCAGCCCTGGCGGCAGGCGTGAACGTGACGCTGTACAAGCTCTGGGCCTTCGCGCTCGCCTCGTTCCTGACGGGCGTGGCCGGCTGCCTGCTCGCCGCGCTGAACGGCGTCTCCCGAGCGATCAACTTCCAGACCCAGGATTCGCTGACGCTGGCGGCGACCACTCTGATCGGCGGGATCTTCAGCCTCTGGGGAGCGCTCGTCGCCGGTGTCTTCAACCAGCTGCTGCCGTTCCTCTTCCAGGCGCAGTGGGACGTGAACCCGAACTTCCTGCTGGTCGTCTTCGGCGCCGGGCTGGTCCAGGTGCTGCTGAGCGCGCCCGGCGGCCTGATCGACCAGTTCCCGAAGGACATGGCCAATCTCGGGCGGCTGATCGGGCGCAAAGTCCCGGTGACCCGCCAGGCGGCTCTCGGGATCGGCAGCATCCTCGCGCTCATCCTCGGGATCGTCTTCCTCATCACGGTCTCGCCGCTGCTCGGAGTGATCGTCGTCATCCTCTCCCCGGTCCTCGCCGCCTACTCCGTGAGCTGACTCGTGGTCGAGATCGACAACCTCACCGTCCGCTTCGGAGGCGTCACACCGATCGACGGCGTCTCGCTCGTCTTCGCGAGCGGGACCTGCGGTCTGATCGGCCCGAACGGGGCCGGCAAGACCACGTTCTTCAACGTGATGAGCGGTTTCGTCAAGCCTGCCGCCGGTACGGTCACTGCCTTCGGCGAGAACCTGCTCAAGATGGCCGATTACCGCCGGGCCAGGTGGGGACTACGGCGGACGTTCCAGACGGAGATGGCGATCGAGCAGCTGTCGGTCTTCGACAACGTCGCGATGATCCACGAGCACTCGGGCGCAAAGCGCGCGACGCGGCGGGCGGACGTCCTCACTGCAATCGAGTTCGTCGGGCTCAAGGCTTCACCGAAGGCGAAGGTGGGCGTGCTCGGTGCCCGCGAGCGCCGCCTGGTCGAGATCGCCCGGGCAGTGGTCGGAAAGCCGCGACTGGTCCTGCTCGACGAGCCGGCAGCGGGCCTGCCCGACGAAGAGACCAGCCACCTCGGCGAGGTGATCCAGAAGATTCCCGGCGAGTTCGGCGCCCTCGTCATCCTCGTCGACCACGACATGAGCCTCGTCTCGGCATGCTGCGGGACGACCGCCGTGATCGACTTCGGCAAGCTGATCGCGTCGGGCCCGACCCCGGAGGTGCTCAGGGACGAGCACGTTATGCGGGCGTACCTCGGAACCGAGGCGGAGGTCATCCCCGACGAGGAGGCCCAGACATGAGCGTGCCGGCCGCGACGCTGAAGATCGACGACCTCCGGGTCGCCCGCGGCGGCCATCCGGTGCTGCACGGCATCTCGCTCGAGGTCCCGCCGGGCCAGGTCACGACGCTACTCGGGCCGAACGGCGCCGGCAAGTCGACGATGGTGCTGGCGGTCGGCGGCGTCCTGCGGCCGACCGCAGGCGAGGTGTCCGTGAACGGGACGGCGCTGACCAGGCTGAGACCCGAGCACATCCGGGCGGCCGGCGTTGCGATCGTCCCGGAGGGACGCCGGCTACTGCCGGATCTGACCGTGGAGGAGAACCTCCGCGTTGCCACGTACTCCCTGGGCCGCGAGGACGCGAAGGCCGGAATCGCGTACGCAACCGAGCTCTTCCCGCACCTGGAAACGCGGTGGAAGGCGACCGCACGAACGCTATCCGGCGGCGAGCAGCAGATGGTCGTGCTCGCCCAGGCGCTCGTCTCGCGGCCCAAGTTCATGCTCGTGGACGAGCTGTCGCTCGGGCTCGCGCCGGTGGTCGTTCAGCGCCTCATCCCCGCGCTGGAGCAGGCGGCGGCTCAGGGCGTCGGCGTGCTCCTGATCGAGCAGTTCGTCCACGTCGCGCTCGGCCTCGCCCAGGGAGCCTACGTGCTCGAGAACGGCCGGATCGTCTACGAGGGCACGACGGCGGAACTGAAGGAAAATCCGGACAAGCTGCATTCCGCCTACCTGCTTCGCGAGCGCCGGGACGCCGCCGAGCTGCTCGAGAATGTCGACGTCGACTGACGAGCTCGAGATCCGCCGGCTGATCGAGAACTGGGTCGTCTGGCGCGATGCCGGCGACTGGGAGCGCTTCCGCACCGTCTGGCACGACGACGGCCGGATGATGGCCACGTGGTTCCAGGGAAGCTGCGACGACTTCATCCGCGTGAGCCGCGAGGGGTTCGAGCGAGGCGTGCGGATCCTCCACTTCCTCGGCGGGACGTCGGTCGAGGTCGCAGGAGGGCGGGCGGTGTCGCAGGCCAAGATGACGATCACGCAGCGGGCGGACGTGGAGGGCGCCGAGTGCGACGTCGTCTGCACCGGGCGGTTTGTCGACTTCCTCGAGAAGCGCGACGGCCGCTGGGGCATCGTCCTGCGCCAGCCGATCTACGAGCAGGACCGGATCAACCCGGTCGACCCGGCGAGGCCGCCGACGCTGGACCGGACGCTGCTCGAGTCCTTTCCGGTCGGCTACCGCCACCTCGCCTACCTCCAGAGCCGGAATGGATTCACAGTGAAGCCGGACATGCCCGGGCTGACCGGCTCGGAGGTCGAGGCGCTGTACGCCAGCTGCACGAAGTGGCTTTCGGGAGAGAATCTCGACCGATGACCGCGCTCGACGCAGCCCGGGCCGAGAAGCTGGAAGCTCTCTGCGAGGCGATCGTCCCTGGCTCGAGCCGCGTCGGGCCCGTCGTCTACATCGAGGCGCTGCTCGGCCGGATGCCGCCGCCCGTCCGCGACCAGGCGCTCGCGTCGATCGACGCGCTCGATCCGGCTCGGCTCGGCGAGCAGGAGCGGACGCCGGAGTTCGCCCTCGTCCGCGCGCTCGCGATCGAGGCGTTCTACAGCGACTTCGTCGCCCCGGGAACGGACGGTCCCGGCGCCTGGACGGAGATCGACTTCGCGCCGCCGGCCGCCCGGCGGCTCCGAAAGGACTGGTCGTGGCTGGGAGTGTCGTGAAGGATCGCCACGAGGTGATCGTGGTCGGGTCCGGCGCGGGCGGAGGCGTCGTCGCGGGCGAGCTTGCGCAGCGCGGGAAGAACGTGCTCCTGCTCGAGGCCGGCCCGCACCTGACCGCGATCGACTTCGACCGCTGGGAGGCGAAGGCGAACCACACGTTCTGGTGGCCGATCCGCTTCGGCCACCTGCCCGACGGCGACGTGGTGACGTTCCTCGCCGGACGCTGCGTCGGCGGGACGACGACGATCAACACGAAGGTCGCGCTCCGGGCGCACGAGAAGGACGTCGCCAAGTGGCAAGGAGAGAGCGGGTTGACCGCGGACGGCTCACGGCCGTTCGCCGTCTCCGATCTCGAGCCGTACTACCTGCGCGTCGAGGAGCGGCTCGGGATCCGCGAGCGCAGCGACTGGCAACCGTGCGTCCACACGATCGAGCGCGGGCTGAGGGCGCTCGGCCACGAGCTCGAGCCCGTGATGTCGTACACGGACGCGAACTGCATGCACTGCGGCTCATGCCTCCAGGGCTGCCCGACGAACGCAGGCAAGAACACCGGGAACACGTGGATCGCGGACTCCTGGGCACGCGGGTTGCTCGAGCTGCGGGCCGACTCGCCGGTCGACCGCGTCGTGATCGAGGGCGGGCGCGCGACCGGCGTCGAGGTCGGCGGCGAGACGATCCGCGGCGAGACGGTCGTCGTCGCCGGCGGCGCCCTGAACACGCCGCAGATCCTCAAGCGCTCGGGCCTCGACTCGCCGACGATCGGGAAGTACCTCGGCCTCCACCCCGTGCGCGTCGTCTACGGGCTGTTCGACGACGTGCAGGATGCGCACATCACGTATCCGATCTCGTCCCACTGCATGGCCTACCAGCACGACGAGGACGGCGGCTTCGTGGTGGAGGCGTCGACCATCCAGGACCCGATCGCGTTCGGGACCACGCTCCGCGACGACGACGGGCCGTTCTGGGGACCGCGGCTGGTCGAGGCGGCGAAGAGGTACAGGTACTGGAACGGCGTGCTGGCGATGGTGAACGACGAGAACACCGCGTCGGTGGTCGTCGACGAGAGCGGGGAGCGGTTCGAACTGGCCTTCAACGAGCGCGAGCTCGGCCGGATCGACGCGTCGCTCGAGTTCAGCAAGGAGGTCCTGCGAGCGGCCGGCGCAACGCAGGTCGCCTGGACGGGGATCGCCTCCACACACGTCCAGGGCTCGTGCCGGATGGGCGACCATCCGGAGCGCTCCGCCACCGACCGGAACGGCAAGGTTCACGGGATCGACGCCCTCTACGTCGGCGACAGCTCCCTGATCCCGCGGACGCTCTCGGTCAACCCCTCGCTGACGATCATGGCGCTCGCCACCCGGCTCGCCGACCACCTAGCCGAGCAATGAGAACGGCTCTCCTCAGCGCGTACCACGCCCCGCTCGAGCTGGTCGAGAGGCCGGAGCCGGAGCCGGTCGCACCGCGCGACGTCGTCGTCCGGATCGGCGGCGCCGGCGTCTGCGCCACCGACCTGCATGCGCAGGAGGGCCTGATGGAGCCGGCCGGCTTGAAGCCTCCGGTCGTGCTCGGTCACGAGAACGCCGGCTGGGTGCACGCGGTCGGGACCGACGTCACCACGGCGAAGGTCGGCGACCCCGTGCTCGTCTATCCGGCGTATAGCTGCGGGCTCTGCGTCGCCTGCCGCCGCGCGCTCGACATGCACTGCGAGCGTCACCAGTTCACGGGCCTGACCCGCGACGGCGGCTTTGCCGACTACGTCCTCGTCGACGAGCGTTCGCTCGTGCCGCTCCCCGGCGGTGTCGAGCCGGTCGACGTCGCGCCGCACGCCGACGCCGGGATCACCGCCTACCATGCGGTGAAGAAGCTCCTACCCCGCCTCGCGCCCGGGACGACCTCGGTCGTGATCGGCGTCGGCGGCGTCGGCCACATCGCGCTCCAGCTCCTGCGCGTGCTCGGCGGCGGCTCGGTGATCGCGGTCGACACAGACGAGCGGCGACGGAAGCTCGCCGCCGAGCTCCGAGCGGACGAGGTGCTCGCCGACGTCGGCGACGTGCGCGAGGCGACGAACGGGGCCGGGGCCGACGTCGTCCTCGACTTCGTCGCCACCGACGCGACCCACGCGGCCGGGTTGGACATGCTCGCGCGCCGCGGCCTCTACTCGACCGTCGGCTACGGCGGGACGATCACGGTGCCGTCCGTGGCGATGGTCGTCGGCGAGACCGCGATCGCCGGGAACCTGGTCGGCAACTGGATCGACCTCTGGGAGCTGCTGCAGCTGCACGGGAAGGGCGAGATCACGCTCCGCACGGAGACGCATCCGCTGGAGACGGTCAACGACGTCCTCGACGCCCTCCGCGAGGGCGAAGTCACGGGCCGGGCCGTCCTCGTCCCGTAGAGCCGGCGGACGCGCCGGTCGAGCCGCCCATCCGCCAAGTAACACAGTGTTACAAGCTCTCTGGGCGGCTTGGTCAGACGCGCCACGAAGCAAGTAGCACAGTGTTACAAGGGCATTAGGCGTGCGGCTCGCGGCGCCGGGTACCCTCGACGTGTGGCCAGGGTCGAGGCGTACGAGTTCGGTCGGGTGCTGGTCGACGGCGAGGAACATCGCCAGGACGTGATCGTCCTCCCCGGCCGGGTGGTGGCCGGCTGGTGGCGCCGGGAGGGACACGGGCTCGTGCTCGAGGACCTCGAGGACGTGCTCGACGAGCTCCCCGACCGGTTGGTGATCGGCACCGGCGCGTACGGACGGCTCGAGCCCGACCCTGCGGCGCTCGACGCCCTTCGCCGGCGCGGCGTCGAGGTCGACGCGCTGCCGACCGCGGATGCCGTCCGGCTGTTCGCGGGGCTCGAGCCGGCCCGGACTGCGGCCGCGCTGCACCTCACCTGCTGAACGGCTACGCCTGCACGAGCGAGCCGCCGTCGACCACGAACGCCGCGCCGGTCATGAAGCTGGACGCCGGCGAGGCGAGTAGCACGACCAGACCCTTGAGCTCGTCCGGGTGTGCCATCCGGCCGAGCGGGATCAGCGTCTTCCACATCTCCTTCAGCTCGTCGCTCGGGTCGAGCGTGACGCCGTCGCCGATCAGCGTCCCGTAGAACGGCCCGGGGCAGATCGCGTTGACGAGGACGCCGTGCGGGGCGAGCTCCAGAGCGGCCTGGCGGACGACGTGGATCACCGCCGCCTTGCTCGCCGCGTAGCCGTAGCAGACGAGCGGCTCGACCCTGAGGCCGGCGTTCGAGGCGGTGACGACGATCCGCCCCGACCCCTGCTGCGTCATCGCGCGCGCGGCGCTCCGCATCGTGTGGATGACGCCGGTCAGGTTCACGTCGAGCACCGTGTCCCAGTCGGAGCGCTCGAGTGTCGCGAGCGTCTGGCCGCCGTCGACGCGGAACCCCGGCACGGAGGCTAGCCCTGCGTTGGCGAAGACGACGTCCACCCCGCCCTGCTTCGCGACCACGCCCTCGATCAAGCTTTCGACTGCCGCCTCGTCGCGGACGTCGACCTGGACGCCGCGTGCATCGCAGCCGCGGTCGGCGAGCCTTGCGGTCGCCTCTTCCAGCCGCCCGGCATGGATGTCGGCCAGCGTGATGCGGGCACCGCACTCGGCGAGCACCTCCGCCATCGCGAAGCCGAGCCCCGCCGCGGCTCCGGTCACGACGACGCGTGTGCCGCGCACGTCGAAGAGCTTCGAGAGAACCTCGGCCGGGGCGACCGTCACCGCATGATCGAATCACGGCACTGCCCGCGCTGCAACCGGGGCCGAAATAGGATTTGCACGTGCGGGAGCCGATCTTCACCGGGACGCTGCAGGTGTCCGTCGTCGTGCCGAACCTCGACGAGGCGATGCGTACGTACGTCGACGACTACGGCATCGGCCCGTGGCACGTCTACGAGTTCAACCCGGGCAACGTGGACGGGATGCACGAGCGCGGCCGGCCGGTGGAACGCTCCTGGCGCCTCTCAATCGCGCAGGTGGGAGACGTGCAGTGGGAGCTCGTCCAACCCCTCGACGATGACAGCGTCTACGCGCGGTTCCTCGCCGAGCACGGCCCCGGCGTCCACCACGTCGGCGTCGCCGTTCCCGACTACGAGAGCACACTCGCGGAGCTGAGCGGACGGGGCCACCAGGTACTGCTCGGCGGGACGTACAACGGCGTCACGTTCGCGTACCTCTCGACCGATCGTGACCTCGGGATCGTCACGGAGATCTTCGACGGCGCCCCCGGCGAGGGTCAGGAGCCCGACGCCGTCTACCCGCCGGCCGCAGGATGAGCGTCTCCGCCGAGAAGCCGTACTCCGTCGGGCAGGTCGTTTGGGAGCCGACCGCGGAGGTTCGGGAGCACTCGGTCCTCGCTCGGTACATGGCGTCGCTCGGCCGCGGCGGCGACGACTACAACGACCTCTGGCGGTGGTCGGTGTCCGACCTCGAAGGATTCTGGTCTACGGTCTGGGACTTCTTCGAGATCCAGGCGACGACACCGTACGAGCGCGTCCTCGGCTCGCGCGAGATGCCGGGCGCCGAGTGGTTCCCGGGCGCGCGGCTGAACTACGCGGCGCACATGCTCGGCCGCGACGAGGACACGGAGGCGGTCGCGGTGCTCGCGCGCTCGCAGTCGCGCGAGCCGTTCGACCTGACCTTCGGCGAGCTACGTGACCAGGTTGCACGGGCGCGCGCCGGCCTTCAACGGCTCGGCGTTGCCGACGGCGACCGCGTCGTCGCCTACCTGCCGAACATCCCCGAGGCCTTGATCGCCTTTCTGGCCGCCGCCTCGCTGGGAGCGGTCTGGGCGACGTGCCCGCCCGAGTTCGGGCCGCGGAGCGTGCTCGATCGCCTCGGCCAGCTCGAGCCGAGCGTTCTCCTGGCCGTCGACGGCTACCGCTGGGGCGAGGCCTGGATCGACCGCCGCGACCAAGTCGCCAAGGTGCGCTCCGGGCTGCCGTCGCTCCGTTCGGTCGTGCACGTTCCGTACGGCGGCAACGAGCTTCCCGACACCGTCCCGTGGAGCGAGATCGTCGCCGAGGCCGGCCGACTGGAGTTCGACCCGGTCCCGTTCGACCATCCGCTGTACGTCCTCTTCTCGTCCGGCACGACGGGTCTGCCGAAGGCGATCGTCCACGGGCACGGCGGCATCCTGCTCGAGCACTTGAAGAACCACGGCTTCTCGTGGGACCTGCGTCCCGGGCACCGGCTGATGTGGTTCACGACCACCGCCTGGATGATGTGGAACGCGCTCGTCTCCGCGCTCCTGCTGCGGGCGTCGATCGTGATGCTCGACGGCAACCCCGGCTACCCCGACCTCGCCACGCAGTGGCGGATGATCGAGGAGACGAAGGCGACGATGTTCGGGCTCAGCCCCGCCTTCACCATGGCCTGCCGGAAGGAAGGACTCGAGCCCGGACGCGAGTTCGACCTCTCCACGCTGCGCCAGGTCTGTGCGGCCGGCTCGCCGCTGCCCGCCGACTCCTACGAGTGGATCTACGAGCAGGTCGGGCCGAACGTCCTCCTGAACGTCGGCAGCGGCGGAACGGACGTCTGCACCGGGATCGTGCAGGGCTACCCGCTGCTCCCGGTCTACGCCGGCGAGATGGCGGGCAAGTGCCTGGGCGTCGACGTCGCCGCGTTCGACGCCGACGGCAACGACGTGGTCGGGGAGCTCGGGGAGCTGGTGATCCGGCAACCGATGCCCTCGATGCCGGTGAAATTCTGGAACGACGAGGACGGCGCGCGCTACCGGGCGGCGTACTTCGAGCACTACCCGGGGATCTGGCGGCACGGCGACTGGATCCTCTTCACCGACCGCGGCACCTCGATCATCACCGGCCGCTCCGACGCGACGCTCAACCGCGGCGGGGTGCGCCTCGGGACGAGCGACTTCTACGGCGTGGTCGAGGAGTTCGACGAGGTCCTGGACGCCCTCGTTGTCCACCTCGAGGCGACCGACGAGCTGCTCCTCTTCGTCGTGCTGCGAGAAGGTGTCGACCTTGACGACGAGCTGCGGGGCCGCATCTCGAGCGCACTGCGCGACGGTCTCTCGCCGCGGCACAAACCGGACGACATCGTCGCCGTGCCGGCGATCCCGCGGACGATGACCGGCAAGAAGCTCGAGCTCCCGGTCAAGAAGATCCTCACCGGCACCCCGGTCGCGGAGGTGGCGAGCAAGGACGCACTGATCGATCCCGGGGCGATCGACGCCTTCGCGGCGTACGCCGAGCGCCGCCGCTGAAGCCGCCAGAAGGGACAGGCTTCAGCCTGTCCCACAGCCTTTCGTCGACGAGACCGAATAGGCAGAGGATCAGGCTGAAGCCTGACCCTCCAGGACTCCACTCTCCGCCCGAGCCGGCGGCGGCTTGCCGGCGATCAGGTCGGCGCCCTTCTCGGCGATCATCACCGTCGCCGCATGCGTGTTCGCCCGGGTGATCGTCGGCATCACCGAGGCGTCGCAGACGCGCAGACCCTCGAACCCGTGGACGCGGAGCTCAGCGTCGACCACAGGCCCGATCGCGCACGTCGAGGTCGGGTGGTAGACGGTCTGCGCGTTGCGCTCCACCCACGCCAGGATGTCGGCGTCGGAATCCGAGTCGGGCACGCTGTACGGCGCTTTCGCGACCGCCTTCAACGCCGGCTGGGACGCGATCTCGAGTGCGATCCGGACGCCGGCGACGATGCGCCGCCGGTCCTCCTCGTCGGTCAGGAAGTTCGTGAGGACGAGCGGCTTCGAGTCGGGCATCGGCGAGCGCAGCTTCACCCACCCGCGCGCGTTCGGGTGGATCAGCACCGGGCCGAACGCCATCCCTGGACCGGTCGGAGCGTTGAGGCCCTCGTCGTAGAAGATCGACGGGGCGAAGTGGAACTCGATGTCGGGCGCCGGCAGCTCGTCGCTCGTCCTGAAGAAGCCGCCGGCCTCGGGGATGTTCGAGCTAAGCGGGCCGCGGCCGTCCTTCTCGAGGAGCTCGAAGTTCTCCGGGGTGAGGATCCCGAACAGGGCCGGTTGGTCGGTCGTGAAGTTGACGTTCACCATGCAGTGGTCCTGCAGGTTCCGGCCGACCGGGAGGTTCTCGCGGACCGGGATCCCGAGCAGCGCCAGATCCTCCTCGGGCCCGATCCCCGAGAGCATCAGCAGGACCGGCGACTGGTACGTGCCGGCGGAGACGATCACCTCACGCTCGGCCCGGACCGTCTCGACCTTGCCGTCCTGGACGATCTCGACGCCGACTGCGCGGTTCCCCTCGAAGACGATCCGCTGGGCGAGCACGCTGGTGCGCACCTCGAGGGTCGTCCGGTGGGCGACCGGGTGCAGGTAGGCATCGGCGGTCGAGCAGCGCTTGCCGTTCCGCTGCGTGACCTGGAACCGGGAGACGCCCTCGGGGCGGTCGACGTTGAGGTCGGGTATGCGCTCGTAGCCTGCCTGCACCGCCGCCTCGAGCATCGCGTCGACGAGCGGCTGCATGGAGCGGCTCTCCGAGACCGCGAGCGGCCCGCCGACGCCGTGGAACTCGTCCTCGCCACGCTCGTTGTCCTCGCCGCGCTTGAAGTACGGGAGCACCTCGTCGTACGACCAGCCGGCGGCGCCGTCCGCGGCCCAGCCGTCGAAGTCGAGCCGGTGGCCGCGCAGGTAGATCATCGCGTTGATCGAGCCGCAGCCGCCGATCATCTTGCCGCGCGGTAGGTACAGCCGGCGCCCGCCGAGGCCGGGCTCCTTCTCGCCGAGCAGGTCCCAGTCATGGCTGGACTTGAAGAGCGCGGGGAAGGCGAACGGGATGTGGATCTCGGGGGCAACGTCCGGCGGGCCGGCCTCCAGCATCAGCACGCTCGCATCGGGGTCCTCGCTCAGCCGCCCGGCCAGCACGCACCCAGCGGACCCGCCGCCGACGATCACGTAGTCAGCCACCTCGTCCAGCTTAACCCGGCCGAAATGCCCGTACCACTGGGTTGGGCCCAGTCCTCGGCACACGCCTTGCACCTAGACTCACCAATGTGCGCTTGATCCTGGTCGGTCTCTCGATCGGCGTGCTCCTGGTCGTCGCGGCGTGCGGTGGCGGCGGATCGCCCGGAGGGTCGGCGAGGCTGGAGACGATCTCGTCGAGCGTCGAGCCGTTCAGGCGGGCCTTCGACGACGGCACCGGACACGCACGCCTTGTTCTTCTGCTTTCGCCGACCTGACACACCTGCCGCGACGGCGCCAGTTGGGCGCAGGAGCGCATCCTCAGGCGGCATCCGAAAGCCGATCTGCGCGTCTTCGTGGCGTGGATCCCGATGCTCCCAGGAGACGCGAACCCCCAGGTCGCGGATCTGCTCGTGGACGACCGCGCCAGGCACTACTGGGACGGCGAGCGCAGCCTCGGGCGCGCGGTCGCCCGTGAGCTCGGCTACGGCGGTGGCGCAGCGGCGTGGGACATCCTCCTCGTGTACGGGCCCGATGCGAGGTGGGGTGACGCGCCGATCGCCGTGGGCTCTCCGGTCATCTCGCAGAGCGGCGCGTTGGAGCGCGCGCTTCGGCCCTATCTGCAGCCCACGATCATCACCACGCGGCCGAAGACCTCGTAAACAAAACGGTTAGGTTTGCTCCGATGAGCACCGCGAACGACCTGGTCGCCCTGTACTGGACGACGTCCGGCCCGGTGGAGGTGCACGCGGGCCGGGAGTGGAGCCTCTTCGACATCGCCGACCGCTGTGCACAGGCCGAGCGGGCGGGGTTCAGGGGCATCGGGATCTGGCATGCCGACCTCCAGCACATCCTGGAGACGCGCTCGCTCGCCGACGTCAAGTCGCTCCTCGACAACCACGGGCTCGAGTACCTGGAGCTCGAGTTCTTCTGGGAGTGGATGCTCGATCCCGGCGACGAGCGCCGACGCGCGGCCGAGCCGATCTGGGAGCTCCTGCACGAGGCGGCCGCCGCGCTGGGCGCGCACCACGTCAAGGTCGGGAACATCCCCGGAACGCCGTGTGAGATCCCCCGCTTGACCGAGCGCTACGCGGAATTGTGCGCGGAGGCGGCGAAGCGCCACGACGCGAAGATGGTGTACGAGTTCATGCCGCCCGACGTGAACGTGCACGACCTCGAGACGGCGGTGCAGGTCGTCCAGGGAGCCGACCAGCCGAATGCCGCGCTTTGCATCGACACCTGGCACATGGCCAAGCTCGGAGTGTCGATCGACGACCTCCGCACAGTCGCCGGGCACCTGTACGGCTGGGTCGAGCTGAGCGACGGCCAGTGGGAGAACATGCCCGACCCGGTCGACGAGACGATCAATCACCGGGCGCTCCCCGGCGAGGGAGAGTTCCCGATCAGGGAGTACGTCGCCGCCGTGCGCGACGCCGGCTACGACGGCCCTTGGGGCGTCGAGGTCCTTTCGGAGAAGCTGCGCGAGCTGCCGATCGACCAGATCTTCGACCGGGCGTACGAGTCGAGCCTGGCCCAGCTCGCCTGAGCCGCGCCCTCCGCGGCGCGTTCGGGACTAGACCTTCGTCGCCCGGTACGACCTCCGCACGACCTCCGTGTACGGCACCGGGCTGACCACCGCCCGCATCTCCGTCTGCACGTGAGGCTCGACGGTCGGCTTCGACGAGCCGCCGCCCTCCTCGCCCCAGACGAAGGCCACCTCGGTGCCGGGCTCGGCGTACTCCGGGTCGACGACCGCGAGCGTGAGCATCTTGCCCTCGTTCGCGCTGTAGCCGATCCAGGTCGAGAGCCCGACGGTCTCGCCGTCGACCGTCACCCGGTCGAAGGGGTGCATGCAGTAGACCGCCGAGGGCCAGTCGATGAACTTCGCCCGGTCGGTCTGGCCGAACATCGTCCCGATCGTCGCCGTGACGTCGTCGTCGTCGAGCGCGAGCGTGACCTTCACGCGGTGATCGTCGTCGGCCATGCGCTCGAGCGCCTCGCGGCCCATGAAGTCGTGGTCGAACTTGACGTAGCTGCCGTAGCCGAGATCCCAGGGCGTGAAGTAGTAGTCCTCGATGTCGTCCGAGGCGAAGCTGCCTCCGATCGACGCTGAGCCCTCGTACCCGGTCGCGGGCAGCCACTCGCGATAGGCCTTCAGGCTCTCACCGGAGTAGACCGCGGGCAGCGGCGACGGGATCCAGCCCGACTCGAGCGTGTTGGACGAGTACGCGCGGCCGCCGGCCTGGCGCATTCCGAATTCCTCCCCTGCCTCGAGCAGCGCCTCGTGCACGGCCGCCTCGTCCTCCCACGGGCCGAACAGCTCCCAGCCGGGCTGCCCGACCATGCCGTGACGGAGGGCGCGGACGGTCCGGCCTGCGATTGTCACAGTGGTCATGGTGAAGAACTTCAGCTCGGGGGGCGGCCCGCCGAGCACCTTCTCGATCACCTCCATCGCGTTCGGCCCCTGCACCTGGAAGCGGTACGACTTGCGGCGCCCGTCGGTGCGGAGGGCCCAGCGCTGGTCGAGCTCGATCTCGACGTCGTAGCCGCCGGTCTGCGCGTGGTACGTGATCCAGTTCAGCGCGGGCGCGCGCCCGACGAGGTTGAACTGGTTCTCGGCCAGGTAGAAGAGGATCACGTCCCCGATCACATAGCCCTCGGGCGTGCAGGGGACGAAGTGCTTGGCCTTGTCGACGGCGAACCCCTCGAAGCTGTTGACGGCAAGCCGGGAGAGAAGCGTCAGCGCATCCGGGCCTTCCACCGCCAGGTCGGCCATGTGGTACGACTGGTTGAAGAGCACGCAGGTCCGCTGCCAGGCGGCCTGCTCGTCCCGCCAGTTCGTGTACTCGGCCGGAACCCCGGGGTAGACGTTCGGGCCGGCCTGCGAGTTCCGCAGCAGGTCGACCGGGTTGCCGACTCTGGCGAGCAGGTCTTCCAGGCTCCGATCAGCCATCGTCTTCCTCCCTTTCGATCACGGACGCCACTTCCGCGGCGGCGGCGGCGTCCTGGATGTGCTCTCCGAGGTAGCTCGCGACCAGCAGCTGGCGGTTCGCACGCAGGTGAGCTGCGTCGTTCTGCAGCACGATGCGGCCGTGCGACAGCACGTAGCCGCGGTCGGCGACCTCCAGCGCGAGGTGGACGTGCTGCTCCACGAGGAGAACCGCGCACCCCCGCTCGCTCGCGAACTGGTGCACGACCGGCAACAGGCGCTCGACGACCACCGGAGCCAGTCCGAGGCTGAGCTCGTCGAGGAGCAGGAGCTTCGGCTCGCGTGCGAGCGCGCGGGCGACCGCGAGCATCTGCTGCTCTCCCCCCGAGAGGAGGCCTGCGCGCCGGCCCTTGAGCTCCGCGAGCTTGGGGAAGTACTCGTACGCGATCGCCTCGTCGAGGCGCTCGCCGCGCGGCGCGACCCGCAGGTGCTCGGCGACGGTCAACCCGAAGAACAGGCCGCGACCCTCGGGGACGTGGGCGATCCCGAGCCTGGCGCGGGCGCTCGGCGAGACCTTGGCGAGATCCTCGCCGTCGAACAGCACGCGACCCGCCATCGGCTTCACCAGGCCCGACACCGCCCGCAGCGTCGTCGTCTTGCCTGCGCCGTTGGCGCCGAGCAGCGCCACCACCTCGCCCGGACGGACGGTGAGGTCGAGGTCGCGAATCACCGCGGCCTCGTCGTAGCCGGCGGTCAGGGTCTCGAGCGTCAGGACGTCGCTCACCGGGATATCTCTCGGGCTCGACGGGAGGTTTGCGCGGCCGCGACCGACATGGCGGGCGCGGCCCAGTGCGGCCTGCTGGGAAACCAATCGCGAACGCCGATGGCGAAGCCAGCGGCGGAGCTCGGAAGGGGGCCCACGGGGGAAAGCTGGCCCCGACGGTCTTGCTCTTTGCGGGGCCAGTGCCCTGGATCATGCGGCGGAGCCGCGTGGACAGAAACCGGCCGTTTCCCCCGTGTCACGATGCTTCCTCCGCCGCGGCCCGCTCGGCGGCGCCGCCGAGGTAGGCGCCGATCACGCTGGGATCGGCACGGACGACGTCGGGCGCGCCGCGGGCGATCACTTCGCCGAACTCGAGCACGACCACCTCGTCGCAGATCCCGAGCACGAGGCCCATGTCGTGGTCGACGAGCAGCATCGACTGGCCCTCGTCGGCCAGGCGGCGCAGACGGACGCCGAGCTCTTCGCTCTCGCGCGTGTCGAGGCCCGCCGCGGGCTCGTCGAGGCACACGACCCTCGGCTCGGCGACGAGCGCCCGGGCGATCCCGGCCAGCTTCCGTTGCCCCTGCGACAGCTCGGTGGGCAGCCGCTCCGCGGCCGCTCCCAGCCCGAGCAGCTCGAGCACAGGCCCGACCTCGCCGGTCGCGCCGCCCGACGTCGAGACCGTCTCCTTGATCGTGCGCCATGCCGAGGGCCGGTGCGAGGCGACGAGCAGGTTCTCCGCGATCGTCAGGTCGTCGAACAGCTCGATCGACTGCCACGTCCGGGCGAGGCCGCGCCGCGCCCGGGCGTGCGGCGGCAGCCCGGTCAGATCGCCGCCGTCGAGCTCGACACGGCCCTCGTAGCGCACGAAGCCGCTGATCGCGTCGATGAAGGTCGTCTTGCCGGCGCCGTTCGGCCCGATCAGGCCGACCAGCTGGCCGTCGGCGACCTCGAGGTCGACGTCCACGACCGCGTGCACGCCGCCGAACCGGACGGAGATCCCGGTCGCCTTCAGAACCGGCGTCATCGGCCCCCCTCCCGCCGCCCCAGGCTCAGCGCAGCGGAATCACCGAGCGGGATGCCTTTGCCTCGCGCCGCAGCTCGCTCGGCGAGCAGCCGTACGCGGTGCGGAAGAGCCGGCTGAAGTGCTCGGGACCGGGCAGCCCCCACCTGCTTGCGATCGCCAGGATCGTCTCGTCCACCAGCGCCGGGTCGATCAGATCGCGTCGGCAGCGCTCGAGCCGCGTCTCGCGGATCCACCGGCAGACGCTCGTGCCCTCGGCCTCGAAGAGCTTGTGCAGGTACCGGGTCGAGATGAAGGTCGCGCGCGCGATCCGCTCCGGGTCCAGCTCCGGATCGCCCAGGTTCAGCTCGATGAACGACTGCACGTTCAGTAGGATCTCCGCCCGCGTGCGCATCCGCGGCGCGTCGTCCGTCCGCGGGGCCGAGTACAGCGCCCGGACGAGGTCGAGCACGCACTCGATCGTGTTCGGCGCGTCCGACGGCGTGATCGTCCCCGCCTCGAGCCGTCCGACCAGCCCGCAGAAGAACGCGACCGCTGCCCTCGGCAGCCCCTCCGTGCCCGGAATCCCGACCGCGGTCAATCTGCTGATCTCCTCCTCCTGGCGGCCGAGGAGGTGCCGCGGCACCCGGATCACGAGCGACTCGTACGGCTGATCCGCCCGGAAGACGACCGGGTGGGAGGTGTCGTAGCTGATCAGGTCGCCGACCCCCGCCATCCCGGTCCTGCCCTCCTGGGCGGCGTTGATCTGCCCGCGGAGCACGACCGACAGGTGCAGGCACTCCGGGTCGCAGGCCGTGATCGCGCTCGAGCTCCGCATCATCGTGTTCGGCGCGGCCGCGATCCGGAACAGGCTCAGCGGCCCGAGCTCGTAGCCCCACAGGCGCGCGCCGAACTGCTCCCGTGTCGGGCTGCGGACCTGGACCGGGAGGTACGCGTCGTGCGACGACTCCGACCAGAAGTCCAGCCGCTCCGTGGGTGGCACCGTCGCCGTATCGATCAGCAGCATCGCCGAAGGGCCTTCCGCAAGGCCATTGTTGCAGCGATCTTCTCGCGCCGGCCGACAGAAGGCAAACCACTGCTAGCCCTGCCCCCAGAGCCGTTCGCTCGCGAGCCGTGCGCCCTCGGCGAGCGTGGCCAGCTTCGCCCAACCGAGCTCGGGATGGATTCGCGATCCCATCCCGCAGTCGGTGCTCGCGACCACGTTCTCCCGCCCCACCCGGTCCGCAAACCGGACGATCCGCTCCGCGACGAGCTCGGGATGCTCGATCAGGTTCGTCGAGTGCGTCACGACGCCCGGTGCGAGCTTCTTCCCTTCGGGCAGCTGCACCGTTTCCCAGAGGTGGTACTCGTGCTCGTGCCGGACGTTCGCCGCCTCGACCAGGTACGTCCCTGCGTTCACCGAGAGCATCAAGTCGACGATCTCGGCGAGCGGGATGTCGGTCGCGTGCGGGCCGTGCCAGCTGCCCCAGCAGAGGTGGTAGCGCACGCGCTCCACCGGCAGGCCCTCGAGCGCGTGGTTCAGCGCGTCGACGCGCGTGCGGCAGTACGCACGATAGGTCTCGAGGTCGAGGCTCGGGTCGTGGTCCCAGAGGGCGGGGATCCACGCGTCGTCGACCTGGAGCACGAGCCCGGCGTCGATGATCGCCAGGTACTCCTCCCGCAGCGCGTCGGCCAGGGCCCAGAGGAGCTCCTCCTGCGTCGCGTAGTGCTCGTTCCCCATGTCCACCTCGGCGCTCGCAGGCGCGACCACCGGCAGAAACGCATCGGCGACGTCGACGTCTTCGAGCGCGGCCTTCAAGTTCGCGATGTCGCGCTCGACCGGGCCGGGCTTGTATGCGATCGGCCCGACGCACACCGGTACGGTGGCGATCGCGTTCCAGAACGCGCGGTCGCTGCCGTGGAAGAGCACGTCCGGCGTCTCCAGCGCGTAGGCGTAGAACTCCGGGAACTCGAGATGGTCGCGGCCGCGGAGCGGAGCGAGCCCCTCCCGCTCCTTGCGCTCGATCCCGTCGAGACGCTCGGTTACGTACCACTGCCAGATCGACTTGCCGTACTCGCCGTCGTCGACCACGTCGATGCCTGCCTCGACCTGCCGACGGACGACGTCGGCCACCGCCGCGGCGAGCTGCTCCTCGGGCGCCTCGCCGAGCAGCGCAGCCTCCGCCTCCGGCGTCCGCTGCAGCGCTCCGACGTGCGTGGTGAGGACGCCGTCGGTCACGCCGCCCCCGCCCCGTAGAGCTCCTTCGTCGCCAGCCGTGCGCCCTCGGCGAGCGCCTCGAGCTTCGCCCACTGGATCGTCGGGTGGACCCGCTGGATGAAGGCCCCCTGGGCAAAGCCGCAATCGGTCCCACCCATCACGCTCTCGCGCCCGACCACGTTCGCCAGCCGGACGAGCCGCTGGGCGACCACCTCGGGATGCTCGACGACCGTGGTGTGGTGGGTGACCACCCCCGGGACCAGCACTTTGCCCTCGGGCAGTGTCACGTCCTCCCAGATCCGCCACTCGTGCTCGTGCCGCGGGTTGCCCTGCTCCATCAGGTAGTAGCGGGCCGGCACCTTCAGGACCAGGTCGATCAGGTCCTCGAGCGGCGGGTCGTACACGTGCGGCCCGTGCCAGCTGCCGAAGCAGACGTGGTAGCGGATCCGGTCTTCCGGCAGTCCCCGCAGCGCGTGGACGAGTGCCTCGACCCGGAGCTCCGCCCAGCGGCGGTAGTCCTCGACCGAGCCTCCCTCCGCCAGGATCGAGTCGTACTCGTGCATGAGCACGGCGTCGTCGACCTGCAGCATCAGCCCCGAGTCGACGATTGCCTTGTACTCGACGTGGAGCGCGTCGGCGACCGCAAAGACGAACTCCTCCTCGCTCGCGTAGAACTCGTTGCGGAGCCAGTAGACGCTCGCGGGCGCGACTACGGGGAGAAAGGCACCGGTCACCTCGACGCCGTCGAGCGCCGCCTTGAAGCGGGCGATGTCCTGCTCGAGCTTGACCGTGTCGTACTCGAGCGAACCGGTGCAGAACCACAGCTTGACCTGGGCCTCCCCTTTGCCGAGCTCGAGCTGGAGCGCGTCGGCCATCTCGACCGCGAAGGCCGCATCGTGCTCGGCGTAGAACTCCGGGAACGCCTGCCGGTCGCGGCTCGGCGGCAGGATCGTCATGCCCTCGACCGGGACCATCCGCGGCTCGAGCCCGCTCACCCGCTCGTACAGGTAGGTGATCCACGAGTGCTTGCCCATCTCGCCGTCGTCGATCACGTCGATCCCCGCCTCGGCCTGCCGGCGGACGACGTCTTGCACCGCGTCGGTCAGCGCCCGTTCGAGAGCGGTCTCGTCGATTTCCTCACCGCGCTCCTTCGCGGCGAGCAGGTCGCGCAGCGGCTTCGGCCGGATCAGGCTGCCGACGTGGGTGGTCAGGACACGGCTCATCACTGATCGGCCTCCCGGGTTTTCGAAAGGTTTTCGTCGCCGCGACCGACATGGCGGGCGCGGCCGAGCACCGCTTGTTTGGCAAAGCGATCGCGAACGCCGCCGGCGAAGCCGGCGGCGGAGCTCGGAAGGGGGCTCGCGGGGGAAACCGGCCGTTTCCCCCGCGTATGCTTGCGGTAGGTGGCGCCGGCGACGCCGTCCGGGTTCTGGATCAGCGTCACCACGAGCGCCAGGCCGGCGAAGAGAAGCGCCCAGTTCCCGCCGATCCCGAACCACTTCTCGAGGGCGTACGGGAAGAGCGCCTCGACCGAGATCAGGCCGGCGACGATCGCTCCCGAGACCATCGTCACGCCGCCGACGTAGGCGAGCGCGATCAGGCTGAGCGCCGTCAGGGCGGAGAAGCGGTTGACCGTGACCGAGCTGAAGTTGTAGCCGTAGAGCGCGCCGCTGATTCCGGCGATGAAGGAGCTGATCCCGAAGGCGGCGAGCTTGACGCTGCGGACGTTGATGCCCGCTGCCGCGGCGGCCCGCTCGTTGGAGCGGACGGCAAGCATCCGCTGCCCGAGCGTCGAGCGCCGGAGGTTCGCGACGAAGAGGCCGAGCAGGACCACGCACCCGAGCACGAAGAACCCGAACACCGGGCTCGGGACCTTGCCGTCGATGCCGCGGAACGGCCCGTACGGACCGAGGTCGATTCCGAGCTTCGGCTCAGGTACGGGCGAGCTCGAGGTGCCGCCGCCCCAGGTGGAGTTGAGGAAGACGAACTGCTCGATCGCGACCGCAGCTGCGAGCGTGATCACCGCCAGGCTGACCCCGCGCACGCGCAGCGCGGAGAAGCCGATCAGGACGCCGATCACCGTCGCGCCGCAGGCGCCGATCAGCATCACCTCGGGGAAGCCGACCCCGTGCTCGGTCGCCAGGTGGGAGAGGATGAAGCCCGAGATACCGGCGAGGGCGAGCTGCACGACCGAGATCTGGCCGACGAAGCCGGTGATCACGACGACGGAGAGGCACATGATCGTCGCCAGCAGTGACGTGATCAGCGCCTGCCGGAAGTCGTACGGGAAGACGATCAGCGCCGCGACCGCCGCCGCCGTGCCGAGGAGGGCCGGCCGCCAGAGCCGCTTCGCGCGGGGAGCGAAGGGCAGCCGCTGCTCGACCAGCTCGCCCCGGCTCGGCAGGCTCGTGCCGCGCACGAACATCGCTACCACCATCAGGAGGAAGACGAGCAGCTGGTACACGCCCGGCATCGCGACGCCGTTGTCGGTCGGAAACCAGCTCTGGATCTGGAGGTAGTAGAGGATGCTCTCCAGCATCCCGATCGCGAGACCGACGAGGCAGGCGATCCAGAACGACGTGAACCGAGCGAAGAGCGCTGCGGTGAGCGCCGGGACGACCTGCAGCGGGAGCGCCTGGGGATCGAGCTGCACGATCGAGGCGGCGAGCACGCCGAGGCCGCCGGCGAAGAACGTCGCGAGCAGCGTGTTCGCCAGGGCGAGCTGGTTCGGCGACAGCCCGAGCAGCATCGCGCCGATCTCGTTCTCCGAGGCGGCGCGGGTCGCGAGCCCGAACCGGGTGAGCCGGTAGGCGAGCGAGAGCACGAGCGTCGAGGCGAGGACGATCCCGGGCAGGATGAACCGGTCGATCGGCACGTTCGAGTCGAAGACGCTCACGAAGCGGCTCGGGAGGACCGGAGGCTGCGGCTTCGTGCCGATCCCGAAGGCGAGCGAGACGGCAGCCTGGGCGACGAGCAACAGGCCGAGGGACGCGGCCAGCTTCGCCAGCGGGGTGGCCGTGCGGAGGGGACGGAAGATGCCGAACTCGATCAGGAGACCGACCGCGAGCAGGAAGACCGCCGTGATCACGAGCGCCGGAGCGGTCGCGAGGTGGAAGCCGAACTCGCCCGTCTTCAGGGCCCAGTACGAGTACCCGGCGAGCATCGCGACCGCTCCGGTCGAGAGGTTGATGATCCCGGAGCCGCGGTAGGACAGCACGATCCCGAGCGCGATCCCGGCGATCAGCGAGCCGGCGCCGAGGCCGAGGATTGCCTGGAGGACGATCTGCTGCCAGTCCATGCCTAATTCTCAGTGCGGAACGAACGGCGGGGCCGCCCACTCCTGTCGCGCTCCGCCGGGCTTAGCCCGGCGGAGCTGCGGGATTGCGCGGCCCCGCCTGAGGGAGGGAGGACGTCGAACTAGCCTCCGAGCTTGAAGCTGCTCGGCGGCCGGAGGAAGCCGGTGATCCGCTTGAACTTCCCGGCACCCTGGTACTGGAAGAACTGCGCCTGGTCGTTGCAGGCCGCCGGCTCGGCCGGGTACTTCCCGCACTGGAGGCTCGGCGCGCCGAGCGCCTGCGGGCCCTTGAAGTTCCGGAACGCCGATGTGAGCTTCGTGGCGGTCAGGTTCTTGACGCCGAGCTGGTTCATCAGCTTCACGGTCGTCATGATCTGGCCCCACGCGACGATCACCCACGCGTCGGCGGCGAGCTTCGGCTGGCCGACCGCCTTCAGGCCCTTCACGAACGGGGCCACTGCCTTGTCGGTCGTGTCGAAGCCGAGCGACGACGCGATCCCGTAGATCCACTTCGGCAGGTCGCCGCCGAGCCCGGCGGCCACGTCGGGCGTGAGGCAGAGCGGGTTGGAGACGACCGGGGTCTTGCTCTTGCCGAGCGCCTCGAGCGCCTTGGCGATGTTGACGCAGCCGGCGGCGTTCGACTGCGGGACGATCATGTCCGCGTTCTGCGCGCCCGCGGCGGTGAGCGGGCCGGTCAGGTCGGTCGCGTTCGCAGCGAAGCCGACCAGCGTCGTCTTGATCCCGGCCGACTCGAGGCTGGCCTTCTCGACCTTGGCGCCGTAGTCGATGCCCGGGATCTGCGGGTAGACGACCGCGGCGGTCTTGGCCTTGAGGACGGTCTTGCCGAGCGTGCCCCACGGGCCGAGCACCGAGTCGTTCGTCCCGAAGAGGGCGAAGCCGTTCTTCCGCTGCGCGTCGACCGGGAAGAGCTCGACGCCGCCGACGGTCGGCTTCTTGTTCCCGAGGGCCGCGTAAAAGGACTGGTTGCCGACGGCGACCGCGCCGAACTCGACGACGTTGATCCGCCTGTCGTTGGCGAACTTCTGGCCGCACTTGGTGCCCTCTTCCTCGGCCGAGGTGGTGAAGCAGTAGCTGACCACGAGCGGATGGCCCTGCACGCCGCCGAGGTACTTGTTCACGTACTGGACGGCGGTCTTGACGCCGTTCGTCCAGCCGGGGCCGACCAGGACCTGGCCGCCCTGCGTGTTGATCGCGCCGATCACGATCGGCGACAGATTCGCCTTCGCCTTGCCGGCCTTGCCGCCCGTGTAGGCGACGTAGTTGGTGACGGGGCCGCCTGCCGAGCCCGTGCCGAGCGCGATGGGAACGGTCACCGCAAGCGCGAGCGCGACCACCCCGAAGACGATCGCGAGGCGGCCGAATGGGGTTCCGGCTCTTGACCTCATGGCGTTTCCTCCCTCCTTCGTCAGCGTTGAACGCCGATCTTCTCGCGCGCAATTTGCGCGCTTCTTGACAGTCTGCGCACTCTCCGTGCGGGCGAGTTGACCATGAGTGCACACTTGCCGTTACATTCGAGCGGCGAAGCGCGCGCAAGACCCGAACAGGTCAGGAAGGAGCGTCAGTGGCTGACAACGGCCTCGACAGAGAGCGGCTCGTCTGGATCTTCACGCAGATGCTGCGGGTGCGTGAGTTCGAGGAGCGGGTGAAGCGCACCTTCGAGGAGCACCCCGGCGTGATCCGCGGCCACACGCATCTCGCCGACGGGGCCGAGGCGTCGATCGTCGGCGCGCTGGCGACGCTCCGTCCCGACGACCAGCTGCTGACCACGTACCGCTGCCACGGCTATCCGATCGTGCTCGGGACCGACCCGAAGTCGATCATGGCCGAGATCTACGGTCGCAAGGACGGCCTCTGCGGCGGCTACGGCGGCTCGATGCACCTCACCGATGTCGGCCGCGGCTTCCTCGGCACGTCGGGAATCGTCGGCCAGGGGATCCCGCACGCCGCCGGCGCCGCCTACGCGGCGCAGATCCGCGGGAAGGGACAAGTCGTGCTCAGCTTCTTCGGCGACGGCGCCTCGAAGCAAGGCGCGTTCCACGAGACCATGAACATCGCGTCGCTGTGGAAGCTCCCGATCGTCTTCGTGATGGAGAACAACAGCTACAACGTCTACACCCGGGTCGAGCAGGAGGACGCGAACGCCGCCGCCGGCGAGCCGCTGGCCGTGAAGGCGAAGGCGTACTCGATGCCCGGCGAGACCGTGGACGGCGGCGACCCGGTGGCGGTGTACGAGGCGGTCTCGAAGGCGGTCGAGCGCGCCCGGGCAGGCGAGGGGCCGACGCTGGTCGAGTCGCGCGTCTACCGCCTCTCCGCGCACGGGAACATCATCGCCCCACCCGGTGTCCCGCTCCACTTCCCGGAGCACGAGGCGATCACGGTCTTCGGCAACGCCGAGGAGTACGAGGCGGCGAAGCGCGGCGACCCGGTGCCGCGGTTCCGCGCCCGGCTCGTCCAGGACGAGACGCTCACCGCGGAGGATGCCGACGGGATCGCCGAGGAGGTCCGCGCGGAGATGGAGGACGCGGTGCAGTTCGGGCTCGCGAGCCCGTTCCCGCCGGCCGAAGCAGCGACCGAGTACGTCTACGCGTAAAGGGGTTCGACGATGAGAGAGCTTCCTTACATCGCCGCGATCGGCGAGGCGATCCACCAGGAGATGGAGCGCGACGAGACCGTCCTCTACTTCGGCCAGAACATCGCCACCACCGACGACGACCCGTACCTGAAGGCCTTCGGCTCCGACCGCGTGCGCGTGACGCCGATCTCCGAGACGGCCGAGATCGGAATGGCGATCGGGGCCGCGATGGCGGGCTACCGGCCCGTGGTCGAGCTCTACATGGCGGAGTTCATGCTCGTCGCCATGGACCAGGTCGTGAACGAGGCGAACCGGTTCCACTACATGACCGCCGGCCAGGTGAAGGTGCCGGTCGTGCTGAAGGCGGGCTACGGGTTCACCGCCGGCTGGGCCGGGCAGCACACCGGAACGATCTACGGCATGTTCATGGGCGTTCCGGGCCTGAAGGTCGCGCTCCCGGCGACCCCCGCCGACGCGAAGGGGCTGATGACCGCCTCGATCCGCGACGACAACCCGGTCGTCTTCTTCCACCACTACCTGCTCACGCTCGAGCACGGCGATGTCCCCGAGGGCGAGCACGTCGTCCCGCTCGGCCAGGCGAACGTCGTCCGCGAGGGCGGCGACGTGACGATCGTCGCGCTCGGCTACATGCTCGGGCAGGCGCTCGAGGCGGCGGAGCAGCTCGCGTCCGAAGGCGTCCAGGCAGAGGTGATCGACCCCCGTACCCTCGCTCCGCTGGACACGGCGACGATCCTGACGTCCGTGGAGAAGACCGGCCGGCTCGTGGTCGTCGACCAGTCGACCCGGCACGGCTCGGCGGCGGCGGTGATCGCGGCGGAGGCGGCTTCGGAGGGCTTCTCGTCGCTCAAGGCACCGGTCCAGCTCGTCACCGCGCTCGACGCGTCGATCCCCTACAGCGAGCCGATGGAGCAGTACCTCATGCCGGATGCAGCGAAGATCGCCGCCGCAGTTCTTTCGCGGGGGAAACAGCCGGTTTCCCCCGCGAGCCCCCTTCCGAGCTCCGTCGCCGGCTAGCCGGCGACGTTCGCGAACGATCTCACGGCACACGGCACCGAGCCGCGCCCGCCATGTCGGTCGCGGCAACGGACAGTCTTGAAGACGGGGGAGCGCCAACCCTGAGCGACCGAGACCTACTGCGGGAAATGTGGAGGATCCGCGCCTTCGAGGAGCGGGTCGGACGGCTGACGCGCGCGAACGAAGTACACGGGCTCGTCCATCTCTCGACCGGGCAGGAGGCGGTCGCGGTCGGCGTCTGCTCGCAGCTCCGGGACGACGACGTCGTCTACTCGGGGCACCGGGCGCATGGGCACGCGCTCGCGAAAGGCGCTCCGATGGGGCCGCTTGTGGCGGAGCTGATGGGCCGCGACACCGGCCTCTGCCGCGGGCTCGGCGGGTCGATGCACCTCGTCGACCGCGGGCACGGTTTCCTCGGCGCGACCGGTGTCGTCGGCGGAAACGTCCCGCTCGCGCTCGGCTCGGCTCTGGCGGCACGGCTGTCCGGCTCCGACGCGGTCGCCGTTGTCTTTTTCGGCGACGGCGCGGTCCAGGGCGGGATCTTCGTCGAGTCGGTGAACATCGCCGCCCTCTGGCGGCTTCCGGCGATCCTGGTCTGCGAGAACAACGGCTTCGCCGAGTTCACGCCCCGCTCCGCGCACACGGTCGTCGAGCGCGTGAGCGACGTGGTCGCGCCCTACGGGTTTCCCCGCGAGACGGTCGACGGCAACGACGTCCACGCGGTGCGCGAAGCCTTCGGCGGGTTCCTCGCCCAGGCGCGCGCAGGCGAGGGGCCGTTCCTGCTCGAGTGCCTCACGCACCGGCTCGGCGGCCACTACGAGGGCGACCCGCAGCGCTACCGCGAGCAGATCGGCGACGACGAGTGGCGCGCGATCGACCCGATCCTCCGGCTCGGCGGCGGCGATGACCTCGAGGAGGCGGCGCGGGCCGAGGTCGAGGAGGCGGTCGAGTTCGCGCGGGCGAGCCCGTTCCCGTCGCCGGATCTGACGGAGCGGCTCGTCGTAGGGACTGTCCCCGCCGGGGACCGTCCCCGCAGGAGCGGTGGCGTCACCACCCGGCGGGGTCAGACCCCTTCGGGATCAGACCCTACGGACGTGACGACCTACCTCGGGACGATCACGTCCACGCTCGCTGAGGCGATGCGGGATGACCCGCGCGTGCTCGTGCTCGGGGAGGACGTCGCCGAGGGCGGCCCCTGGGGCGCGACTACCGGGCTCGCCGAGGAGTTCGGCCCGGAGCGGGTGCGGAACACGCCGATCAGCGAGGCGGCGATCGCCGGAATCGCGATCGGCGCCGCGCAATCGGGGCTGCGGCCGGTGGTCGAGATCATGTTCGTCGACTTCGTCACGCTCGCCCTCGACCAGCTGGTCAACCAGGCCGCGAAGGCGCACTTCATGTCGGGCGGCCAGCTGACCGTGCCGCTCGTCCTGCGCACGCAGGGCGGCGCCGGCCAGCGCGGCGGCGCCCAGCACTCGCAGAGCCTGGAGGCCTGGCTCACGCACGTGCCCGGCCTGAAGGTCGTCATGCCCGCGACCGCTGCCGATGCGGCGGGGTTGCTCCGCGCGGCGATCGCCGACCCCAACCCCGTCGTCTACATCGAGAACAAGACGCTCTACTTCCGGCGGGAAGAGACCGGCCCTCGGGACAGCCCCTTAGGGACTGTCCCTAGAGAGAACGAGCCGACGGAGCCGGGGGACAGTCCCTTAGGGACTGTCCCTAGAGAGGTCGTGCCGATCGGTCGCGCGAAGGTCGTCCGCCGCGGACGGGATGTCACCGTGGTCGCGCTGTCACGGCTCGTCCACGAGTCGCTCGCCGCCGCCGACGAGCTCGCCGCCGACGGGATCGAGATCGAGGTCGTCGATCCGCGCACGCTCGTCCCGCTCGACCTGAACACGATCGTCGAGTCCGTCTCACGGACACACCGCCTGGTGGTCGCCCACGAGGCGGTGACGCACGGCGGCTTCGGCGCCGAGATCGCCGCCCAGGTGCAGGCGGCCGCGTTCGACGAGCTCGACGCGCCGATCGTCCGCGTCGGCGCCCCGTTCGCGCCGATCCCGTTCAGTCCGCCGCTGGAGGACGCGTACCTGCCCGGCCGCGCCGAAGTCGTCGCCGCCGTCGGGCGATCGCTCGCGGATGACCACAAGTCATGACGTCGTAAACTCGGCCGATGGGCACTTGCCCGAGCTGCCAACGGGAGCTGCCCGGGCAGTTTCCCTTCTGTCCATTCTGCGGCGAATCGACGGCGCCGCAGGCGGCGGCCCGTGAGGAGCGCAAGGTCGTCAGCGTGCTCTTCGTCGACCTCGTCGGCTTCACGGCGCGGGCCGAGCGTCTCGACCCGGAGGATGTGAGGTCGCTCCTCGGTCCATATCACGCCCACGTGCGGGAGGAGCTCGAGCGGTTCGGCGGAACGGTCGAGAAGTTCATCGGCGACGCGGTGATGGCGCTGTTCGGAGCCCCGGTAGCGCACGAGGACGATCCCGAGCGCGCCGTTCGGGCCGCCCTCGCGATCCGCGACTGGGCCGAGGGCCAGGCCGACCACCCGCAAGTCCGGGTCGCCGTCAACACCGGCGAGGCGCTCGTGACGCTCGATGCGCGGCCGGGAGAGGGCGAGGGGATGGCGGCCGGCGACGTCGTCAACGCCGCGGCGCGGCTTCAGACCGCCGCGCCCCTCAACGGCGTACTGGTCGGTGAGCAGACGTACCGCGCGACAGCGGACGTGTTCGACTACCGAGCGGCAGAGCCGGTGGTCGCGAAGGGGAAGGCCGAACCCCTGCCGGCGTGGGAGGCACTCGCCCCACGCGCCCGGTTCGGGGTCGACCTCACGCGACGGACGTCGACTCCCCTCGTCGGCCGCGCCCGGGAGCTCGAGCTCCTCGTCTCGACGCTCGAGCGTGTGCGGGCCGAGCGCTCGCCGCAGCTCGTCACTCTCGTCGGAGTGCCCGGCATCGGCAAGAGCCGGCTCGTCTACGAGCTGTTCCGCAACGTGGACGAGGACGAGCCACTTGTCACCTGGCGCCAGGGACGATCGCTCCCCTACGGCGACGGCGTGACCTTCTGGGCGCTCGCCGAAATCGTGAAGGCGCAGGCGGGAATCCTCGAAAGCGACTCCGTGGACCAAACGGCGGCGAAGCTGCAGGACGCAGTCGCACGCGTGACGTCGGATCC
>JBKPMR010000007.1:0-50656 GCA_046732255.1 Actinomycetota bacterium
AAGCGCCCGACCGGGGTCGAACCGGTGATTAGAGCTTGGAAGGCTCTCGTGTTACCGCTACACCACGGGCGCGCACGACTAGCGTACCGCCGGTGGATCCGTATCGCTGGTCCTGGGACGCCGACGCACTGGTCGTCATCCCGGGGATGGCAGCGGCCTACGCGATCGCGCTGACTCGCTTCCCCGCCCCACGGTGGCGGATCGTCTATTTCGCGTCGGGCTGCGTGCTGATGCTCGCGGTCCAGATCACGCCGCTCGACACGCTCGCGCTCCACTACCTGCTCGTCATGCACCTGCTGCAGAACGTCGTCCTCGCCGAGTGGGGCCCGCTGCTCGTCGTCGTCGGACTCACCCCGGCGATGGCGCGGGAGCTCGAGCGAATCCCCGGTGCCCGCCTGCTGACCCACCCTCTGGTCTCCTTGCCTCTCTGGCTCGGCGCGTACTACGTCTGGCACCTGCCCTGGGCCTACGACGCGGCGCTCCGGCACCAGTGGACGATCCTCCATCTCGAGCACGCGACGTACTTCTTTGCCGGCTGCCTGCTCTGGTGGCCGGTCCTGCACGGACGGCGCTCGAGCGGCGAGAAGGCCGTCTACCTGTTCGCGGCCTTCGTGCTCGGCAGCCCGCTCGGCCTGCTGCTGGCGCTTCTGCCCCACCCCGTCTACCACTTCTACGACCACGTCCCGCGGCTCTGGGGCCTGTCGCCCCTGACCGACCAGCAGCTCGCCGGCGTGACCATGGCGTCTGAGCAGGCGATCGTCCTGTTCGCCGCGATGGCCTTCTACCTCCTGCGCTTCCTCGACGAGGAAGGCCGGGCCGACGCCTACCGCGCGCCGACGGTCAGAGGAGGCAGTCCTCGATCGCCTTGACGTACCCGTCGAGCGGATGGATCGACCAGAGCACGACGGCGTTGCCGTTCGCGTGCAGCACGTCCAGGAGGCCGATGTTCTTCCCGCGGAATCGCTGGTACGCGCGGACGATCCGCTCTGCGCCGTCCCGGTCGTTCCCGAAGGAGACGATCGCGGTGTTGGTGCCGAAGTGAACCGCGAATGAGCCGCCTTCCGCCGCGGAGGCGACGAGATCAGACGCAGGCGGGTCCGTCACCACGCGGCCGTTCTGGACGAGGCATGCCCGTGACTTCGCAGCCGAGTACGTCTTCGTGCCGCCGCCGCATCCGGCGATGCCGAGGGCGGCGACCAGGACCAGCAGTAGCAAGGGGCCTCGTCTGGGCATCGCGCGATTTTGTCACGCAGAGCTGACCGCGCCACGTCTCTACGAGCCGTGTCGCAATTTGCGAGAAGTTCTGTGACCCGACCTCTTGCATCGCGCATGCCTGGCGTCATACAGTGCGGATGCGCCGAGCACGGGGCGTGAGTAGGTCGAAGCCGAGCCGAGCAACAGGTACGCGCAAGCGGATGGTTGGTCGGGTCGGTGGACGAAAGCGAACCCGGCTCGGCGAATTGTTGGTCCGAGGCCGACCTCTTCAGCCGTCCAGCGCGCTGCGCAAGAAGAAGAGCAGGTTCGCCGGCCGCTCGGCCAGGCGCCTCATCAGGTACGGGTACCAGTCGGGCCCGAAGGGAGTCGCGATCAGCACCCGCCGGCCCTGGTGGACGAGCTCGAGCTGGAGCTGCGTCCTGACGCCGTAGAGCATCTGAAGCTCCATCCGGTCGGGGCCGGCGTCGAGCGCGATCGCCTTGTCGATCCGCCGCTCGTCGTGGGTCGCAACCGCGGTGAACGCCGCCTCCGCGACGCACCGCTCGACCAGCCGGTCGTAGGCGGCGTCGACGTCGGCCTTCTTCGGGTACGCGACCGATGCCGGCTCCTTGTACGCGCCCTTGACGATGCGTAGGTTGGGCCGGAGCGGGAGCAGCGACTCGAGGTCGTCGGGCGTCCGGTACAGGTACGCCTGGAGAACGGTGCCGACGTTGTCGTGGCCGGCCTGCCGGAGCCGGCGGTAGATCCTGAGCGTCGCGTCGACGAGCGACGAGTCCTCCATGTCGATCCGGACGAAGTTGTCGAGGCGAGCGGCCTCGATCACCAGCCGCTCGAGGTTCGCGTAGCCGAGCTCCTCGTCCAGGACCGCCCCGAGGTGGGACGGCTTCACCGAGATGTTCGTCTGCAGCCGCTCTGTGTCGATGCGCTGCAAGATCTCCTCGTACGTCTGCCTCACCTGCTCCGCTTCCGCCTGGTCGGCGACGTTCTCGCCGAGCAGGGTGGTGTTGGTGCGCAGCCCCTGCCCGTTCAGGCGCCGCAGCGTGACGACCACCTCGTCGAGCGTCTCACCGCCGACGAAACGGGACGCTCCGAGCCGCATGCCGTACTTGTCGACGAAGCTCCGCAGACGCGGGCTGTCCGCGGCGGCAAGAATGAGGCTCCGCAGCACGCCCGGCTCAGACGGCCTGCAGCACGCGATCGAGCAGCGTGTCGAGCTCGGCCCGCTCCTCTGCAGTAAGCCCCCGCAGCGGCAGTCGCACGTCCTCGCCGATCGCCACACCCCGCCGAACGAGAACGTGCTTGAGCGCCGCATGACGCGGGAAGCGGTCGACCTCCGTTCGCAGCGAGCCCGGGTCGACGTCCTCGCCGCGAACGGCGGCGGCGACGATCTCCGGGAATGCCGAGGCAAGTGCGGAGACCGCCCCGACCGCACCTGCGTCCTTGCCCGGGCCGATCAACCCCTCGTAGCCGACGAAGACGTCGAGACCCTCGACGAGGTACGGCTCGAGCTGTTCCCAGGTCCGGTCGGACACCTTCATCCCTGCGAGGTTCGGCGCGCGCTCCCTCAGCCGCTCCACCACGGCGGGCGGCACCGCGTAGCCGCTCGTGATCGCGAACTCGTAGACGTAGAACGGGAGCGGCGCACAGGCTGCTGCGGCGGCGGTGAAGTGCTCGAGCTGGGCGGCCTCGTCGAGGGCGAAGTACGGCGGAGCGATCACGGCAACCGCGTCGGCTCCGATCTCGGCCGCGTGCGTCGCGAGCGCGACCGTGTCGGCGGTGGACTGCGCGCCGGCGTGCACCGCGATCTGCAGCCGGCCCGCGGAAGCCTCGAGGAAGAGCTCGGCGGCACGGCGGCGTTCCGGAAGAGTGAGCAGGATGCCCTCGCCGTTCGTCCCGAGCGCGAGGAGCCCGTCGAGCCCGCCGCCGGCGAGGAAGTCGGCGACGGGCCCGAACCCATCCTCGTCCAGGGCGGCGCCGCCGTTCGAGAGCGGCGTGACCGAAGCGGCGAGCGCTCCCTTCAGCACGCGGGCGACTCTATCGGCCGTTGACGGAGAAGTGCTGGTAGTCCCGGACCGATCCGCCCCAGCTCCCTCCCCATCCCCAGCCCACCGACCGGAACGCCTCGACGAGCACACCGCCCTCGTACGCCATGCCGGGCCGGTGTCGCGACCGATCGAGGTACGGCGCGCTCGCGCGGTGGGAGCTCGTCCCACCGCTCACGTAGGGGTTCTCGATCGGGTTGACGTCGATCGCGCGTCCGTAGGCGTGGTTCGACCAGTGCGTCGAACCGGTCGCCGTTCGGCAGTTGAACGCCGAGGTGTTGTCGGCCTCGATCGACCGGTAGTCGTCGCCGCCGTAGCGGTCGACCGGCTCCATGCGGCGGATCGGGAACCGTGCCGCGTAGAGCTGCGCGAAGGCGGCCGCGAGTGCGCGCGTGGCGTCGCGGTTCGCGATCAGCCGCCCGGTGTGGTCGCGGCCGTCGAACCCGCGGTACGTCAGCGTGATCAGACGCAGGTGGGAGAGTGCGACGGGACAGCCGCGATGCCAGGAGACGCCGACCATCTGGGCGCGCATGCTCGCTGGGACCGGCTGGACGCGAGCGTGGTAGCCGGTCGAGAGCAGAGCGACGACGAGGGTGGCCACGACCAAGGTAGTCGGGGCGGGCAGACTCGAACTGCCGACTTCTGCCTCCCAAAGGCAGCGCTCTACCAGGCTGAGCTACGCCCCGCGTGCCCTCAGTGTAGGTGGATAACGTGCCGACGCCGTGACCGACGTCGCCTACCTCCCGGCTGAGAGCGTCGCGCGCGAGCGACAACCCGCAGTCGGGTACGCGATGGCGCTCGGGGCCGGGACGCTGTTCGCGGTCAACGGGACGGTGTCGAAGGTGATCCTCGAGTCTGGGATGTCGTCGCTGCGGCTGACGCAGGTGCGCTCGACCGGCGCGCTGATCGGCCTGGCGCTGATCATCCTCGTGACCCGCCCGCAGGATCTGAGGACCAGCCGGCGCGAGCTTCTCTTCCTCGCGGCCTTCGGCGTCTTCGGCGTCGCGCTCGTCCAGCTCTTCTACTTCCTCGCGATCCACCGGCTCGAGATCGGCGTCTCGCTGCTGATCCAGTACCTGGGCCCGCTGCTCGTCGCGCTGTTCGCCTTCTTCGTCCTGAAGGAGCACGTACGTGGCCGAATCTGGATCGCGCTGGCGCTCGCCCTCGGCGGGATGACGCTCGTCGTCGACCTGTGGCACGGCGTCTCGCTCGACGGACTGGGCGTGCTCTTCTCGCTCTGCTCGGCCGTGACCTTCGCCGGGTACATGCTGCTCGCCGAACGGGCGGTCGGCCGCCGCGACCCGATCTCGCTCCTGTGCTACGGGTTCTTCTTCGCGACCCTCTTCTGGGCGATCGCACAGCCGTGGTGGAGCTTTCCCTTCGACCTGCCGGGCCAATCGGTCTCGCTCCTGGGCCGGCTGCCGGACGTGCACCTGCCGATCTGGCTTCTGCTCACCTGGATGATTCTGCTCGGGACGATCATCCCGTTCTTCCTGATCGTCGGATCGATGCGGCACATCACGGCGACCCGGGCGGGGATCCTGGCGATGGTCGAGCCAGTGGTGGCAAGCATCGTCGCGTACGCGTGGCTCGGCGAGACACTGAACGGGGCCACGCTGGTCGGCGGCGCCGTCGTCCTCTGCGGAATCGTGCTCGCCCAGACCGCACGCTGATCCGACTCCCGGGTTGCAAAGATGGGCCTAACGGCCTATTGGCGGCGACAAAAGCTCGGATTACGCTGGGGCCACTGGGCGATGCGAACTGCGGTCGGCCACTGGCCGTCATAGAAGCCGCGGTGAGCACTCGGAAAAGCCCGCTGCGCCGACCCCCCCGAGCAGCGGGCTTTTCCATTTCAATGATGAGCACGGAGAGGGACTGGCCCGACGGGCCTGTCCCCGGTTCCGTTTCGCTTCGCAGGCCGGGCAAAGCTCGGCCGCTCGCTCGCGCTCCGCGCGGGGAACTGCCACTGCCAGCAGCGATCTGAATCAGCTTCGTTCTGGACGAGACGGTTCTGTGACAGGCCCGGGCCGGGTTCGGTTGGACACCATGGTGTCGCTCGGGCGGGGCTACCATCATCGTTTGTGGTAGCGCGGCTGCTTCTTGCCTCGCCCCGCGGATACTGCGCGGGCGTCGAGCGGGCCGTGGAGACGGTCGAGCGCGCATTGGAGCTGCACGGCGCGCCGGTCTACGTCCGGCGCCAGATCGTCCACAACGCCCACGTCGTGCACGAGCTCGAGCAGCGCGGCGCGGTCTTCGTCGAGAGCGAGGAGGATCCGCCGGCAGGCTCCCTGCTCGTGCTCTCCGCTCACGGCGTCGAGCCCGACGTCCACGCGCGGGCGGCGACCCGGCGGCTGCGGACGATCGACGCGGTCTGTCCGCTCGTGACCCGCGTGCACACGGCCGTGAAGCGCTACGCCGCCGACGGCTACACCGTGCTCCTCGTGGGTCATCCCGACCACGACGAGGTGATCGGCACGCGCGGGGAGGCGCCCGATCAGACGATCGTCGTCGAAACGGTCGCCGACGCCGAGCTAGTGACGGTGCCCGACGCGACGAGGGTGGCATACGCGACGCAGACCACGCTCTCGGTCGACGAGACCGCGGAGATCGTCGCCGTGCTCCGGCAGCGGTTCCCGGGCATCGCCGGGCCGGACGAGGGCGACATCTGCTACGCGACCACGAACCGGCAGCAGGCGGTGAAGGACCTCGCCGCCGACGTCGACGTCATGCTCGTCATCGGCTCGCGGAACAGCTCGAACTCGAACCGGCTCGTCGAGACGGCACGGGCTGCGGGCGTCGAGGCGCACCTGATCGAGGACGAGGGCGCAATCGAAGAGCGGTGGTTTGCCGGGGCCGAGACGGCCGGGTTGACCGCCGGCGCGTCGGCACCCGAGCACCTCGTGCGGCGCGTCTGCGACTGGTTCCGTGCCCGGCAGGTGGAGATCGTCGGCGAGGAGAAGCAGCCGGCCGAGGACGTCGTCTTCCGGCTCCCCACCCAGGTTCGCCGGATCGTGTCTGCCGCCTAGTGGACGAACTGTTCCACTCTCGTAGGGGGTCTGACCCCCTACGAGATCGTGAAGCGTCCTCCACAGCCATTCGAGGCTACTCCACGAAGTCCCGGAGTTGCTCTACCGCGACCGCACGGTCATGTCCGAAGAGTCCGAGCACTTCTCCTTCGGCCAGGTGTGGCCAGCGCCTTCCGACGCCTATCAGACCGGCGGAGCTTGACCAGCGCCAGTCCGCCGGTGTCGCGCAGAGGCCCGCCTCGACTGGATTCCTCGCGATGTAGCGGATGCACCAGAGCAGGTGACCCGGCTCGCTGACGACGGCAGACCCGTAGCGCGCTCGGAACAGGTGACCGAGGCGCACGTGACGCCGGTTGAAGGCGACTGCATAGCGGCTGTTTAGCTCCTGCATGCCTGCGGCGATGTTCGCGTGCTTGGTGCGGAACATCAGGTGATCGTGGGTCCCCATCAGCGCGAAGCTGAGACACGTCCATTCGTATTTGTTCAGGACTTCGGCGAAGACCGAGAGGAAGTACCGCCTGTCCACGTCGTCGACGAAGAGGTGCCACCGGTCGGTGGCATTGCCGGTGACGTGGTAGAGCGTGTTCGGGGCCTGGACGCGGAGTGGACGCGGCACGACCCGACGGTAGACGCGCCGACAGGGTGGCGGAGGCGCGTTGCGTCATCCGTTTCGGTCCTGGCGCACTCTCGTACGGGGTCTGACCCCGAGGTGCCGACTTGCGCAGCCGCTCGGGCCGCGCCCCGACTAGACCTTCTGGATGTCGAGCGACGCCCCGTCGGCTTGGATGTCCACCGCCAGCGTCTCCGCCTTGATCCAGTTGCCGTGGCGGTCGGCGAGGTCGGCGTCTGACTGCGGGAGCGTAATGACGATCCGGTCGGTGAGGTCCAGCCCGCGCTCCCTGCGCAGCGCGTTCAGCGCGTGGATCAGGTCGTATACCCGTCCCTCCTGCTCCAGCTCGTCGTCCAGCTCGAGGTCGAGACCGACCGAGAAGCGCTCCGAGTGGGCCCAGCCCCGCTCCTTCGCGCGCTCGACCAGAAGCTCGTCCGCTCCCAGCTCCTGCCCAGCCGCGCGGATCTTGCCGTCGCCGAGCTCCTCAAAGTCACCGGCGTCCAGCGCCGCCTTCACCTCCGGCAGGCGTGGTCCGAGCTTCGGTCCTAGCAGCTTCAGGTTCGGCTTGTAGCTGAACCGCACCGGCGCGTCGTCGAGCAGCACGACCTCTTTCACGCGGAGCTCCTCTTTGATCTCGTCGGCGTGCCGGGCCGCGGCCTCGGACCCGTACACCGACGCCCGCCGCAGCGGCTGACGGAGCTTCACGTTCTCTTCGGCGCGGACCTGCCGGCCTAGCTCGACCACCTCGCGGACCTCCGCGACCTCGGAGAGCAGTTGCATGTCCGGCGCCTCCGCGGTCGGCCAGCCGGCGAGGTGCACCGAGTCGGGCGCATCCTCGCAGGCGCCGGCGACCAGGTTCCGCCAGAGCTCGTCTGCCAGGAACGGCATCAGCGGCGCGACGACACGCAACGCCTGGGCGAGGGCGTACCAGAGCGTCCGGAACGCCGCCTCGTCGAACGAGTAGAACCGCCGCCGCGACAGGCGGATGTACCAGTTCGACAGGTCGTCGACGAACGCCTCGAACGCCCGGGTCGCGCGCGGAGTCGCGTACTCGTCGAAGGCGGCGGTCATCTCTGCGACGAGCTGGGCGGTTCGTGCGACGAGCCACGTGTCGAGCGGCTGGCCCGTCGGCGGGCCGTCGACGAGATCGGCGTACGCGGGCTGGAACTCTTCGATGTTCGCGTACGTGACGAAGAACCAAGCCGAGTTCCAGAGCCTGAGCAGGCGGCGCTTGACCTCGGTAGCGGGCCCGTAGCCGAACTTGAGGTTCTGGGCAGGGTTGACCGCGCAGAACTGCCAGCGCATCACGTCGGCGCCCATCCGGTCGAACGCCTCGTTCGCGACGATCGCGTTGCCCCAGGAACGGTGCATCTCGCGACCGGTCTCGTCGAGGAGCTTCTCGTAGGTGAGCACGCGCCTGTACGGAAGCCGTCCCGCGAGCGTCATCGACATGAAGGAGATCGAGTAGAACCAGAGCCGGATCTGCTCGCGCATCTCCGAGATCCAGTCCGCGGGGAACCACTCCTCCCAGTAGGCGTGGTCGGGGAGATCCGCGCCCGTGAGCCCCGCGGCGGCCCCGGTCCCGTAGCCGTGCTCGATCCACGTCGGGTTCTCCCACCCGAGCGTGGAGAGCGGGACGATCCCCGCGTCCAGCCAGGCGTCGCCGACCTCCGGGATGCGGGCGACCGGTTCGCCGCAGGACTCACACCGGATCCGGATCTCGTCGACCCACGGCCTGTGCAGCTCTTGGAGGCCGTCGAGTGGGTCGACCGCACGCTCCGCCAGCTCCGTCCGGGAACCGATCACGTTCAACGTCCCGCACGAGCACGGGTAGAACGGCAGCGGCAGACCGAAGTACCGCTTCCGCGAGATGTTCCAGTCGCCCATGTTGCGGAGCCAGTCGTCCATCCGCTTCCGGTATTGGGGCGGTGTCCACTCGACCTCCTGATTCGCGGCGAGCAGCGGCTCGCGGATCTCGGCGACGGAGATGAACCAGTCGTCGACGACGCGGAAGACGAGCGGCGTTCGGCAGCGCCAGCAGAGCGGGTAGCGGTGGGTGATGCGGCCCGCTTCGACGAGCAGACCGCGGTCGCGAAGCGCCACGATCACCGGCTCCTCGACCTCGTCGGTGCTCATCCCCGCGAAGGCGCCGTACTGCGGATAGAAGCGACCGCCCTCGTCGATCGGCACCAGGACCGGCAGGTCATGGACCTTCGAGAGCTCGAAGTCCTCGGTGCCCGCGCCCGGCGCGATGTGGACGATGCCCGTGCCTTCGTCGAGCACCACGTCGTCCCAGGGGATCACCCGGTGGACGACGCCCTCCTGGGGCGCGAGGTCGTCGAACGGGCCGATGTACTCGAGCCCGACCAGCTCATCGCCGCGGGCGATGCGGTCGTACTCACCGCCCGTCTCGGCCAGCCGCCAACCTCCGTCGCGCAGGCCGTACTCGGCGTCCGGCTTCACCGCGGCGGCGACGTTTGCCGGCAACGTCCACGGTGTCGTCGTCCAGACGATGAGCGACTCGCCCTCGCGGTCCTTCAGCGGGAAGCGCACGTACAGCGAGGGGTGGTCAAGCTCGTCGTAGTTCTCCCCCGTCCCGAGCTGCTCGTGCTGCGAGAGCGACGTCCCGCAGCGCGGGCACCACTGCGTCGACCGGTGTCCGAGGAAGAGCCAACTCCGCCGGTGCACCTCCTTCAGGAAGCGCCAGATGTACTCGATGTTCGTGTCCGAGAAGGTGTAGTAGTCGTTGTCCCAGTCCATCCACATGCCCAGCCGGCGGGACTGCTGGGTGATCACCTCGGCAAACTCGGCGACCCGCTCGCGGCAGCGCGCGGCGAACTCCGCGAGTCCGTACGCCTCGATGTCGCGTTTCGAGTTCAGGCCGAGCGACTTCTCGACCTCGACCTCGACCCAGAGGCCCTGGCAGTCGAAGCCGTTCTGGTAACGCTGGTCGCGGCCGCGCAACGCCTGGTAGCGCTGGAAGACGTCCTTGAGCGTCCGCCCCCAGGCGTGGTGGACGCCCATCGGGTTGTTCGCCGTGATCGGCCCGTCGACGAAGCTGAAGCGCTCGTTGCCGCTGTTCAGCTCGCGCAGGCGCTCGAACGTCCGCTCGGCGTCCCATCGCGCCAGCACGGCCTGCTCGATCGCCGGGTGGTCCGGGACAGCCGGAAGCGGCGCGAACCTGCGTGCCATGGGATCGATTCTAGGTGGGCCCGAACCGCTTCGAATGCGTCAGGCCGGGGAAGGGTTCAGCCGATACGCTCGTTACCACTTGGTGATCCCAGAAATTAGGTAAGACCGAAAGGAACCGAATGTCCACCGTAGTAACGACGCAGAGCTTCGAGCAGGAGGTCCTCCAGAGCGACAAGCCGGTGATCGTCGACTTCTGGGCCGAATGGTGCGGGCCCTGCCACGCCGTCGCTCCCGTCCTGGACAAGATCGTCGAGGAGCGGGCAGACGAGCTGAAGCTCGTGAAGATCAACGTCGACGAGGAGCAGGAGCTGATGATCCGTTACGGCGTCCAGTCGATCCCGACGATCATCCTCTTCAAGGAAGGCGCTCCTGCGGCGGCCGTGATCGGCGCCCAGCCGAAGGGCGCGATCGAGCGCGGCCTCGGGCTCGTCGAAGCAGCCGCCTAAGACCTTTCTCTAGCCCATACGAACGTCAGGCCCCTGCCCCTTCGGGTCAGGGCCGAAACGGATGCGGCCCGCGTGGCGGGCCGCGCCGCTCTCTTCCAGCCAGCGCTCGAGCGGCTCCGCCATCGCGATGTCTTCCATCGCCGGCAGCTCGTCGCGCGCGAACCACGCGAGCTCGGAGACGTCGTCGGCGGCCTGAGGAGTGCCGCCGACGATCCGAGCGAGCCAGACGAGGTTGAGCACCGTCCTGGTGCCCGGCCCGTCGCCGTACGGAACGAGGAACGCTCCGAACCACTCGGCCGGCTCGACTTCGAGCCCGGTTTCCTCGAGCAGCTCGCGGCGCAGGCCGTCCAGCGGATGCTCCTCCTCGCCGAGGAAGCCGCCGGGGAGGTCCCACATCCCGGCATAGGGCTCCCAGCGCCTGCGGGTGAGCAGGATCCGGCCGTCGCCGTCGACCAGCAGTGCGCACACCGCGGGCGCCGGGTTCGCGTACGCGATGTACCCGCACGCGGCGCACACTGCGCGACCGTCCGCCGGCACGATCTCGGCGCCGCAGCGCGGGCAGTGATGCCAATCGTCGAAGAGGCCCACGCAGGCAGTATGTGTGTCGATGCCGATCCGTGAGCACGAGTTCAGCCGCGTCGGGCTGCTCGCCGAGCTCCCCGGCGAGCAGCTCCGGAGGCTGTCCGAACGAATGCGCCGCCATCAGATTCCCGGCGGCGCCGCGGTCCTGCAGGAAGGCGACGAAGGCGAGCGCTTCTTCGTCGTCCTCTCGGGAATGCTCGCCGTCAGCCAGGAGAACCGCGGTGCCGTATCGGTACTCAAGCCGGGCGACTACTTCGGCGAGGTCGCGCTGACGATGGACGTGCCGCGGACCGCTTCGATCCGTGCGCTGACGCCGGCGGTCGTCGCGAGCTGCGACCGCGAGACGTTCGACGAGTTCGTCCGGCCGCTGTTCAGCGACTGAGCCTGGCGAGCAGCCGGCCCCGCAGAGACGGCTCGAAGCCCCGGGCGGAGACGAGTTCGACGAGCGTCAGCCTCGGCCCGCGGCCAAGCAAGTAGATCTCGACCGAATCGCTCCCCGAACCGGTCGGCCGTGGCACCCGCAGGCGGAGCCCGACGCCGGGCCCGCGGCCCACCGTGTCGCCGCGGAAGGCGCGCTCGAGCTCGCGCTGGTAGTCGTCGCCGGCCCCCCGCTTCTGCGCCTCCGCGGCCTCCTTCGAGTGGGCGAAGACGAAGGTGGTCGATCGGACCGCAGCGCCGGTCCTCACCAATGCCTTGTGGTCGGACCGGGCGACTACGTGGAGGCCGTGAAGGTCAGGCGCGAGCTGAGAGATGCCGGGCGGGTCGTCGACCGACCGCCATCCCGGCATGGCACCTGCCGGGAGCTTGGTCGTGGCTGTGGGGACGGATTCGCCACCGCAGCCGGCGGAGGCCGAGGCCGCCAAGGCCACCAGCAAAGCTAGTAACACAGTGTTACTAGCTCGAAAAGGCGCGGAGCGTCGGGCCCTTGGGAGCTTGTAACACTGTGTTACTTGGGGGATCCGGCGCAGGCTCACCGACCGAGCTCCGCGAGCACCCCGTCCGACAGCGCCGGCCATGCCGTCTTTGACCAGTCGCCGAAGTCGAGGTCGGTGAGACAGCAGAGGGCGACCCGTGCCTCCGGGTCGACCCAGACGAACGTCCCGCTGCGCCCGAAGTGGCCGAAGGTCCGGGGCGAGTTCCGCCTGCCCGTCCAGTGCGGCGACTTGCCGTCGCGCAACTCGATGCCGAGGCCCCAGTCGTTCGGCTCCTGCCGGCCGAAGCCCGGGAGGACGCCGATCAGCCCGGGGAACTGGACCGACGTCGCCTCCGCCAGGGTCTCGGCGGCGACCAGCGACGGCGTCAGCAGCTCGCCGGCGAACGCGAGCAGGTCGTCGAGCGAGCCGTACAGCCCGGAGCCCGGCCGGCCCTCGTATCGAGCCGCCAGGCCGAGCGGCTCGAGCACCGCCGCCCGCAAGTAGTCGGCGAACGGCATCTCCGCGTTGTCGGCCAGGGCCTGCCCGAGGAGGTCGAAGCCATAGTCGGAGTAGATCCGGCGTTCCCCCGGCCGTGCGATCGGGCTGCCGCCCTGGAGCGGGAGCCCCGAGGCGTGCGCAAGGAGGTGCCGGAACGTCGAGCCGCGGGGCCCGGCCGGCCCGTCGAGGTCGATCGCGCCCTCCTCGGCCGCGACCAGGCAGGCCAGCGCGGTCACAGGCTTCGTCACCGATGCCCAGCGGTAGACGCGATCGCGGTAACCGTGGACCGCGACCGGGGCCTGTTCGGACGCGACGCCGACCGAGACGTGCTCGGCCGGCCAGCCCTCGACGGCTCGCAACGCGTCCACTTCGTTGGATACTAGGGTCGTGGAGCGGCAGCGCATCGCATCCGGCTCGCCGTACGAGCCGATCATGGGCTTCTCCCGCGCCGTGCGCGCCGGACAACACGTCTTCGTCGCCGGCACCGCGCCGGTGATGCCCGAAGGCGTCGAGCTCCCACCCGACGCCCACGGCCAGGCAGCGCGCTGCCTGGAGATCATCGTCGGCGCGTTGCGCGAGGCCGGAGCCGAGCCCGAGCACGTCGTGCGCACCCGCATCTTCGCGACCTCCGCCGACGACTTCGACGAGATCGCCCGCGCGCACGGCGCCGTTTTCCGCGACGTGCGGCCCGTGTGCACCTACGTCGTCACGCAGCTGCTCGACCCCCGCTGGCGAGTGGAGATCGAGGCGGAGGCGCTGGTGCCGTGAAGCAGGCGATCCCGCCCTCGATCACGGGCAAGGGCGCGGGGTTCGGCTTCGCGCAGGGCGGCAGCGTGCTCGACCACAGCTTCGGGAAGGGCGACCCGTACACGCTCGGCGTCGAGGAGGAGTACATGCTGCTCGACGGGGAGACGCTCGACCTCGTCCAGCACGTCGACACGGTGCTCGCCGCAGTCGCGGGGCACGAGCTCGAGGGCAGGATCAACCCGGAGCTGATGCAGTCGGTGATCGAGATCACGACGCCGGTCTGCCGGACCCCGGCCGACGTGGAACGCAACCTGACGGAGCTCCGTGCTTACGTCGCGTCGGTCGCGGCCGAGCAGGGAATGCGGGTCGGCTCGGCGGGCACCCATCCGTTCAGCCTGTTCGAGCGACAGCGGATCACGGCGCGCGACCGGTACCACAACCTCGTCGACCAGATGCAGTACGTCGCCCGGCGCGAGCTGATCTTCGGGATGCACGTCCACGTCGCCGTCGACGGGCCCGAGAAGGCGATCCAGGTCGTGAACGGACTCTTGGTCCACCTGCCCCAGCTGCTCGGGTTGACCGCAAGCTCGCCGTTCTGGCGCGGCGAGCCGACCGGGCTCGCGTCCAGCCGCCAGATGGTGTTCGCCGCGTTCCCGCGGTCGGGACCTCCCCCACGCTTCCGCGACTACGCCGACTACGCCGAGGTGGTCGGCCAGCTCGAGCGCACCGGCTGCATCGCCGACTACACCCACATCTGGTGGGACATCCGGCTGCACCCGAGGCTCGGGACGGTCGAGATCCGGATCTGCGACGCGGTCACGCGCGTCGAGGACGCGGTCACCGTCGCCGCCTTCTGCCAGGCGCTCGTCAAGCTCTACTCCGAGCAGTTCGACCGGAACGAGGAGATCCCGTCCTACCACCGGATCCTGACCGCCGAGAACAAGTGGCTCGCCGCCCGCTACGGGTTGGAGGCGCCCGTGATCGACCTCGCGACCGGGCGGCGGAACCGTGTTCCGGTCGCGCAGCTGATCCGCAGGACGCTGCGCGACGTCGAGCCGCATGCGCGGGAACTTGGGTCGGAGGGAGAGCTGGAGGGAATTCGCGCGATCCTCGCCCGCGGCAACGGCGCCGACCGGCAGCTGCGCGTGTACAACGCCAACCGCGACATCGTCGAGGTCGTGCAGGAGATCGCGGACGCGACGGAGGCCGTCCCGGCCAGAGCGTAGGGTTCCGGGCGTGCTCAGGCTCTTGATCGTCTGGGCCGCTTTCGCGGCCCAGCCGGCAGTCGTGCTGCCACGGCCACCTTTCCCTGCGCCCGCAACGAGCGCCGGAACCGGCGCGGTCCACTTCCAGGTCGTCTCGTCAGTCGCCGCCGACCCGGCCCGATCGGTCCGCTCGCCGTCGCCGCGCCCGCTCCGGCTCGAAGGACGGGACGGCGCGACACGGCACGTCGTCGTCGCGCCGGGGCGCTGGGGGTACGACTTCCGTCGGTACGCGTGGCCGCCGAAGATCGCACCGGGCGAGCGCGAGTTCGTCTACGAGGAGACCGTGTACGTGAAGGAGGCCGCGGGACTCCTGTTCGTCGAGACGGCCCATTCAACCTTCGCGAAGTCCTCTTCCGGCCAGAACGCCTACCTGAACGCGGTCGACCTGAAAACGCGGAAGCTCCGCTGGCGCAGTCCCGCGCTCGTCGCCAACGCCGGCAACTTCGTCCTGCTGAACGACACGATCGTTTCCGGGTACGGCTTTACCGACGAGCCCGACTACCTGTACGCGATCGACCGGGCATCCGGCCGGGTGAAGGGACGGCTCCTGCTCCCGAGCTCTCCGGAGCGGATCGCCCGCCACGGCAACGTCCTCACCGTCGACACCTACGACCACCGGCTCACGGTCCGGGTGACCGGCGCGTGATGCTGGCCGTCGGCGACCGGATCCCCGAGGCGACCGTGTGGGTCGGCCCACGGGAGAGGCACACGATCGAGGAGATCGTCGAGGACGGGCCGGTCCTCCTCCTCTTCTACCTGTTCGACTGGACCTCGACGTGAACGAACGAGATGGAGCTCCTGCGTGACAGGGGCGCCGAGTTCGAGGAGGCGGGCGTCCGCGCGCTCGGGATCTCGCGTGACTCGCCGTGGACGCACATCGCCTGGATGCAGGCGCTCGACCTCACGGTCGGCCTGCTCTCGGACTGGAACGCCGAGGCGGTCCGCGGGTTCGGCGTGGCACAGGACTACCGGGGGATGCGTGACGTCGCGCAGCGGACGGCGTTCCTGATCGACCGGGAAGGAGAGGTGCGGGGCGCGTGGACCTACGAGAACGCCGCGGTGCCGGACTTCGACGAGCTCTTGGCAGCCGCCCGAGCTTTGTAGCTGCCTGCGTCGTCTTCGCCGTGGCGGCCGTCATTGCGACCGAGCCGGCGGTCGTGCATCTCGCGACGCAGTTCATGGCCGGCGGCGCACCGGGCAACGGCGAAGCGGCTCCGGGCGACCACCTCCAGTCCGACTACCGGCTCTGGCTGGCGGGTCACCAGCTCGAGCAAGGCCGCGCTCCCTGGATCGACCCGTATTCCTTCCAGCCGGAGGACGGGTCGACGGTGAACGCGGCCTGGTGGCCCTTCGGGCTGCCGTACTGGCCGCTCGACCGCCTGCTCGGATCGGTCCTCGCCTGGAACCTGTTCACGCTGCTCTGCCTCTTCGCCGCCGCCGTGCTCGCGACGTTGTGGCTCCTGGAGCTGGAGCTCTCGCTGATCGCGGCGGCGGCAGGCGGACTCGTGTTCGAGATCGCGCCGTACCGGGTGATGCAGAGCCGCGGCCATCTGCTCGGCCCGACGTCGCTCCTCCTCCCGCTCGCCCTCTGGGCATTCGAGCGCGCGCGGAACTCGGGCCGTTGGGGCTGGTGGGCGCTGTCGTGGGCGGCCCTGGCGTCGATCCCGCTGTCCGGTCAGGTGCACCTGGCGCTCGGTGCGATCCCGTTCTTCGCGCTCTACGCCGTGTGCCGGACGACCGAGCGTCGCGATCTGATCGCGACCGCGGTCGGGGTCGTCGCCGCCGTGCTGGCCGGCGTCCTGATCCGCGAGACGGTGATCGCCGGGTCGATCGACTCCGGGGGCAGGTCGCTCCGCGAGGTTCACGTCTACTCCGCGACCGGCCTCGACTTCCTCACCCGCCACGCACGCCACGGGGTCGAGGCCTTCGTCTTCCTCGGCTGGCTGACGCCCCTCGTCGCCGTCGCCGGGCTCGTACTGCTCGTGCTCGCACGGGAGGTGCGGCTCGCGGTCGCCCTCGGGATCGGGGCTGTCGTCCCGGTGCTGCTCGCGCTCGGTACGCACTTCCCGCTCTACTCCCCGCTCTGGCATGCCTTTCCCCCGCTCCGCTACCCGCGCGTGCCGGAGCGGCTGATGCCGATCGCGTGCCTTTGCATCGCAGCGCTGCTCGCGGTCGCGATCGACTGGGGGCTGCGCCGGCCGGAGGTGCGGGGCGTCGCGCCGCTCGCGCTCGGCGCGATCGTCGTCGTCGTCCTGCTCGCCGACCTGCATGTCCGCGCGTTTCACGGGTCGGAGGCGGACTCGTCCAACGCCGCCTATGCCGCCGTAAAGCGCGCGCCGGCGGGTCGCCTGGTCGAGGTACCGGTATTCACTCCGGACATCCACTACGGCAGCGTCTACCTCTACTACGAGCAGCGGGTGCTCCGTGACCGGCCCCTGGGCTACTCGACCACCGCGCCGCGCAAGGCGGACGTCGTCGCCCGCCATCTTTTGCCACTCAACTGCGGCGACTGGACGACAGGCGTCGCCGACCGGCTCAGGATCCTCAACGTGTCGGCGATCACACTCCACCGCGGCCTCTTCACCGACAACCCGGTCGCCCCGGACACGGCGGCGATCGCCTGGCGCGGACTCGTCGCGCACGGCTGGAGTCCGGTTACGACCGACGGGGCGGTGACGACCTTCGTCCGCGGGCGGTCGACCACGCCACCGCCGTTCCCCGACCCCCCGCAAACGGAGGCGATCTTCTGCGGCGGGTGGTTCCCCGCTGACCAGGTCGGCCACCAGATGAGCTCCCGGCACGCGTCGCTGCTCGTCCACGGCAGCGGGATCCTCCGCCTGTTCATGCAGTCGCCGCAATCGGAACGGGTTCGGATCTCGGTCGACGGCCGCTACCACTCGCAGCTGACCGTCGACGCGCTCCGTCAGAAGAACGTCGGCCTCTCCGGCCGGCGGTGGCACCTGGTCACGTTCGACTCCGGGCCGCTCGTCGAGCTTCGCGGCAAGCCGCGCGGCGCCCGCGTCGTCGCCTACGCGCTGCCGTAGCCGGGTGGCCCGGGCCCGCGGGCCACCCGGCGATCGAGCCAGGTTCAGGAAGCAGCCTGGAAGAAGCGCTTGAGCTCCCAGCCCGCGACATCGTTGCCGAGCTTGACGCCCTGCTCGACCGAGTTGCGGTAGTGGAATCCCATCCAGACCCTCGCGTCGACGATCTCGTCCTGGATCTCGTGGACAGTGTTGTAGTGCCGCGTCGTGGTGAGGGTCGTGCCCCCGCCCGTTGCACCGGGGACGGTCAAGTCGAGCCGCTTGGTGTGCAGTGCCGCCGCGAGCGCATCCGTGAAGGCGCTCGTGAAGCAGCCGTGCTGGGACGGATACTCGGGGTGGTTCGGCGTCGTCAGGAGTGGTGACCAGGTCGGGTCGGCCGTCGTCGCCGGGTTTCCATCCTGGGCGGCGTTCCGGATCGCCGTGATCGGGCGCCAGAAGAGGTAGAAGTACTTGGAGTCGAAGCACGCGAGCCCCGCGTCGGTCGAGACGATCTCGACCATTGCGAGCAGGTGGGCGGCGTCGACGAGATCCATGCCGTGCTGCGCGACGACGTTCTGCATCGTCTGGTTGTACTGGTTGATGTTGTTCGCGTTCCAGAAGAACGCGGTCGCCGTCTGATCCGCCGTGCGGACCGTGCTGTTCACGGCGCCGTACGCCTTGGTCTCGTTCAGATCGTTGGCGTACCCGCGGCTGTCCAGCGCCGGCGGCGGCTCGGCCCGAAACTGAGATGCTCGCTCGAGCAGCAACGGCCGCATCGTCGCGGCCCAAGGCGTCTGCGCGGTCTGCACCGGCGTCTGCAGCTGCCACTGTCCGGGCAGGATCGGCCCGATCGTCCCGTACGTCGGCGTTGCCGCGCCGCGACCGTCGCCGGTCCGGAGGGCGATGATGTCGTTCGCGGCCGCAACGCCGACGGCTTCGCCGTTCGCGACGTCGCCCGTCAGCGTCCCGAGGTACGCCCCGTACTCGGCATCGACCGTCGTCTGCTGATCGGGCACGTAGTAGTCGAGAATCGTCTTCGTGGCCGCCGCGACCGCCGCCTCTACCGAGGCTCCGGGGACGACCGAGAAGGCGAAGTCGTGGTAGGGCTCGTAGCGGCCTTCGAGCTTCGTCACCGCGTCGTAGACCGCCGCCTGCACGAACGACATGTAGACGAAGCCTTCGGTCTGGAACTTGGTCGGCGACGATGCGCGCACCGCGTTGACCGCGTACGTGTTCCAGGTCAGCACCGCGTCCGGCGGAAGAACCGCCGCCTTTTGCGTCCGCGCAGAGGCCGCCGACAGTGATCCGGCGACGCCCACGACCAGGGCACCCACGAGGAAGACACATGTCGTCATCCGAACTGTCCTCATCTCTCCTCCTTCCAGGACGAGACCGCCTCCACGACGCGTAGCGGTTCGAGCCCTGCCCGCTGGGCGAGTAGGGCGGCCTCGCGGCCCGACGGCGCCGCGAATGTGAAGAAGCAGATCTCGTCCTCGGGGACGTGGATCGATCCTTCGAAGCCGACGCGCGTCCCCTCCCGCGTCATCTTCTCGGCGGCCGAGCGGGCCCGCCGTTCACGCTCCGCACGCTCGCCGGCGGCGCCGCGTGCGAGGAACGTCTCGACGAGGTAGCTCGGCACCCGCTCGACGGTAGGCGGGCGCGCTCAGCTTGAAATCGTGAGTCCCCCTGAACTTTGCTCGGCCGCAAACGCGCGCGCGAGCTCGGCCCGCGAGCGCACGCCGAGCTTGGCGTACACGTGTGTGAGATGCGTCTCGACTGTCCGTTCACCGAGGAAGAGCGCGGCGGCGACCTCTTTGTTCGTGCGGCCCTGTGCGGCGAGCGCGGCAACACGGCTCTCCGCAGGGGTCAGCCCTTCAATGCGCGTGCGGCCGCCGATCCGGCCGAGCTCCGCGCGGGCCTTCTCGCTCCAGGTCGCCGCCCCGAGCTCCTCGAACCCTTCGACCGCCGCTGCGATCGCATCGCGGGCGGCGCGCTTCTGGCGCCGCCGCCTGCGGACGACGCCGAGCGCGAGCAACGCACGCGCGCGACCGAAGGCATCGCCGACGGCCTCGTGCTGCACGGCCGCGGCCTCCAGGATAGAAGCGGCTCGGTCGACGTCGCCCTCGGCCGCGGCGACGAGGCCGCGGCACCGGGTCACGTGCGCGAGCACGCGCTCCCGGCCGAGCTGCGCCGCATCGGCCTCCCAGCCGTCGAGGCGCCTCACCGCGTCGTCGAGCCGGCCGAGCTCGAGGAGCACCTCGACGTGGTCCGGGATCCACCAGCGGTGGCCGGCGTCGCGCCAGCCGAGCCTCCTGGCCTGCGCCTCGGATTGCGCGAACCAATCGACTGCCGTGCGTGGGTCACCGCCCTGCAGGGCGACGAGCCCCAGAACGGCGAGATGTATGGGCGTGTGCAGCCCGATCTGCTCCTTTCCAAGCCGCAGCGCCAGCTCCGAATGCGCGCGGGCGACCTCGAGCTGGCCACGGTGGACGGCAACCGTCGCGATCGGCAGATGGTTCCACGGAACGTCCAGGCCGTACTGGAGGTTGATCTCCAGCGACCGGGCGGCGAAGTCCGCGGCACGCTGCCAACGGCCCGCCGACAGCTCCACCCAGGAGAGAGCGACGAGCACCTCTGCAGCCGCCAGCTCGTCACGCTCATGCCACGCCTCGAGCTCGCGCCCGAGCAGCGCACGTGCTTCGTCGCCTGCTCCCTCTCGTTCGAGCACGTACGCCAGTGCGATGGTCGCGTCTCTCAGCAAGCGCGCGTCGCCCACGGCGGTCGCGAGCTCGTGCGCACGCGTGGCGTAGTGCGGCGTGTCGGGGTCGCCGACGGCGGCTCCGAGGAACGCGAGGATGCAGAGCGCGTCGATCCGGAGCGCGTCGTCGTCGAGCCGGTCGGCGAGCTCGAGTGCCATGCGGGCGTGCTCGAGCCCCCCCATGAAGCCCCTCTCGAAGCGCACCGCCCGGGCGAGCCGGCAGTGAATCCGCGCCTGAAGCACCGGCTGGGATTGGGCCTCGCGCAGCGCCTCCTCGAGCGGCGCCACGGCTCGGTGGAGTCCCTCGAGGTCGGCGAGGAGGACGAGAGTCTCAGCCCGCATCGGGCCGAGGGCGCTCTCGGCCAACGCGTCATTGACGATCGCCCTGGCACGCGTCCACTCTCCGGCGGCGTGATGCGCTCGCGCCGCGGCCAGCGCTCGGCGGAGGCGCTCGTCCTGTCCTTCCGGCGGTGTCAGTCGGAGAGCGTGGTCGGCAAGTTCGGCCGCGACGGCAGACGCGCCCCGTTCGGATGCCAGTTCCGCGGCGCCGTCCAGCACGGCGGCGACACCGGCGTCCGGCGCATCCTTCGACAGCGCGAGGTGACGGGCGTGGAGGAGTGGGTCGTCGACGATTGCGGCGAGCCGGCCGTGGACGCGGTGACGCCGGCCGCCCAGTTCGCCGTAGAGAACGGACGCGAGCAGCGGATGAGTGAAGCGGATCGTGCCGTTCTCGCGTTCGATGACGCGCCCAGCGAATGCGGGCTCGAGCGCAGCTTCCCTGACCCCGGCTCGCTCGAGGAGGGATGCAGAGGGCGTGCCCAGCGCGGCGGCCAGCGCGAGCGCGTCGCGCGTGTCCGCAGGAAGGCCCGCAAGCCTCGCGCGGACGAGCTCGTCGAGCGTCTCCGGAACCGGTAGCGGCTCGAGCGGATCGACCTGCTCGCCGAGAACGCGCGCCAGCTCCAACGCGAAGAACGGGTTCCCGCCCGACCGCTCGTGGATACGAAGCAACGTCTGGCGGGCGAACGGCCTGTCGAAACGGTGTTGCAGGAGCAGATGGAGTGCGCCGACGCTGAGCGGTCCCACCGGCAGCCGCTGGAGGCGGTCATTGCCGAACGCCCGCTCCAGGTCCGACGGCTCTGCCTCGTCGACCCGCCGGGTGAGCAGCACGCGGACCGGGCTCGTGGCGAGTCGGCGCAGCGCAAAAGCCAGTGCGCTCGACGAGGACGCGTCGAGCCACTGAACGTCGTCGACAGCCAGCAAGATCGGCTTCCGCTCGCTCATCAGGTGCAGGATGTCGCGCACCGCAACGCCGAGCGCGCGGTTGTCGAGCGGTTCATCTGCGGTTTCCTCGTGCAGCAGCGCGACCTCGAGCGCGCGTCGCCTCGGCACGGACAGCAGCGGGGCGACGTCGGCGAGGATCTCGTCGAAAAGGTCGCCCAGCCCGACGTGCGCGAGGCCGCGCTCGGCCTCCGCAGGCCGTGATGAGAGAACGAGCAAGCCCCCGTCGCGCGCCGCCGCCACTCCCTCGAGCCAGAGGGTCGATTTGCCGATCCCTGCCTCGCCCTCGAGCACGAGTCCGGCAGCCCCAACCGGCGCCTGGGAGACGAACGCGTGGACGGAAGCGAGATCTCGCTCCCTGCCGACGATCTCGAGCGGCATCCGACTGGATGGTGACCGGGGTTACGCCCGGAGGCAAACTCGCTACATGCCGACCGCGTGGTACCCGGAGTCGACGTACAGCGTCGTCGCCGTCACGTTCCTCGCATCGTCCGAGAGCAGGTAGGCCGCGGCCGCACCGACGTCGTCGGCGTCGATCGGCCGGTGGAGCGGCGAGCGCTCCGCCACGATCGCCTCCATCGTCGGGAAGCCGGCGATCGAGCGGGCGGCCAGGGTCCGCACCGGCCCGGCGGAGACGGCGTTGACGCGGATGTTCTTCTGGCCGAGGTCCCAGGCGAGGTACTGCACCGACGAGTCGAGTGTCGCCTTGGCCACGCCCATCACGTTGTAGTGAGGCACGGCACGCTCGCCGCCCAGGTAGGTCATCGTCAGGATCGACCCGCCGCCTGCCGCCTCCATCAGGGGCTCGGCCGCCCTGGCACACGCGACGAGCGAATACGCAGAGATGTCGACCGCCATCCAGAACCGGTCCCGCGGCGTGTCGGTGAACCGGCCCTCGAGGTCCTCGGCGGCAGCGAAGGCGACGGAGTGGACGAGGAGGTCGAGGCTTCCGCCGAAGGTCTCCCCGACCTCCGCGAAGACGCGCGCAATGTCGTCGTCGGAGCGGACGTCGCACTCGGTGATCAGCGGACTTTCGACCGACCCGGCCAGCTCCCGCACGCCGGACTCGATCCGCTCGCCCTGGTACGTGAAGGCGAGCTGGGCACCGCCGTCCGCCAGCGTGCGTGCGATCGCCCACGCGATCGACCGTTTGTTGGCCACGCCGAGAACGAGCCCGCGCTTGCCGGCGAATTCCGCCACGGCCGCGAGTCTACGTCAGGAAGAAGTAGCGTCTGTTCGGATGGAGAAGCGCGTCGCCGTCATCACCGGTGGGTCGAGCGGGATCGGCGCCGAGGTCGCCCGTCTGCTCAGCGCGGACGGGTGGCACTGCGTGCTCGTGGCGCGCGGAGAGGAACGGCTGCGGGCAGTCGCGGAGGAGCTCGGCGCCGAGTCTGAGATCTGCGACGTCGGCGATCGGGCGGCTGTCAGCGCCCTCGCCGAGCGGGTCGTCGCCCGCCACCCGCGGATCAAGCTGCTCGTCAACAACGCGGGCGTTCCCGGCCGGGCGGACTTCGTCGACGGCGACCCCGAACGCATCGAGACGGTGATGCGCGTCAACTACTTCGGCGGGATCTGGTGTCTGCGGGCGTTCCTGCCGACACTGGAGGCATCCGCCCCCGCCGACGTCGTCAACGTCGTCTCGGTCGCCGGAACGGTCGTCCTGCCACAGTCCGGCCCGTATGCAGCCTCGAAGCACGCGCAGCTCGCCTTCTCGCGCGCAGTCGCAGCGCAGCTGCGGCCGCGCGGGATCCGCGTCCACACGGTGCTGCCCGGGTTCGCGCCGACGGCCGGCTTCCCCGAGCCGAGCGTTCTTCCGAAGGCGCTCGGGTGGACGGTGATCGACGCCGAGCGGATCGCCCGGACGATCGTCCACTCGGTCGCCCACGACAAGCGGGAGACCTTCGTCCCCTGGTGGTTCCGGAGCATGGCGGTGCTCCAGGGCTCCGCGCCGAGCCTGTTCTCCCGGGGCCTGACCTGGTTCAGCGGCCGCTAGGGACTGTCCCGAAGTTCGGGACAGTCCCTAAAGCTGCCACGAGCCGCCGCGCAGAACCGAAACCCGCTCCCCCTCGCGCGTAATCCCCGTGACGGCGACCTCGTCGCTGCCGATCATGAAGTCGATGTGGATCGAGCTGCGGTTCCGGCGGCGGCGGTCCTCCTCCGACAGCCCCTCGGGAGAACCGTCGCCGAGTGCGATGTGACTGGCGGCGTTCTCGTCGAGCAGCGTGTCGTAGAAGACGGTGCCGAGCCGGCCGACGCGGCCCTCACGGTCGACCAGTGCGACCTCGCCGAGCCGGCAGGCACCCTCGTCGAAGGCCGCCCGCCCGCGCATCACCGCGGCGCCCTGCTCGGCGTCGATCTGCACGGCGCGTCCGCCTTCGAATCGCACCCGGAGGCCGCGGATGATCGTGCCGTCGCCGAGCACGAGCGGCTTGGTCGAACGGACGTGGCCGTCGGCGCGCTCCGGGTCCGGAGTCGCGTAGACCTCTTCCGTCGGCAGGTTGGCGAGGTGCTCGATCCCGTCGACGGTCACATCGCGAGCGGCGTGGAACGTGGAGGTCGGGAGCAGCCCGATCGTCAGATCGGTCCCAGGCCCTTCGAAGTGGAGCGCGTCGAAGCGCCTCTCGTTCAGCCGGGCGGCCGCCTCCGCAAGCGCGTCTGCCCGCTCGTCCCAGGCCGCGAGCGGGTCGGGCTCGTCGAGCCTGCAGACGTGGGCGATCTCCTCCCAGAGGCGCTCGAGCGCCTGCTCCGGCGGGAGGTCGGCGTGAGCGAGTTGAGCCCACGGCAGTGTCGGGCACGGGATCACCGTCCAGTTGGTCGTCCGCTCCGAGATCACGTCCAGGATCTCCTTCACGAAGGGGAGCTGGTCGCGGCCCGACCGGTCCTGGTCGAGGTCGTCGAGCAGGCCCGCCGTCGTCGGGCCGGAAAGGGAGATGCGGGCGGCGCGCTCGGTTCCGAGCGCGTGCATCCGGTAGCTGTACCAGGACGGCACGAAGTCGAGCGTGTTCGTCGGCGCGTGCGCAATGCGGGCTCTCTTCACGTACGGGTCGAAGTACTGAACGTCGACGAACACCGCCCCCCGCCGGTACGACCTATCCGCGATCGCCCGCGCGAGCTCGAACTGGCCGTGGTCGGCGGCGATGGTGACGATCTGTCCGGGCTGGACGTTGGCGCCGAGCGTGACCGCGAGGTCGGCGAGTCGGGGGAGGAGCGAGTTCCTGCCCACGCGCGTGAGTCTATGCAGCTGCCCGCGGCTTGACCGCCAGGTACCAGCCGACGGTCGCCGTCGGGGACGACGGGGCGAGTGCCTCCGCGCGGTCGCGGGCCTCGCCCTGGCAGTCGGCGAGATCGAGGTACCAGGTCAGGTTTCGCTGCTCCTCCTTGAAAGCCGTCCGGAGGACCACCAGCCCGTTGGCCTCGAGGAGGGCCCGGTGGTCGATGTCGGGCAGCAGCCGCTGGTGCTCCGGGTCACGGGCGCGCTCGAACTGGTCGATCTGTACGGCCACCAACGGGTCGGCCGACGCGATCTGGTCGATCACGAGCACGTTGCCGCCGAACCGAACGGCGTGCGCGAGCGAGGCGACGACCATCTCGGGCCGGTGGACGTGGTGGAGCACGCGCGAGCATCCGGCGAGGTCGAACGTGCCCGGTGGGAGATCGAGCTTGGTCGCGTCCCCCTCGAGGAAGCTGACGTTCGGGAACGGCCCGCCGCGCCGGCGGCCCTCCTCGAGCAACGCCGGCGCGTTGTCGACGCCGAGGACGTCCGCGACGAAGGGCGCCAGCGCAAATGCGAGGGCGCCGGTCCCGGTCCCGAGGTCGAGCACGTGCTCGTCGCCCTGCGGCTGGACGAAGTCGCGCACGGCCTCCCTGAACGCCTCGCGGCGACTCTCTTCCAGCTCACCGAGTCGGACAGCGGTCCTACTCCAGCGATCGTCGGACAAGCTCCAGCGCCTCCTCCTTCGTCGTGATCGTGCCTGCCGCGCGCTCTTCGGCGATCAGCTCGAGCAGCCTGCCGACCTCCGGGCCGGGCGCAATGCCGAGCTCGTCGCCGCGCAGGAGCGGCTCGGCCGGCTCGGTCGCCCGGGCGTGCTCGACCGCGCCTGCGAGATTGGACGCTCCGAGGAAGGCCAGCGCCTCGAGCGCATACGGCTCGGTCGCCCGGCGGAAGCGGTGGATCGCGCGTGGCGAGTCGTCCGCCGGCGGCTCGGCGCGGAGCAGAACGCCCACGAAACGGCGCAAGTCGCCGGGGATGGGCAACCGCCGCAGGTTCTCGCCGAACGTGACCGTCAGCCTGAACCATGGCGAGTCGAAGGCGCGGAGCCGATGGTCGACCCGGCCGCCCAGCGGCTCGAGCAGGCCGAGCTCGGCCAGGCGCTCGATACCTGCTGGTCCGAGCCGCCGCAGCTCGTCGAGGATGCGCTCGCCGGCGACGCGCGTGACCAGCTCCGCCTTCGCTCGCGTGAGCGCCTCTGCGACCGGATCGAGGCGGAACCCGAGCTCTTCCTCGAGCCGGACGCCGCGCAGGAGCCGGAGCGGGTCGTCGTCGAACGCCCGGTCGGAGACGAGACGCAGCAGGCGGCGCTCGACATCGGCCCGGCCGGCGAACGGGTCGACGTAAACCCCTCCGGCAACCGGCAGCGCGATTGCGTTGGCGGTGAAGTCGCGCTCGGCGAGATCCGTCTCGATCGTGTCTCCCCGGAGAGGCGAGAAGTCGACTGTCCGGCATTGATGAGCACAGTGACGGACAGGTCTTGCAGACCTGTCCCCGGTTCGTTTGAGTACCACACGCCAGGCGCCAAAGCGCTCGTTGAGCGGGAACACGGCGTCGCCCGTGCGTGCCCGCAGCGCCCTCGCCGCGCGCTCCGGGTCCCGGCAGGAGACGTCCAGATCGTACGCCGGCCGGCCGAGCAGCTCGTCACGCACGGCCCCGCCCACGACCCAGGCCTCCTCGCCGTCGAAGACCTCCTTGATGACGTCGAGGCTAAGCACCGACCACGCTCCGACGGGCGCGCGGCGGTCCGGCCTCGATGCCGCAGACGAGCTCGTAGCCGATCGTCCCGGCGACGCGGGCGTGGTCGTCGGCGAGGACGCCGTCCCCGATCAGCGTCACGGGCGTGCCGACGGGAAGCGGCTCGGCAAGCTCGACGGCGAACGAGTCCATCGAGACCGTCCCGACGACCGGTCGCAGCTCATCCCCGATACGGACGCGCGCGCCAGTCAGGTCGCGCCTGAAGCCGTCCCCGTATCCGACGGGGACGAGCCCGATCCAGGTCGCGCGCTCGGCGACATACCGGCGTCCGTAGCCCGTACTCTCTCCGCCCTCGAGGCGCTTGACCTGCGCGAGCTCGCTCCGCCAGGAAAGCGCGGGTTCCAGTCCGTCGTCGGCCGGATCGCCGCCGAAGGGCGAGAGCCCGTACAGGGCGATTCCGCAGCGCGCGGCGTCGAACCGCGCGGACGGCATCCGGAGAGTGGCGGCGCTGTTCGCGATGTGCCGCGTGTAGCCCGAGTACAGAGCGGTCGCTGCGCGAAAGCGCTCGATCTGCCGTTCCGCGAAGGCCGGGTCGCAGTCTGCGGTGGCGAGGTGCGACATGAGCCCGACGACCTCGGTCTGCGGCTTCGGCAGCTCGGAGAGGCCCCAGCGGCCCATGCCGGTGTCGAGCTTCAGGTGGACCGGTACCCCCTCCGGCAAGGGTCGATCGTCGGAGACGACGAGCTCCAGCTTGGATTCCCGCGCGACCGCAAGCTCGTCCTCGGGGGTCGGACTGAGCACGACCAGGCGGGCGTCCGGGAACGCCGCCCGGAGCGGTAACGACTCGGCGACGGTGGCGGTGCAAAGTGCAGTCGCGCCTGCGGCCAGTGCCGCGCGCCCGACGTCGAGCGCGCCGTGACCGTATCCGTCGGCCTTGACCACCGCCCAGAGCTCCGCGCCGTCGAGCGCGTCGCGGAGCACGCGGGCGTTCCGGCGCACGGCCCCGAGGTCGATCGTGATCTCCGAACGAGCCATCCGGCGGTTACTCCAGCGCGGCCGGAAGGAGCGCGACCACGTCCGACGCGACCAGCCCCCGCGACGGCCCGAGCCGGGCGGCGACGTCGCAGGCGACGGCAGCAGCCGCCGCCGCCAGCCGCGCCTCCATCCCCTTGGCCAGGAAGGCGCCGATCACGCCGGTGAGGACGTCGCCCGTGCCGGCGGTCGCGAGCGACGGTGGGCCCAGAGCGGCCACCAGCACGCCGTTGCCCGGGGCGGCGATCAGCGCGTCCGCGCCTTTCAGGAGGCAGGCGCAGCCGAACCGCTCGACCGCCTCGGTCACCGCCGCCAGCCGGTGGGCGGCCACCCAGGCGGAATCCCGACCCAGGAGCCCGCCGAGCTCGCCCTCGTGGGGCGTCAGCACCGTCGGCGCCGACCGTTCGAACGGCTCGAGGCCGTAGAGGGCGTCTGCGTCGACGACCGCCGGCAGGTCGGACTCCTCGAGCAGCCGGCGGACGAGCGACTGGATCTCGTCCGACCTGCCGAGGCCGGGCCCGATCGCGAGCGCATCGTGCTTCGCGACCGCGTCCTGTGCCTCCTCCAGCGGCCGCTTCACCGCCTCGACGAGACGGCCCTCGAGTATCGGCAGCGACTCGGCGGGCGCGCACACGGTGACGTAACCCGCGTCTGCGCGGAAGGCTGCGGTCGCGGTCAGGCTGACCGCGCCGGTCATACCCGGAGCACCGCCGACCACGAGCAGCGCCCCGGCCGTGTACTTCGTGTCGGAGGGGCGCTTCCGCGGGACCAGCGAGAGCACCTCCCGGGTGACCAGCCGGTGGGCCGTTTCGCGGTGGTCGAGCCCGATCTCGGCGACGACCACATCGCCGGCGTTGAAGCGGCCCGGCGCGACCTCGAGCCCGACCTTGCGGCCGTGCATCGTCACGGTCACGTCCGCCCGGACGGCCGCGCCGGCGATCTCGCCCGTGTCGGCATCGACGCCGGACGGGAGGTCGACGGCGACCACGGGGACACCGGCGCCGTTGACCTCGTCGATCAGCCGCGCCGCCTCCGCGCGTGGCTCGCCTTTGAAGCCGGTGCCGAACAGCGCGTCGATCAGCACGTCCGCCTCCGTCCCCTCGTCCGCCCGGCGGCCGGCGGCCCGGAGGACCTCGAGCGCGATCCGCCCGTCGCCGCCGTTGGCCCCGCCGCCGCAGACGGCGCCGAACGAGCGCGCGTCCGGATATCGGCGCAGCGCCTCCTCGGCGACGGCTCGACCGGCCCGCTCCATCATCGCCGGGACGTCGTGCCCCGCCTCGGCACCCCGCATCTCCTCGGCCGTGTACAGCGACTGGAGAAACGGAGTCGGAGCCAGACTGAAGTCAGGCACCGACGCTCCTACCGGCCGGCCACGCACACGGCGGCGGCGAGGTCGCGCGAGTGCGTCATCGAGAGGTCGAGGCTTCCCGCCCCGACCCGCTCGGCCCAGGCGGCCACCCGTCCCGAGAGGTACACCTCCGGCTTCGGCCGGCCGGCGATCTCGACGTCGCGCCACGCAAACGCGCGCGCGACACCGAACCCGATCGCCTTCCCGACCGCCTCCTTCCCGGCGAAGCGGGCGGCGTAGTGTTGCGCCGGGTTCGGTCGCGACTCGCAGTACGCGCGCTCGGCCTCGGTGAAGCACCGCTGGCGGAACGACGGGTACCGGTCGAGCGCACGCCGGATGCGCGCGATCTCGATCAGGTCGACACCGACGGTCATCGGCCGCATCCTGGCCGATGACGGGGGAGGGGGCCCGGTGCTTCTTCGCCGGGCGTCGCCGGCTTGGCCGGTGACGCTTCCAGCCCGAGCGGAACCGGGAGGTTCCCCCATGAGAATCGGCCTCTAGAAGAAGGGGGTCCGTGGGGGAAACATGGTTTCCCCCACGGGAGCGAGGCGAAGCCGAGCGACGTCACAGCGAGCGCTCCACCCACTCCGGCAGGAACGCGATCGAGCTGACCACCGCGTCCGGGACGATCGTCGACCGGTCGAGGTCGTCCGGACGGAACTTGCCGGTGCGGACGAGGACCGTGCGGAGGCCGTAGCGCTGCGCCCCGGAGATGTCCGAGTCGAGGTCGTCGCCGACCATCCAGGTCAGCTCGGGCTCGGCGTCGAGCGCCTCGAGCGCCGCCTCGAAGTAGGCCGGGCTGGGCTTCCCGAGGACGGTCGCCTCCACCCCGGAGGCGTACTCCAGCCCGGCGACGAAAGCGCCCGAGTCGAGGAGGGGGCCCCGCGACGTCTGCCACCAGCGGTTCTTGTGCAGGCAGTAGAGATCCGCACCGAGCTCGAGCTCGGCGAACGCCCGGGCGAGGTTCATGTAGCTGAACACCCGCCCCGTCTCGTCGGTCTCGTCCGCGCCGCCGAGCAGGACGGCCTCCGCGCCGTCGCCGACGAGGTCGATCGCGTCCAGATCGGAGACGAGCGCAGCCATCACGAGCGCGAGCACGCGCCGGCCGGCGAGCGCGTGGGCGGCGGCAGCAGCCGTCGTCTGGAGCTCCGAGTCGTCGAGCTCGATCCCGATCTGCCGCAGCTCGTCTGCGAGTGCTCGTCGCGATCGCGTCGTGTTGTTCGTCACGAAGCGCAGCCGGTGCCCGGCCCGCCGCAGCTCGGCAACCGCCTCCCGCGCGCCGGGCAGCGGTTCCCCCGAGACGTGGAGCACTCCCTCGACGTCGAGCAGAATGGCCGCCATGCCCGGCGAGTCTATTCTCACCGCGTGGCTTCGCCACACGATCGAGGGCACCGGCCGCGCGAAGACAACACCGCCGCGACCGGCTTTAGCGTCACCCGCTCGGTGAGCCTGCCCGCGGACGAGATCGAGCTGCGGTTCTCGCGCTCCAGCGGCCCGGGCGGACAGCACGCCCAGCGGACCGAGAGCCGCGTTGAGGCGGTCTTCGACGTCGAGGCCTCGTCGGCGTTGACGGACGCACAGAAGCGCCGCGTGATCGCCAAGGCGGGACCGGTGATCCGCGCAGTCGCGCAGGACGAGCGCAGCCAGTGGAGGAACCGCGAGCTGGCCGTGGAACGGCTGGTCGTGGCTCTGCGCGCGGCGCTCGCGGTGCCGCGGAAGCGACGACCGACCGCGCCGACGGCTGCCTCGCGGGAGCGGCGGCTCGATCAGAAGCGGCGCCGATCGGAGACCAAGCGCCTGCGGCGGCCACCGAGATGATGAGCACGGAGAGGGACAGGCAGACGATGAGCACGGAGAGGGACAGGTCTGACAGACCTGTCCCCGGTTCCGTAAGAAATGAGTAAGAACCGGCCGTTTCCGGGAAAGGCGTCGCTAGTCTGTCTCGACCCCGACCCGAAGGGAGCATCAGCCCAATGCGTCTGCGTTTGTTCCTCCTTGCCGCTGCGTGCGTAACGGCCGTCCTGTTCCCGGTCAGCGCATCCGCGCAGCCGCGGATGTTGATCGGATTCCAGGACGACCCGAGCCTGCGCTGGCGAGACGACCGCCTGAACGTCTTCGACCTTTCCGAGCAGGCACACGCCGGCATCGTCAGGACGACGGTCTACTGGTCGAGGATCGCGCAGACGAGGCCCGCAAACGGCGCCAACCCCTTCGATCCCGCCTACCGCTTCGACGATCTGGACGAGTTCGTCCGGAACGCCGGCCTGCACGGCATGGAGGTCATGCTGACGATCTGGGGGACGCCCGCGTGGGCGAACGGCGGCAAGGGGCAGAACTACGCGCCGACCAACTACTCGACCTTGCAGAACTTCGCCAAGGCCCTCGCGTCCCGCTACTCGGGTCGCTTCCAGGGCTACCCCTTCGTCCGCTACTTCACGGTCTGGAACGAGTCCAACCTCGGCCAGTTCCTGTCCCCGCAGTACACCAGCAAGGGGAAGCCGGCTGCGCCCGCGATCTACGCCAAGCTGTTCCGGGCCGCGTACGCGGGCATCAAGGCGGGGAACTCACGCTCACTCGTCGGGGTCGGCGAGACGTCGGCACGCGGCCGCGACCGCTTCCTCGGAAGAGCGGGCACGCAAGAGACCGAGTCCCCGGGCAAGTTCGCCGAGCTGCTGTCGAAGCAGCGCCCGGCGCTCAGGTTCGACGCCTGGTCGCATCACCCGTACCCGACGTCGATCAACGGGCGGCCGCTCGCGAACACCCGCTGGCCGAACGTGACGCTGGCGAACCTCCCCCGGTTCGAGCACCAGCTCGGCAAGTGGTTCAAGCGCCGCGTAACGATGTGGGTGACCGAGTACGGGCACGAGACGAAGCCCGAGGAGTCGAAGGGCGTCAGCTACGCGCAGCAGTCAGCCTACCTGCGCACGGCGCTGCGCTTCGTTGCGAACGAGCCGAACGTCTCCGTCTTCATCTGGTTCATCCTGCGCGACGATCCGACGAGCGCCTGGCAGAGCGGGTTGGTGGAGCGCGACGGCACGAAGAAACCCGCCTTCGCGGCGTTCAGGAGCCTGGCGGAACAGTACGACGGGCGCGACCCGCAAATGTTCGTCAAGGCCGGTACAGACCAGCCGCTCGTGAAGTACGCAGCGCTCGAGCTGTGGTCGCGCTCCGGCACAGGCGCGAAGGTCGGCATGACGATCGCCGTCTACGACAATGGGAAGGTAATCAAGACCGCGCAGCCGACCTCCGTGATCGGACCGGACGGCTGGATCTCGTTCCGCGCGCCGTTCAAGGCGGTGAAGAACCACAACTACTACATCACGATCGCCGCCAACGACGCGAACGGAAACCGGGTCGACCGGACCGTGCTCGTCCGAGCGCTCTAACGCTCGCGGCGGCTTCGCCGCCGGCTCGCTCGCACGGGGGAAACCGCCGGTTTCCCCCGTGAGCCCCCTTCCCTAGAACCCCGTTCTCGCGGCAGGCCGTGCTCGGCCGCGCCCGCGCATGTCGGTCGCGGCAACGAAAACCACTTGAACCTCGGACGCCGCGTCGACGCGGGTCGCTACTCGACCGTGACCGTCTTGGCGAGATTGCGCGGCTGATCCACGTTCAGACCGCGGAGGCGGGCGATCCGGTACGCGAGCAGCTGGAGCGGAACGACGGCGAGCGCCGCCTGGAGGAAGTTCGGCGTCTTCGGGACGAAGATCACGTCGTCCGCGTGGTGCTGGATGTCCTCGTTGCCGTCGGTCGCGATCGCGATCACCTTGGCGCCGCGGGCCCGCGTCTCCTGGATGTTGGAGACGATCTTGTCGTAGACGTGGATGTCGGTCGCGACCACGACCACCGGCGTCCCCGGCTCCAGAAGGGCGATCGGCCCGTGCTTCATCTCGCCGGCCGAGTAGGCGTCGGTCGGGATGTACGAAATTTCCTTGAGCTTGAGCGCGCCCTCGAGCGCGACGGGCAGGCCGATGTGCCGGCCGAGGTAGAGGAAGAACGGCCGGTCGTAGTACCGCTGTGCGATCTCGTCGATCGGATGGTCGCCGGCGAGAAAGTCGGCGATCTTGTTCGGGAGCTCGTGCAGCCGGTCGAGGATGTAGTCGATCTGCCCCTGGGGCAGCGTGCGCCGCACCTCGGCGAGCTTGAGCGCGAGCAGCGAGAGCAGGGCGACCTGCGCGGTGAACGTCTTCGATGCCGCGACGCCGATCTCGAGGCCGCAACGCGTGTAGAGCACGGCCTCTGCCTCCCTCGTGATCTGGGTGCCCATCAGGTTCGTGATCGCAAGGGTGCGCGCGCCGTGCTCGCGGGCGAGCTTCATCGCGTTGACCGTGTCGCGCGTCTCCCCCGACTGCGAGATGCCGATCACGAGCGTGTCCTTCGTCAGCACCGGGTTTCGGTAGATCCACTCGCTGGCGATGTCGGGCTCGACCGGCAGGCGCGCCCATTCCTCGACGATGTACCGCCCGACGACGCCGGCGTGGTACGCCGTGCCGCAGGCGACGATCACGATCCGGCGGAGGTTCTGGATCTCGAGCTCCGTCAGGCCCAGGTCCTCGAGCATCAGCTGGTGGCCGCGGACGCGGTCGCCGATCGTCTCGCGCACGGCGGTCGGCTGCTCGTAGATCTCCTTGAGCATGAACGTCTCGAATCCCTGCTTCTCGGCGCTCTCGTCGTCCCAGTCGATCTCGGTCACCTCCGGCCGGACGAGGTCGCCGTCGACGGCGTGGAAGATCGCCCCGTCTGGCCGGAGCTCGACGATCTGGTCGTCGTCGATGAACTGGACGCGGCGCGTCTCGGGCAGAAAGGCGGCGATCGAGGAGGCGAGGAACATCTCGCCCTCGCCGACGCCGACGACGAGCGGAGTCTGGCGCCGCGCGCCGACCAGCGTGCCGGGGTGGTCGCGGTGGATCGCCACGATCGAGAAGTGGCCCTCGAGCTGCTCGTAGGCCGTACGGAAGGCGGCGACGACGTCGCCGTTGTAGTAGCGCTCGATCAGGTGTGAGACGACTTCAGCGTCCGTCTCGGACGAGAAGGCGTGTCCGTCCTGGATCAGCGAGTCGCGCAGCTCCCGGTAGTTCTCGACGATTCCGTTGAGAACGATCGAGATCGCTCCGTCCTCGCAGCCGGTGAGCGGATGCGCGTTCTCGAGCGACACCTGACCGTGCGTGGCCCAGCGAGTGTGGCCGACTCCAGTGGTCGCCGTCGACCGGAGCGATTCTGCGGCCCGCTTCAGCTTCTGGAGGTTGCCGACGGCCCGGACGTAGTCGAGCCCGCTCGGCTCGAGCAGGGCCAGCCCGGCCGAGTCGTACCCCCGGTACTCGAGCCGCTCCAAGCCCTGGAGGAGAAGCGGCTTACACGTCCGTTCTCCGACATATCCGATGATCCCGCACACGTTGGCTCCTCTCCAAGTATCGGTGAAATGCCTGGAAAACCCCAACCAATGCGAAAAGCCCGGCTTGTCGCCGCCCCGGCGTCGGGACGATCAGCCGAGCTCTTGCTGCACGAGCGCGGTGATGCTAGCACAGAGCCCTGCCGCGTCCTCCTCGGTCTCGGCCTCGGCGAGGACGCGGATCATCGGCTCGGTGCCGGAAGACCGCACCAGCACCCGACCGCGGCCGGCCAGCTGCCGGTTGACCTGGTCGACCTCGTGTCGCAGGTCGTCACTGAGCTCCCGGCGCGCGACGCGGACGTTCTCCTTCGCCTGCGGGTAGCGGTGCATGACGGCCGCAACCTCGGCGAGGGGCCGGCCGTGCAGCGCGCCGCACAGCAACAGGGCCGCCGCGAGGCCGTCCCCGGTCACGTGGCCGTCGAGGTAGACGATGTGCCCCGACTCCTCGCCGCCCAGGACCCCGCCCTCCCGCTTGAGCGCCTCCAGGACGTAACGGTCGCCGACGTCCGTCGTCACGACGCGAATACCCCGCTCGATCATCAGTCGATGGAACCCGAGGTTCGTCATCGTGGTGACGGCCACCATGTCGACCCCCAGTTCGAGGGCGAGCACGGCGACGATCTGGTCGCCGTCAAGCGCTTCGCCGCCCGCGTCGACGGCGAGCATGCGGTCGCCGTCGCCGTCGAAGGCGACACCGAGATCGAGCCCTTCTTCCACGACCAGCCGCCGGAGCGTTCGCAGGTCGGTGGCGCCGCAGCCGACGTTGATGTTCGTCCCATCGGGGTGAACGCCGACCGCCACCACCTCCGCACCGAGATCCTCGAACGCCTTCGGCGCGATCGACGAGTACGCGCCGTTGGCGCAGTCGACGCCGATCCGGAGGCCGCCGAGGTCGGTTCCGAAGCGGTCGAGAATATGGTCTCGGTAGCTCTCGACCGCGACCTCGAGGTTGTCGATCTGGCCGTGTTCGGGGTGTCTCGGAGCGGCCTCGAGCAGCGCCTCGATCTCTTCCTCGTCGGCGTCGGCGAGCTTGCTGCCGTCCTTCGCGAAGAACTTGATCCCGTTGTACTCGGGCGGATTGTGCGACGCGGAGACGACGGCGCCGAGATCGAGCGCCAGCAGCGCGACCGCGGGCGACGGGAGGACGCCGGCGAGGACCGCGTGCCCGCCGGCGGAAGCGACGCCGCTCGCGAACGCCCGCTCGAGCTCGGGCCCGGTTGCGCGGGTGTCGCGGCCGATCAGGACCGCCCCGCCCCCGGCCCAGAGCGTGGCGGCGCGGCCGAGCCGCTCGACCAGCTGCGGCGTCAGGTCCTCGCCGACGATCCCTCTGACACCGTCGGTGCCGAAGTAGCGTCGCGCCATGGCGGCGGAGGCTAACGCTTGCTGAATTGGGGCGCCTTGCGGGCCTTGTGGAGACCGGCCTTCTTGCGCTCGACGATCCGCGAGTCGCGGGCGAGGAAGCCCTCGCGCTTCAGCACCGTCCGGAGCTCGGGATCCGCCTCGACCAGGGCACGGGCGATGCCGTGGCGAACTGCACCCGCCTGGCCGGACGGCCCGCCGCCGTGCACACGCACGCGGAGGTCGTACGTCCCCTCGAGGTCGGTGACCCGAAGCGGGGCGAGCACCTGGTTACGGTGGGCCAGGCGCGGAAAGTAGTCCTCGAGCGTCCGGCCGTTGAACCAGGTCGACCCGTCCCCGGGGCGAAGGATCACGCGCGCGACCGATGTCTTGCGCTTCCCGGTGCCGCGGTAGGTGGCGAGCTCGCTCATCTGCCGGTCTCCAGCGGTTCGGGGCCCTGCGCGGCATGCGGGTGCTCTGGCCCCGCGTAGATCTTCAGCTTGTTGATCTGCGCACTCGCGAGCTTGTTGCGCGGAAGCATTCCCTTCACGGCCTTGCGGATCACCTCGGTCGGCCGGCGCTCCAGCTGTTCACGAAGCGTCCTGGTGCGCAGTCCGCCGGGATAGCCGGAATGGCGGCGGTAGAGCTTCTGGTCGAGCTTGTTGCCGGTCACCTGGATCTTCTCCGCATTGACGACGACGACGAAGTCGCCGGTGTCGACGTGCGGCGTGTACTCGGGCTTGCCCTTGCCGCGGAGGGTGTCGGCGATGCGCGTGGCGAGACGGCCGAGCGTCTGCCCCTCGGCGTCGACGACGTACCAACGGCGGGCGACCTCGCCCGGCTTTGCGTTCCAAGTTTTTTGCATGCTCACGGAAAAGCGGCGCACCACCGTGCGCCGGCCGGAAATCGTAGCAGCAGCGCCTCGAGATCGCGCCGAAAGAGCCCGGCCCCGCCGTGCGACGGGTGGCGGACGTACGGCGCGCCCGTCACCTCCTGGGCGATCCGTCCGACCGCGACGACGCGGCGGCCGCGCGCGACCGCTTCGAGGAACCGAGAGGAAGCCTGCACCTCGACGCGCGACGGCCGCCGATTCGTGTACGGCCGGCCGGGCTCGTGTGGATGCGTCGGGACGACGTTCCACAGCAGCACGTCTCCTTCGATTCCGAGCTCGGCAAGCGTGCGGTGGACGATCGTCGCGGTTGCCTCCGCCGGGCCGTCCCCGGTCAGCTGCCGCTCCGACGTGAATGGGATCCCGCTGACCCGGGCGCCGCGATGGCCGGCCGCCTCGCCGACGAGGACGATCGAGGCGCTGCTGCGTTCGACGAGGTAGCGCTCCAGCCGCTCTCGCCGCAGACGAGAACGGCAGTACTGGTTGTACGTGTCGCCGATCCTCGCCGCCGCGAGCTCGGCTACCAGTGCTCCCAGCGCACGACCTCCTCGAGCGGCTTCCACGGAAACTTCGCCCGCGATCCCTGCGGCGGCGCGGGCGCGGCGTGGCCGATCGTCACGACTCCGACGATCTCGAAGTCGCTCGGCATCCCGAGCAGGTCGCGCAGGCCGTCGTTCGCGGCCCCGACGAGCCCGAAGAGGCCGGCACCCAGCCCCTCGTCCACTGCGGCGAGCAGCAGGAGCATGATCGACTTGCCCGCGTCGACCCACCACCACGGCACACGCCACTCGATCTCGCTGCCGTTCTCCTGCAGCTTGTCCGGCCGCCGGTAGCGGTCGTGGTAGTCGTCCTCGCGCATCGCGACGACGATGTGCACCGGCGCGCGGGAGATCCAGGGCTCGAGCCCGCGCTCGACGTAGTACGGCTCGTCCGCGAGCTCGGCGACCTTGTGTCGCGTCTCCTCCTCCGTGACGACGACCATCCGCACGCCCTGGGAGAAGCCGCCGCTCGGAGCTTTCCGACCGCGGGCCACGATCCGCTCGACCGCCTCCGGGTCGACGGGCTCGCCGGTGTAGCTCCGGACCATCTTCCTGCGGCGCAGGACATCGGCAAACTCCACGGCCACATCATGAACGTCATCACGCTGACAGACGGCGGGCAGGAGCCGGTGACGGTCGGGCGCGAGCTGCACGAGTTTCTCGCCGCGGCGAGGACGTCCCTCGACATCACGGCCTACGACCTTGCGCTTGGTCCGGGTCTCGAGGAGCTGGTCGTCGACACGATCGAGGAGGCAGCCCGCCGAGGGGTCGCCGTGCGGGTCGCCTACAACGCCGACTACCGTGCGCCGATCCCGGTGCCGCCGCCGCCGAAGCTGGCTCCCGAGGATGTCGAGCGCCTGGCCGTGCCGACCAAGGCGATCGCGGGCATCCCCGACCTGATGCACCACAAGTTCGTCGTCCGCGACCGCAGCTCGGTGTGGACCGGGTCGACGAACTGGACCGACGATTCCTGGTCGCGCGAGGAGAACGTGATCGCAGTCGTCGATTCGCCCGAGCTCGCGCACGCATTCACGCTCGACTTCGAGCAGCTCTGGGCGTCCGGGAACGTCGAAGGCACGGGCACCGTCGAGCCGCGGCCGGTGCGTGTCGATGGCGTCGAGATCCGGCCCTGGTTCTGTCCGGGTTTCGGCGACGCGCTCTCGCACCGGATCGCGAAGGCGATCGGCCGGGCGAAGCGACGCGTCCGGATCTGCTCGCCCGTGCTCACCGCGGCACCGGTGCTGGCGACGCTCGCGCAGGTGATCGCGGACGGAAACGTCGACGTAGCGGGTGCGCTCGATCAGACGCAGATCGAGGAGGTGCAGGCGCAGTGGGGTCCGACCGGCGTCACCTCGTGGAAGCTACCGCTACTCCTGCAGATCGTCGCGTCCGGCCGGTTCGCCGGCAAGCGATCGACCCCCTGGGGCCCGGAAACCGTCCACGACTACATGCACGCGAAACTGACGGTGGCGGACGACGTCGTCTTCCTCGGCTCCTTCAACCTGTCGCACTCCGGCGAGCAGAACGCCGAGAACGTCCTGGAGATCCACGACCCGGCCCTGGCGGAGCGATTGGCCGGGTTCGTGGACGAGGTGCGCGGCCGGTATCCGGTGGCGCGGCTGGACGGCGGAGCTCAGCCGGCGTCGTCTCCACCGGCCTGAGCGTCAGATCTCTTCGAGGCGCGTGTGGGGCGGCTCGGCGGTCAGCTCGCCGCGGCCGACCGCCGCGGCCACGTCCTGTTGAGCCTGCTTGCGGGCGGACCGCTTCGTGACCTTCCACAGACGGTGCTCCGGCGGCGGGCCCTGCGTGTCGGCCCGGATCATCACCCCGAAGGTGGCGCCGATGAACCCGACCGCCCAGATGACGAACGTCGCGACGACCAGGATCCACAAGATTCCCGTGTTGTGGCGGAAGATAAAGATGAACACCCCCGCGATGATCGCGGTGACGACGACATGCGCCCAGAAGAACGGCGTCTCGCGCGTCTCCTTCATCGATCGCTTGCGGCCCTCGATCGAGACGAGCCACTCGCGGCCATCGGGCGTGTTGACCTTCTGGGGGGCGTCGGCCATGCGCGCGGGACGCTACCGGATTCCCGCGACTACTCCCACTCGATCGTCGCGGGCGGTTTTGACGAGAGATCCAGCGCGACGCGGTTCACGGCCGAGATCTCGTTCGTCATCCGGCTGGAGATCGTCTCCAGGAGGTCGTACGGCAAGCGTGCCCAGTCGGCGGTCATCGCGTCCTCCGAGGTGACCGCACGGATGACGATCGGATAGCCGTAGGTGCGCTCGTCGCCCTGGACTCCTACCGAGCGGATCGCAGGCAGGACCGCGAAGCACTGCCAGAGCTCGCGGTAGAGGCCAGCGCGGCGCACCTCGTCCAGCAGGATCGCGTCGGCCTCGCGCAGGATCTCGAGCCGCTCGCGCGTGACCTCGCCGATGATCCGGATCGCGAGACCCGGCCCGGGGAACGGATGCCGCCAGACCATCGCCTCGGGCAATCCCAGCTCCTCCCCCACCCGCCGCACCTCGTCCTTGAACAGCGACCGCAGCGGCTCGACAAGCTCCATCGTCATGTCGTCCGGGAGCCCGCCGACGTTGTGGTGGGACTTGATCTTGGCGGCGACGCCCTCGGTCCCACCCGACTCGATCACGTCCGAGTAGAGCGTCCCCTGGACGAGGAAGGGCGTGCGGCCGAGCCGCTCGGCCTCCGCCTCGAAGACGCGGATGAACTCCTCGCCGACAATCCGGCGCTTCTCCTCCGGCTCGGTGATGCCTTCGAGCCGGGCAAGGAACCGTGTCGAGGCATCGACGTGCACCAGCGGGACGTGGAAGTGACCCTCGAACGTCTCGACCACCTGCGCCGCCTCGTCCTTGCGGAGCAGGCCGTGGTCGACGAAGACGCAGGTGAGCTGGTCGCCGACCGCCTTGTGCACGAGCAGCGCGGCGACGGCCGAGTCGACGCCGCCGGAGAGTCCGCAGACGACACGCTCGTGCCCAACCTGTGCGCGGATCCGCTCGACCTGCTCCTCGATCACCGCCGCGGGCGTCCAGGTCGGGCGCGCGCCGGCGATGCCGTAGAGGAAGTTCTTCAGGATCTCCTGGCCGTGCGGCGTGTGCACGACCTCCGGGTGGAACTGGACGCCGTAGAGGCCGCGCTCCGGCGCCTCGAAGGCGGCGATCGGCGTCGAGTCCGAGCCGCCCGTCACGGTCGCACCCTCCGGGGGTGCAGTGACCGAATCGCGGTGGCTCATCCACCCCGTCTGTTCCTCGGGCAGGCTGTCGCCTAGTGCTCCGCGCAAGCGGAGCACGGCCCTGCCGAACTCGGAGACCCCGGTACGTTCAACCCGGCCGCCGAGGTCCTGCGCCATCAGCTGCATCCCGTAGCAGATGCCGAGCACCGGCACGCCCAGCTCGTAGATGCCGGGATCGACGCTCGGGGCATCGTCGGCGTAGACCGAGGCCGGGCCGCCGCTGAGGATCAGCGCGGCCGGGTTCCGCGCACGCAGCGCGACCGCCGACGAACGGTGACCGACCAGTTCCGAGTAAACCCGTGCCTCGCGCACGCGCCGGGCGATCAGCTGGGAGTACTGACCTCCGAGGTCGACGACGAGCACGGTACGCTCCTCCGCAGCGGGCTCCGGAGCGGGTAGCCGAACGACCTCAGCGCCGATAGTTGGGCGCCTCCTTGGTGATCGTCATGTCGTGCGGGTGGCTCTCCTGCAGACCGGCAGGCGAGATCCGCACGAAGCGCGTCCGCTCCTTCATCTCCTCGATCGTCGCGGCGCCGCAGTAGCCCATCGACTGGCGCAGGCCGCCGACGAGCTGGTGCAGCACGGCCTGGACCGGTCCCTTGTAGGGGACGCGCCCCTCGATTCCCTCCGGGACGAGCTTGTCGACGTCCTCGACGTCGCCCTGGAAATACCGGTCTTTCGAGAACGAGCGCGCCTTCATCGCTCCGAGCGAGCCCATGCCGCGGTACTCCTTGTAGCGCTCGCCCTGTACGAGAATCACGTCGCCCGGCGCCTCGTCGGTGCCGGCGAGCACTGAGCCGAGCATCACGCAGTCGGCGCCGGCCGCGATCGCCTTCGCGACGTCACCGGAGTTGCGGATACCGCCGTCGGCGATCACCGGCACGCCCTCGGCCGCGCAGACGCGGGCACAGTCGTAGACGGCCGTCACCTGCGGGACGCCCACGCCGGCGACCACTCTCGTCGTGCACGCGGCGCCCGGACCCTGCCCCACCTTCACCCCGTCGACGCCGGCGGCGACGAGCGCCTCCGCGCCGTCGGCGGTCGAGACGTTGCCGGCGACGAGCTGAACGTCGAGGCTGCGCAGCCGCCGCGCCATCTCCAGCACGCCCGTCGAGTGCCCGTGGGCGGTGTCGAGGACGAGCAGGTCGACGCCGGCCGCGACCAGCGCCTCGGCACGCTCGACGGCGTCGGGCCCCACGCCGACCGCAGCGCCGACGCGGAGGCGGCCCTGCCCGTCTTTGGTCGCGTCCGGGTACTCGATCCGCTTCGAGATGTCCTTCACCGTGATCAGGCCTCGCAGCCGTCCGTCGGCATCGACGACGGGGAGCTTCTCGACCTTGTTCCGGTGGAGGATCCGCTCCGCTTCCTCGAGCGTCGTCCCGACCGGGGCGGTGACCAGGTCACGGCTGGTCATCAGGTCGCTCACCGGCCGCGTCGTATCGTTCTCGAAGCGAAGGTCGCGGTTGGTCAGGATCCCGACGAGGATCCCGTCGGCGTCGGTGATCGGGACGCCGGAGATCCGGTAGCGCGCCATCAGCGCGAGCGCCTCGGAGACGCGGGCCTCGGGCGCGAGGGTGACCGGCTCGACGATCATGCCGGCCTCGGACCGCTTGACCTTGTCCACCTCGGCGACCTGATCCTCAATCGAGAGATTGCGGTGGACGATGCCGATGCCGCCGGTGCGGGCGAGCGCGATCGCGAGCCGCGCCTCGGTGACGGTGTCCATCGCCGCCGAGACGACCGGGATCGCGAGCTCGAGCTCGCGCGTCAGCTTCGTCCGCGTGGAGACGTCGTTCGGGAGCACCTCAGAGGAGGCCGGCACCAGCAGGACGTCGTCGAAGGCCAGTCCCTCAAGGGCGAACTTGTCCTCGAGCGCAAGGAGCCGCTCGACCTCGATCCGTCCTAGCTCCAGCCCTTCCAAGGAGAACAGCTTACCGTGGCCCCCGGCCGACCTCCTTGGTCGCAGTCGGCAGGAGGATTTTCGTCGCCGCGGCCGACATGCGCGGCTGCGGCTCACAACGGTCACTGAGGTGCGAGCGTTCTTTGGGAAGGGGGCACGCGGGGGAAACCGGCTGTTTCCCCCGCGCGAGCGAGGAGCGCGGCCGCAGGCCGCGGCGACCGTTTAGACGCCGACGTGCTCCAGTTCGCCCACCTCGACGTCTGGGCGGAGCCGCGCCCCCTCCTTGGGGTCGAAGCGGCCGGCACCCACCTCGAGGGTCGAGGCCGCCCCGGCCGCGACAGCCTCCGTCAGCGCCTCCTCGGCAGAGCGCCCGGCGGCGAGGGAGGCAATGTACGCGGCGAGGAGCACGTCTCCGCTGCCGACGCTCGAGACAGCGTCGACCAGCGGCGCGGTCGCCCGATACCGGCGCGTCTTCCGGCCTTCGCGGACACGGGCGAAGCAACCGCTCTCGTTCGTGATCAGGACGTTCCGCGCGCCGAGCTCGGCGATGTGCTCGAGGGCGAGAGCGAAATCCTGGCGCTCGTAGAACTCCTGGCCGACGAGCGCCTCCGCCTCGCGCTGATTCGGCGAGACGAGGAACGGCTCGGCTTCGAGGCCGTGGCGCAGCGGCTCGGCCTCGGTGTCGAGCACTGTCGGCACCTGCCGCCGGCTGAGCTCGCGAACGAGCTCGGCGTAGAACCCCTGGTCGACGCCGCGCGGGAGCGACCCGGCCACGACGACGAAGTCGGCCCCATTCGAGAGGTAGTGGAGCTTGTCGAGCAGCATCTGGAGCTCGTCGGGGTCGACGTGCGGCCCCCACTCGTTGATCTCCGTGTACGTACCGCCCGTCGGGTCGACGACGGCCGTCGACGTCCGCGACTCGCCGGCGATCCGGACGAAGTCGTTGAGGATCGCCTCGCCGGTCAGCTCCTCGATGATCCGCGTCCCGGTCCGGCCACCGGCGAGGCCGGTCGCGACGACGGGAACCTCCATCCGTTTCAGCGCACGGGCGACGTTGATCCCCTTCCCGCCGGCAAGCGTCAGCCCGTCGGTGGCGCGGTGGCGATGGCCGAGCTGGAAGTTCGGCACGTTCAGCGTGCGGTCGATCGCGGCGTTAAGGGTGACGGTGACGATCATGGGCTCACGAGAACCAGTTTCCGACGTGGTGCAGCGTCCGGCCGGTGTACCAACCGACCCGCCCGAAGAGTCCCGGCTTCGCGATCGAGCGCTCGGCGACGAGCGGGCTGGCCGCGACCACCTTCCGTCCGGCGTACACCCGCACCTCGCCCAGCGTCTGCCCCTTCGAGACCGGCAGCGAGACGACCGTCGGCACGACGACGCGCTCGACGAGCGGCCGGTCGACGCGGACGATCCGCTTCGTGGGACGCGCGGCGACCAACGCGAGGGCGTCCTTCCCGTACGGCGCACGCGCGGTCGCGTAGACCCGCCCGACCGTGATCGGGTGCACCGTGCGGTACCGCGTCAGGCCCCAGGTCAACAGCGCGGCGAGATCGGCGTTGCGCGTGTCGCGGGCGGGACTACCGAGGATCGTGGCGTACACGGTCACTCCGTGCGAGCGAGCGGCGGCGACCTCCGACCAGCCGGCGGCCGACGTGTGCCCGGTCTTGACCCCGAAGAGTCCCGGGTACGAGCCGAGCAGGTCGTTCCAGGTCGACAGTGTCCGGCCGCCGGAGATCTCAGCCGTCTGCTCGTCGACGATCTCCCGGATCACGCGGTTCTTCATCGCGATCCGGGCGAGGCGGGTGACGTCGTGAGCGCTCGAGTAGTGGCCGGGGGCGTCGAGCCCGTCCGGGTTGGCGAAATGGGTGTCGCTCAGCCCGAGCCGCTGCGCCTCCGCGTTCATCATCGCCACGAACGCGGACTGGCTCCCGCCGACGTACTCCGCGAGCGCGACGGCGGCGTCGTTCGCGCTCTGGATCAGCGCCGCCTCGACCAGCTCGCGCACGGTCAGCTGGTCGCCCTTCCGGAGGTAGATCGACGACTCGCCGACAGCAGCAGCCTGGCGGCTGACCGTGACCACGTCGTCCAGGCTCGCGTGTTGAAGCGCGACGAGGACCGTCATCAGCTTTGTGATGCTCGCCATCGGCAGACGCTCGCGGTCCTGGTATTGCGCGAGGACCTCGCCGGTCACGCCGTTCTGAACCAGATAGGCCCGGGCGGAGACCTCCGGCACGCCCGCGAGCGCCGAGGGGGCGGCGAAGAGGAGGACGGCCGCGAGGATCGCCAGCCGGATTCTCACGGCGGGCAGCGTAGCTTTACGGGACCCGCAGCCGCTCCCCCGGCCTGAGCGCAGTCGGCTCGACGCCGGGGTTCAGACGAAGGAGCACGGCGACGGTGGTCCCCAGCTGCGACGAAATGGCGCCGAGCGTGTCACCGCTCTGAATCACGTACCAGCGCTTCGGTCTCGCCGTCTTGGGCCGTCCGACCGTCGCGGGACGTGTCCTCGCAACCGTCGGGGTGGACTTGGCGGCGGAACCGTCGGACCGAAGAACCGGCCGGATCGCCAGCACGATCCCGGTAACCGCGAGCAAGAAGACGGCCGGCGCGAGGTAGCGCGCCCACGTGCTCCGCCCCGCAGCGCGACCCGGCCACGTCGGCCGACGCGTCCGAGATTTGACGTCTACCAGCCCGAGACGGCCCACACCTCGTGATTCAGCCTGGCGGCTTCCGCTCCTGCGGCGGCCCGCCAGTCGTCGTGTCCGCCTCTGAACGCGTACAGGACGGAGCGCGAGGCGACGACGAGCGCGCTGGCGGGGCCGCTGGTGAAAGCGCGGGCGATGTCCGCCGGGGTCGCGCCCTGTGCACCGACTCCCGGCAGGAGCAGGATCGCCTGCGGCAGAAGCCTTCGTGCCTCGGCGATCGCGCGCGGGTACGTCGCGCCGACGACGGCGCCGACATTGGAGAGGCCGCAGTCGGCGACGAGCTCCTCACCGAGCTCGTGGACGAGCAGCGCAACCTGCTGCCAGAGCGGACGGCCATCGGACAGCGTGAGGTCCTGCACGTCGACCGAGCCCGCATTCGACGTCTTGACCAGGCAGAAGAGCCCTCCGCCCCCGCGCCGGCAGGCGGCAACGAACGGCTCGAGCGAGTCACGGCCGAGGTACGTGTTGACCGTAAGGGCGTCTGCGATCGGCGCGCCGTCGGCGCGCGGCTCGAGATACGCGTCGGCGTACGCCCGAGCGGTGGAGCCGATGTCGCCCCGCTTGCCGTCCACGATCACCAGCAGTCCGGCGGAGCGGGCGTAGCGAGATACCCGCTCGAATGCAGCGATTCCGTCGGCCCCAAGGGCTTCGAAGAAGGCGAGCTGTGGCTTGACCGCGACGCAGTAGGAAGCAACCGCGTCGATGATCCCGCAGCAGAAACGCGCCGTCGCCTCAGCCGCAGCAGGGCGGCCGACGTGGGCGTCACCGCGGAGCTCGAGCGGAAGGAGATCGAGGCGGGGGTCGAGGCCCACGACCAACTGGCTGCGCCGCTCGGAGACCGCGTTCGCCAGCCGGTCGGCGAAGGTCGTGGTCGCTACCGCAGCACCCGATTCCATCGCCGTTCAGAGTAGAGGCTCGAAGGGCCGAGCGCTGCACGGCCCTTCGAGCCAACAGAGCCCTCGGGTCGACTCGGAGGAGGTGCTTGTTCTAGCCCCGAACGGCCTGCTTCAGCCCGCTCCCCGCGGTGAACTTGGGAACGGTCGCCGCCGGAATGTGCACCTTCTGACCTGGGTTCCGGGGGTTGACGCCCATCCGGGCCTTGCGCTCAGACGTGGCGAACTTGCCGAAACCGGTGAAATTGACCGAGTCGCGCCGCTTCAGCACGTCCGTGATCGTGTCGAGCACGGCCTCGACCGCCTTTCCTGCATCGCCGCGACTGAGACCGGTGCGGTCCGAGACGGCATTGACGAAGTCTTGCTTGGTCACCTAGGTCCTCCTCCTCTGGACATGATGGAACACGGGGCGGAACCTACCACTCCGCGACATTCCGCTCAGCCATGCGGCTTTCCGGCACCCTACCGGGCCTGGGCAATGTCGACCGCCCGAAACAGCGGATACAGCCGCACCCCGAGGCGCGCGAGGGAGTCCACACCGCCCTCTTCCCGATCGATAACGCAGATAGCCGTGCGGCATTCGAGTGCAGCTTGCCGTACCGCTCGGACGGCATCCGCGGCTGCACCGCCCGATGTGACGACATCCTCGACCAGGACGACGCGCTCCCCCGGCTCGAACGCCCCCTCGATCCGATTCGCGGTGCCATACTCCTTCGCCTCGTCCCTCACGATCAGAAAGGGAAGTCGCGAGGCAAGCGACGCCGCGGCCGCGAGCGTGACCGCACCCACCACCGGACAGGCGATCCGCCGTACGTCGGGATCGACCTCGGCGATCTTGGCCGCCAGCCGGGCGCCAAGCGCCTCCAGCAGGTCGGGCTGGGTCTCGAAGCGGAACTTGTCGAGGTAGTACGACGAGCGCTTGCCCGATCGGAGGAGAAAATCCCCTTCCAGGTAGGCATGCTCGCGCATCGCCGCGAGCAGCGCGGTGTCGTCGAAGCTCAAGAAGCGGAACCGGGGACAGGTCTTTCAGACCTGTCCCTCTCTGTGCTCATCATCACCGCGCGCCGGGCGAGCGGAAGCACAGTCGACGCCTCCGGCGAGCCGTCGCCGAGCGAGACCATCGAACCGTCCTCGAAGTAGACGTCGACCCGGTCGCGCCGCTTCGCGGAGCGCCGGCGGAACGCGACCGCGCCCGCAATCGAGCCCGCGACGAGGACGATCCCGGTCACGACCTTACGCCGAGGCACCGGACTCCTCCTCGTCCTTCTTCGCCCTCCGTGGACGCGGTTTCGGCTTGGGCTTCTCCTCGGCAAAGCTGCGCAGGCAACTCTTCAGGTCGTAGAAGACGAGTCCGACGGTAGGCTCCGGGCCCGTGGTTGCGGCGATCGTCCGCTGTTCGTCCCGAACCAGGAAGACGCTGCCGTCGCCGGTCGCGATCTCGGCCTGCGCGAGCTCGCCGCCCTCTCCGGTCGCGGCTGCCCGGCGAACCGCGGCGACCAGCTCCTGTACGACCTGGGCGAACTCGGGCGCGCGGCTTTCGTCGAGCGTCGACGCGAGGGTCGAGCCGTCCGCGTCGAGGACGAGCGCGGCCTCGATCTGCGACGAGATCTCGGTCAGATCAGTGAGGGCTTGCGCGGCGTCCATCGGCGCCAGAGGCTAACACAGTGCAAATTCGCGCCACCTTCTCGAAGTTCTTCGCCGACCGGGGAACGCACCTGGCGGCGATGATCGCCTACTTCGCGCTGCTCTCCTTCGTCCCGTTGACCTTTCTCGCGCTCGCGTTGCTCGGGCTCGGCGGCCGGACGACCGAGTCCAGCTACTTCGTCGAGGAGCTGAAGAAGATCTTTCCGAGCGCCTCGGTCTCGAGCATCGTCAGCGGCGTGGACAAGATCCGCCATCACTCCACGTCCCTGGGCCTGATCGGCGGCGCCTTCCTGCTCTGGTCGTCGCTGTCGCTGTTCAGCGTGCTCGAGTCCGCGTTCAACATCGTCTACGAGCAGCCGAACCGGCCGTTCCTGCACGGCAAGGCCCGCGCGACGCTGTTCATGCTCGCCAGCCTGGTCATCCTCTTCATCGGTCTCCTTGCCGGGGGCATCGGCGCGCACACGCTCGACCGTTTCGCGCCCGGGATCCTGGCGAACACGGTGGTCGCCCATACCGTGTCCGTGGTCGTCTCGTCGGTGGCGATCTTCGTCTTCCTCGTCTCCGCGTACCGCTACCTGCCGAACGTGACGCTGAGCACGAAGGATGTGCTCCCGGGCGCGATCGTCGCAACCGTCGCGCTGGAGGCGACCTTCCAGGTGCTGCCGATCTTCCTCGGCGTCTCGAAGCACAACCCCTCGGCCCAGGTGATCGGCGGGCCGCTGCTGCTGCTGATCTGGCTGTACCTGATGGCGAACGTGATCGTGTTCGGCGCCGAGGTCAACTGGCGCCGAGCTCAGCCCGCAACGCAGCCGCAGCTCGTGCCCGATGGGAGTTCGCCCGCTTCCAGCCGTCGCCGAGCTCTGCGACCGTTCTGGTCTCGCCCTCGGGGATGAAGACCGGGTCGTAGCCGAAGCCGCCGGTCCCACGCGGCTCGGTCGAGACCTCGCCCTCGAGCACGCCGACCGCGTCGACCTCGTGTCCGTCCGGAGCGATCGCGACCAGGTGGGTGATCATGCGCGCGTAGCGGTCGGCCTTGCCCGCCAGCCGCTCCAGGAGGGCCAGGTCCTGCCGGCCCTCGTCGGCCCAGCGCGCCGAATGGACGCCCGGCTCGCCGCCCAGCGCGTCCACCTCGATCCCCGAGTCCTCGCCGACGACCCACGCCTCCGCGGGCGCGATCGATCGGCCGTACAGCGCCTTCCCGCGGGCGTTGGCGTAGTAGGTGTCTCCGTCTTCGGGTGGGTAGCCGTCCGCGTCCAGCAGCTCGACCGTCCAGCCGGGAAGCGCCGCCCGCAGCTCCTCCAGCTTGTGCGAGTTCCGCGAGCAGAGCACGAGTCTCAGTGCTGCCAGCGGGCCTCCTCGACCTGGGACAGGGCCGAGATCGCATCCAGCGCCTGTGCGCGCCCGCCGCGGTCGAGCCGGACCTCGATCTCCAGCCGTCTCCCGTCACGCCGCAACGCGAGCAGGTCGCCGGCGCGCTCGAGCGCGTCGAGCACGTCTCCAGCCGTACCGTCCTCCTTCAGCTCGACGACCAGGTGGGCCGCCGCCCGCTGCGGGATTGCGACGCCCTTCATCCATTCGAGCGGACGGAGGCTGACGAGCGCGGCGATCGTCGCGATCACGGCGCCCTTCCAGAATCCTGCTCCCGCCGACATCCCGATCGCGGCGACGAGCCAGAGGCTGGCGGCGGTCGTCAAGCCGCGGATCGTGAAGCCCTGCCGGAAGATCAACCCCGCGCCGAGGAAGCCGATGCCGGTGACCACCTGGGCGGCGACCCTGGTCGGGTCGATGGTCCTGGACGGGAAGTCGGAGAAGCCGTACGCGCCGACCATCGTGAACAGGGCCGATCCGACCGCGACCAGCATGTGCGTTCGCAGTCCCGCTGCCTTTTCGTCCAACTCGCGCTCGAGCCCGATGACGCCGCCGAGACCGGCTGCGACCGCGATCCGCGCGAGCGCCTCCAGCCAACTCAGGCTCGGGTCAAGCGCGAACAGCATCGACCGCCTCCTGCTGTTTTCCCCCGATCAGGCCGATCCCCCTTGCCGCCAGCTCGAGCAGGTCGTCCAGCTGGTCGCGGCCGAAGGGGACGCGCTCGGCGGTTGCCTGAACCTCGACGAGCCGCTCATCGCCGGTCATGACCACGTTGAGGTCGACGTCCGCGACCGAGTCCTCCGAGTAGTCGAGGTCGAGGAGAAGCTCGTCGCCGACGATTCCGAGCGAGACCGCCGCGACCGAGCCTGGCATCGCTTTGGCGAGCCCGAAGCGGTCGAGCGCACGCCGGGCGGCGACGTAGGCGCCCGAGATCGCCGCGCACCGCGTGCCGCCGTCGGCCTGGAGCACGTCGCAGTCGAGCCAGAGCGTTCGCTCGCCGAGCGCGCCGAAGTCCGTGACCGCCCGCACGGCGCGCCCGATCAGGCGCTGGATCTCGACCGTGCGGCCCTTCTGCCTCCCGGCCGACGCCTCCCGCTGGGTCCGTTGCCCGGTCGAGGCGGGGAGCAGCGAGTACTCGGCCGTGATCCAGCCGACGCCCCGGCCGGCCATCCACCGGGGCACGCTCTCCTCCACCGACGCGGTGCAGAGCACCCGCGTCTTCCCCTGCGAGTAGAGCACCGAGCCGTGCGGCTGCTCGAGGTAGTCGGGGATGATCTCGACCGGACGGAGCTGGTCCGGTCGCCTGCCGTCCGCGCGACTCATGCGGCAGCTCTCTCCAGGTCAGCCAGCCGGACGTGGTCGACACCGTCGATCGGCAGCTGGAGAAAGCGCGCTCCTGTGACGCGGAAGACCTCGGTTTCGCCGGTGGTCATGAACCGGTACGTACCCTCGCGATGCGGATCGTTCTCGATCCTTTTCCGGCCGAGCGTCTGGGCGACCTCGAGCGCGGTCTCCTCCGCCGAGAACACGAGCGTGATGCCGCGGCCGAAGACCCGCTGGAAGATCGGCTTGATCAGCGGATAGTGGGTGCAGCCGAGGATCACCGTGTCGACGCCGGCCTTCTTCAGCGGCTGCGCGTACCCGCGGATCGCCTCGCTCGTACCCGGCCCGAACGGGTCGTCGCTCTCGATCAGCGGCACCAGCCGCGGGCACGCGCTCGAGGTCATCCGGACACCGGCGTCGAGCGTGCGGACGAGCTCTTCGTAGCGGCCGGAGGCGACCGTCGCCCTCGTCGCCAGCAG
>JBKPMR010000008.1:0-24007 GCA_046732255.1 Actinomycetota bacterium
CCGGTGGGCGGTGCCTCGGGCGCGACGGCCGGGGGGCTCGCCGGCGCCGCGGCCGGTTCGGGGCCGGGAGCGGCCGTCGGCGCCGACGTCGCGGGTGCGGGAACCTGAGGTGGCGGCGCCGTCTTCGCCTTCGGAGCCGGCGGCTTCGCCGGCGTCGACGAAGGTTCGCCCGTGGGCTCGACCACACGCGCAGGAAGAAAGGCGAGCGGATCGAGGTAGCCGTTCGGGTCCGTGGTTGTCCGAACGCCCATGTGCACGTACGGGACCGGGTGCTCGGGGGTGCCCGAGGGCCCGATCGCGCCGACGGCCGTGCCTTCGGCGACGTGTGCTCCGCGTGTGACGGCGACCGAGCCGAGGTGGACGAGGGTGACCGAATAGCCGTCGCCCGTCTCGATCGTGACGGTGAGTCCGTTGGTCGGGACCGAGCCGGCGAACGAGACCACGCCCTCGCGCGGAGCGAGGACCGGTTCCTTCAGGTCGCCTCCGACGTCGATGCCCCGATGCTGGCCCGCGGCATACGGGTCGCCTCCGTACCGAAATGTCTCCAGCAACTCTCCGGAGGCCGGCCATGTCCAGGCGCGGGCGCAAGGTGCCAGAGCGAGGAAGAACGTCGCAACGAGGGTCGTTCGCAGTGGAGACAACATGGAGTCGATCGTAGGGATCGATCCTGTCTGTTGTCAAATCTGGTTACAGTTTTGTTACAGAGATCCCCGGTAGAGCGTGTTCGGCCGCGTTCCGGTGAGACGCGCGACGAGATCCGCAGCCTGTCTCCTGGCGACGCCGGCCGCGACGAGCTCCGACACTGCCGCGATCGCCTCGCCCTCGCGCTCGACGCCGGCGGCCGCCGGGCCGAGGACGAGCGTGATCTCCCCTTTCGGCGGCTCACGAAATCGTGCCGCCACGGCCGACGCCGGGCCGCGCACCACCTCCTCGAACTGCTTCGTCAACTCGCGACAGACTGCGACCGCCCGATCGGGCTGGACGGCGGCAAGCGACCGCAGCGCCGCCGGAAGTCGCCGCGGGGATTCGAACGCCACCACAGGCCACGACCAGCGCCGGAGCTCGTCCCACAACGTGCCGAGCGCCGCCTCTCCGCGAGGCAGGTAGCCGAGAAATTGGTACCGGGGGGCCTCGAAGCCGCTGGCCACGAGCGCGGTCTCGACCGCCGACGCGCCGGGAAGAACGGTGACCGGCACCCCAGCCTCGATCGCAGCTGCGATCAGGCGGGCGCCGGGGTCGCTGATGCCCGGCAGCCCGGCGTCGGTCACGAGGGCGATCCGCGCTCCCGCAATCAGCGTCGGCAGGACCTCGGCGGTGCGGCCCGCTTCGTTGTGCTCGTGGTAGCTGAGCAGGCGGACGGAGATCTCGTGCCGCTGGAGCAGGATCCGCGTCCGTCGCGTGTCCTCGCAGAGCACGAGATCGGCCGCTGCGAGTTCCCGCAGCACGCGGAGGGTCACATCCTCGAGATTGCCGATCGGCGTCGCGCAGATCGCAAGCGGCACAGGGCGTCAGTCCAGCTCGGGACTCAGCGCCGACCGCAGGACTTCGCGGTCGTAGTCGTCGGCGACCCCCTCGGCGCTGAGGCCGAGCAGGAGGTCACCGCCGACAGGGGGGATCTCCGGGACGGCGAACTCGACTTCCGGCGCGAACTCGCCGACTGCGGCCTCGAACGGCCGCCGAAGCCGGTCGCCGGACGCGAACACACCGCCGACGAGCGCGACCGTGAACCGCCCTTCGAGCCCGAGGTTCTCGACGGGGGCGCGTACCTGGGACGCGAGGTCGTTCGCGGCCGTCTCGAAGAGCGACGTGGCGACCTGGTCGCCCGCTGCCGCCGCGTTCTCCACCTCCTGAGTGAACGCGGCGATCTCCCGCTTGGACAGGGGCTTGCCGTACATCAGTGGCTGGAGATCCTCGACTGCGTCGAGCTCGTAGAACTCGACCGCTGCGTCCAGGAGGGCCGTGTCGGGACCCGATCCGTCGCGGTACCGGAGCGCCGCCTTCATCCCATGCAGCCCGAGCCAGTACCCCGACCCTTCGTCGCCGAGGACGTGACCCCATCCACCCGTCCGCCAGCTCTGCCCGGCCGCGTTCACTCCGAACACGTGACTGCCGGTTCCGGAGATCACCGCCACGCCGGGCGAGAGCCACGTTCCGGACGCCCAGGCGGCGATGACGTCGTTGACGAAGTAGCACGCCTCGAGTGCGAACTCCGCCCGGACACGTCCGGCCAGCTCGTCGGACGGGGTGCCCGCCAGGCCGACAACCGCCGATCCGACCGCGGCGGCATCGACGCCCGTTTCCCCGAGCGCCTCCGCGAGCGCCGATCGGATCGCGGACGCGGCGGCGGTCACGCCGACGGCATCGACGTTCGACGGCCCCCCGTGCCCAAAGCGCATCTCGAATGTCTCGAGCGACAGCACCGCTGCGACGGTCTTGGTGGCGCCACCGTCGATCCCGGCGACATATCGCCCACCGGTTGCACGCGATCCGTTCAGGAGCTCCGGAGGAATCGTCATCAGGCTCGGGAACATGGGCCGGCCGATCCTACCGCCGTCGGTTCCGCGGGCCGCCGGACGGGCGGCGGCTACCATGAGTCGCCGGATGGCCTCGGAGGAGAAGCCCTACCGGCTCTACCGGGGCGGCCGAGTCAAAGGGAAGGTCCCAAGCCTCGAGCCGAAGCGGACCGGCCCGAGACGGCCTCGTATCCGGCTCAAGCCCGACCGACGCTGGTGGAAGCTGGTACCGGCGATCCTGGCGCTCTTCCTGATCCTCGTGATCGCATGGGCGCTCGCGAGCTACTTCCAGTTCAGGGACGGAGTGTCGGCGGCGAACAACCGTCTCAACCCGCGCGTGCGCCAAGCCCTCGACGACCAGCGCGGCGACGCCACCAACATCCTGCTGCTCGGGACCGACCATGCGCAGCTCACCGGGCGGGAAACGGCGAACCGCAGCGACTCGATCACGCTCGTGCGCGTGGACACCGACAAACACCGGGTCGCGTACCTTTCGATCCCGCGCGACCTCGTCGCCGAGATCCCCGGATACGGCGAATCGAAGATCAACGCCGCAATGCAGCTGGGCGGGCCGCGTCTGGCGGTGCGGACCGTGGCCAGGCTGACCGGGCTGCCCGTCAACCACGTCGCGATCGTCGACTTCGGCCAGTTCGAGAAGCTGATCGACAAGCTCGGCGGTGTCGACATCGTCGTCCCGAAGCCGATCGTCTCCAAGTTCGACTGCCCGTATCCGACGGAGGAACGGTGCGCGCGGTGGGACGGTTGGCGGTTCGCGAAGGGGAAGCAGCACATGGACGGCCATCGGGCGCTGATCTACTCGCGCGTGCGAAAGAACAAGCTCGACCCCTCGGATACGGACTTCGCGCGTGCCGAGCGGAACCAGCAGGTGCTCCAGGCGGTCGCCTCCAAGCTGACGAGCTTCGGCACGCTGCTGAAGCTTCCGTTCGTCGGGAGCGATCTGCTCGCGCCGGTGTCGACCGATCTGTCGACCAAGACGTTCCTCTCGCTCGGCTGGTCGAAGTTCCGCGCGGGGGGCGGCTCGACGCTCCACTGTCGGCTGGGCGGGGAGCCGAACGGCGGCGAGATCCGCTCCGTTCCCGAGAACCTGAGCGTGATCCAGGAGTTCGTCGGCCAGTCGGCTCCGCAACCGCCGGTGCCCGGGTCTGGTCCGTACGGGCCGGGCTGCGTGACGGGGGAACAGACCCTGGGCGTGCGCTAGCGGTCCGGCCCCGGGCCTCCGGGCGGGCGTCCAGACAAGCCGACCGTCGGCCCAGTCGATCGGACACGAGTCTTCGTTCCACGCCCCCACCCAAGGGTGGGGGAAGAACCCCTTTCCCCTGCGAGCGAGGCTACCCGGACACGGGTGACGCGTGTGTGTCCAGGCGGTGCCGATTGTGGAACACCGACGCCGGGAAGGCCGACGCGGTCGCCTCAGCTCTCGCTCGCCGCCGCCTTCTTCTCGGGCTTGTCGGCCTTGTCCGCCTTCTTCTCGTCCTTCGTCGGCGCGCCGTCGCCTTCGCCGGCCGCCTCGCGTTTCCGCGAACCGCGGCCGTAGTCGGTCGAGTAGAAGCCGGAACCCTTGAAGTGGATCGGAACGGGGTGCAGCACCTTCGTCAGCGGGGCGGCGCCGCAGACCTCGCAGACGTCCGGATCAGGATCGCTGATTCGGTGGAAAACCTCGAACAGGTGCCCATTCGGACAGCGAAATTCGTAGATCGGCACAGCCGATCAAGGCTAGCAGGGCAATCCGAAGCCCTTTTTGCGCGCGTATCGTGTCGGCCGTTGCGATGAACGAAACGGCGACCACGATCGAAGCCGCGGCACCTGCGCTCCCGCGGCTGCGGCAAACAGCCGGCGAGCTCGACCGCAGGCTATTTCTCGCCGGAATCGCCGTATGCACGACAGCCGTCAGCGTCTTCCTGCTCATCCAGCTCGACAAGTGGCCGCCACACGAGGACGAGACGCTGCCGCTCTTTGTCGGCCGGCACTCGCTCGGCGACCTGCTCGACATCGTCCTGGCCAGGCGCGGCGGTGCACCCCTGCACTTCTTGCTCGCCTGGGTGGTCGCACACACCGGCGGCGGGCTCCACCAGATGCGCCTGCTCTCAGCGCTCTTCGCGATCGCAAGCGTTCCGGCGCTCGCTGCCCTCGGCAACCGCCTCGCCGGCCGGGGTCCCGCGCTCGCCGCCGCCGCGCTCGCCTCCGCGAGCTGGATCCTGCTCTTCCACGGGATCTACGCGCGGATGTACAGCCTCTTTTTGCTGCTCTCGACGCTCTCGTACCTCGCGCTTCTCCACGTAGTCGACCGCGGCGGCGTTCGCCGGTGGCTGCTCTGGGGAGCGGCAATGCTGTTGACAATCGCGGCGCATCAGTACGGCGCGCTCGTGCTCGCCTCGCAGGGGTTGTACGTGCTCCTCACCCGGTCGCGGTTACGCCAGGCGATTCCGGCGTTCGCTGCCGTGTCGGTGCTGGCAATCCCGCTCTGGCGGGCGAGCCTGGTGCTCGCCGACCGGTACGGCGTCGGCGAGGGCGGCGGCGGCGCACTGAAGACGCCGCACCAGGTCTTCGCCTACCTCTGGCACGTCGCCGGCGACTCGTCGACCGGGTACACGGGGATCCTCGTGGCCGTCCTGCTGTTCGCCCTCGCCGGCCTCGGCTTCCTTGCCCGCGACCGACCCCGAAGCGCGCTCCTCGTCGCCAGCGCGTTCCTCACGCCCACGCTCTTCTTCCTGCTCGGCAAGTTCGGCGGAAGCTCGGCGCCACAGTCCCGCCACCTGATCTTCCTCCTGCCCTTCTTGTCGCTCGCAGCCGGCGCGGGAATCCTCGGGCTCTCGCGCTTCGTCGGCCCGCACGGCTGGGTCGCGGCCGTCCTGGTCGTCGCCGCCTTGATCCCCGCGGAGATCGCCTGGGGCCGCCACAAGACGCCGGCGCTGTTCGGCAGCGAGAACTCGACCCGGGTGCATGCCCGTACCGAGGCAGCCGAATGGCTCGCCAAAACCTCGCGTCCGGACGACGTCCTCTTCGCCTACGAGCCGCTCTACCTTGCGGCCTGGGAGCGGAACCGGTCGGCGGTCTCGAATTTCGTCCTCGCCCGCGCCGATGCCAAGCTCCTGCTCGAAGGGCTCGACGACGCGCACAAGCCCCTCGGCCGCGGCGTCTGGGCGTTCGACGCCGGCGACAACAACAACTACGTCAAGCGGACGCGGATCGAGCGCCGCCTGCCGTTTCCCCACAGCGAGTTCGAGGCGCGTGCCTTCGGGCCGTTCCTCATCATCCGCACCCGCAGGCCGACCCGGACGATTGCCCGCTACCTCGACGACGCCCGGAAGGCCGAGCTGATCGGCAAGTCACTGGGGATGGGCGATGCGGACATCAACTACGACACGATCCACCGGACTCAGGTCCGGCTGCTCGTCCGCTCCCGCTCCAGGGTCTCCTCGTAGCAGGGCGCCTCCTCGAACGCGGCCAGGCCGGCAGGCGTCCGGCGCCGCGCCGGTCGGCGTCGGCGCACGGCGGCCAGTGCCGCCGACGCGCCCACCAGGCCGCCGATCAAAAAGGTTCGGATCCGGCTCCGGCGCAGGCTCTCGTCCACGGGACGATGCTACTGATCGGCTGCGAGCTCTCGGATGCGCGCTGCTGCACGGGCGAGCGTCGGGCCCTCGAAGAGGAACGGCACCGCGTTCGGAATGTCGTGGAACGGCGGCCCGTCGAGCTGGTTTGCTCCGGCGGCCGCATTCAGTGCGTACCGGACCGGGATCTCGTGGCAGACGACGAGCACGCGACGGGCACCGCCATCGGCGAGACGCCCGAACGCAGCCGCATAGCGACCGGCAGCGTCGTCGAGACTCTCTCCACCCGGATAGGGGCGCTTGCGTCCCAGCTCGCGCTTCGCCGCCCGGTAGCGCGCCAACGGCAGTCCCTCGAGCTCGCCGATCTTGACGTCGTCGAGGAGCGACTCGACCTCGATCGGCACGTCCCGCCCCTCGAGAGCGAGCTCGGCCGTCTCGCGCGTCCGCCCGAAGCGGGTGTGGACGCAGAGGTCCAGCGCGACGTGGGCGAGCTGGGCTCCGAGCAGCCGCGCCTCGTCGCGGCCGTGGTCGGAAAGGGGCGCTGGAACGGCGGGGTCGCCGTTCACGCGACCCTCGAGGTTCAGAACCGATTCGGCGTGCCGCGCGAGGAAAAAGATCAAGGAGACAGCTGCTCGAGCATGTCGTCGATCTCGATCAGCTCGAACGTCTGCAACTTCGCGCTTCCACGTGCGCCGAGGGCGATGGAGACCTTGGCGACGGTCGCCGCGTCCGGAGCCTCGACGATGTTCAGGAAGTCGTACGCGCCGATCATCCCCCACTGGTGCAGGACTTTCGCCCCGAGCTCCTCGACGTCTCTGTTGACCTCCTTGAGGCGGTCCGGATTCGCCTGGAGCGTCTGCACCCCTTTCGCCGTCAGCGTCGTCAGCATCACGTACTTCGGCATCACGCCTCCTGGGTCGGGGCTTCGAGCTTACTGCCTGAGAAGCTGCGTCGGGGACAGGATTAATCCTGTCCCCGACGCGATTTCAGCCGTGCGACCTGGTCGAGGTAGAGGATGGCCGCCCCGACGAACAGCATCGGCGAGAGGACGAGGTCGGCGAGCAACGCGGCCACGCGCTCGGTTGCCTCTCCCCCGCTCCGCAGCAGGAACGCGAGCATCAAGCGGACGACGTAGAAGACGATCACCAACGTCGCGAGCCCGCCGGCGGCGTGGACGTAGTCCACGCGCGCCAGCTGCGCCGACCGCCGAAAACTCCGACCGAACCCGGTGCGTTCGAGAAGCGCCGCCGGTACCACCCAGCCGAAGAACGCCAGGTAGGCCACGGCCGGCAGGACGAGCAATTGCGCCAACAGCGGCACCGGGAGGAACACGAGGACGCCGAGAACGTACGCGACCGCGAGGGCGCGCCCGTGCGGCCGTGCGCCGGTGACGAGCACGATCGCGACGATGTACGACGCGGTGAGCAGCAGCGCGCCGAGCAGGATCGTCGTCTCGACCCCGCCGCCGAGGATCGAGCGGGCGGTGTCGAAGTCCCTGGGGGGAGGATGGCCGTAGGGCTCCTTTGGGTGGCGACCGAACGCCACCGTCAGCTGCGTGAGCGCCGCGACCGAGAGCCCGAGCGGGATCGTCTGGAAGAAGTGGTGCTGGTAGAACCGGATCGTCTCCGCGACGAGCTGCCCGACCGAGCGTTCCTCGGGCGGGAGCGGCGGGGGCAGCGGCTCGGGCCGGCGGGATCGGCGTCCCTCGCGGGCGGTGCGGGCCACTAGAAACGCCGCCTGGTCGCGTAGTAGTGGACGAGGTAGACGAGGATCGACGGCCAGACGAGGAACACGGCCACTCCCCAGGCAGTGGCGTGGCGACTCCCGTGCCGGCTCGCGTGCCAGTACGTCCACATCGAGAGGACCGCCGAGACGACGAGCAGCAGGAGGACCTGGCCGAAGGACGGCCGCGAGACGAGCGCCGCGAGAGGCACCGCGCGAGCCTAGCGTGCAATCATCGGCCCGATGGGGTACCGCGTCGTCCACGCCCAGGACCTCCCGTGGGAGGAGCGAACGCCGCCCGAGGGGCGCGAGGGCGACCCGGGGCGGAAGGCCGCCGATGTGACGCGCGCGGCCCGGCTCAATAGCTCGCGCGCCCGGCTCTGGCGCTACCCGCCGGGAAGCCGCGGCCGGCGCCATGCGGACAAGGCGCAGGAAGAGGTCTTCGTCGTGCTCGAGGGAACGCTGACGATGTACCTCGGCGAGCCGGCCGAACGGGTCGAGCTCGCACCGCACAGCGTCGTCGCGGTCGAGCCGGGGACGGCACTCCAGCTCCACAACGACGGCAGCGACGAGGTCGTCGTATTCATCTACGGCGCCCCGCCGGAGCAGGCCGGCGCCGACTTCTTCCCCGACGCCGCTCCCTAGGCGAACGGAATCAGGCGGCGGACCAGCCGGCGGCTCCGCTCCCGACGCTCGATCTCCGCGGCCCAGCGAGCCTTGAAGCGTCGTACATCGCGTCGAACTCGCGATCGTTCTGCTCCCAGCGCAGCTTATCCTGACGGATCTCTTCGCGCTCCTCAGGAGTCGACTGTGGCGAAAGTGCGCCGGCTCACGCTGCGGCCGCGACTGCGGCGGCCTTCTCGAACACGATCTCGCCGTCGCGTACGTCTACCCGCACCGTGTCGCCCTCGGCGAAGTCGCCCTCGAGCAGCCGCAGCGCAAGCGGGTTCTCGACCAGGCGCTGGAGCGCGCGCTTCAGCGGTCGTGCGCCGTAGGTCGGGTCCCAGCCGGAGTCGGCGACGAGCTCCTTGGCCGCGTCGGTCAGCTCGAGGGACAGCCCCCGCTCCGACAGCCGCTCCCGCAGCCGTGCGAGCTGCAGCTCGACGATGTCGGCGATCTGGTCGCGGGTCAGCGGGTGGAACTCGACCACCTCGTCGACGCGGTTCAGGAACTCCGGTCGGAAAAACTCGCCGAGTGCCTCGGCGGTCCGGATGTTGGACGTCATCACGATCACCGTGTTGCGGAAGTCGACCGTGCGGCCGTGGCCGTCGGTCAGCCGGCCGTCGTCGAGGATCTGGAGGAGCACGTCGAACACCTCGGCGTGCGCCTTCTCGATCTCGTCGAGGAGGACGACCGAGTACGGCCGGCGCCGTACCGCTTCGGTGAGCTGCCCGCCCTCCTCGTAGCCGACGTAGCCGGGCGGTGCGCCGACCAGCCGCGCGACCGTGTGCCGCTCCTGGTACTCGGACATGTCCAGCCGGACCATCGCGCGGTCGTCGTCGAACATGAACTCGGCGAGCGCGCGGGCGAGCTCGGTCTTCCCGACCCCGGTCGGGCCGAGGAAGATGAACGAGCCGATCGGCCGGTTCGGGTCCTGAAGCCCGGTGCGGGCACGGCGGAGAGCGTTCGCGACCGCCTGAACCGCCTCGTCCTGGCCGACGACGCGCTCGTGGAGGCGCTTCTCCATGTGGATCAGCTTCTCGGTCTCGCCCTCGAGCAGCCGCTCGACCGGCACGCCGGTCCAGCGGGCGACGACTGCGGCGACGTCGTCCTCGTCGACCTCCTCCTTCACCATCGGCTCGCCGTCAGGCGCCTGGCGCTCTTCGAGCTCCTGCTCGAGTGCGGGGAGCTCGCCGTAGCGGATCTCGGCGACGCGCTGGAGCTCGCCGATTCGCTCGGCGCGCTCGGCCTCGTTGTTCAACTCGTCGATCCGGCGCTTGATCTCGGCGATCCGCTGCAACCCTTCCTTCTCCTTCGACCACCGGGCGGCGAGCTCGTCGCGGCGCGCCTTCGCCTCCGCCAGCTCGCGCTCGACCGGCTCGCGGACGTCCTTCGACTCCTTCCCCATCGCCGCGAGCTCGATCTCGAGCTGGCGCACCCGCCGCTCGGCCTCGTCCAGCTCGATCGGCGACGAGTCGATCTCCATCCGTAGCCGCGACGCAGCCTCGTCGATCAGGTCGATCGCCTTGTCGGGCAGCTGCCGGTCGGCGATGTAGCGGTCGGAGAGCACCGCTGCGGCGACGAGGGCGGCATCGCGGATCGCGACGCCGTGGTGCGCCTCGTACCGCTCCTTCAGGCCGCGCAGGATCGCGATCGTGTCGGAGACGGACGGCTCGCCGACGAAGACCGGCTGGAAGCGGCGCTCGAGCGCGGCGTCCTTCTCGATGTGGCGCCGGTATTCGTCCAGGGTGGTCGCACCGATGCACCGGAGCTCGCCGCGGGCAAGCAACGGCTTGAGCATGTTCGCTGCGTCGACGGCACCCTCGGCCGCGCCGGCGCCGACGATCGTGTGCAGCTCGTCGATGAAAAGGACGATCTCGCCGGCGGCCGACTGGATCTCGGTGAGCACCGCCTTGAGGCGCTCCTCGAACTCGCCGCGGTACTTCGAGCCCGCGAGCAGCGAGCCGATGTCCAGTGCCCAGACGCGCTTGCCCTTCAGTCCCTCGGGGACGTCGCCGGCGACGATCCGCTGCGCGAGGCCCTCGACGATCGCGGTCTTGCCGACGCCGGGGTCCCCGATCAGCACCGGATTGTTCTTCGTCCGCCGGGAGAGCACCTGGATCACGCGCCGGATCTCCTCGTCACGGCCGATCACCGGGTCGAGCTTTCCGCTCTCCGCCAGAGCGGTCAGGTCGCGGCCGAACTTCTCGAGCGCCTGGTACGTGCCCTCGGGATCCTGCGAGGTCACCCGCTGGCCGCCGCGCACCTCGTTGATCTTCGCAAGCAGCTCGTCACGCGGCACGACGTCGAGCGCGAGTAGCAGGTGCTCGGTCGAGACGTAGTCGTCCTCCAACGACCGTGCTGCTTCCGCAGCACGGTCGAGGACGTTCGACAGTGAGGCGGAGATGGTCGGCTGCTGTGTCGCGCCGTCGATCCGCGGCTTCGTCGCAAGCCTCTCCTCGGCCGAAGAGCGCAGCTCTTCGGCCGATTCGACGAGCGCGCGGGGCAGCTCCTGGTCGAGGAGCGCCAGCAGCAGGTGCTCGGGGTACAGCTCGGGGTTGCCGAGGCGGCGCGCGCGCTCCTGCGCGGCGGCGACCGCCTCCTGCGACTTGATCGTCAGCTTGTTGAAGTCCATCAGCCCGTTCTCCTGGCGGGGAACGGCGCCTCTTGGCGATAGAGCACGAGGTCGCGGCGGTACTGGCGGTGCACCTGGTCGATCGCCTCACGCATCTCCGCCTCGAGCCGGTCGAACCGTGCGCGCATCTGCGCGAGCTCGTCCTCGAGCGCGATCACGCGCGCGACGCCGGCGAGGTTGAGGCCGAGCTCGGTGGTCAGCCGCTGGATGAGCCGCAGCCGGTCGAGATCGTGTTCCGAGTAGAGCCGCGTCCCGCCGGGCGTCCGCCCCGGCCGGACGAGCCCCTTCGACTCGTAGATCCTGAGCGTCTGCGGGTGCATGCCGACCAGCTCGGCGGCGACCGAGATCATGTAGCGCGGGCGTTCGTAGTCGGTGGTGGTCATCTGCTCACCTGCTTCAGCTCCTCGAGCAGCTCGCGCTCGCGCTTCGACAGCTTCTTCGGCACCTCGATCTTGAGGCGCGCGAGGACGTCGCCACGGCCGGAGCCCTTCAGCTTCGGCGCGCCCTTGCCCTTGACGCGCAGCATCTTGCCGTCCTGCGAGCCGGCGGGCACCTTCACCGACACGGGGCCGTCGGGCGTCGGCACCGAGGCCTTCGTGCCGAGCGCCGCGTCCGCGAACGAGACCGGCACCTCGACGACGAGGTCGTCGCCGCGGCGGGTGAACGTCTTCGACGGCTCAACCCGCGTGACGACGTAGAGGTCGCCGGCCGGCGCACCGCCCCACCCCGCCTCGCCCTTCCCCTTGAGCCGGATCCGGGAGCCGTCCTTCACACCTGCCGGGATCTTCACCGTGTACCGCTTCGTCCGGCGCTCACGGCCCGTGCCGCGGCAGGTCGGGCAGGGATCCTCGATGACGGTGCCGTTGCCGCGGCAGCGAGGGCAGGGCTGCGAGAGCGAGAAGAAGCCCTGACTCTCGGCGATCACGCCCCGCCCGCCGCACTGCGGACAGACGACCGGAGCGGTCCCGGGCTTCGCCCCGGAACCATGGCACGTATGGCAGGCGACCTCGAGGGTGACCGGGATCTTGGTCTCGACGCCCTGGAGGGCGTCCTCGAACGAGAGGGTGACCTGCACCTCGACGTCGTTGCCGCGCTGACCGCGCGGCTGCGCCTGCCCACCGCGCATGCCGCCGCCGAACATCCCGCCGAGGATGTCGCCCAGGTCGCCGAGATTCCCGAAGTCGAACCCCTCGGCGGTGTTCCAGGTGAACCCGCCGCCGGGCCCGCCGGGCCGGCCGTTCGCCGTGCCGAAGGTGTCGTACTGCTTGCGCTTCTCGGGGTCCGAGAGCACGTCGTACGCGTTCTGGACCTCCTTGAAGCGCTCCTCGGCCTCCTTGTCGCCCGCGTTCGCGTCCGGGTGGTGCTGACGCGCGAGCTTGCGGTAGGCCTTCTTGATCTCCTCGGTCGACGCGTTCTTCGCGACCCCGAGGACCTCGTACGGCGACCGGGTCACTCTGCGACCACCACGCTCATTCAGCCACTACAACCCTGGCCGGCCGCAGCACGCGATCGCCGAGGCGGTAGCCCTTCTGGAGCACCTGCACCACCGACCCGGGTTCAGCGTCGTCCGCGGGCTGCGTCAGCAGCGCCTCGTGGACGTGCGGGTCGAACGCTCCGTCGGTGGCGATCTCGACGAGCCCGGTGCGGGCGAGGACGTCCGCGAGCGCGCGATGCACCAGCCGGACACCTTCCTCGAGCTTCGCTTCCAGCTCTTCGGGCGTGCTCGCCGCCGGGCTTTGCCCGGCGGCGATGCAAGCTGAGCGCTGCTCGGCGGCGACGAGCGCGCGCTCGAGGTCGTCGAGGACGGGCAGGAGGTCCTTGACGAGCGCCTCGCTCGCACGGGCCGACTGCGCGGCGCTCTCGCGGGCCGTCCGCTTGCGGAAGTTGTCGAACTCCGCCTTCAGCCGCTGGAGCGAGTCGAGGTACTCGTCTCGCTGACGGGTCAGTTCCTCGACCGTTTCGTCGGGGACAGACCCCTGATCGGGGTCTGTCCCTACGTTCTGCTCGAACTCCGCTTCGGTCACGAAGTCGGCGCCTCCTCGTCGACGACCTCGGCGTCCTCGATCACCTCGTCGTCGGAGGGCTCGGCCCCGTTGCCGCCTCCCTGCCCAGCCGACTGCGCCGCAGTTGCCTGCGCGTACACGGCCTCGGCCAGCTTGTGGGAGGCCTCCTGGAGCGCCTCGGTCTTGGCCCGGATGTCGGCGAGGTCGTCGCCGTCGAGCGCCGAGCGCAGCTCCATCATCCGACCCTCGATCGTCGAGGCCTCGGCCTCACCGAGCGTCTCGCGATGCTCCTTCAGGCTCTTCTCGGTCGCGTACGCGAGCGCCTCGGCGTTGTTCTTCGCGTCGGCGAGCTCGTGCAGCTTGTGCGCCTCGTCGGCGTGCGCCTCGGCGTCCTTGATCATCTGGTCGACCTCCTCGGGCCGCAGCCCCGAGCCGCCCTCGATCTTGATCTGCTGCTCGTTACCGGTCCCGAGATCCTTGGCCGAGACGTGGATGATCCCGTTCGCGTCGATGTCGAATGCGACCTCGATCTGTGGCATGCCCCGCGGCGCCGGTGGGATGCCGACGAGCTGGAACTTGCCGAGCGTCTTGTTGTAGGCGGCCATCTCCGACTCGCCCTGCAGCACATGCACCTCGACCGACGGCTGGTTGTCCTCCGCGGTCGAGAAGATCTCCGACTTCTTCGTCGGGATCGTCGTGTTCCGGTCGATCAGCTTCGTGAACACGCCGCCCTTCGTCTCGATTCCGAGCGACAGCGGTGTGACGTCGAGGAGCAGCACGTCCTTGACCTCGCCCTTCAGCACGCCGCCCTGGATCGCTGCGCCCACGGCGACGACCTCGTCCGGGTTGACGCCCTTGTGCGGCTCCTTGCCGACGATCTCCTTCACCTTCTCCTGCACGGCGGGCATGCGCGTCATGCCGCCGACGAGGACGACGTGGTCGATCTTGTCCGCGCCCAGACCCGCGTCCTCGAGCACGCGCTTCGTCGGACCAACCGTCCGCTCGAGCAGGTCGTGCGTCAGCTCGTTCAGCTTCGCCCGCGTCAGCTGCAGGTCGAGGTGCTTCGGGCCTTCCGGCGTCGCGGTGACGAACGGCAGGTTGATCTGCGTCGTCATCGTCGAGGAGAGCTCGATCTTCGCCTTCTCGGCCGCCTCGTAAAGGCGCTGGAGCGCCATCCGGTCGGTCGAGAGGTCGATCCCCTGGTCCTTCTTGAACTCGGCGACCATCCAGTCGACGACCGCCTTGTCGAAGTTGTCGCCGCCGAGGTGGTTGTCGCCCGAGGTCGCCTTCACCTCGAAGACCCCCTCGCCGAGCTCGAGGATGGACACGTCGAACGTGCCGCCGCCGAGGTCGAAGACGAGGATCGTCTGGTCGGCGCCCTCCTTGTCGAGCCCGTAGGCGAGTGCCGCCGCGGTCGGCTCGTTGACGATGCGGAGCACGTTGAGACCCGCGATCGTGCCGGCGTCCTTCGTCGCCTCGCGCTGGGCGTTGTTGAAGTACGCGGGCACGGTGATCACCGCGTCGGCGACCTGCTCGCCGAGGTAGCCCTCGGCGTCGGTCTTCAGCTTCTGCAGGATCATCGCGCTGATCTCCGGCGGCGCGTACTCCTTGTCGCCCGCCGTCACGCGCACGTCGTCGTTCGGGCCCTTCACGACCTCGTAGGGGACGATCTTCATCTCCTCCGAGACCTCGTCGTACTTGCGGCCCATGAAGCGCTTGATCGAGAAGATCGTGTTCTGCGGGTTCGTCACCTGCTGACGCTTCGCGGGCGCGCCGACGAGCCGCTGCTCGTCCTTCGCGAAGGCGACCACGGACGGAGTCGTCCGTCCGCCTTCGGCATTCGGGAGTACCGTAGGCTCCCCACCCTCGATCACGGCCATGCACGAGTTGGTCGTGCCGAGGTCGATTCCAATCACTTTTGCCATGCTTACGCCACACTCCTCCGGTGATCTGAGTTTGAGACAGAATAAAATCTAAGCGTGGATATGTCAAGTCAGGGCGAGACCTCTCCTCCCCGGCGCGGCGTCGGCTCGGCCGCAGCAGAAACGGCCTCCAAAGCAGCCCAGGTCGTCGCGTCCGTCGCTCGGGAGACCCGAGGATCCTGGTCGGGCGGGCGCGCCGCAGCGGCCCAGGCGATTGCCCTCGCCGAGCGGCTCGCGACGCTTGCGAACGTCGACGCCCAGGCGTTTACGGCCGCGCTGGACGCGCTCGCGCACGGCGCTCCCGATCTCCAACAGCGCCTCGAGGCGGCCGCCGCCGTGCCGGTCGAGATCGCCGAGAAGGCGGCCGACGTCGCCGAGGCCGCGCTTCACGTCGCCGAGCGCTGCGACGGCCTCCTCCGAGCCGATGCTGCCGGTGCCGCCGCGCTCGCAGCCGGAGCCGCCTTGGCGTCCGCGCAGCTCGTCCGCGCGAATCTGGCGCTGAAGCCCGACGACGACCGCGTCCGCCGCGCGTTTGCAGCCGCCGACGACGCCCGCTACTCCGCCTCGCGGGCGCTCGACGCCGGCCCCTGAGTCGTGTTTGATCGAGTCGATGCCCGGTGAAGCCGACCTCGTCCGGCGATGTCTGGACCGAGAGCCCGGAGCGTGGGACGAGCTCGTCCTCCTCTACTCGCGCTACGTGTACGCGATCATCTCGCAGGCGTACCGCCTCAGCGGCCCCGACGCCGAGGACGCGTTCCAGGACGTCTTCCTCCGGGTGTACGACCGGCTCGACACGCTTCGGGACCCGGCCGCTGTGCGGCCCTGGATCGCGCAGCTGACGCGGCGCGTCTGTCTCGACCACGTCGTCCGGCGGGACGATCCGGTCGATCCCGGCGCCGAACGCGTCGAGGCGACGATCGAGGAGCTGGACGAGGCGTTCGCGGTCCGCGAAGCCCTCGGCCGACTACCCGAGGACTGCCGCGAGGTGCTCGACCGTTTCTTCTGCCGGGACGAGAGCTACCGCACGATCGGCGAGGCGCTGGGCATCCCGTCCGGCACGATCGCGAGCCGCATCTCCCGCTGTCTCGTGAAGCTGCGCGAGGAGTTCGAGGCGTAGTGGGAAGATCAGAGGCAGTCCCGCCGTCTAGTGGGGTGAGTAGATGAGCTACGACGAAGAGCAACTGGGAGGGCTGCTCCGCCGGCTCCCGCCCGCCCCGGAGGGGTGGATGCGGGCGGCGCAAGAGCTGCCGGCGGCGCGGGCCGCTCTCGGCGGGCTCGTCGCTCGCGCTGAGGCGGACGCGGAGCTGAGGCGACGCATCCTCGCGGATCTCCAGGCGGCCGTGGCTGCCGAAGGAGTCGAGCCCAGCTCCGCCCTCCTCGCCGATCTCCGCACGCGGCTCTCCCGCTGACGCTTCCGTTTGCATGACCGGCGAGGGATGATCGCCGCGTCATGAGCGAACTCCCAGCGTGGAGCCTTCCCGCCGGCGCTGCCGACCAGATCGCGCTCGAGACCGACTGGCCCGCCGAGATCACGCGCGACTGGGCCTGGGGCGGCGCGACCGGCAAGGGCGTGAGCGTCTGCATCCTGGACAGCGGCATCGACGCCTCCCACCCGCTGGTCGGGCACGTCGAGAGCGCGGTCGCCGTCTCCAAGGACGAGGACGGGGCGGCGTTCGTGGCCACCGACCTCGAGGGCGACGTGTGCGGCCACGGGACGGCCTGTGCGGGGATCGTCCGCTCCATCGCACCCGAGGCGGAGATCCACAGCGTGCGGGTGCTCGGGCCGGGCTTCACCGGCGGCGGGAACATCCTCCTCTTCGGGCTCCGCTACGCGGTCGAGCAGGGCTTCGACGTCGTGAACATGAGCCTGTCGACGACGAAGAAGGACTACGCCGCGGTCCTGCACGACCTCGCCGACTCCGCGTACTTCCAGCGGACCGTGCTCGTCGCCTCCGCGCACAACATGCCCGTCGAGAGCTACCCCTGGCGCTTCTCGTCCGTGATCTCGGTCGGCAGCCACGAGGAGCCCGACCCGATGGCGCTCTACTACAACCCGAAGCCGCCGGTCGAGTTCTTCGCCCGCGGCGTCGACGTCGAAGTCGCCTGGCTCGGCGGCGACGTGCTGAGCGCGTCGGGGAACAGCTTCGCGACGCCGCACGTGAGCGCGATCTGCGCGCTCGTCCGGTCGAAGCACCCGGAGCTGACGCCGTTCCAGTTGAAGAGCGTGCTGCACATGACCTCGGCCAACGTGGGAGGGAACCGATGACAGACTTGAACGCGGCCGTCGCGGCGGCGGCGTTTGGCTCCGAGGAGCGCTTCCGCGCGCTGCTCCGCTCCGTCGGCGAGGTCGCGCGTGCGATCTTCGCCGCGAAGGCGTCCTCGATCCTGCTCCTCGACGAGGACGCCAACGAGCTCGTGTTCGAAGCCGTCGTCGGCGAGGGCGAGGAGCACCTGCTCGGTCGACGGTTCCCCGCCGGCACGGGCGTGGCCGGCTGGGTGCTCGCCACGCGGACGCCGTTGGTGATCGAGGACGTCTCCCGCGATCCGCGCTTCGCGAAGGAGGTCGCCGAGGACACCGGCTACGTCCCGCAGGGGCTGATGGCGGTCCCACTCCTGCACGACGAGCAGGCCGTCGGGGTGCTCGAGGTGCTCGACCGGCAGTCGCGGTTCACGCTCCAGGAAATGGAGCTGCTCGGCCTGTTCGCCTCGCAGGCGGCCCTCGCGCTCGACCTCCTCCGCCGCGCGCGCGAGGCGGAGGCCGCCCTCGCCGGCGACGGCGACCTGGCGGTGGTCGCGCGGCTCGCGACCACGCTCGGCGAGCTGGACGAGGACGCCCGCCCCGCTGCCCAGGCGCTGCTCGAATCGTTGGAGAAGGTGCTCAGACGCAAATGAGCCCGGCCGAGCCGGGCTCATTCGGTTCGAAGCCGGGAAGCCCGCAGCGCCGCCGGGCATAGCCCGACGGCGCGCGACAGCTGGCCGGGCGCGCCCCGTTCGGGGCACGAGCCGGCCAATGGTGCTACCCGATCTGGGTCTTGCCGACCTGGGTCTTGCCGACCTGCCACTTGTGGGCCTCGACGTCGTCCTCGTCGGTCTCGCCGACCTGGGTCTTCCCGACCTGGGTCTTGCCGATCTGGTTCTTGTGCGCCTCGACGTCGCTCTCGTCGGTCTCGTCGGTCTCGCCGACCTGGGTCTTCTCTCTGTCGTCCGCCACCGGATGTCCTCCTTCGGAGACTCGCCGCGGATCGCGGTTCGCCTAACTAGACGGGCCGCCTCGCTGGAATCTTCCCGCACCTTCTTCCATTTGACAACTGTCGCTGCGATGCTCGCCGCTCAGTGAGCCGCGCGAGGGAGCAGCTCGGCGAGTCGCTCGGTGCCTTCCGGGACAACTTCGCGAACCCGGAGCTGCGCCGGTTGCAGCTCGCCGGGATCTGCTCCGTCATGGGGCTCTGGGCTTACGCGGTCGCGCTCGCCGTCTACGCCTACGAGGTCGGCGGCGCGAAGGCGGTCGGGATCGTCGCCCTAGTGCGCGCGATCCCGGCGGCTGTTTCGGCGCCGTTCACCTCCACGCTGGCCGACCGGCTGCCGCGTGTGCCGTTCCTGGTCGCAACGAACCTCGGACGGGCGGCGGCGATCGGCGGCGCAGGAGCGGTCGCGCTCGCAGGCGGAGCCGACTGGCTCGTCTACGCGCTTGCCGGGTTGGCCGCGATCCTCGGGACGGCGTTCTTGCCGGCCGAGTCGGCGCTGCTTCCGGAACTCGCCCGCACCCCGGAGGAGTTGACCGCGGCCAACGTCGTCCGGAGCACGATCGAGAGCGTCGCGACCTTCGCAGGCCCGGCAATCGGCGGTGCGCTGCTCGCCTTCTGGAGCCCCGGCACCGTGATGCTCGCCACCGCCGTCGCGTTCGCCGCCGGGGCCGCGCTCATCGCCGCGATCCGCACGGTGCAACCGCCGGCCGGGGAGCACGAAGAGAAGACCGAGGCGAGGGGCGGATTCCTCCGCGAGGCGGCAGGCGGCTTCAGGGCGATCGGGCTCGACCGGCGGCTGCGCGTCGTCGTCGGGCTGTACGCGGCGCAGGCGCTGCTGGCGGGCGCGCTCGGCGTCCTGATCGTCGTCACCGCCCTCGAGCTGCTGCACCGGAGCGATTCCTCCGTGGGCCTGCTCAACGCGGCGATGGGGGTCGGCGGTATCGCAGGCTCGCTGGCCGCGTTCGCGTTGATCGGGCGCAAGCGGCTCGCCTCGGACTTCGGCCTCGGCATCGTGCTGTGGGGCGCCCCGCTCGCCGCGATCGGCATCTGGCCGCACCTCTGGGTCGCCCTGGTCGCGCTCGCCGTCCTCGGGTTGGGGAACACGCTCGTCGACGTCGCCGGGCTGACGCTCCTGCAGCGCACCGCCCCCGCAGACGTGATCGGCCGGGTGTTCGGTGTTCTCGAGATGATCCTCGTCGCAGCCATCGGGCTCGGCGCGGCGCTGACGCCGGTGCTGATCGACCTCGTCGGAACCCGCTGGTCGCTCGTCGTCGCGGGAGCCCTTCTCCCCGCGCTCGCCGCGCTTGCGTGGCGGCAGCTGGTCGCGATCGACGCGGTCTCGAACGCTCCCGCGGAGCTCGACCTGCTGGCACGAATCCCGATCTTCTCGCCGCTGCCGGCGCCGGCGCTCGAGCGGCTCGCCTCGCTGCTCCGGCCGACGGCGGTCGCCGCGGGATCGGTCGTCGTCCGGCAGGGCGACCATGGCGACCGCTTCTACGTCGTCGAGTCCGGACGCCTGCGCGTGTCGGTGGACGGTTCGGCCGCGCGGGAGCTCGGACCCGGAGACTCCTTCGGCGAGATCGCGCTCCTCCGTGACGTGCCGCGGACGGCGACGGTCGAGGCCGAGACCGAGGCCCGACTCCAGGCACTCGAGCGGGACGACTTCCTCGAGGCGGTCACCGGCCACCCGCCGAGCGCGCGGGCCGCCGACGCGGTCGTCGGCGCAAGGCTCGGACTCGTGACCTCCGACTAGGATCCGCCGGGTGGACCCGCGGACACAGGCGTACGCCCGCATCCTCGTCGACTGCATCGATCCCAAGCCAGGCTGGCAGGTGCTGGTCCGGTCGCAGCCGCTCGGCCGCCCGCTGATCGAGGAGATCACGCGCGAGCTCGGGCGCCGCAAAGCGCGGGCGCTCGTCCGGCTCAACTTCGACAGCGTCAACGGCGCGTTCCTGCGCAGCGCCCCGATGGAGCTGATCACGACCATCTCTGAGATCGAGCGGCACGAGATCGAGAGCGCCGATTCGTACATGGCGATCCTCGCGCCCGAGAACACCCGGGAATCGGCCGACATTCCGGCCGAACGCCTGGCCGCCAGGCAGAGTGCGCTCCGCGAACCGCACATGCCCTACCTGATGGACGCCAAGCCGTGGGTCGGCTGCTACTACCCGACCACGGCGGCGGCGCAGGATGCCGGCCTTCCGCCCGCAGCCTTCGAGAACTTTCTCTACGGCGCCTGCCTGATCGACTGGCACGAGCTGCGCGAGCGGATGGAACGGATCGCCGAGCACTTCGACCGGGCGGAAACCGTGAGGATCGTGGCGCCGGAGACGGACCTCACGTTCAGCCTCGCCGGCCGGGAGGGCAAGGTGGACGCGCTCAGCGCGAACATGCCCGGCGGGGAGATCTTCTACTCGCCGGTCGAGGACTCGGCCGAAGGGGTCATCACCTACTCGGAGTATCCGGCGTGTTACCTCGGGCACGAGGTCGAAGGCGTGCGGCTGCGCTTCGAGGAGGGCACGATCGTCGAGGCGTCGGCGACGAGTGACGAGGAGTTCCTGCTCGGGACGCTCGACACCGACGAAGGCGCTCGGCGACTCGGAGAGTTCGGCATCGGGTGCAATCCCGGGATCCAGCGTCACATGCGGAACACCCTGTTCGACGAGAAGATGGCGGGCACGATCCACCTGGCCGTCGGCACCGGGTTCCCGCAGATCGGCGGCAAGAACGCGAGCGGCATCCACTGGGACATGGTCAAGGACCTCCGGCAGGGCGGGAGGATCGAGCTCGACGGCACGGTCGTCCAGGAGAACGGCGTTTGGGCGCTGTAGACCCCCGGGTCACCGAGTACGCCCGCCTGATCGTCGAGCGGTCGCTCGACGTCCAGCCGGGCTGGCAGGTGCTCCTTCGGACCCAGCCCGACGCCCGGCCGCTGATCGAGGAGCTGATCCAGATGATCGCCGGCCTCGGCGCGTACCCGCTCCTGCGGATGAACTACACGCTCTTTCCCTGCGACGAGCCGTGGGCGGCGGAGGCGCCGCTCGAGCTCGTCGGCGAGATCGCCCCGATCGACCGGCACGCTTCCGACCACATGGACGCGCGCGTAACGGTCGAGGCACCCGACAATACGCGCGGAGTCGCCGACGTCAGCGCGGAGCGCAGGGCCCTGATGAAGCAGGCGTCGGCGCCGTTTTTCCGACGGACGATGGCCGACGAGATCCGCTGGGTCGGCTGCCAATTCCCGACCCACGCGTACGCCCAGGAGGCCGGCATGCCGCTGGCGGCGTACGAAGACTTCTTCTACGGCGCCTGCCTGCGCGACTGGGACGCCGAGTCCGAAGGGATGCGTCGGCTCCTAGCCCGGTTCGACACCGCGGACGGGATTCGGATCGTCGGCGCGGACACCGATCTCAACCTCTCGCTTCGCGGCCGAAACGGCCTGATCGACGACGGTCACACCAACCTCCCGGGCGGAGAGTTCTTCTTCTCCCCGCTCGAGGACTCGGCCGAGGGGACGATCCTCTTCGACGTCCCCACGGCTCTCGAAGGAGCGCCTGTTTCCGGCATCCGGCTGACCTTCCGGAAGGGCCGGGTCGAGGAAGCGTCGGCGGAGCAGGGCGAGCCCGAGCTCCTCGCCGCCCTCGACCTCGACGAGGGAGCGCGCTTCATCGGCGAGCTCGGGATCGGCTGCAACACGGGGATCACGCGGCCGATGCGGAACATCCTGTTCGACGAGAAGATGGCCGGGACGATCCACCTCGCGGTCGGCGCCAGCTATCCGAAGGTCGGAGGGACGAACGTCAGCTCGCTGCACTGGGACCTGATCAAGGACCTGCGAGGCGGCGGCCGGATCGAGCTGGACGGCGAGGTCGTCCAGGAGAACGGCACCTGGCTCATCTAGCCCGTTTCGGACATGGCTGGGGTCAGACCCCGGCCATGTCCGCTGCGGACGTGCAGGCGGGCCGCGTGCAGGGGTTCTGCGAAACGGGACACCGGCCGGTTCTGAACCGCCGGGGTCAGACCCCTGACATGGCCCAATGAGCCGAGTCGCGCTCGCGACCTGCGCCGAGATCCCGGACGGCGACGAGGACTTCCCTGGCCTCATCGACGAGCTGGCAGCGCTCGGCGTCTCGGCGGAGGCGGCCGTCTGGGACGATCCAGCCGTCGACTGGTCCGGTTACGACCTCGTGCTGCCCCGCGCGACGTGGGACTACGCCGAGCGCCGGGATGCATTCCTCGACTGGGCGGCGTCGCTGACGCGTGTCCTCAACCCGTTACCCGTGCTCGAGTGGAACACGGACAAGCAGCGGTATCTGGCCGACCTCGCCGCCGCCGGCGTTCCGGTCGTGCCGACGGTATTCGTCGTACCCGGCCGCGAGCTCGAACCACCTGAGGAGCCCTTCGTCGTCAAGCCGGCCATCTCCGCCGGCGGACGGCGCTCGGCCCGTTTCGAGCCGGATCAGCTCGACGCGGCGCGCGACCTGATCGTTCGTATCCACGCCGACGGGCGCACCGCCATGGTGCAGCCGTTCCTCGGCGACGCGGTCGAAACCGGGCTGGTCTACGTCGACGGCCGCTACTCTCACGCAGTTCGCCGCGGGGTGCCGCTCCCGGAGGCGGGCGAGCAGGACGTGCTCTACCTCGACGAGGAGCTCGACGAGACCGATGCGACGCGGGCAGACCGCGCGGTAGCCGAGGCGGCGCTCGCCTGCGCCGGGATGGAGCTCCTCTATGGTCGCGTCGACCTGATGGCAGGTGTCGTGCTCGAGCTCGAGGTCACCGAGCCCTCCCTGTACCTCGCGTACGGCGAGGATGCCGCGGCTCGGTTCGCGGTGGCGATCGCGCGCCGCCTCTAATCGGGCTACCAGCCGGGGCACTCCGGGCAAACACTCATCCTCCGGCGATCGGAGCATCGGCCGGCTGGATCGGTCGCCCGACGCCGGTGTCCTGCCACTGCGGGGTAGTCTGAGTCTGTGGCCGTAACAGACACTTTTGGCCGTCCTCTACGGGATCTACGGATCTCGGTCACCGACCGGTGCAACTTCCGCTGCGTCTACTGCATGCCGAAGGAGGTCTTCGGGCGCGACTACCGGTTCCTGGACCGCCGCGAGCTCCTCACCTTCGAGGAGATCGAGCGCCTGGCGCGCGTCTTCGTCGCGCACGGGGTCGAGAAGATCAGAATCACCGGCGGCGAGCCGCTCGTGCGGCGCGACCTGGAGCGCCTCGTCGAGAAGCTCGCGTCGATCGGCGGCCTCGACCTGACGCTGACGACCAACGGCTCGCTGCTCCCCCAGAAGGCGCTCGCCCTACGCGACGCGGGCCTGAAGCGGGTCACCGTCAGCCTCGACTCGCTCGACGACGCCGTGTTCACGGCGATGAACGACGTGGACTTCCCCGTGGAGCGGGTGCTCGACGGGATCGACGCCGCCGCGGCGGCAGGACTCCCGGTAAAGGTCAACATGGTCGTCAAGCGAGGCGTGAACGAGGACAGCATCCTCCCGATGGCGCGGCTGTTCCGGGAGCGCGGCCACATCCTCCGCTTCATCGAGTACATGGACGTCGGGCACTCGAACGGCTGGCGCCTCGACGACGTCGTCCCGGCGGCCGAGATCGTCGCGACGGTCGACGCCGAGATCCCGCTGGAGCCGGTCGAGCCCAACTACCGGGGCGAGGTGGCCCGGCGCTGGCGCTACCGCGACGGCGGCGGGGAGATCGGCCTGATCGCGTCGGTCACGCAG
>JBKPMR010000009.1:0-59205 GCA_046732255.1 Actinomycetota bacterium
GTGATCGCCACGCCCTACCTCGGCCGAACGCCGCGGGCAATGGCCGACAAGCTCGAAGTGTGGGAGCGGGGCAGCGACCTGGTGCTCGCCGCGCATTTCACCGCTGTGAAGTGCGGGACGACGACCACGCTCGAGACCGTCCGCTTCCAACCCCATGACCGGATCGACTTCCGCCTCGTTCGCGGACCGGTGCCGCATCTGACTGAATCGTTCCTTCTCTCCGCGAGCGACGCCGGTACAGAGTTGATCTGGCAGGGCGAGATCGGCACCGACCTCTGGGCAGTCGGGGCATGGTGGGGTCACAGGGTCGCCCTCGCGTGGACACGCGCCGTCCAGGGATCACTGCGAGAGATCACCGCCGAGGCAGAACGCCGCAGCGGCGCTCACGGGCCTGGTTAGCGGCTCGTGGCGGCTGCACGGCCGGACACGTCCAGCGTGTCCGACCCGGCGAGCTTCAGCACCTCGTCCGCGAGGATCGGCGACACCGGCCGGTCGAGCCCGCGGGGGCGGACGAAGAACTCGCAGAAGCGTCGAATCGCATCGCGGTCGTAGTCGCCGGTGACGCCGCGCTCGAGCTGTGCGACGTGCTCGCCGAGGGTCTCCGCGTACGAGACCACCCCACCGCGGTCCTTGAGCAGGTAGTAGAAGTGCAGCGAGCCGGACTGGGCCGGGGCGGCGGCACCCGCGGAGAACGTGTACACCGGCCGGCCGACGATGCTCGCCTCGATCTGCGCGCTCGTGTTCAGCCCGACGGCGGCGGCGGAGTGGTGAAGCTGGTCGAGGAGCGACTGGCGCTTCCGCTTCATCGACTCCGCCAGCGAAACTCGCTCGGGTGGGTCCCAGCCCTGCCAGATCTCGACTTCCCGCGGGTGGGGCCGGATGAGGACGTTCGCCCGGCGCAGGGGGCCGGGCGACCCACGGAGCGCGTCGAGCCAGGTCTCGACGATCGAGGGCTCGTCGGGGCAGACCTCGTTTGTCGAGCCGAGGTAGAGGACGATCGGCTCGTCGGCGTCGAATCCGTGTCGTGCGCAGAGCTCCTCGCGGTCGATCGACGGCTCGAGCGCGAAGAAACGGTCCCAGTGCGGCGCGCCGGTTACGACCACCCGCTCGGGATCGACCCCGTGCAGCTCCTCGGCTTCGCGCCGCTGCAGCTCGTTCCAGGCGAAGATCCGGTCGGGAGCGACGTGGATGCGGCCCTTGTTCGACAAGTTGTCCCAGCTGTACACGAGTAGCGCGCTCGGGATGTCGAGAGCGCGCGCGGCCTTCACCACCTCCGTCTGGTGCGTCTGCTGGCGGACGAGCGGGCTGACCAAGACGACGTCGGGACGCTGCCCCTCGAGCAAGCTGCGTACGCCACGATCCGGCGGAATCCACTCGTCGAGCGCTCCGAGCACTGCATCGAGCGCGGCCGCCTGGTCGGCCTCGACCGGGATCGCAGGGTCCGGCCAGCCAGGGCTCGCGTGAATTGCTCCGGCGGAGGCCGTCTGCATCAAGTTCGCCAGCGCGCGCCGGCGGTTGAACGAAGCAACCTGCTGCTCGGGCGACAAGTACCACGCGTAGTCGCGTGTCTGGCGGAGCAGTGCAAGCGCCTCGCCGAAAGCCGCGTCCGAGACCTCGTCGTACGCCTCGACCGTCGCCCCTCGCCGAAGCCACGTCCGGAGTTTCTGCTTCCGATCCCGCGGGATCGCGACCACGAGCTCGTGTCCGGCGTCGGTCAGCGTCCTGCCGACGCCGACGAATCGCCGAATCGCATACCGCCACGTGAAGAAGTACACCCGCACCTATACCTCCGGTCCACGTCCCGTGACCGACTCCGCCCGACGGAGGTCGTCGCCGCCCGCCCGCACCGGCGCGGGCACGTCGTAGCCATACTGCCCGAGGTCGGTCCCGATCAGCTCCGAGGTCCGGGCGTTGCCGACCCGGTAGCGGTCACCGACGGCCTCCTGGATCCTCGTCTGCATCCCTATCCTCGTCCTGTTCTCGAGCCGATGCGGAAGGCGGCGCGCCTTCCGGACGAGCAACGAGTTGACGGCGGCGCCGAACCCGTGGCGGCCGTCGATCGGTGCCCACGGGTTCAGGCGGCTGCGGAGGAGGTGGTTTGCGTGTCGCCTGATCGCGACCGTCTGGGCGGGCAGAGCTCGGTTCGAGCGAGCGTCGAAGCGCAGGCGGCCGAGCGCACCGGGATCCGGGGTGGCACCCGCGAAGTCGACGATCCGCGCGACGAAGGCGTGCTGGTCGGCCTGAAAGAGCTCGAGCGGAAGGACGAGGACGTTCTCGGCGCCGAAGAGCCGGTGGTAGTGCCGGATGAGGCGCTCGTAGTCGAAGTGGCTCAGGTCGCACGGCCACGGGTGTGCATGCCCCGGATCGTGCAGGTATCGCTCCAGGGAGAGGACGCCGCCCATCTTCACGTACTGCTGATAGCTGGACAGCAGCATGCGGCGCTGTTCCCGGATCACGATCAGCACTCGGCCCTCCGGAAACGTCGTTGCGAGCCGTTCGGCCATCCTGGCGCTGTCGTAGGCGCCGAACAGCATGTCGCCGCACAGCCGCTCTGCCGTAATCACCGGCACCGAACCCTCGGCAGCGATGCGGTCAAAGCGCGGCTCGTAGAACGCGCGTGCGCGCTGCGGATCGAAGTCGAGGTCGTGGGGGCGGACAAGCTCCCGCTTCGCGTCGTTCTCGTTGCCGCAGGTCCTGAAACCGGCGTCGGCCTTCCCGGCGAACAGGTGGTTCTGGAGCCAGCTCGTGCCCGACTTGTGCAGGCCGACATGCAGCAACGGTCGGACCGTCGGATGCGACATCAGACTGTTGTGGGCACGACCCGGGGGCTCGAGAGTGCCAGTGCCTCGACTTCGTCCGCCAGGAGTGGAACGACCGGCTGCGCGAGCCCACGCGGGCGCACGATCCGCTCACAGAACGCCCCGATCGCCTCCCGGTCGACCTCGCCCGCGAGCCCACGCTCCAGCTGGCGGACGTGCTCGGTCAGCGAGTCGGCGTACTTGATGACCCCTCCCTGGTCTTCGAGCAGATAGTAGAAGTGAAGCGAGCCCTCCTGTCCCGCGGCCGCCGCGCCGGCTGCGAACGTGTACACGGGCTTGCCGAGAATGCTCGCCTCGATCTGCGCGCTCGTGTTCAGCCCGACGACCACGTCTGCGTGGGAGAGCTCGTCGAACAGCGTCTGGTCGGCCTTGCCGGAACGCGTGCTGCGCGCGGCACGCGGGCCGTGCGGCGACCACTCGGCCCACCGAGGCTCGTCGGCGTCGCCGGGATGAGGCCTGACCAGCACATTCGCCTCGCGGAGCGTCGCCGGCCCGCTGCGCAGCGTGGCTAGCCAGCCCTCGACCACCTCGGGCTCGTCGTGGCACACGGTCCGGGTCGAGCCGAGGTAGAGCACGATCGGCTGGGCGGGGTCGAATCGGTAGCGAGAGCAGAACGTCGGCCGGTCCTCGCTTGCCTCTAGCTGGAAGAATCGGTCCCAGTGTGGGGCGCCGACGACGACGACGCGCTCCTCGTCGACGCCGTGCAGCTCGACAGCCTCGCGGCGGTGGACGTCGTTCCAGGCGTACACGCGGTCGGGGACGGCGTGCAGCCGTCCCTTGTTCGAGAGGCTGTCCCAGCTGTAGACGGGAAACCCGCTCCCGATCCCGAGCAGGCGCGCGGCCTTCACGACCTCGGTCTGGTGCAGGCCGGGTCTGATCACCGGCGTGACGAGGACTGCGTCGGGGTCGAGATCCGCGAGGTATCGGACGACTCCCGGGTCGGGGGGAAGCAGCTCCTCGAGCTCCGCGAGCGACGTCTCGAGCTGCTCGCGCAGCGCCGGGTCGATCGCGACCGGCGGGTCGGCCCAGCCCGGATCGACCGATTTGACGGAGCCGCCAGAGGCCGCCTCGAGGAGTCGGCTGAGCGCCCGGCGGCGGTTGAACGTGCCCACGCGGTGCTCCGGTCGCAAGTACCACAGGTAGTCGTTCGTCCGCCGGAGCAGGTCGACGGCCGCGCGTGCCGACTCGTCCTCGAGCTCGACATACCGCTCCAGGCGAATGCCGCGGTGGCCGAGAAGCGCCTCGGGTACCGGCCGCTCCTTCTCTCCCGCGGGGGTGGCGACCACGACCTCCGCCCCGCGGTCGGCGAGCTCCACGGCGAGGTCGGCGAACCGCCCGAGAGTGAGCAGCTTGGTGAAGAGCGCGATGCGCATCTGGTCGCAGAGGAGGGTAGCTGGGTCGGCTAACGTCGCCGGGCATGAAGACTCGCTCAACGCGCGAGGTCGCCGCCGCCGTCCATCGCGAGCTCGACGTCCGCGGTCGCGCGGTCGCCACCGAGCGATCCCTCCGCCGGGCCGCCCGCACCGGGACGCCGTTGCTGCTCGGGCCCTTCCTCGGCGAGATCGGGTACGAGCTCGAGTACTGGATTCCCTTCTTGCGCCGCGAGCTGCACCGCCACCGGATCACACCCGAGCAGGCGATCGTGATGACGCGGGGAGGCGCCGCGCTCTGGTACTCCGACATCGCCGCTGGCGCGCTCGACGTCCTCGAGCTTCTGAGCCCGGAGGAGTACCTGCCCCGGCTGGAGGAACGGCGCCGCAAGGCCGGCGACCTGAAGCAGCTCCGGGTCGAGCGTTTCGACCGCGAGCTCGTCGGACTGGCCCGCGAGCGGTTGGGCGGGTTGACGGTCGTGCATCCCGGGTTCATGTTCACGCGGCTCCGCGGCTTGTGGTTCCACGGGCGATCGCTCGACTGGCTCTGGCCGCAGGTCGAGTTCCGCCCCTTGGCGGTTCCGGCCGACCCGGTCGAGGGGATGCCCGAGCGGTACGTAGCCGTGAAGGCGTACTTCAACGAGTGCCTTCCCGGAACGGACGAGATCCGGAGCTTCCTGCGGCGGACGATCGAGCTTCTCGCCGAGCGGCTGGACGTCGTGCTGCTCTCGACCGGTCTGCTGGTCGACGACCACGAGGAGTGGGCGACGGACCACCCGCGGGTGCACCCGATCGAGCACTTGCTCCGTCCGGGGGACAACCTCGCGTACCAGACCCGCGTAATCGCCGCGGCGCAGGGGCTCGTCGCCACGTACGGCGGCTTCTCGTACCTCGGCGCGTTCTTGGGTGTCCCCGCGCTGACGTTCTACGAGATCGAGCAGACTGTGCCGGTCCACCTCGAGGTCCTGCGCGCGGCGCTACCCAATGCCGACTACACGCAGGTCCGCGCCGGGGACGACGCGGCGGTCGAGGCCTTCGCGGCTCGGCTCGGCTAGGCGGCCTGCTGCGGCTTCCGGCGGGCGGGCCGGTCGCCGAAACGGAAGAGCACCTGCTCGCGGCGGCGGCCGCTGTCGTCGAACTCGCCGCGCCGGTGGAAGCCCATTACATCGGCGAACACGATCGTGTTCGGCGGACCGGCGGCGACGGTCTCGACGAGCCCCATCGAGCGCCACTGCTTCTCGGTCGGGAACCTGGTCTGGCACACGGGCTCCGCCGTGTAGAGCGTCCCCTCCCGCTTCGCCTTCGCGATCCTGACGCTGACGTCGTAGTCGTGTGCGAGCCGGGCTGGGGTCATCTTGTGCGAGCCCTTCGCGTACACGAGCGCGCCGTTCGCCTCGTCGATCTCGTTGAGGTAGAGCCACGCCTTCGGCGACGGGTAATGGACGTCGCTGTGCAGGAGGTTGTTGCCGCGCAGCTTGTCGGGCGGCGGTGCCTCGGGCCGCTTGCTCATGTAGTTGACGTCGACCTGCATGCGCTCGATCGCCTGCAGCCGCGCCACGGCCGCCCCGAGGCGGTTCAGCATGTCGACCCCATTGGCGAGCTCCCATAGGTCAGGGACCTTCTTGTGGTGCTTGGTCACGTTCAGGGTCTCGACGAGGACGTCGTCCTCCTCGTCCGACCGGAACAGCCCGGCCTCGTAGGCCTTGTCCACGTCCTCCTTGATCCGCGCGAACGTGTCGGCGGGCAGGAAGTTCTCGATCACGAGGACGCCGTCGCGCCCGAACTGCTCGACCCAGGGGCGGATGTCCTCGTCCACAGTTCTCCGGCGCATCCGGAACGAGGTGTTCATCGCCGCGATCCGCAGGAACTGGAGGCCGAGGCGGTTGGCGATCACGCCGCCGTCGTGGTACCCGCCGCCCATGATCAGGCTGGATTGCGGCTTCGAGTCAGGCGTCTTCGGCTTCGACTTGCCGGCTGGTGCGGTGATCTGCTCGCTCACGGAACCCCGGACGGAGAGCCTATCAACCGTCCCGCACGGTTCCCGCCGCCGCGCCGGCGGTCGCCTGCTCGAGCAGGGCCTCGGCCTCCTCGGCCTTCAGCCGCCACTGCCGCGCATCCTCGGTCGCGAGCAGCAGCCGCCGCTGCGCGTCGCGAACCCCTGCCCGGAGCGCATCCGCCTCGCGCGCCGAGCGGTCGAAGTGGTGGACGGCGTACCCCTCGTCGGCGAACACGCCGTCGATGGGCTCCACCTCGGGGAACTCTGTCAGGACGCGGTCGAGGAAGGCGGCGCCCGTGCCCGCGTCCACCGTCGGGCCGTACGAGGTCCGCGGGCGGATCTCCTCGATCGCCCGCACGAGGAGCGGGTGGCCCGCGCTCGCGCCGACGAGCGCGACGTCTGCGCCGCCCTCGGGCTGCGCGGCGACGACGAACTCGACGTTCTCGATCAGGGGCCGCAGAGAGCGTCTGCACTCGACGTCGCAGTCGAGGTACACGCCGCCGAATCGGTGGAGCAGCTCGTACCGGAGGACGTCGGAGCGCTCGGAGGGGTTGCGGAGCGTCTCGTAGACCTCGCGGCGCTGTACGTCGTCTGGGATGGTCTCCTCGGTCCAGAGCTGGAGCTCCCAGCCGGGGTGCGTCTCCTGCCAACCGCGCGCATACTCTGCGAAGTCATCGGGGTAGGGATCGGCGCCGAGCCAGATCTGGTGGAAGATCGGTGGGATGCTCACGTGGGTCGGCCTCCGAGCGCCGCGGTCGCGCGGACATAGCGCTCCTTCCACTGGTGCGCCTCGGTCTGCTTCTCGAGCACGAGCTGCTCGAACTTCGCCAGCTCGGGGCGGAGGCTCTCCGCGTTCTTCCACGACCGCGCGCGATGGTGGACGGCATAGGCGTTTCTCCGCTCCTCGAGCGTCCGCGGGAAGAACGCGGCCTTGATGTAGGCAATTCCCTCCTGATGTCCGAGCACGCGATCGAGGAACTTCGGTCCGGTCTCCTCCTTGTCGTTCGCCTCGCCGGCGCCGAGCGCAGCGCCGTGCGCGCGCCGCGGGCGGATCTCGTCCATCGCCCTCTCGAGGGCGGGGTGCCCAGGGACGGAGCCCATCATCGCGCCGTTGACTCGCCCCTTCTTCGCGAGGGCGATGAAGAAGTCCACGTCGTCGATCAGCGGCTCGATTGACCGCAGGCACTCGAAGTCGGTGTCGACGTGGACTCCGCCCTCGCGCCAGAGGATCTCCAGGCGGAAGATGTCTCCGCGCTCCCATGGGGCGCGCAGGCGGTCGGCCGCCTCGGGGCGCCGGAGCGACGACGGATCCGGCATGTTCTCGTCGGTCCAGAGCTTCAGCTCCCAGCCCGGGTGGTGGTCGAGCCAGCTCTGCTGGTAGGGCACGAACTCCTCCGGAAAGGGGTCCGGTCCCACCCAGATCTGGTGGAAGATGCGCGGAATGCGCACCCGAGGAAGCTAGCAGTGATCGTCGCGACCGAGGACCTCGGACGCTACCGCGGCGCCGTGACGATGGTCGACGGCGGCTTCGACCCCCTCCACCCGGGCCACATCGCCTACTTCCGGGCGGCCGCGGAGCTGGGGCTGCCGGTGCTCTGCAACCTGTGCCCGGACGCGTGGGTCGCCCGCAAGCACCCGCCCCTCCTCGGCCAGGCGGACCGGGCTGCGGTCGTCGATGCGATTCGCTATGTCGACTACACCCACCCCTCGACGTTCTCGACTGCGGAGGTCCTGCGCCGGCTCGCACCGCGGCACTACGCCAAGGGTGTGGACTGGCGTGACCGGCTGCCGGAGGAGGAGCTGGCGGCCTGTGCCGACCTCGGCGTCGACGTGGTATACCTCGACACCGTCGTTGACTCGTCCACTGGAATCCTCGAGCGATACCGCCGCGCCTCCGGCTGAGGGCTTCGTCCAGCCTCCTCTGAACGACGTCCAGCGCGCCGCGGTCGACGATCTCAAGCGCGACGGCATCGCGATCGTCGGCTTCGTCGACCTGTTCGGCGAAGAGCTCTGGCGCGAGGCGTGGGCGGACATCGGGCCCTTCATTCAGGAGACCCAGGAGGCGACGCGGGATGCCGGCGAGCGCCCGGCCGGAAAGGAGGAGGTGATCGTCCGCCGGTTCTTCGACAAGGCGGCGAAGGGCGGAGACGGCAACGGCTCGAAGCCAGCGTTCTCGATCGACAGCCCCTGGCTGCGAATCGGCGCATCCGAGCTGCTGCTCGACGTCGTGAACAGCTACCGCGAGCGGCTCACGCGGCTCTTCTACCTCGACAACTGGTTCACCGTCCCCTATCCGGGCGCGGGCCAACGGGTCGCTTCGCAGCGTTGGCATCGCGACCCCGAGGACGAGCACATCGTGAAAGTCTTCGTCTACTTTTCCGACGTCGACGAGGAGGCCGGGCCGTTCGAGTACGTTCGCGGCTCGTCCGCGGGCGGCCGGTACGGCGATCTCTGGGCCTGGGGCGACGGCCATCGCTACCCGCCGACCGAGGAGCTCGAGGCCGCGGTCGCGACCGAGGATCGCGTCACGGTCACCGGGCCCGCCGGGACGATCATCCTCTGTGACACCGGCGGCTTTCACCGCGGCGGATTCGCGCGGACGAAGCCGCGGATCCTCTCGATCTCGACGTACCTCCGCCCTGATCGCAAGGAGGGGAAGCGCCGGTTCGTGGTCGACTTCGCCGGACGGGAGGAGACGCTCTCGCCGCAGGCTCGCGCGGCGCTCGGCTAGGTGTCGGAGGCGTCGGGCAACGGTGCAGCGGCGGCGGGGGACACATTCGTGCGGCCCGAGCTGAACGACGTCCAGCGGGCAGCGGTCGAGTCGTTGCGGGCGGACGGCATCGCGGTCTTCGACTTCCGCAGCCTCTTCGGCGAGGATCTGTGGCGCGACGCGCTCGCGGATGTCGAGCCGTTCATCCGGCAGACGGAAGAGGCGACGCGCAACGTCGGCGATCAGCCTGCAGGCAAGGACGAGCTGATCATCCGCCGCCTCTCCCACAGACCTGGGACGCTGGTGGACGGCAAGAAGCCGGAGAAGCCGAGGTTCTCGATCCGCGAGCCCTGGCTCCGGATCGCAGCCTCGCCCCTGCTCGTGGACATCGTCAACAGCTACTGCGGCACGCTGACCCGGCTGTACGAGGTGGACGAGTGGTTCACGGTCCCGTACCCGCAGGCCGGGGAGCGGATCGCGTCCCAGCAGTGGCATCGCGACCCGGAGGACATGCACGTCGTCAAGGTGTTCGTGTACCTCACCGACGTCGACGAAGAAGCGGGCCCGTTCGAATACGTCCGTGGCTCTTCAGCCGTTGGCCGCTACGCCGACCTGTGGCCGTGGGCCGAGGGCTATCGGTACGTCGACGCGGACGAGCTCGAGGCTGCGGTCGAGCCGGGAGACCGCCTGACCGTGACCGGGCCGGCGGGCACCGTGATCGTGTGCGACACCGGCGGGTTCCATCGCGGCGGGTTCGCACGCACGAGGCCGCGGGTCCTCTCGACATCCACGTACCTTCCCCCGGACACACGGAAGCGGCGCTTCAAGGTGGAGTACCACGGCGAGCAGAGCTCGCTTCCGCCCCAGGTGCGTTTCGTCCTGGGCTAAGCACCCGGGAGCCACGTGAAGCCGAACCGGCCCGTCCGCGTCGCCGCCGTCGTGACGCACCACCGCAGCGGCTTTCGTTCGGGCGTCGCGCGGTTCAACGAGCTCCTCGCCGAGCGGCTGGGCGTGCCGCTCTACAGCCTCGCCGACGACGGCCCCGGCTGGAACCGGTCGCTGCTCTCGTTCAAGGTCAGCGAGCTGGCGAAGAGTGACGCCGACGCCCTGGTGGCACGCCTCGACGGCTGGGAAGGAGAGGTCTTCCTGCACGAGCTCTCGGGCCTCGAGCTCGAGCGCGAGCTCGTCGCGCGGGCGGGGCGGGTGCTGTGCGGCAACCTCGAGATCTACGACGGCGTCCGCGGGGTGACCGAACGGGCGGAGGCGGTCTGGGCACCGGGCCTGATCACCGATCGCCGCGCATACGTGCTCCCCGAGGTGACCGTCTTCTCGTTCGGAATGGCGCACAAAGTGCGCACCGACATGTTCCGTCGCCTGCGCGGTCTGCTCGACACGCTCGGAAAGCCGTATGAGGTCTACGTCTCCGCTGCGAATCACGAGACCGCGCGACTCGAGGACGCCGAGGAGATCTTCGCCGAGATGCGAGAGGTGTTCCCCGGCTTCTACTTCCTCGGCAACCTCTCCGACGTGGCCGTCTACAACGAGCTCAACCAGGCGACCTTCTTCGCCGCCTTCTTCGACCGGGGCGTGCGCGCCAACAACACCTCGGTGGCGGCGGCGATGGAGACCGGCGCCGTCGTGATCACGAACCTGGACGAGCATTCGCCCCCCGAGTACGTGCACCTCGAGAACCTGATCGACATCGAGCGCTGCGACGAGCTCCCGACCGACCCGGCGGTTCTGGACGGAATCCGCGGGCGTGCGGTGGAGACGGCAGCGGCTCGCGGGTGGGACCGGCTCGTCGAGCGGATCTCGCGATGAGCGAGCGCGCGGAGCGGATTGCCGCCGTCGGCTACGACTACGCGACGCACGAGCTCGAGGCGGTCGACGCCTGCAACCTCTGCGGGTCGACCGACGTCGAGACGCTCGCCGAGCGCGACCGCTACGGCTATCCGGCCACCTTCCGCATGTGCCGCCGGTGCGGCCTCGGGTTCCTCTCGCCACGGCTCATCACCGCGGAGTACGAAGCCTTCTACGAGAGCGTCTACCGGCCGCTCGTCAGCGCCTACCACGGCCGCCGAATCGACGCCGAGACGGTCCAGGTCGACCAGCGCGGCTACGCCGAAGAGCTGGTCGCGTTCCTGCGGCAGACACTGCCCCGGATGCCGGCGACCGCGCTCGACGTCGGCGGATCGACCGGCATTGTCGCGGCCGCCGTCCGCGACGCCTTCGGCACGCAGGCGACCGTGCTCGATCCGGCGCCGGACGAGCTCGCCGTCGCGGCCGCTAACGGGATGGAGACCGTCGCCGGCTTCGCCGAAGACTTCGACCCGGGCGCCCGGCGCTGGGATCTCGTGTTGCTCTGCCAGACGATCGACCACCTGCTCGACATCCGCGCCACGCTGGCCTCGCTGCGCCGCCTGACCGCGGACGACGGGCACGCCTTCGTCGACGTCCTCGACCTGATGATCGCCGCCCGCAAGCAGGGCTCGGTCGAGGGCGCGGTGAAGATCGACCACCCGTACTCCCTAACGCGCGAGACGGCCCTCGCGTTCTTCGAGCAGGCGGGCTTCTCGCCGGTTGCCGAGCGGCTGTCGGCCGACGGGCACTGGGGGTTCGTCCTCGCGGCGGCTGAGGCGTCGGAGCCCGACTGGGAGCAGCTGCACGGCGTCGCCGAGTCCTACCGGGCCGAGCTGGAGGGGCTCCGCTGATGCGCGTCACCGGCCTCGTCCCTGCGCGGGGCGGCTCCACGCGCGTGCCGCGGAAGAACCTGGCGGTCCTCGGCGGCCGGACGCTCGTCCGTCGCGCGCTCGAGACCACGCTCGCCGCCGGCTGCTTCGAGCGCGTGGCACTCTCCAGTGACGACGACGAGATCCTCGCCGAGGCCGAGGGGCTCGATGTGGTCGTTCTCCGGCGACCCGCCGAGCTGGCGAACGAGACCTCGCGTGCGAGGGATTTCGCGCTCCACGCGCTCCAGGAGCTGGACGATCCGGCCGCGCCGATCGAGGCGATGGCGATTATTCAGTGCACGTCGCCGTTGACCGCGCCGGAGGATGTCGCCGGCGCCGTCGAGCTGCTCGAGCGAACCGGCGCCGAGTCAGTCGTGACCGTCTCAGTCGCCGAAGCCGCCCACCATCCACTGAAGATGAAGCGGCTGGAGGGCGACCGACTCCTCCCGTACCTCGAGGACGACCGCCTCACCCCGTCGCACGAGCTCGAGCGGCTCTGGGTGCGGAACGGCTCCGTCTACGCGTTCCGTCGCGACGTCGTCGAACGGGGTCTGGAGGCGGAGGACGTGCGCGGCTACGAGATGCCGCCCGAGCGGTCGTTCGACATCGACACGCCGCGCGATCTCGCGCTCGCCGAGCTACTGATTGCCCGCGGAGAACAGACGTGATCCCGCGGGTGTTCCATCGGATCTGGCTCGGCCCGGATCCGATGCCGGAGGAGTACGTCCGGCTCGGCCAGACCTGGAAGCGGAACCACCCGGATTGGGAGCATCACCTCTGGGCGGAGACGAACCTGCCGACCGACCTCGAGCGGCACGAGGTCTACGAGCTGCTGCGCCGGCCGGCCGAGCGCGCCGACATCCTCCGGCTGGAGCTCCTGCACCGACTGGGAGGCGTCTACGTGGATGCGGACCTCGAGTGCATCAAGCCGATCGACCCCTTGCTCAGTGCTTCTGGGGGAGGGGGCGTCTCGTGCTTCCTGGGAGCGCTCGACTCGGGCCGGGTCTCGAACGCCGTCATCGGCACAGTTCCGGGGCATCCTCTGTTGGCGCGGGCGATTGCGGAGCTGCGCCCGAGGACGACCTTCGGGCCGGTCGACCGCGAGGGCACCGGGCCGCTTCTGATCGAACGGCTCCGCCACGAGTTCCCGGACGTGACCGTCTTCGAGCCCGAGGTGTTCTTCGCCACCGAGCGCGAGCAGGCCCAGTACGCATTCCACCTCTCCGCGCGCAGCTGGAAGGACGAGGCGGGCCTGCGCAGCGACCTGGCCCGCGCGGAGCGGGATCGGGCGATCGCGCGTGAGGAGCTCCGCCGGCTCCAGAAGAAGTACGACCGTGTCCAGAAGGGCGGCTGGCTGAGCAGGATCTTCGGCCGGCCGAGGGTACAGTGACCGCCGTGCAGATCGCCGGCAGAGAGCTCGGGCCGCACGTCTTCGTCATTGCCGAGATCGGCAACAACCACAACGGGGACGTCGACCTCGCCGAGCAGTTGATCGATGCGGCCGCGGAGGCCGGTGCCGACGCGGTCAAGTTCCAGACGCACATCGCCGAGGCGGAGATGCTCCCGAGCACGCCGACGCCGCCGCACTTCGACGAGCCTCGCTGGGAGTTCACGAAGCGGATGGAGCTCTCGAAGGACGACCACCTCCGACTGAAGGCGCATGCCGAGGAGCGCGGTCTCGTTTTCTTCTCCTCGCCGTTCTCGGTCGAGGCGGTCGAGCTGCTGGAGGAGGTGGACGTCCCTGCGTACAAGATCGCGTCGGGCGAGCTGACGAACCCGCCCCTGCTGGAGGCGGTTGGCGCGACCGCCAAGCCTGTCCTGCTCTCGAGCGGCATGTCCGGGATCGAGGATGTCGAGCGTGCCGCAAGGATCCTGCGCGCCGACGGATCCGACCTGCTCGTTCTGCAGTGCACCTCCAGCTACCCGTGCCCGCCCGAGCTCGTGAACCTGCGCGCGATGACCGCGATGGGCGAGCTGCTCGACGCGCCCTACGGGCTCTCCGACCACACAGCCGACATCTACACCTCGATCGCGGCCGTTGCGCTCGGCGCGGTCGCGGTGGAGAAGCACTTCACGCTCGACAAGGCGGCGTACGGCCCCGACCACCACGCGTCGCTGGCACCTGACGAGCTGCGCCGCCTCGTGGAAGGCGTGCGGCAGGTGGAGCTGGCGATGGGCACCGGAATCAAGGAGCGCGATCCGGCACTCGATCCCGTGCGCGCGACCTTCGAGAAGAGCATCGTCGCCAGGATCGCGATCCCGGAAGGGGCAGTGCTCGAGCGCGAGATGCTGACGACGAAGCGCCCGGGTGACGGGATTTCCGCGCTCCGTCTCGAGGAGATCGTCGGTCGCCGGGTGGCCCGACCGCTCGAGCCCGACCACCAGCTCGAGGAGGCCGACCTTGAATAGAGCATCGGTGCCAGATCCTCGCCGTTCCGGTTTTGAAGGGTCTGGCTCCGATTCCGTTTCCAGGCGGAAGGTCTGCGTCGTCGTCGCCAGCCGCGCGAACTACGCCCGGATCAAGACCGGCTTGGAGGCGGTCCGTGATCACCCCGAGCTCGAGCTGCAGCTCGTCGCCGGCGCCTCACTCGTGCTCGAGCGGTTCGGGAACGCGCTCGAGGTGCTGACCATGGACGGCTTCTCGCCGGACGCGACGATCCGCTTCATCATCGAGGGCGAGACGCCGGCGACGATGGCGAAGTCGACCGGGCTCGGCCTGCTCGAGCTCCCGACAGTGTTCGAGCTGCTGCAGCCGGACGTGGTCGTGACGGTCGCCGACCGGTTCGAGACGATCGCGACCGCGGTCGCCGCCTCGTACATGAACATCCCGGTCGCGCACACGCAGGGCGGGGAGGTGTCAGGCTCGATCGACGAGAGCGTCCGGCACGCAGTGACCAAGCTCGCGCACGTCCACTTCCCGGCGACCGAGCTCGCGGCGCAGCGCGTCGTCGCGATGGGCGAGGACCCGGCCTGGGTGTTCAACGTCGGCTGTCCCTCGATCGACCTGGTCTCCCGCACCGATCTCGGCCTGCGGCGCGACGTGCTCCTACGCTCGGGCGTCGGCGAGCCGTTCGACCCGGACGGGCCGTTCGTGCTCGTCATGCAGCATCCGGTGACGACCGAGTACGGGTTCGGGTTCGATCAGATCAACCAGACGCTCGAGGCGGTCGCAGCAGTCGGGATGCAGGCGCTCGTCTTCTGGCCGAACGTCGACGCCGGCTCCGAGGACGTCGCGAAGGGGATTCGCGTCTTCCGCGAGCTGGGGCGGGCGCACGGCTTCCACTTCTTCCGCAACCTGCCGCCCGAGGACTTCATCCGCCTGATGGCCCACTGCGCGTGCATGGTCGGCAACTCGTCGGCGGCCCTCCGGGAAGGCTCGTTCCTCGGGACGCCCGCGGTGACGATTGGAACGCGGCAGCAGGGTCGGGAGCGCGGAGCGAACCTCGTCGAGGTCGATCACGACCGGGACGAGATCGCAGACGCGATCCGCGACCAGGTCACGCACGGTCCCTTCGAACGGAGCACGCTGTTCGGCGACGGCACGGCAGGCAGGAAGATCGCCGACAAGCTCGCCGAGGTCAGGCCTTCGGTGCAGAAGAAGCTGCTGCTCAGCCTCGAGTCGGTAGACCCCGCCGTCTGAGACTCGTCAGGCTCGGCGCTCGTCGCCGCCGGCGGCGGAACGTGCCGCCGCTTCCCGATCCGCCTTCCGGATGCGCTCCGGTTTCTCGGGGAAGCGGCCGACCACCTTTGCGCGCTCGTCGACGAGCGCATAGCCGATGACGACTGCCCGGTGGCGCGGGCTCCTGACATGGCCGTTCAACAGCGCAGCGATCTTCTCGTACGCCTCGGTGCTCCCCCAGCCGTGCAGGATCCGCACCGGCTGGTTGTGGAAACCAGCCTTCCAAAAGCGGAGGTTGAACTCGGAGGGCAGCACCGCGAGGCGGACGTCTGTGGCCTTGTACAGCGCCCGGCGGAAGGAGGGCTGGTCGTACGACGTTGGTCCGAGCGGGGCGAGCCGGTCGTACTCGTCCAACCAGGCATGCAGCAGGCGCTCCACCTGCTCAGTCCGGCGATAGGCGATCACGCCCGTGTTCAGCTCCGGAAAGGAGTCCGGGACGTCGTCGAGGGGAAGCGAAGCTCGGTTCGGATCGTGCGCTGCGGCGATGTCGAACGCGTCCAGGACCCGGAACGCTTCGCTGACGTCCGCTGCGGCATAGGTATCCACGTCGATCAGCAGCGTCCGGTCGAAGGGAGAGGCGATCATCGCGACGATCTTCGCCCGGTAGCCGTCGGGCTCGGTCAGCGCGATGGCCTCGTCGAACGCGGCTGGTGCGGGCGAGTCGGTCGCGATCGCGATCCGCACCCCGGGCGTGACGCGTCTGACCGACTGGGCCGATTGGACCGCCCCCTCGAGGTAGCGGTCGCCGCGTGCGACGTAGAGGACGCCGTCGGACATCGAGCGGGCCTACTCGCGTTGCCGGTCGAGTCGGGCCGAGGCCGCGATGTCGGCCGTGCTCATCGAGACTTCGCGCGCTCCGGCCGGAAGTGCGCCGAGCTCTTCGGGAAGCGGCCGACCACCTCGGCATGCTTGTTGAGCAACGCCCGGCCGATGAAGACGCCGCGATAGCGCCGGCTGGTTGCGGGTTCGTTGAGCAGCGCCGCCACCTTTTGGTACGTCTCGGTGTCGCCCCAGCCATGGAGGATGCGCACGGGCTGGTTGTAATAGCCCGCCATCCAGAAGCGGAGGTTGAACTCCGGGGGCAGCACGGCGAGACGGACGTCGCTCGCCGAGTAGACGGCTCGCCGAAAGGACGGCTGATCCTTCGAAGGGGGCTTCAGAGGCACGAGACGGTCGTACTCGTCCAGCCAGGCGTTCAGGAAACGCGCAACCGGCTCAGTCCGGCGCAATGCGATCACGCCGGTGTTCAGCTCGGGGAATGAGTCGGGGACGTCTTCCAGTGTTAACTGGACCCGGTTCGGCGCGTGCGCGGCGGCGACGTCGAACGCGTCCAGCACCCGGAAGACGTCCGACACGTCGGCGACCGCGTACGTGTCCACGTCGAGCATGAGTGTCCGGTCGAACGGCGAGGCGATCATCCCGAGGATCTTCGCGCGGTGGCCGTCCTGCTCGTCGATCGGAACTACCTGGTCGAACCCGGCGGGGGCGGGCCCGTCGGTCGCGATCGCAATCGGGACCCCGGGCATCGCCCGGCGGACCGACTGTGCCGACTGGGCCGCTGCCTCGACATACCTGTCCCCGCGGGCGACGTAGAGCACACCCTCGACCATCGGCCAAGCCTACAGGGCCGTCTCGGGCGATCCGCTCTTCGCCTTCTTGCGCTTGCTCCGCCACCGGCGCAGCTTCTCGGGGAAGCGCCCGACCACGTTCGCCTCCCTGTCGAACAAGGCTCCGGCGGCGAATACGCCACGGTACCGCCAGCTCGTGACCGGCTCGTTCAGCACCGCGGCGACGCGTTCGTGCGTCTCTCTGCCGGCCCAGCCATGGAGGATGCGCACGCGCTGGTTGTAGTAGCCCGCCTTCCAGAAACCGAGGTTGAACTCCGGGGGCAGCACGGCCAGGCGCACGTCGGTTGCCTTGTACAGGACGTTGCGGAACGCGGGCTGGTCGAGCCAGCCGAGCCGGTCGTACTCCTCGAGCCAGGCCTGGAGTAGCCGCCCGACGTGCTCGTTCATGCGATAGGCGATCACACCGGTGTTCAGCTCCGGGAACGAGTCGGGAATGTCAGCGCGTGGCAGCGTGACCCGGAGCGAGATCCGTTTCGGTGCGTGCGCGGCGGCGACGTCGAAGGCGTCCAGGAGCCGGAACACCTCGGACAGGTCGGCGGCCGCATACGTGTCCACGTCGAGCATCAGCGTCCGCTCGAACGGGGAGGCGATCATCCCGACGATCTTTGCCCTGTAACCGTCGGACTCCGTGAGAGGGATCGCGTGGTCGAACTCCGCCGGCGCGGGCCCGTCGGTCGCGATCGCGATCGGAATCCCCGGCGTGACCCGGCGAACCGAGCGCGCCGACTCGACCGCCGCCTCGACGTACTTGCTTCCGCGGGCGATGTAGAGCACACCCTCGACCATCGCCCAAGCCTACAACGCTACCTCGGCGATCCCGGCCAGGGCCTCGATCTCGTCGGCGAGCTCCGGGCCTGCCGGTCGATCGAGTCCGCGTGGGCGGACGAATCGCTCGATGAAGCGGCTTCGCTGCTCGGCGAGCGAGTCTTCGGCGAGCGCTCGGCGGAGTTGGCCGATGTGTTCCTCGAGGCTACGTGCCGCCTCGACGAAGCCGCCCTGCTCTGCGAGCAGGTAGTGGAAGTGTGACGAGCCCTCCTGGCCCGGTGCGAGCTCTCCGACCTCGATCGTCAGCACCGGTCTTCCGACGATCCCCGCCTCGAGCTCGGCGCTGGTGTTGAGGGCCACGACCGCGTCCGCCACGAAGATCTGGTCGTACAGATCCTGCGGATGTCGTCGTGGCGGCGGCATGGCAACGCCCGGCGCGCGGATGCTCCACCCGTTCCACGCCGGCTCGCTGAGCGTTCCCGGATGGGGGCGGACGATGATGTTCGCGCCAGGCAGTCGCCCGTCATCGCTCGCGCGCAGCTCTCGGATCCACCGCTCGATGAACTCCGGCTCTTGCTTCGTGACGAATCCCGACGAGCCGAGGTAGAGCACGGTCGGTGCCGTCGGGTCGAGGCCGAGCCGGCCGACAAGCTCCTGTCGGGGTGCGGACGGAGCGAGGGAGAAGAACTCGTCGAACCGGGGCGCACCGATCGCGACCACGCTCTCACGGGCAATGCCGTGCAGATCGACGGCCTCGTCTACCTGGAAGTCGTTCCAGACGAAGAGGCGGTCCGGGTGCACGTGAACGAGCGCCTTGCTCGACAAGTTGTCCCAGCTGTAGACCGCGAGCGCAGACGGCACGCCGGCAGCATGGGCCGCCTTCGCGATGTCCGCCTCGTCGCTTCCGAAGTTCACCCGTCCGATACAGACCACGACGTCAAGCCGCTGCTCACGAATGAAGCGAACGAGCGGTTCATCAGGCGGGATGCGTCGCTCGATTTCTGCTAGCGCAGCGTCGGCGGCGTGGACACCGCCACGTGGGACGAGGAGCGGAGGTGGCTCCGTGACAGGATCGGCCGAGAGCGCTTCGCGGAGCTTCCGGTAGGCGCGTCGCCGGTTGGCGTAGGCGTGTGAGAGCTGCGGCGCTTCGTACCGAACCGCGTTTCGCACCGAGCGCAAAACGGCGACGGTACGGCCGAGGTCGTCCTGCCGCCGATTCGGATAATGCGACGTCGTCACGGTGCGGCTGCGTGACAAGGCAACCGGCACGTGGACGGGGCGGTTCTTGCTCTCGGGCAGGGCGAGCAGCAGCTCGTGACCCCGGTCGGAGAGCTCGACCAGGGCCGTCAAGAAGTTGCGCAAGTAGTACTTCCGCCCATGCAGGATGCCGATTCTCATTCGGAGCGAACCTGTCGCTATCCGACGGTCAGTCGGGCGCGCGCAGACGTGTCGACGCACTCGAGCACCGCGGCGGCGATCAGTGGCGAAACGGGCAGTTCGAGACCCGCGGGGCGTACGAAACTCTCGGCGAAGCTCCTGAGGCGCTGCGTGTCCACGTCGCCGCGGAGGACACGAGCGAGGTTCTCGACGTGATCGTCCAGGTTGCGGGAGTCGATCACAAAGCCCCCGTGCTGCTCCAGCAAGTACTCGAAGTGGGCGGATCCCTCCTGGCCTGGCGCCCGCTCGCCAGCGCGGAAGGTGACGACCGGTACGCCGGCAAGGACGGCTTCGAGCTCCGCGCTGGTGTTCAGTGCCACGACGACGTCTGCGTCGAGCAGCAAGGCAGCGAGCCGATCGGGCTCGAGCTTCCGGGCCGGTTCGATCTCGAACTGTTCCGACGGGGCCGGGGGGCGTTGCCGCCAGCCGCCTGCACCCGGGTACGGGCGAACGACGATCCGCGCGTCCCGCACAGTCGGGTCCGTGGCCGAGCGAACCGCGTCGACCCAGGCGAGGAAGATGTCGGGCTCCTCCTTGGAGATGTTCTTCGACGACCCCAGGTAGAGGATCGTCTTGCGGTCGCGCGACGGCCGTGGCTCGGCGCGACGCGCCTCGAGCTCCGCGAAGAAGCGGTCGAAGTTGGGTGCACCGATCGCAAGCACGCGATCTCGCGGAACGCCGTGGAGCTCGACCGCCTCCTCGACCTGGCGCGCGTTCCACACCAGCATCCGATCGGGGTGCTCGGCGAGGAGCGCCTTGCTTGAGAGGTTGTCCCAGCTCCAGACGAGCATCGTCGTCGGCAAATCGAGCGTTCTCGCCACCTTGAGGAAGTCCCGCTCGGTCCCGCCGAGGCTGCAACGGCTGACGAGCAGGATCGCGTCGACCCTGAGCGCGTCGACCGCCTCCACGAGCCCGGGGGGCGGTGGGAGACGTCGGTCGATCCCGGCGAGCCCCCGGGTGAGCGCGGCGTGGACGTCGGCGGGAAGGCGGTGCGACGCCAACTCGTCGGCCGCCGCCCGCGCCTCCGGATGTCCGGCGGTGACGAGCGCCCGCACCGCCGTCCGGTGCCGCGCCCATGAGCTGTCCGAGAGCTTCGGGTCGAGGAAGCGGTTAAGGTCGATCAGCCGCCGTAGGAGCTTGACGCTCTCGCCGGCGCCCCCCGCGCACCGGATCGGCAGTTCGACCGAAGTGACCTGCGGATCGGGGCGCAGCTCCGCCGGCACCGGATCTTTGCCGTCCTCCCCTGCGAACACGAGCTCCGCACCCAGGCCGACGAGCTCCATGAAGACCGACGGGATGGACTTGGCGAGGCTGAAGGGCGAGCAGGCAACGAGAATCCGCGTCGGGTCGGGCACCGCGCCCAGGGTACCTCGCCTGCCTGCGCGCGACGCCGTGGTCACGCCAGCTCTGCGACGATCTGTCCGGCCGGCTCCGCCAGCGCCACGATCGTCGACGCGACCAGGGGCGACACCGGACGATCGATGCCGTGCGGGCGCAGGAAGCGTTCGACGAACGCGCGCTGCCGCCCGCGGTCCGCGCTGCCCGCCAGCACCCGGGAGACCGCCATCACGTGCTCGTCGAGGTCCTGCGAGTCGATGACGAACCCGCCGTGCTCCTCGAGGAGGTAGCGGAAGTGGACCGAGCCCTCCTGCCCGGGCGCTCCGCTGCCCGCCCGGAAGGTGACCACCGGGCGGCCGACGATCGCCGCCTCTAGCTCGGCGCTCGTATTCAGGGCGACCACCACGTCGGCGGCCGCAAGGAGCGGCGCGAGGTGGTCGCGCTCGTGCCGCGGCCACCGCTCCACCGAGACGAGGGGATCGTCCGGCGGCGGCGCCCATGTCCGCCACGGGCCCTCCCCCGGATGGGGCCGCACGCGCACCCGTGCGTCGCGTACCGCCGGGTCGTCCGACCGCCGCACGGCCTCGAGCCAGCGGGCGAACACATCGGGCTCCTCGGGAGCGACGTTGTTCGAGGAGCCGGCGTAGACGATCGTCCGCCGCCCGTCGTCGCCCGTGGCCGGCACCGTCTCCTCGAGTTGGGCGAAGAAGCGGTCGAACCCGGGGGCACCGACCACCTCCACGCGCTCGGCCGCCACCCCGTGGAGCTCGACCGCCTCCCGCTTCTGGATCTCGTTCCAGACGAGGAGGCGGTCGGGGTGCTCGTGGAGCACGGCCTTGCTCGAGAGGTTGTCCCAGCTCCAGACCAGCAGGATCGACGGGATCCCGAGCCGTCGGGCCGTCTTGATTGCGTCTGCCTCGTAGCCGCCGAGCGTGCACCGGCTGACGAGCACGACGGCGTCGACGCCGAGCTCGGCGATCGCCTCCTCGAGCTCCCTCGGCGGTGGAACGAAGCTCTGGACGCGGCGGAGGGCGTCTTCGAGCCGATCGGAGACGTGGTGCGGGAGCGCGAGGCCCTCGTACGTCGCCGGCGCCCGCTTCCAGTCGGGATGGCCGGCGAGCTTGAAGAACCTGCGTAGCGCCCGCGCACGCGCCCAGGAGGCGTCCGCCAGCGACTCGTCCAGGAAGCGCAGGCCGTCCCGAAGTGCCCGCATGAGGCGCTCTCCGTCCTGCGCGGGCAGACCGCGTGCTAGAGGGAGCGCGATGATGTCCGCGTTCGGATGGGAAGCGAGCTCGTCCGGCACGCGGAGCTGGTCGGCGCTGCGTCCTGAGAACAGGAGCTGTACGTCCGCCTCCAGCAGCTGGGTGAAGACATCTGGCATCGAAGCGACGAGCAGGCGCGGCGAGAGGACGAGCAGTCGGCGGCCGCCGCCGCGCGCCTCCCTCCGGCTCGTCTTCGGTTCGGCGGCCGGCGGCCGGCGGGTCGCCGCATGCTCGACGATCGCCGCTGCCACTCGTGGAGTGACCGGTCGGTCGAGCCCTTGCGGGCGAACGAACGACTGGACGAAGCGGCGTGACGGCTCGCGATCGCGGCCGCCGCCCAATACCTCGGCGAGCTGCTGCACGTGCAGGTCCAGGTCGGCGGCGTCGTGGACGAATCCGCCGTGCTGCTCGAGCAGGTAGCGGAAATGGAGCGATCCCTCCTGTCCGCGGGCGTCGTCGCCGGCGCGGAAGGTGAGGACCGGCGTGCCGGCAATCGCCGCCTCGATCTCGGCACTGGTGTTCAGGGCGATGACGGCGTCGGCGTCGACGAGCAGTTGGGAGAGTGTGGCGGCCTCGATCTTCGAGGCCGGGAGCGACAGCCGGACGCCTTCCGGCGGGGGCCAGCCTTCCCAGCGGGACGAGGCGGGGTGCGGACGCACGACGACCTCCGCCGTCCGCAGGCGCTCGTCGGCGCTCGCACGTACGGCGGCGAGCCAGCGGGCGAAGACCGGAGGCTCGTCCGGCACGACCTTCGGCGAGGAGCCGAGGTAGAGCAGGTGCGCTCGGTCGGCGACACTCGGCGTCGGCGTGACCTCACGCAGCTCGTCGAAGAAGCGATCGAAGTTCGCGGCGCCGAGCGCAAGGACGCGGTCGGCCGGGATCCCGTGAAAGGCGGTCGCCTCCCGTGCCTGCACCTCGTTCCAGACGATCAGCAGGTCGGGGTGCTCGTTCAGCGTCGCCTTGCTGGAGAGGTTGTCCCAGCTCCAGACCAGCATGATCGACGGGAGGCCGAGCCGCCGGGCAACCTTCAGCACGTCTGGCTCGTGCCCGCCGAGCACGCACCTGCTGACGAGGAGCACGGCGTCCACGTCGAGGGCGGCGACTGCTCGCTCGAGCTCCGGCTCCGGCGGCACGGCGCGCTCGAGCTCGCCGAAGGCGGCGCCGACCCGGGTGCAGACCTCGGCCGGCAGCTCGTAGTCGACGGCACGCCTGGCGATCGCTCTCGACTTCCGGTGCCCGGTGAGCTGGAGCACGCGCCGCAGCGCTCTCCGCCTCGGCCAGCGGGCGTCGTGGAAGACCGGGGAGAAGAAGCGGACGAGGTCGGCCAGCGCGCGGACGATTCGGACGGCGTCGTGGCCGGGGCCGGTGCGCTGCAGCGGAAGCTCGACCACCGACGCGAGCGGATGCCCGCGAACAGTCTCCGGGACCGCGTCCGGCGAGGTCGCGAGGACGAGCTCCGTACCGGAGTCGAGAAGCTGGAGGAAGAGCTCTGGCAGCCGCTTGACCGGCGGCGGGCTCGTGACGACGAGGAGACGCAGGGCTGATCGAGTCTAGCGCGGGCGTGCGAGGGATAGGAGCTCCTAACACAGCCCGTCGCGTTGGAGCTCTAAAGGTTCCTTCACATCACCCGGCTAGACTTTCGCGCGTCGGTTCGCGTCGTCGTTGGACGCCGGACCGAGCCGGAAAACATGCCGATGTCGATGGGGACCGCGTGTCGTTCGTAGCTCCCGCGGATGAGGTCCGTGCCGATGTCGGGACGGCGGAGCCGGTCTCGGCCGTCGCCGGCGCGCCCTCGCCGTTCGCAAACGAGCGCGTCCACGTCACCGGCCCCTGGCAGGCGGGGGTCGGACCCCGCTTCCGCGAGCTCTGGCGTTACCGGAGCGTGCTTCCGTGGATGGGCAAGGAGTTCATCGTCAAGCGCTACCGGCGGACGTACCTGGGACTGCTCTGGATCCCGCTCCGGCCGGGATTGGACATCCTCACCCAGACGTTCATTTTCGGCGGCGTACTCCAGGTCGGCTCCGGCGACCGCCCGTACTTCATCTACATCGCGTTCGGCCGTGCAGGCTGGATGATCTTCGACCGGTCGCTCCACTGGTCGGCGCGCTCGATCAGGTTCGCGAACAGCCTGGTCCGGGGCCTCTACTGCCCCCGCTCGCTGATCCAGGCCGCGACCGCGTTCCCGACGATGATGGACTTCCTGCTCTACTCGCTGATCGCAATCGTCGGCCTCTTCTACTTCCTGATCGTGCAGGGCGCCTGGTACCTGGCCCCGCCTGATCAGATGATCGTGGGCTTCCTCGGCCTCTTCGTCCTGATCCTGTTCGGGCTCGGGTGCGGTCTCTTCATCGGGCCGATCGCGGCGGTCACGAAGGAGGTTCGCTTCATCATCGCCTACGTCGTCTCGTTCCTGTACTTCGTCACTCCGATCATCAAGCCGCTCAGCGACCTGCACGGGATCTACTACACGGTGGCTCTCTGGAACCCGCTGACGGCGCCGATCGAGATGGTGAACTACGGCTTCCTGAGCACGAACGACCTGAAGCCAGAGTCGGTTCTCTCGTCGGCGATCGGGCTCACGATCATCCTCGTCACCGGGCTGAGGTTCTCGAGTCGTTTCGAGCGCGCCGCGGTCGCCCGCCTCTAGGCAAATGGCTCGCGAGCATCCCCGTCATCACCACCACCACGACGAGCTTCCGCCCGGGGTGCTGCTCTCGGTCCAGGCAGTCTCGCGGATCGAAGTCCCGCAGATGCCCGAGATCCCGGCGTGGCTCAAGCGGATCCTGCCGAAGAGCGGGATCGCCGGACAGACGACGCTGGATCCCGACGACCTGATCGACGACGAGGACGACGAGGACGCCCTCGACGACGACGACGAGTTCGAGGCCGAGCCCCTGACGCTGAACGAGATCAGCTTCGACGTCCGGGCGGGGGAAGGAGTCGGGATCGTCGGCCCCAACCAGCAGGCGCGCAAGGTGCTGCTGGAGATCCTCTTCGGCGGAATCCCTCCGACCGCCGGTCGGGTGTTGGTGCGGGGTCGGGTCGCGCCGCTGCTGCGGTCCGACATCGTCCGCTACACGGGGAAGGAGTGGGGAGAGAAGGCGGTCTTCCTCGCCGCGCGGTTCCTGCACTGGCCTCGAGGGCTGCTCCGCGAGCGGTGGGACGAGATCGTCGAGTTCGCCCAGCTCAAGGAGCTGTCGGGGCTCGGGCCCGGGAAGTACAGGCAGAACACGACCACCCGTCTACTCTTCTCCGCCGCCCTGCACATGGATGCGAGCGTCTACGTCCTCGACCACGGGATCGACTTCGACCCCGACTTTGCGCTCCGCTGCTTCGACGTGATCGAGCAGCGCCAGCGCGACGGCGCCGCCGTCGTCCACGGTGCTCAGAAGATGATCGCCGACGTCTCCCGCCTGTGCGGCGAGGTGATCTGGCTCGAGAAGGACGGCGCCATCGTGCGCGGCCGGCCCGTGGACGTGGCGATCGCCGTCCAGAAGCTCCAGCAGGAGGAGGTCCACCCGCTGAGCCTGCCGGTCCTGGCGACGCTCGCCGAGGACGTGCAACCCGTCGAGGTGCCGAGCATGGTCGAGATCGAGCTGCACACGCTCCGCAAGGACATCGTCTTCTCGTTCACGCTCGAGCTGAAGGACGAGTCCGGCCGGATCGTCGAGATCGAGCAGCCCGACCACTTCCAGGCGGACGCCGCGGGCTACCACCATCTCCGCATCCGGATTCCGCCCGATCACGTGCCGGACGGGAGGTATTCGGCGCGGCTCCTCGCCGCAGTCGGCGTAGTCGGCTCGGAGCCCGTGGGAGAACGCGAGCTCCTCACCTTTGCGATCGTCGCGAAAAACGCAGGCGCGGAGGTCGTGGGCGGCGACAGCGTCCAGTTCGAGCTCGTACCGAAGGACGAGCCGATCCAGGTGTCGACGCCGGAGATGGAAGCGAGTGTCGGTCGCACCCTCCCCTGAGCCCGCGGTGCACGCGCCGGCCGCGGTGCCGGCCAGGCCGCTCCGCGTGCTCTTCTTCATGGAGTACCTCGGCCGCTACCTGCGCTTCTTCGACTCCGTCATCCGAGAGCTGCTCGAGCGCGGCCACGAGGTGCACCTCGTCTTCGAGCGCGAGCAGGCAGCGCCGCGGCCGTTCGAGCAGGTGTGGCTCCGCCGGATGGAGGGCCATCCCGGCTTCAGTTGGAGCCACTCGGCGGTCTGGCGGCGCGACCGTTGGTTCCGCGTCGCCCGCCCCGTTCGCGGCGCGCTCGACTACGTCTACTTCCTCGAGCTCGGCGAGGCGCGCGTTCCCTACCTGCTCCAGCGCGCCCGCCGTCGTGCTCCGCGCACCTTCAAAGCCCTGCTCCGGATTCCGGGGATGAGCTCGGAGCGCGCCCTGCGCGGCTGGGCGCGGATCCTGGACGTGTGCGACCGGGCGATCCCGGCCAGCCGCGGGGTCCAGCAGCTGGTCCGCAACGAAGATCCGGATGTCGTGCTCGTCACGCCGCACCTGATGCCGAGCTCGACGGACGCGCAGTACGCCCGCAGCGCCGCCGCCGCCGGGGTGCCGACCGGAATCTGCATCGCCAGCTGGGACAACCTCTCCAGCAAGCAGCTGCTACGCGTCGTCCCCGATCTATTGACGGTCTGGAACGACGTCCAGCGGCACGAGGCGGTCTCGATCCACGGCGTCCCCGACGAGCGCGTCGTCAGTACCGGAGCGCAGTGCTTCGACCACTGGTTCGGCTGGCCGCCGCGGCCGCGAGCGGAGTTCTGCGCGCGGGTCGGACTCGACCCGGCGAAGCCGTACGTCCTCTACGTCGGCGGCTCGCTGTTCCCGTCGACGATGACGGAGGCCGAGTATTGCGTCGACTGGATCCGGTCGCTGCGCACGAGCGACGAGCCCGCCCTCCGCGAGGCGTCGATCCTGATCCGCCCGCATCCGCACCGGACCGGCGAGTGGCGGAAGATCGACTTCTCCGCGTTCGAGGACGTAGTCCTGTGGCCGCCGAACGTGGTCATGCCGACCGAGCAGGACACCCGCGCCGACTACTTCGACTCGATCTACCACAGCGCCGTCGTCTTCGGGATCAACACGAGCGCGATGATCGAGGCCGGGATCATCGGCAAGGCGGTACACACGATCACGGTGCCGCAGTTCGCAGCCTCCCAGGGCGGCGTCCTCCACTTCCGATACCTACGGGAAGTCGGCGGCGGCCTGGTCCAGGTTTCCGAGACGCTCGATGAGAACGCCAGGCGCCTCGGCGACGTCGTCGCCGGCCGCGACACGGAGGGCGAGGAGGCGGCGAGCCGGTTCACGGAGCTCTTCGTCAGGCCGAACGGCGTCCAGGTGCCGGCGACCCCGGTGTTCGTCGACGCAATCGAGGAGCTCGCCGAGCGCGGCGCAGCCGAACGGGTCAGGGACAGCGGCTGGCTCCTGCTGCTCCGACCGCCGCTCTCGCTGATCCAGGTTCCGTACTTCCTCCGCCGTGTGCGCCTGAAGAGCGAGCTCGAGCTGCGCCGGCTCGCCGCGCGGGTGGGGCTTCCCGTCAGCCCGGTCGTACCGGTGAAGCCGAAGCCGGCGCTCGCCAGCATCCGCCCCGAGGACGAGTAGCGCCGATGCGGGTCCTCTTCTCCGCGGAGACCCCGCTCTCGCTGACGAGCTTTCAATCCGTCGTCGCCGAGCTGGGCCGCCGCGGCCACGAGGTGACGATCGCCGTCCATGCCGAGCGCGAGACCGGCTGGCGCGACCGCCTGCTCGCCGAGATCGCCGCGCCGCACGTGACGATCGAGCGTGCCGTCATCCCTGTAGCCGACCGCTGGCTGGAGCTGGCGGCGGACGTCCGTTCCGCGCTCGACCTGTTCCTGTTCCTCGGCCCGCGGTTCAACGAGACGTACCGGGCCCGAGCCTGGCGGCGGGCTCCGCGCCCGGCGGCCGCGCTCGCACGGACGCGCGTCGGCTCGAGCCCGACCGCGCGACGGCTGGTCTCTTCGGGGCTGACCCTCGCCGAGCGTGCGCTGCCGACGAACACCGAGATCGAGCGGTTCCTGGCCGACCGGAGGCCCGACGTCGTCCTTTTCACCCCGTACCTGGGCCTCCGTTCCATCCAGCCGGAGTTCCTGCGTGCCGCCAAGGCCCTCGGGCTCCGTACCGCGATCTGCGTGAAGAGCTGGGACAACCTGACGAGCAAGTCGCTCGTGCGTCCGGTGCCCGACCGGCTCTTCGTCTGGAACGAGGTGCAGCGCGGTGAGGCGGCGACCCTCCACGGCATCCCGCCCGAGCGCGTCGCCGTCACCGGCGCGCAGTGCTTCGACGACTGGTTCGTGTGGCGGCCGCGGCCGCGGGAGGAGTTCTGTGCGCGCGTCGGTCTCGACCCGGCCCGTCCCTACGTCTTCTACGCCTGCTGCTCGCCGTGGACCGGCCAGGACGAGACGGAGTTCCTGGGGCGCTGGCTCGCGGCGCTCCGGAGCCACGGCGGCGTTCTCGCCGACGCGGGTGTGCTCGTCCGTCCGCACCCGAAGCGGCCCGACCTCCGGCTGGAGGACGAGGGAGGCGTCGTCGTCTTCCCGCACGACGCCCACGCACCGACCGACCCCGAATCGAAGGCCGACTACTTCGACTCGATCCACCACAGCGCGGCCGTGGTCGCCCTGAACACGAGCGCGATGATCGAGGCAGCGATCGTCGGCCGGCCCGTCCTCACCGTGCTCGACCCCGACTGGGAGCGCGTCCAGCAGGGGACGCTCCACTTCCGTTACCTGCTCGAAGTGGGAGGTGGGCTGCTCCGGGTCGCACGGACGCTGGACGAGCACGCCGAGCAGCTCGCGGGCGCGGTCGAAGGAATCGACGACGACGCCGAGCGCGCAGCTGCATTCGTCGCGCAATTCGTCCGGCCGCTCGGCCTCGAAGTTGAGGCGACGCCCGTGTTCGTGGACGAGATCGAGCGGCTGGCCGGTTCGGCCGCGCCCAGGCCCGAGCGTACGCCGAAGACGCTGCGGCCGTTACGGGCGCTCCTGGCACCGCTCGCGGCCCGCGCCGGCCGGTTCGCGCACGCCGGCGAGAGCTGACCCGGAGGCGCGCCGGTGCGGATCCTCTTTCAGCTCGCCTTCCCGGGCTACCTGCGTATGTACGGCTCGACCGTCCGCCTGCTCGGCGAGCGCGGCCACACCGTACTGCTCTCCTACGACGATCCGGACAAGCGTCGCGACCCCGCAGTCTCGGAGATCGAGGCGGTGCCTGGCGTCGAGGTCGTCCCGCCGCTGCCGGCTGCGTCGAGGGCCTACGAGGCGCGCGTCGAGCAGCTCCGCGCCGCCGCCGACTACCTCCGGTATCTCGACCCGCGCTTCTCGGCCGCGCCGTACCTTCGGGAGCGGCTGGCCAAGTACCTCGACGGTCCGTCCCGGGCTCTGACCCGGCTGCCGGTCGGCTGGTGGGGGGCCCGGCCGGCGTTGCGCCTCGCACTCGCACTCGAGCGTACGGTGCCGAGCGACCGAGGCGTCGAGCGTGCGCTGGCCGCCTGCTCGCCGCAGGTCGTCGTGGTCACCCCGCTTCTCGGCCGCAGCCGGCGGAACCGTCGCCAGACCGACACGGTGAAATCGGCGCGGAAGCTCGGGATCCCCGTCGCCGCGGGAATCGCGAGCTGGGACCACCTGACGACCAAAGGCGTGATCAAAGCGGCGCCGGACGTCACGTTCGTCTGGAACGACATCCAGCGTCGTGACGCGGTCGAGCTCCACTTCCAGCCGCGTGTCCGCGTCGCCGTCACCGGAGCACAGCTCTTCGACGACTGGTTCGACCGCCGGCCGAGCTCCGACGCTGACGCCTTCCGGACGGCGACGACGCTCCGGCCGGGCCCGTACGTGCTCTACGTCGGCTCGTCGCCGAACATCGTCCCGCCCGAGGTGGAAGTCGCTTTCGTGCGGCGCTGGCTCGCAGCGACGGGCGTGCAGGCACTCGTCCGTCCGCACCCGTACAGCGTCGAGGCATGGTCGGAAGTCGAGCTCGAGGGCGGGGCGGTCGCGCCCCGCCGCCCCCCCGAGCTGCCGATGAGCCCGGCCGACGAGGCGCTCTACTTCGATTCGGTCCACCACGCCGCCGCCGTCGTCGGAATCAACACCAGCGCGCTCGTCGAGTCGCTGATCCAGCGCAAGCCGGTCCTGACGATCGCCGCAGACGAATACCGCCAGTCGCAGGAGGGCACCGTTCATTTCCAGGAGCTGCGTGCCGCGGCCGGGCCTGCGCTGCAGTCCGCGGCCTCACTCGAAGAGCACGTGCAACAGCTGCGCAATGCGCTGGACGACCCGGCCGGCGCGGACGCCGGCGCCGAGGAGTTCCTCCGAGTGTTCGTCCGCCCGCTCGGCCTCGACCGCCCGGCGACGAGGATCCTCGCCGACGCGATCGAGGCCCTCGGGCGGCGCTGACGTCCCGATTGCGTCGGAATCGGGTCAGGCGACCTCGGGCTCGAGCGGCCGACGGCGGCGCGCTCTCACCGAGGCGGCGCCCACGACAGCTGCTGCGAGGGCCAGCGGCGTCAGCGCGACTCGCAGGCCGATCGAGCCGGCTGATCGCGCGGTGGGCGCCGGCCGGACCAGCGCCAGCCGCTCGATCTCCTGCTCCAGAATCGTGGCCGCCGGCTGCTCGAGCCCATGCGGGCGCAGGAACGTCTCGACGAAGCGCCGCGTCTGCGAGGCACGGTCGTCGCCGTGCGCCAGCGCGCCGGCGAGCTGGTCGGCATGCTCGTCGAGTGTCGAGGCGACGTGTAAGAAGCCGCCGTTCTCGTAGAGCAGATACCGGAAGTGCAGCGTCCCTTGCTGGGTGCCCGCGAACTGCGGCGCGAGCGGGACGAGGACGGCCTTCCCGAGGATCGCGGCCTCGAGCAGCATGCTCGTGTTGATCCCGACCACGGCCGCGCTGTGGGCGAGCGAGTCGAAGAACTCGGCTCTCGCATCGCCGGCATCCGGCTGGGCACCGGCGCGCGGCCAGACAGCGACGTTGACGAGCTCTGAGAGATCGGCGTCGCGCCACTGGGCGGCGTTCTGCGGGTGCGGACGAACGAGCACGCCCACCTCCTGCAGCTCGCGGCGCCGGTCGGCGCGCAAGTGCTCGATCCATGTCCGCACGAAGCCGACTTCGTCGGGCGCGATGAACGCCGACGAGCAGGCGTAGAGGACGTACGGTCTCGCCGGGTCGAGGCCGGTCCGGGTCGCGAGTTCCTGCCGCGTCCAGCGCGGCCGGCGTTCGAACCAGTCGTCGAATTTCGCCGCACCGGTCGCGATCGCCGCGTTGCGCGGGACGCCGTGCAGCTGTTCCGCTTCCTCGACCTGGATCTCGTTCCAGACGAAGACCCGGTCCGGGAGCACGCGGATCAGGCCCTTGCCGGTGAGGTTGTCCCAGCTGGCGACGGCGACACCGCTCGGGATGCCCACCTTGCGTGCGCTCTTCACATACTCCACCTGCGAGCTGGCGAACTCGATGACCGGCGTGACGAGCACGACGTCCGGGCGGCGCTTCCGTAGGTACGCGTCGATGCGTCCGCAGGTCGGGATCGCCTGCTCGAGCAGGCCGAGTGCGCCGACGATCCGCCGTGACGAGCGCTCGCTCGTGTGCGACTCCATGAAGCGGATCAGGCGCAGAGTGATCCGCGAGGTCACCGGGTCGACAGCGCGGGCGGTGCGGACGTGCTCGGTCAGCTTCCGGGCCATCCGTGCCCGCAGCGCATGAGCGTCGGCGTAGCGCGGGTGGACGTATCGACCGAGGTCGGTGAGGCCGCGCACGAGCCCAGCCAGTGGACGCCAGCCGTCGTCGCGTCGTCGTAGCGGAGCCTCGCCGACCGTGATGTTCGGATGGCTCGCGGCCAAATCGTGGGCGAGTTTCGCGTCGCCCGGGTCCTTCTCGATGCGCGTGAACGCCAGGTGCACGGTGTGCCCGGCGTCGGCCAGAAGCCGGATTGCCTGCCCGAAATAGCGGATGTAGCCGCTGTGCAGCATGAACCACTCGATCCGCAGGGGCTGGCCGTCCCTCGCCATCGCGCGCTGAGCCTAGCGCGGCGGTACTGTCCTCACGTGGCTCCGCACGTCCTTCGCCGGGCCCGTCGGGCCCTTTCGCGCCGCGAGTACCCGGTCGTGCCGGCCCATATCGGCCGGCTCGATTACGGGGGTGCGGAGATCCTCGTCGGCGTCACGTCGCGCTCGGAGTTGATGAGCCGGCTGCGCCCGGCGGCGAAGGAGCCCTGGACCGTTGGGTGGATCGAGCGCAGTGTTCGCCCCGGCGATGTGCTCTGGGACGTCGGCGCCAACATCGGCGCCTATTCACTCATTGCCGCTTCGCTCAGTCGCGAAGCGGCCCAGATCGTGGCAGTGGAGCCGGCGTTCGCGAATTTCGGAGCACTCTCCGACAACGTCCTCTTGAACGGCTTCCAGGACGTCGTCGTGCCGCTCCCCGTACTGCTCGGAGACCGTACCGGCCTGGTCACGATCGGCTACCGCGACGCCGCCGCAGGTGCCGCCGAGCATGAGGTTGGAGGTGATGGTCTTCCGACACTCGCCTACCGGCTCGACGATCTCGTCGAGGCCATCGGGCTTCCGGCGCCGACTCTGCTGAAGATCGACGTGGACGGCGCAGAGGCCGCCGTGCTCGCCGGCGCCGCCGGGACTCTAAGGAGGCCTGAGCTCCGCTCGGTGCTTGTCGAGATCGAGCGTGTCGGCGGCGACCAGGTCGCGAGAGTGCTCTCGGAGGGCGGCTTCGAGCTTGTCGAGCGTGTCGACGAGCGCGACGGAGAGCGGCTCCAGAACGTGTGGTACGGCATCTTCGAGCGCGGGTGAGCCCGCGGAACATGCCGCTACGATTGGCCGCAGGACCCGCGCGGTCCGCGCGATGAACATCCTCTTCGTCATCAAGAACAGCGCGAACCTGCGGACACTCGCTCCCGTGCTCAGGCTGCTCGACGAGCGGGCCCACCGCATCTCGCTCGCCTGCAAGGACGTGAAGTCGCGCGAGTCCCACGAGCAGCTCCACGAGCTCGTCAGCGGAAGCGCGGCGATCACAACCGTCGAGCTCCCGTTCGCGCGCACGCCGGGTTGGAGCGACCTCGCCTCCTCGCTCCGTCGCTCTGCCGACTACCTGCGCTACTTCGACCAGGTGTACCGGGACGCCGACAAGCTGCGGGCCCGAGCGGAGGAGGAGGCGCCGAAGTCGATCCGCCGGGTGGGGCAAGCGGCCGGGGCGATTCCCGGCGGTGCCCGGGGATTGCGGCGTGCGCTGGAGAGCGTCGAGCGCTGCCTCGAGCCGCCCGAGCGCATGGTCCGGTTCTTGGAGGAGCAGGCGCCCGACCTGGTGATGGTCACGCCCCTGATCGGCTTCGGGACGCCGCAGGCGGACGTCGTGCGGGCGTCGCGTCGCCTGGGGATTCCGGTCTGCTTCCCGGTCCGCAGCTGGGACAACCTGACGAACAAGGGCCTCCTCCGCGACGCTCCCGACCTCGTGCTGGTCTGGAACGAGCTTCAGCGCTCGGAGGTGGTCGAGCTCCACGGCGTCCCGGCGGAGCGGGTCGTCGTCACCGGCGCCCCGGCGTACGACCACTGGTTCGACTGGCAGCCGTCGCGGACCCGCGAGGAGCTCTGCGCGGAGGTGGGGCTCGACCCCGGGAGCCCGATCGTGCTCTACGTCGGCTCATCGCAGTTCATCGCCCCGGATGAGCCGGAGTTCGTGCGGCAATGGGTGGCACAGCTCCGTGCCCACGGAGGCGCCCTACGCCACGCCGGGCTCCTCGTCCGCCCACACCCCCTCGCGGCCGACGGCTTTCGCGAGTTCGACCTGGCCGACCCGCAGACGGCGATCTGGCCCCGCGCGGGCGAGTTCCCCCTCGGTCTGGCCGCCCGGCAGAACTACTACGACTCGATCTTCCACAGCGAGGCCGTCGTCGGGATCAACACAAGCGCCCAGATCGAGAGCGCGATCGTCGGAAGGCCCGTGCACACGATCCTCGCCCCGGAGTTCAGGCAGACGCAGGCGGGGACGCTCCACTTCCACTACCTCGTGGACGACGAGTTCGGACACGTGCGCCGGGCCGGCACCCTGGCAGAGCACGCGGAGCAGCTCGAGCGCTCGGTGCGCGAGGGCGACCCGGAGGGTTTGAACGAGCGTTTCCTACTCCGATTCGTGCGGCCCTTCGGCCTGGACACGCCGGCGACCCCGGTCGCCGTCGCCGCGGTCGAGGAGCTGGGTGCCCGGGAGTCGCGTCCGGTGGAGCGAGGCCCGGCGCTCGCGCCTGCAGTGCGCTTCGCGCTGCGCCCGCTCGCCGCCCGGGAGGAGCGTCTGCACCGGCGCGCGAAGCGGAGCCGATCAACGCCGCCGCTCGACGACCTGCGGCGTACGATGCGCGACCTCGCCCGGACCGGCGAGCCGGTCGTCGCGGGGCCCTGGCTCGGCGACGAAGTCGGCGAGCTTCTCTACTGGATCCCGTTCCTGCGCTGGTCTACGACCTCGACCCTCGAGCTCTCGGACCGGCTGATCGTGGTTGCGCGGCCACAGTCGGCGCCCTGGTACCAAGGGTTCGACGTCCGGACGAACGTACCGGAGGATTCGCACCGCACGCTCGACCCGGAGCTCGTGGCGCGAAGCCGGTCGTTGCTCTCAGCAACGGACCCTTGGGCGAGGCTCCACGACCGGCGCCTGGAGTTCGCCCCGTTCGAGCCTCCCGTCCCGCGGGCCGAGCTCGACGTGCCGGAGTCGTTCCTCGCCGTCGACCGGCTGGAGCCGTCCCCTCTCCTGGGAGAGGTCGTACAGCTCGAGACGCTGCCGACCCCGGAACACCGGGCGGCCGCCGTGGCGACGTCGAGGGGCTACGTCGGGCAGTACGGTCCCGACGCGTACGTCGCGGTTCTCGCCGGGCTTCCCGCGGTGATCTTCGGCGCCGGTCCGGAGGACGAGCCCGACGTTGCGCTCGCGCGGAGACTCGCCGAGGGGCACTTCGGCGCACTCCACGCGGCCGAGACGGCTGCGGAGGCAATCCAGGTGGCCCTGTCGGTCGCGGCAGGGCGGGCTCCGGCCGCCGTGCCATGAGGATCCTCTTCATCGTCACCCACCCCGGACTGTCGTCGTACGGCCCGGCTCTGCGGCTGCTCGGCCAGCGTGGTCACGACGTCCACCTCGCCTTTCAGCGCGTGAAGACCGCCGAGTCGCACCGCCGCCTGGAGGCGCTCTCGGCCGAGCTGCCCGCAATCACCTTTGGACAGTTGCCGCCGCGCGGCCGGTCGTACTGGTCGCCGCTGTCCGGCGAGCTCCGGCACACGGCCGACTACCTCCGCTACCTCGAGCCGCGCTACCGCGACGCGACTAAGCTGCGCGCGCGGGCCGAGCGCAAGGCCCCTCCGGCCGCCCTCCGCCTCGGCCGCGCCGCGAAGATGTTCGGGCCGGTCGGAGTCGACGCCCTTCGCCGGGGAGTTCAGCTCCTCGAGCGGTGCGTGCCGGCCGTGCCGGGCCCCGATCGCTATCTCGCCGAGCTCGCTCCGGACGTCGTTCTGATCACGCCGCTGATCGAGCTGGGCTCGACGCAGGCTGACTGGCTCCGGGCCGCGAAGCGGCGCGGCCTGCGCACGGCATTCCCGGTCTTCAGCTGGGACAACCTGACCAACAAGGGTCTGCTTCGGGACGTTCCCGACGTCGTGCTGGTCTGGAACGACCTGCAGGCGGCGGAGGCACGGGACCTGCACGGCGTCCCCGCCGACCGGATCCGGATCACGGGCGCGCCCGCCTTCGACCACTGGTTCGGCTGGCGCCCCTCCCTCGACCGGCATGAGTTCTGCGAGGAGGTCGGCCTGCGCCCGGACCGCCCGATCCTGCTCTACCTCTGCTCGTCGGGCTTCATCGCGCCCGACGAGGCTGTGTTCGTCCGAGACTGGATCGAGCGATTGCGCACCCGGGGCGGCGTGCTCGCCGAGGCCGGAATCCTCGTGCGTCCGCATCCGCTCTTCGGCATACCGTGGGTCGAGGCGGGGCTCGAGGCGCCTCAAGTCGCCGTCTGGCCGCTGCTCGGCGAAGACCCCTCCGACGACTCCGGGCGTCGCAACTACTTCGACTCGATCTACCACTCGGCCGCCGTCGTCGGGATCAACACCACGGCGCAGATCGAGGCCGCGATCGTCGGCCGGCCCGTCCACACGCTGCTCTCCGACGAGTTCCGGGAGACGCAGCAGGGCACCCTGCACTTCCACTACCTCCAGGCGGAGGACTACGGGCCGCTCTACGTCGGCGAGACGTTCGACCAGCACGCGGCGCAGCTCGAGGAGTCGTTGCTGGGCCGCGACGACGACGGCCGGAACGAGCGGTTTCTGCGTCGCTTCGTGCGTCCGCTCGGCCTCGACGTGGTCGCCTCCGAGGCCGTCGCGGATGCGATTGAGGAGCTGGGGACGACGCCGGCGCCGACGCCCGCTCGTCCTCCGGCGGCAGCACCGCTCGTGCGGCCTGCGCTTCGGCCGTGGGCCGCGCGGGCAGCCGAGCGGGCACGAAGGCGGCGGGAAGATCGTCCTGCGAAGGCATGGCCCGCCCGCAGCCTCCAGCGGCACGTGCATAAGCTGGCGCGCACGCCCGGCGGAGCCCCGATCGTGGCCGGCCCGTGGGAAGGGGACGAGCTCAGCGAGCTCCTGTACTGGGTTCCGTTTCTCCGCTGGGCGCAGACCGCGACCCTCGGCCTGCGCGACCGGCTCTACGTCCTCCGGGTCGAGCCGCACGCGACCTGGTACCAGGGGATCGGCGCCGGACAGGCGGAGACGGTCGAGGCGCTCGGCCTCGACGGTGCGGCCTCGCTCAGGCTCGACGCATGGGCAGTCGCGGATGCCCGCGCGGAGCTGGCCGGCCAGGACCCGCATCGGCGGATCCAACGCCGGCTGCTCGAGTTCGCGCCGCTCACCGCCCCGCCGCTCCCCGACGATCTCGAGCTGCCCGCGGGTTTCGTCGCGGTCCGTACCGCCGGGGACGAGCGGATCGAGCGGCTGGTTGCGGCGGTGGACGAGGTCGAGCCGGTCGTGCGTCTCGAGCAGTTCGACGCCGTAACGGCCCAAGCCGTTGTCGGCCGGGCAGCCGCTTTCCTGGGAGCGTACGGCGCCGAGGCCTACCTCGCCGTCCTCTTCGGCGTCCCCGCGATTGCGCTGCCGGCCGGTTCGGTCGACGACCGGGAGCTCCGCCTGGCGACGACGTTCATGGCCGAGCCGCCTTTCGGACGTCTCGAACTGGTCGACGCCGACACCCCGCCGGGAGAGGTCGCGGGCCGGATCGTCGGCTCCCTGCGGTCCCTTGCGCCGGCCGGCTGACGTTGTCGCGCGCCTCCGGCGGCACCGGCCCGCGGTGCCGGCCTGGGAACGGACCGACGAGTACGCGGCACTCAGCCGCGCGCGGCTCGAGCATGTCGTCCAGGTACGGGAACCGCTCGTGCTGGTCTCACAGATCCAGCGTTCGGGCGGGACGCTCCTCAGCCAGCTGTTCGACGGCCACCCGGAGTGTCACGCACACCCGAGCGAGATCTACATCGGGCATCCGAAGAAGTGGAACTGGCCCACGCTCGACCTCGCTCACCCGCAACGCTGGTTCGCGGAGCTGTACGAGCGGCCGGTTGAGCTCCACCTCCGCGAGGGGTACGTGAAGGAGAAGGAGCTCCGGGACGAACCGGCACAGGAGGTCTACCCGTTCCTCTTTCTGCCTGCGCTCCAACGGCGGATCTTCGACGCATGCGTCGAGGCGTCGCCTCCTGCGACGCAGCGTGACGTACTCGACTGCTACTTCACTTCCTACTTCAACGCCTGGCTCGACAACCAGAACCTCTACACCGGCCCCAAGCGGATCGTGACCGGGTTCACGCCGCGACTCGCAATGGAGGAGGCGAACGTCGAGCGCTTGTTCTCCGCCTACCCGGACGGGACGCTGATCTCGGTCGTGCGCGACCCCCGCGGCTGGTATGCCTCGGCGAGCACATATCGGAGCCGGCAGTACGACGACGTCGCAGAGGCCGTCGGCCTGTGGGCGCGGTCGACCGAGGCCGCCTTAGCCGCCAGGACGCGTTTCGGCGACCGCGTCCTGATCCTCACCTACGAGCAGCTCGTTCTCGAGACCGAGGCGACGATGCGCCGGGTGGGGGAGCGGATCGGGATCTCGATGTCGCAGGTGCTGCTCGCGCCCACGTTCAACGGCCGGCCGGTCCGCGCGAACTCGAGCGAGGGCGCAACGGGCCACGGAATCGTCGCTGTTCGTGCCAAGGCCCACCGTGACGTGCTGGACGACTCGACGAGTGCCCGGATCGAGGAGCTCGGCGGCGAGCTGTACGAGCGCGCCGTCGCGCTCGCCCAAGCCTAGGCGGGCCGGTCCTTCGGGCGGTCGCTGAACGTGATCGCCAGCTGCTTCCGCCAGCGGCCTTCATCGAACTCACCGCGGCGGTGGAAACCCATCACGGACGCGACGACGAGGGTGTTCGGCGCGCCGCCGAGTGCCGTCTCGCGGATACCCATGCGCCTGAGCTGGCGATCGGTCGGCATCCGCACGAACCCGTACGGGATGGACGTCCGCAACGTCCCCTCCTGCTTCGACTTCGCCACCCGCACGCTGGCGTCGTACTCGTAGGCGAGGCGCGCGAGCGTCAGACGCTGCGAGCCCTTCGCGTAGACGAAGGCGCCGTTGTGTTCGTCGACATCGTCGAGCAGGAGCCAGGCCTTGACGCTCGGGTAATGGACGTCGGCGTGAATGTAGTTCGAGCCGACGAGCCGGATGGGCTCCGGTGCGTCGGCGTCCTTGTGCATGTAGCTGACCGCGACCGTCAGACGGAGAAGCTCCGGCCGGCGGGCGAGCGTGGCCATCAGCGTGACGAGCCGCTCGTTCTCGGCGACGTGCTCCCAGGTCGCGGGGAAGCGGTCGCGGGCCTTGTTGATCTTCAGGATCTCCTCGATCACGGAGTTGTCCTCGACGACCTCGGACTTGAACGGGGCACCGTCCTCGTAGGCCGCCTCGGCCTCGGCGCGGACCTGCTCGAAGACGTCGGCCGGGAGGAAGTTCTCGATCGTGAGCGCGCCGTCGCGGTCGAACGCCTCGACGTACGCGCGGAACTCGGGGTCGGCCGCCCGCCGCCGGCGGGCGAAGTCGCGGTTCATCGCGATCGCGCGCGCGAGCTGGAGACCCAGGCGGTTCGCGAGCACCGAGCCCTCGTGAAAGGCGCCGCCCGTGAGGAGCTCCGGGCCCCGCCAGGCGTCGCGCTCGGACGGTGTCTTCGGAGAAGCGGCAACGGTCTCGGCCACGGTCGAATCCTAGCCGGAGGCTCCGGGCTATCATCGGGCGGATGCCCCAGCGCAGTCCTTCGCGGGAGCCGTCCGCGCCGACTTCCGCGAACGGCCCACGCCCCCTGCGGGTGCTGCTGGCCGGTCGGCCCGGAACGCTGACCCGCTTCACCTCCGTCGTGCGCGAGCTCGCCGAGCGCGGACACGCGGTGACGCTCGTGATCCGCAGTCCCCATCCGCTCGTGGTCGGGCTGGCGGAGAGCCTGCACGCTCGCTACCCGAATGTCACGCATGAGACCGCGCCGCTCCGTAGCGACCTCGACGGCTGGCGTTACGTCGCCTGGCTCGTCCGGGGGCTCGGTGACCTGGCTCGCTACACGCACCCGCGCTACGAGGGCGCCCCCGTCCTCCGGCAGCGGATGGCCGAGGAGATCCGCGACTTGCTCCGCAAGAAGCGGTTCGAGCCGCTCGGGCATGCGATCGCGTCGCGCATTCAGCGGCGCCTCGAGACGACGACCGACGCCGAGCTCTCGGACAGAGCGGTTCGCACGGCCGGGCGGATGGAGGACGCGATCCCCTCCAGCAAGCAGATCGAGCGCTACCTGCAGGAGCGTGTGCCTGACGTCGTTCTCGTCTCCTCGATCGTGAGGCCCGCGTCCGAGGAGGTCGAGCTGCTGAAGAGCGCGCGGCGACTCGGCATCCCGGGCGGAATCTGCGTCGCCAGCTGGGACAACCTGACCAACAAGGGATTGCTCAAGTTCGTCCCCGACCGCGTCTTCGTCTGGAACGAGGCCCAGGTCAGCGAGGCGGCCCAGCTGCACGGGATCCCGGCCGACCGGGTGCGGGCGACCGGAGCCGGCCTCTTCGACGAGTGGTTCGAGCGACGGGCGAGCCGGACCGCGGAGGAGTTCGCGCACGAGGCCGGCCTCGATCCGGCCCGCCCGTTTGTCGCTTACCTCTGCTCGTCACTTCCGATCGCGCGGCATGGAGAGGTCGAGTTCGTCACCGCCTGGATCCAGGCCTTGCGGGCGAGCGGCGACGAGCGCCTGCGAACCATCGGCGTTCTCGTCCGGCCTCACCCGACCGCCGGCCGGAAGTGGCGGCGGGCCGACCTCACCGGGCTCGGAAACGCCGTCGTCTGGCCCCGGGAAGGAGCGTTCACGGTCGCCGCGCCGGAGCGTGACGACTTCTTCGACACGCTCGCGCACGCTGCTGCGGTGGTGGGGATCAACACGACCGCGATGATCGAGGCGGCGGTCGTCGGCAAGAGCGTGCTGACCGTCCTTCGACCGGAGTTCGCGCAGGAGACGACCCTGCACTTCCACCACCTGCTCGCCGGGAACGGAGGCTTCCTGCACGTGGCCGACACGCTCGACGAGCACGTCGCCCAGCTCGGCGCGGTGCTGGCAGGCGACGACGTGGATGCCCGTCGGCGCTTCGTCGAGCGTTTCGTCCGGCCGCAAGGAATCGACCGCCCGGCGACGCCGATCCTGGCGGACGCGATCGAGGAGCTAGCCGAACTCGAGGTCGAGCCGGGTCGGCCGGGGCAACTGCCGTTCCGGATTGCCCTCGGCGCTGAGGCGATGCTGAGCGCGGCGTACGCGGCGCCTCGCCACGTTGCTCGACAGCTGCGCCGGGGCAGGCGCTCGCGCGGCGCAGAGCCGGAAGGCGCGGCCCTCGAAGCACCGAGCGCGGTACGAACGGCCGACCGATGACGACCGCCGATCGGGTTCGGGAGCACGACGACCTCTACCGCGCGCGGCTGCGTCACCTCGTCCCGGTGCGGGAGCCACTCGTCCTGATCTCACAAATCCAGCGGTCGGGCGGAACGCTGCTCAGCCAGCTCTTCGACGGCCATCCGGAATGTCACGCCCATCCGCACGAGCTCTCGATCGCCTACCTGAACGAGTCGCGGGCGAGCGCGTTCGACCTTTCGTCCGCCGAGCGCTCGTTCGAGGTCGTGAACGAGCGACGACTCGCCAAGCGCATGCGCTCCGGCTACCGGAAACCGGCGGCCCGTCCGGGCGACGACGACGCGGACGTGTTCCCGTTCCTCTTCCTTCCCGGACTGCAGCGGCAGATCTTCGATTCCTGCTTCGAGGCGGGCGTCGGCGGCGACCGCGACGTGCTCGACTGCTTCTTCACGTCGTTCTTCAACGCCTGGCTGGACAACCAGAATCTCTACGCCGCACCGAAGAAGCTGGTGACGGCGTTCGCGCCGCGGCTCGTCCGGAAGGAGGCGGCGGTCGAGCGACTTTTTTCGGCGTATCCGGACGGCTACCTGATCTCGATCGTGCGGGAACCGCGCGCCTGGTTTGCCTCCGTGCGACTCCAGAAGGAGCGGTACGCCGACGTCGAGCATGCGATCACGCGGTGGCGGCGATCGGCAGAGGCGGCCATCGCCGGGTGCGATCGCTTCGAGGGCCGTGTACTCGTCGTCACGTACGAGGACCTCGTCTCGAGGACCGAGGAGACGATGGCCGGCCTCGCGGAGCGCCTCGGCCTCTCGCCGTCGTCGACGCTGCTCGTCCCGACGTTCAACGGCTTTCCGATCCGTGCGAATTCGAGCTACGCGGTCGAGGCGTACGGGATCCTGAGCAATCGGACCGATGCCTATCGCGATGCGCTCGACGCGGACAGCCTCGCCCGCGTGGACGAGCTGGCGGGCGACGTCTACGAGCGTGCCCGCGCCGCGGCGGTGGTCTGAGCCCGGCGCTGGCCTCGACTGCGAGTCAGTCAGTTGCTTCCTGGGCGTCCAACCACGACGCGAGTGCGGCCCGAAGCTGCTTCCCCGGTCTCACTGCCGTGGTGTCGCAGAGCTTGCGGAGGCGCCGCATCTGCTCGGCTGAGGCGCGAGTTGTAAGGCCGAAAGAGCCAGTCTCGGCTGCCGCATCATACGCCCGCACGGACCGCGTGAGTTCGGTCTGAAGCAGGTCGCCGAGCTCTTCGCCGAGTGAGTCGAGGAGCGCTAGTGCGTAATCACCGAAGTTGTAGAGCAAGCTGGTCGCGAGGATGCGTGCCAGCGAGTGGGCGCGTCGGTCGTCCTCGCGAACGCGTCGTCGTGTGTGGTCCGGATCGAGCAGAAAGAGAGCATCCGCCCAGACGACTTGACCGAGCGTCAGTACCAGGTCTTCTCCAGCCCGATGCTTCCACCGGTGCAATTCCAGATCGAACAGCTCGTACCCGAGGGGACGGAGGAAGCGGTCGACGTCTGAGAGCAGCGGCTGCTCGCCATAGATCGGGTTGAGCTCGACCTCCACCTCGATGCCGAAGACGCCGCGTCCGAGCGTCTCCTGTGCTCCTTGGAGGATCATCAACTCACTTCCCTGCGTGTCGAGTTTGATGAAGTCGACGCGCTCGATTCCGCCTTCTGCGAGCTGGTTGTCGAGTGTGTCCCCACTGACGGTGCGCGTCTCCACGACGTCGAATCGTTCTGCCCGCGGGAATCGGCTCAAGAAGGGACGATTCGGCACCAGGATCGAAGAATCGCCTGCTTCTGCCGTGAGATGCAGCGTCACGCTTCCCGGCTTCGAGGCCAATGCCTTGGGAAGCGTCCTCCTCCGATCCGATTCGTCGAGATCGTCGAGCGAGCGGGAGTCCGGCTCGAAACCGATGACACGCAGCCACGGCTCAACCGGCCGCCACCGCTTGGGGATGCCGCCCCCGGCGCCGGCATCGACCAGGACGATCGGCTCCTCTCGGAGAAGCTCTTCGAGCGCGCCAAGTGCAACGACTGCCTTCGCCACAGAGGTCGAAGGATAGGAGACACCGCCTCGACCTCGCGCCCGCCTGACGGCGTTCACGGCTCGTCGAGGTGATCCTTCGGCTCTGCGATCCGCAGCTCGCGCCGGTCGAGCTTGCGCTTCAGCCGCTCGACGGCGTGGATCTTTCTCGACAGGCGCTCGCGTGTCCTCCCCAGCTCCGACTCCTTGAGCGCCAGTGCCACCCGGGCGTCCACCGGTAAGGCACGGATCGTGGCCGCGTCCGGAGCCTCGCCCTTCCGGCCCCGTCGCTCGAGCGGCTGGGTGCGCCGAAGGACCTCCAGCTCGGTCTCGACCTCGTCTCCTGCGGCCGTAACCGCGTCCTCGAGCAGCTGCCGGGCGAAGCCGTAAAGCTGCCGGTCGAGCGCGTTCGCGTTCTCGACGAGGCGGAGCTCCTCGGCCGCGAGCGGCTCCCGGCCCCGGTTGTCGGGATTGACCTGCGTGCGGCGGTAGGGCACCGTCGGCCAGCCGAGCTCGACGTTGAGGAGGGCGAGAAAGGCGTCGAATCGCTCGGTTGTCCCGACCCGGAGGAACCGCTGCGCGAGCGTTCGCTCCGCCTGCTCGAGGGCGTCCGCCGGCAGTGGGTCGGACGGCGAAACGATCCCGCAGAGCAGCCGCGTCTGCAGGTTGTCGAGCAGGTAGCCGGCCTCGAGCGCCTCCGCGACCGTGAGGCTCGGGTGCGGCGCCGGCAGGTGAGGCGAGATCAGCCCGGCTCCCCGGCCGGCCTTGAAGAACCAGAACTGCGAGAGCGTCCGCTCTACGGGCTCGCGCAGGATCGTCACGTAGCGGGCGTCCGGGAGATGACCGTCGGCGAGCCCGAACGTGACCTCGGCGGAGATCGCCCGCAGGTCCGGGCGTGTCGCCGCCGCCTCGAGCCGCGGTGCCGCCTGCTCGAAGCGCTGGAAGACGTTGATGCCGCCGTCGAATGCCGGTCCGGGGTAGTGGTGACGGAGGACGGCGGTGAAGGTCGACCCGGCCGCCTTCGGGACGTGCACGAAGACGAGCGGCTTCACGAGTGGATCCCCAGCAGGCGACGGAACTCGGCCGGTTCCGGGATCCGCTCCAGCACGATCCAGGGCTCGGCTGCCGTCAGCTCGTCCGGCGAGTGCCACCCGGACGCGACCGCGATCGTTCTCGCGCCGATCGCCTTGCCGCACTCGACGTCGGCTGGGGTGTCTCCGATCACGTACACGGCCTCGGCGCCGTCGGCGAGCGGCAAGGCCCGCCGGGCGATCTCGACGCGGGAGCCGTGGTCGATGCAGAAGGCTCCCGCACCCTCGGGAAAGAAGCGGTCGAGCTCGTAGTGGCGTAACTTCGCGCGCGCTCCCGCGGGCGTGTTCCCGGTGAGGAGGTAGGAGCGCACGTCGTCGTGGTCCTCGAGGTCCTCGAGCACCTCGCGGATCCCGTCGAGCACCCGCCCCTTCCGCCGGGGCAGGCTCTCCGGGAGTCGGCGCTCGTACGACCGGAGCACCGCTTCGACCGTATCCGGGTCTGCCCGTTGGCCGGCGTGTTCGAGCACGAGCCGCGCGACGCCCGCGTCGGTGAGGCCGGGGGTGGAGAGCTCCTCGAGGTCGGCGGTCGCCCCCGTCACGTCCTCGAGAGCCTCGGCGAAGGCGTAGAGCCCGGCGCGCCCGGTGAGGAGAAGCGTGCCGTCGAGATCCCAGAAGAGTACGACTGCCGCGGGCGCCACTACTGCGGCGGGGCCTGCGCCTTCTCGGCGGCGCGGGCGCGGCTGTCCTCGACGTACCGTTGCCAGCGCTTGCGGGCGGCGGGGTCGGCGAGGCCGTCGGCGAAGCCCTCGGCCTCCGGGCGCACGTCGTACCTCGGGCGGATGTGTGCCTGGTAGGTCATCCGGATCGGCGCTTGACCGACCTCGGCGTCGATCCGGACGCCGTGGAGCGCATCCCGGCGGTTCAGGAAGGCGACGAACAGGTTCTCGCGGATCGGGATCTCCTCGACCAGCTCGACGGCGATCCCCTCGACCTGCTCCGGGTAGTACGTCGAGACGTCCCACATCTCCGGGGTCCGCTCGGGCCGGAAGAGGCAGAGCGCGCCGGACGATTCGTCTGCGGCCGTAGTGAAGTAGAGGAGGAGGGTGATCCCGAAGTGGGCGGAGTCGAGGTGCGGCTTCAGGTGGTAGCCGGGCGCGCGCGCCAGGATCTGGCCGTCCGAGGACACGAGTCCTCGGGCCATGATCTCGTCGCCAAGCTCCGGACTGAAGACGTCCGCGTATTTCTCACGGAGCTCGTGCTCGAGGCGCGAGACCAGCAGCGGCGCGAGCACCGCCCGGTAGACCTCGTCGCGTAACTGACGCCAGGGTGCCTTGAACTCCTCCGGGGCTGCCTGGAAGTACGGGTTCCTCTCGCGGAGCCGCAGGTCGAACTTGAGTCCGCTCTTGCTTGGCTCGAAGACCTCGACAGGTGGGATCGCGGAGGCGAGCTGCTCGAAGAACGGCTCGGGCAGCAGGTCCGGGACGACCAGGTGTGGGAACGGCTCGGTCTTGATCTCCGCGCTTTCCACCTTCCGGCGGACGACGGCGTCGACTGAGGGCACGGCGCGACTATACAGGGGTCGCCAGGCGGGTTTCCGTCGCTCTGAGGGCGGCCCGCTCAATGCTCGCCGCGAGTGCGACCGCGTTCGCGTCGGAGCGGTCGACCAGCACGGGGGCGCCGGGGTAGCAGTTGCGCATCGCTGCGTGCAGGAACTGCCGGATCCGCTCCGGGTCGGGACGGAAGCGGAGGAGCTCCGGCACCCGGTCAGCGATCTCCGCGAACGAGTCGACGTCCACGGTGACCCCGAAGCCGGCGTAGAACGGGTCACCGAGCGTCAGGACAGGCTTCTCGTAGAGGAGCGCCTCCAGCCCGACCGTCGACGAGATCACCGCTACCGCCGCCGACTCCCGGATCAGCCCGTGGGTGCTCGTGTACGGATGGACCAGCCGGACGTTCTGCCGCCGCCGCAGGCGCCGCAGGAGCCGGATGCTGTTGCGGCCGATCGACATCGGGTGCTCCTTCAGTACGACGTCGTAGCCCACAGGGAGCGCGTCCGCGACCTGCTCGACGAGCGAGACCTGGTCGCGGCAGTGGGGGATGATCCGGGTGATCTTGTAGTCGTCGGTGACGTGGAGCGGGAAGTAGACGAACGGACGCGACCGCTCGAGGTGGTCGTAGAAGGGCCGCGCAGCGCGTGCCCGGGCCCACTCCGACGCGTTCGTGTGCAGCAGCCGCCAGGGGCGCAGGTACTCGTTGTCCTTGTCGACCGTGGCCTTGCGCCGGACATGGCCGGCGAACACCTTCACGCGGCGGAGCTCGACGGGGACCCGCCGGTGCTCCCGAATCGGCTTCGCCCTGGCCGTGAACCCGCGCCGGAATGCCTCGACCTCCTCGCGTTCCTCTGCGTTCAGCTCCCGTACGTCGTCCTGAGCTGCGATCGGCGCATGGAGCGTGTCCACGTACAGGCGCAGCGGGTCGGGGAAGATCGTGTACAGCAAGAACAGCACGGGGATCTCGCGCTGCAGCCCGATCAGGTGCGACGCGACTCGGATCGTCTCGTTCCCCACCTCGGGGACGAGAACGTCGGGACCGACCTCGTCGAAGACGCGCTCGAGGGCGCGGAAGGTGCGAACGGTCCTGGCGACGCACCACTGCTCGGATCGACCGTTGCACGCCCAGTCGGCCCGGTAGACGTCGCGGATGTGCGGCATCTCGTAGGTCTGCTCCAGCCGCCGGACCTCTGTATCGAGGTCGGCCGGCTCGCCGATGGCGGCGCCGACGTCGGCGAGGCAGTGCGCGTCGATTCCCTGCTCCCGAAGGGACTGCGCCGAGGCCCGCGAGATCGTCACGTGCGAGACCTCGTGGCCGTGCGCGGCCAGCTCGGCGCCGACCCGCGCGTAGAACTCGCTCTCGTAGGTCTGCAGCGTCGTGAACAGGAAGCGCATGGTCATGCCGTCTCCGGGCCCCCGGCGAGCTCAAGGTACACCGCGTCGTGACGCCGTGCGAACTCCTCCCAGGTGAAGCGTGCAGCCCGCTCGACGCCGCCTCCGGGCGGCGCGTCGAGCACGTCGCCGATCCCGCGGGCGATGTCCTCCACCGACGTCGGGTCGAAGAAGACGGCCGCCTCGCCGCAGACCTCAGGCAGCGCGCCCGCACGTGAGACGGCGACCGGACAGCCGCACGCCATCGCCTCCAGCGACGGCAGTCCGAACCCCTCGTAGAGGCTCGGAAAGACGAGGGCAGCGGCGCTCCGGTAGAGGTCGGCGAGCCGGTCGTCGGACACGCGGCCGAGCGACGAGACGCCGGCCGGGAGGCCGCCCGGGTGTCCGGCTCCTGTCAGCACGAGTCGCAGATCCGGCCGCTCCGCCCGCACGCGCGCGAAGGCCTCCAGCAGGAGCTCGTGGTTCTTGTGCGGCCACCAGTTCGCGGGGTAGAGCAGGAACGGCTCGCGGGCGCGGCCATCGGGTTGGAACCGCTCGTGGTCGACGCCGTGGTAGATCACGCGCACCCGGTCGCGCGGGTAGCCGAGGCGTTCCGCCAGGTCGTCGCCGACGTGTTCACTGACCGCGACGACGAGCCTGCTTGCCCGCACCGACCGGCCGTATACGTGCCGTCGGTACGTCAGCTGCGGTCGGGAGAAGAACTGCGGGAACGCCTCGTGCTGGAGGTCGTGGATCGTTGTCGCGGCCGCGGCGTCCACGCACGGGAGCATCACTGTCAGCGGGAAGTGGAAGGCCCGCACCTGTTCGCGCGCGAGCGGGCGGCGAAGGCGCCGGTCCCAGAGCGTCGCCGCAGCGAGCCCGAGCACCCTTCTCGGCCGGCTGCGGCCCGCGGGGAACTCGGGCACGACGATCGTCCTGAGGTCGCCTCCCGCCTCCGGGGCGATCTCCGAGACGAAGACGCGGTAGTCGAGCGTCCCGTGAGCGGCGAGCGCCTCGACCAGTCCGCGGGCATAGGTCTGCGTCCCGCCGACGGTCGACGGGTCGAGCGTGAGGAGCGAGATCCCGATCACGCCAGCGCCTCTGCGAGCAGTTCGCGCAACCGGGTGGGCGAGTGCTCGCGGGCGACGTGCTCACGTCCGCGGTGCCGCATCTCGCCGAGCTTGGACGAGTCGGCGAGCAGCTCGCCAACGGTCGTTGCCAGCTCCTCCGGCGTGAAGCCGGAGAGCACCACGCCGCCGCCAGACTCGCGCACGAGCGCCTCCGGCCCGCCCGAGGGCGTCGTCACGACCGGCAGACCGGTCGCCATCGCCTCGGCGGCGGCGATGCCGAAGCCCTCCTGGTGCGACGGAAGGACGAACAGCGTTCCGCGGTGCAGCGAAGGGGCGACGGACTCGACCGGACCGGTCACCTCGACCCGATCGGGGAGCGGCGCGGCGGGTGGCTCACCGACGAGCAGCAGGCGCACGCCGGGCAGGAGCGGGAGGGCGTCGAGCAGGAGCCGCACGTTCTTCCGGGAGTCGCTCGCCCGGCCGACGAAGACGAGGACCGGATCGGCCAGCGTCGCCTCCCAGACGGCGTCCGGTGCCGGTGCGAACCGGTCGACGTCGACCGGCAGCGGCAGGATCCCGACCGCGGATTCGTCGAGGCGGCCGGCACGGGCGACGGTCGCGCGGCTCGCCGGAGAGGTCGCGTAGACGCGCTCGGCGCCCCCCAGCACCCGCCGCTCCAGCCTTCCGAGGATCGGGGCGTTCACGCGGAGCGCGAGCCGCCGGGAGGTGGAAAGACCGGGTCGCCTGCCCGCCCACTCCTCCTCGTGGCCGGTGCCGATCCAGGCGAAGTACGGCCGTCCGCTCAGGGCAGCGCCGTAGCCGCTCGACGCGGAGGTCGCGACCACCCAAACGTCCCGCGCGGATCGCAGACGCCCGGCCATCCTCCACCCGTCGACGACCTGGTTGAGCGCGTCCACCGGACGAAGCCGGGAAGGCATGCGTCCGTGGAGGACCCGAGGGTTGCGTCCAAGTTCGCCAGCGGCGGTCACGAACGCCTCCACCTGCGCCGCCCCGCCGCCGCCGAAGGCGGGATCGGGGCCGAGAACGGCGAGGTCGATCACGGACGGTGACGTTAGCTGCCGCTCCGGGAGGCGGGATAGCCTGTCTTGCCGTGCCGGCTCTCAAGCCACGCCCCGAGGCTTTGCGGGCGATTTTCTTGGCCGCGACCGACATGGCGGGCGCAGCCCCGAGCCGCGACCGAGGTGCGGGCGCGGTTGGGGCGGGAGGCTCACGGGGGGAACCTGCTGTTCCCGTGCGAGCGAGTTCGCGCGAAGCGCGGCGAGCGACCAGGCAACGCATCCTGGTTCTGAACCAGTACTACTGGCCCGGAGTCGAGGCGACGGCGAATCTCCTCACCGAGCTCTGCGAGGCGCTCGCGGAGGACCACGACGTGACCGTGATCGCCGGGAAGGCACCCGAGGCTCCCGCCAAACAGGTCCGGAACGGCGTCGAGATCGTCCGCGTCCGCTCGACGGCGTATGAGCGCTCCCGCCTGTCGCGCCGCGCGCTCAACTACCTCACGTACGTGGTCGGGGTGATGTGGAAGGGGATGTTCGCGCGCCGCCCCGACCTGGTCATCTGCATGACCGACCCGCCGTTCATCGGCGCGATGGCGCGCGTCGTCGCGCTGCGCTTCAGGGCCCCGTTGCTCGTGATCGCCCAGGACGTCTTCCCGGAGATCGCGGTCAAGCTCGGCCGGCTGCACAACCCGGTCGTCGTCCACGCGCTGCGGCTGCTCGTCAACTCGTCGCTCCGCTCCGCCGATCGCGTGGTCGCGATCGGCGACACCATGAAGCGCCGACTGGAGGAGAAGGGCGTCCGGCCGGAGCGCATCCGGGTGATTCCGAACTGGGTGGACGTCACCCGCGTTCGTCCTCAGCCGCGCGACAACCCCTGGGCGCGCGAGCACCGACTGACGAAGCGCTTCGTCGTGATGCACTCCGGGAACGTCGGGCATGCGCAGGATCTCGACACCCTGATCCGGGCCTGCACATTCCTCCGTGACCTCGACAACCTCGCGGTTCGGATCATCGGCAGCGGCGCGCGCCGAGAGGAGCTGATCGAGCTCGCGCGCCAGCTCCAGGCGGAAAAGGTGCGGTTCATGCCGTGGCAGCCGTACGAGCTGCGCTCGTTGTCGATCTCGACGGCCGACGTCCACGTCGTCGGCCTCGCCCGCGGGCTCGCCGGCTACGTTGTCCCCAGCCGCCTCTACGGCGTCCTCGCCACCGGTCGGCCGGTGATCGCCGCCGCCGAGGAGGAGAGCGAGACGGCGCAGCTCGTCTCCCGGGTCGGTTGCGGCGTCGTCGTGCGGCCTGGCGACCCGTTCGCGCTCGCGCGCGCGATCCGCGCCACGCACGACGGCGAGTACGACCTCGCCGAGATGGGCAGGCGGGCGCGGGCGTTCGCCGAGGCGGAGGCGGACCGGTCGACCGCGATCGACCGGTACGAGGCGGTGCTCGCGGAACTGCAGCGGGCGGCCGCATGATTGCGCTCGAGATCGTTTTTTGGGTCGCGGTGGGGGCCCTCGTCTGGACACACGCCGCCTACCCGCTTGCCGCCGCCGCGGCGGCGCGCATCAGGCGGCGGCCCGTGCGCGGCGGCGACGCCACGCCGAGCGTGACGGTGATTGTCGCCGCCTACAACGAGGAGGCGGTGATCGAGCGCCGGCTCGAGAACCTGCTTGCGCTCGACTACCCGGCCGACCGCATCGAGATCGTCGTCGCCTCGGACGCGTCCGACGACCGGACGGATGAGCTCGTGGAAGCGGTTGCCGCCCGCGACCGGCGCGTGCGGTTGATCCGCTGCCCGCGCGGCGGGAAGGTCGCCGCACAGGATCGGGCGGTGCGCGAGACGTCGGGGCAGATCGTCGCCTTCTCCGACGCAAACGCCAGCTGGGCGCCGGACACGCTCGCCAAGCTCGTCCGCTCGTTCTCCGATCCGGACGTGGCGTACGTGTGCGGGCGGCTCGTCCTGACCGACGCTGCGGGATCGAACCGCGAGGGCGTCTACTGGCGGTTCGAGACCTGGCTGCGCGCCCAGGAGTCGGCCCTCGGCTCGGTCACCGGCGGCAATGGATCGGTCTACGCCGTTCGCCGGGGCGACTACGTCGAGGTCGACCCGCGGTTCGGCCACGACCTCTCGCTGCCGTACCTGATGGTGCAACACGGCCGCCGGGCGGTCTACGACCCGGACGCGCTCGCTTTCGAGAAGCCGACTCCGGAGATCGAGACCGAATACCGACGCAAGGTGCGCATGTTCGAGCATTGCTGGCTCATCGTCCTGCGCGGCAAGATGCTGCGGCGCCTGCCCGCCGGGTACTTCGTCGAGATCGTCTCGCACCGCCACCTCCGCTACGGCAGCGGATTCCTCCATCTCGCCGTGCTGGGGACGAACGTCGCCCTCGTCGCTCTCCGGGCGGGCGTCGTCTATGACGTCCTGCTCGGACTCCAGCTCGCATTCCTGGTCGCCGCGGGGCTGCTCCGCGGCCTTCCCCGCTACTACGCACTCGTCACGTGGGCGACCGTCGTCTCGCTCTGGAACTACGTGCGCCGCGGTGTGCCCGCGACGTGGGACGCGGCGGAGGGGACGCGATGACAGAGGAGGTCGACGAGCACGTCCGCGCGTCGCTGATCAAGACGCACGGCAACCTCTACCGCGGCGCGCGGCTGACGCGCTACCCGATTCCGCCGTTTCCGCTCCCGCCGGGAGAGGGTCGCCGCCTGCTCGACCTGGGCTGCAACTGGGGCCGCTGGACGATTGCCGCGGCCCGAGCCGGCTACCGTCCGACCGGCATCGACCGGGGCAAGAAGGCGATCCGGACGGCGCAACGAGTGGCCGAGCAGCTCGGGATCGAGGCGGATTACGTGCTCGGCGACGTGCGCGAGCTGCCGTTTCCGGACGCGTCCTACGACGCCGTCTTCTCGTACAGCGTCCTCCAGCATTTGGCGAAGAACGACGTCCGTGTGGTGGTCTCGGAGATCCGGCGTGTGCTCAGGCCGGGTGGGATCGTCTGGATCGAGATGCCGAACGCACGCGGGCCGCTCAACCTCGCCCGGCAGATCCGGCGGGGCTTCTCCGCCGGCACCGGTCAGGACGTTCGGTACTGGACGATCCCCGAGCTCCGCAAGGCGTTCGGCGCGATCGGCCCCGTCTCGGTCGTGGCCGACGGCTTCTTCACGATCAACCCCCAGGTGGGCGACCTCGACCTGCTCCCACCCCGCTCGCGGGCGGTCGTGCGCGTCTCCGACACGCTCCGGCGGGCGTCGACGCACGTACCGGCTCTCGTCCATGTCGCCGACAGCCTTGTCGTCCGCGCAAGGGCTGCGTCGTGAACAGGGCGGCCGACGTCATCGTCGCCTCGCTCGGGCTTGCGGTGACCAGCCCGCTGCTCGGGGCGGCCGCGCTCGCGGTCAAGCTCGAGGACGGCGGCCCCGTCCTGTACCGCCAGCGCCGGGTCGGCAAGAGCGGCGAGGAGTTCGAGCTGCTGAAGATCCGGACGATGGTGGTCGGCGCCGAGATGCTCGGCGCGGGCTACGCGGTGGACAAGGGCGACTCGCGGATCACGCGCGCGGGGCGCGTCCTCCGCCGGTTGTCGATCGACGAGCTGCCCCAGCTCTGGAACGTCGTGCGCGGGGACATGAGCGTGATCGGCCCACGACCGACGCTCGGCTACCAGGTCGAGCGGTACACGCCGCGACAGCGCCGGCGGCTCGAGGTGAAGCCGGGGATCACCGGCTGGGCGCAGATCCACGGCCGCGCCGCCCTGCCCTGGGAGGACCGCATCGAGCTGGACGTCTGGTACGTGGAGCATCGCTCGCCGAAGGTCGACCTCGAGATCCTGGCGCGGACGCCACTCGCGCTCTTCAGCGGCACGTACAAGGGCGAGTCCGGCGGCTGGAGTCCGAGCGGCTGAAGCCCGGGAGAACCCGTGGTTCTCCCGCGAGCCGCCATGTCGGTCGTGCGCTACGTCGCCGCAGAAGCAGATGACCCGTGTGCTGCAGGCGGGCTACCCTCTGCGCTCGTGACCGCCGTCCTCTTCACCTGCGCCGGGCAGCGCGTGGACATCGTCTCCGCCTTCCGCCGCGCAGGGGCCCACACCGTCGCCGTCGACGCGAACCCGCTCGCGCCTGCGCTCTACCATGCGCACGAGCACGCGATCGTCCCGCGCGTCGCCGACCCGGATTACCTGACGGCACTCCAGGAGCTCGTCCGCGACCACGGCGTGCGCCTCGTGATCCCACTCGCCGACCTCGACCACCTCCTGCTCGCGGAGCGGCGCACCGAGCTCGACGGCGCGCTCGTCCTGTTGCCCGCGCCCGAGGTGGTGCGGCGGACCGAGGACAAGTACGAGGCGCACCTCTTCTTCGAGGAGCACGGGATCCCCTCGCCGGCGAGCTGGCTCCCGGACGAGCTGCCTGCCGAGCTGCTCTACCCGGTGCTCGTAAAGCCGCGCAGGGGCTTCGGGTCCAGGCACATCTACCGCGCGACCGACCGGGAGGAGCTCGACTTCTACCTCCGGCGGGCGCCGGTCGACTCGTTCGTCCAGCAGGTGTGCGCGGGCGAGGAGTTCTCGATCGACGTCCTCTGCGACTTCGAGGGCCGCTGCCTCGCCGCGATCCCGCGGACGATGATCGAGTCGAAGGGCGGCGAGTCGATCAAGGGCATGTCGATCAAGGACGAGGCGCTGATCGAGTTCGGCAGGGTCGTCGCCGAGACGCTGCCGATCTGGGGCCCTGCGAACGTTCAGTGCTTCCGCGTCGCTGCCGAGCGGCACGAGGTCACGGACGTCAATCCCCGCTTCGGAGGCGGCTTCCCGCTGCCGCTCGCCGCCGGCGGCCGGTACCCCGAGCTTGCACTGGCGCTCGCGCGGGGCGAGCGGCCCGAGCCGCGCCTCGGTGACTTCCGCGAGGGCGTGACGATGACGCGCTTCTTTTCCGATCTCTGTCTGACGACCGAGGCCGACGGTACCCTCGAGCCGTTCTCCGAGGACGTGCCAGAGCCAGTCGCGAGGGAGCCGGGCGAGGTCTGATCAAGAGGCTCGGGGTCTTTGTCGCCCTGGCGGCGGTCGCCGCAGGGTGCGGGTCGCGCACAGCGCACGAGGAGCGATCAGTGCCGCCCGCGGCGCAGCAGCGCCCGATGACACATGCCCGCGCGCACCCGAAGCGGTTCGTCGCCGTCGTCACGGTGGTCGACGGCGACACCGGCCGGCGCGTGGGCGGTGCGCTGGTCCGCGCCGGTCGGCTTGCCGACCGGGCGAACCGGAAGGGCAACGCGGTCTTCCGGCTTCGGCGGAGGGCGCCGCTGGTCGTCACGGTGCGCGCCCGCGGTTACGAGGATCGTGCGCTTCGGCTGCCGTTCCAGCGCCGCCGGCGGATGGTTGTCCGCGTCTACCAGCCCGGGCTCCAATGGCCGATCTACGGCGCCACCGCCGCACGGACGCAGTCGCACCCGGAGATCGGAGTCCGGCCGCCGTTCCGCGTGGCCTGGAGCCGCGGGCTCGGATCGCTGCTCGAGTTCCCGGCGGTCGTCTCCGATGGCGTCGCCTACATCGGCAACTACCGAGGGACCGTCTACGCGCTGTCGATGCGGAACGGCGCCGTCCTCTGGCGTCACTCGGTCCGTGGGGGCAAGATGGCCGCCTCGCCGGCCGTGGTCGGAGAAGACGTCGTCGTCCACGGCATGGACGGCGTCGTGCGCGTGCTCGACCGACGTACCGGGCGCCTGCGCTTCGCCGTCCGGATCGGCTCGCCGGTCGAGTCGTCGCCGGTCGTGCGCGACCGGATCGACTACTTCGGCGCCTGGAACGGCAACGTCTACGCGCTCGACCTGCGTACCCGGCGCTTTCGCTGGATCTTCCGCGGCGGCTACAAGATCACCTCGAGCGCCGCGCTCGCCGGCCGCACGCTGTACATCGGCGACTACGGCGGACGCCTGCTCGCAATCGCGCCGGGGAGCGGGCGGCTCCGCTGGTCGGGAGGCGTGAACGGACGCATCTACGGGACGCCTGCGGTCTGGGGCGGCCGCGTCTTCGTCCCCTCCTCCGACGGCGGGTCGCTGACTGCCTTCACGACCGGCGGTCGGTTCGCCTGGCGCGTCCATACCGGCAGCTACGTGTATTCGTCACCCGCCGTCTGGGCGGGACGCGTCTTCTTCGGGTCGTACAACGGACGGCTGTACTGCGTCTCGGCCTGGAGCGGCCGGGTCGGTTGGTCAGTCCAGACCGGCGGGCCGGTCTCGGCCGCGCCCTCCGTCGTCGGAGGTGTCGTCTACGCGGGGAGCTTCGCGCACCGGATCGTGGGCGCCGACGCCAAATCGGGCCGGGTGCTCTTCCGGTTCCCGCACGGCGAGTACGTGCCGGTCTCCGGAAGCGGCGGCCGGTTGCTCCTGCACGGGTACTCCCGGATCTACGCCGTCGAACCGGTTTAGTCCGCAGTCGATGCCGGGCAAAGCCCGACACCGACGCAAAGGCGAGCATGCTAGCCCGTTCGCGTCGCGGCTACCCTGGGACGCGCCTCGGTCGTATGCGCTTCGCCCTCGCCGCAGCCGTTGCAGCGCTCGCGTCGCTGCTCGCCGTTCCCGCCGTCCGGTCGGCCGACCGGCCCTCGCCTGCGGTGCTCGTCCGGCAGGGCCTGACCGCAGCGGTCGAGCGCGGTGACCTGACGCCGGCGCAGGGGGCCGCCTACCGGGGTGCGCTCGCGAACGTCCTTGCCAGGGCGAAGAGCCTGCCTCCGTTACGGACGGAGATGTTGCTCGCCGTCGTGCGCGACGTCGCGTCGCAGTGGCGCTCGTACACGGAGCCGCGGGCGCTGACGCTCTTTTCGACGCTCACTGTGAACGCCGACTGGCTCTCGTCGCACGCGCTCACCGGCAAATACCCCGACATCGCGGGCGACGACGGCGCCGTCTATCGGTTCTTCTCCGGCCACGGCTACGTCTTCCATCCGCTCGCCAACTTCGCCAAGCTGAACGCCGACGTCGCCGCGAAGAACGGGGCGGAGACGGCGCACCTGGCCTCCGCGCTGCTCGACCGTGCAGTCCCGAGTGGGAAGGCGCTCGTGTGGCAATACGACTTCCCCTTTGCCTCGGGGAAGCCGCCCTGGACGTCGGGCATGGCACAAGCGGTCGCCGCGCAGGCGCTGGGCCGCGCGGGGACGCTGCTCGGCGACCAGACCCTCCTCGACGCCGCCGACGCCGCGTTTACATCCGTGCCTCGGCTGCTCTCTCCCTCGTCGCCGGCGAAGCCCTGGATAGCGCTCTACAGCTTCGACCGCACCCCGGTCCTGAATGCGCAGCTCCAGGCGGCTCTCTCGATCGGCGACTACGCGACGATCTCGGGGAACGCATCCGCCGCCGCCCTCGCCGCACGGATGACGGAGGCGGCCCGGCAGCTGCTGCCGCGGTTCGACACCGGCTACTGGTCGCGCTACTCGCTCCACGGTGCCGATTCCCCGCTCGACTACCATGACTACGTCATCGGCCTCCTTCGCAAGCTCGCGACGCGCACCGGCGACGCCGCCTGGCAGGAGGCAGCGGATCGCTTCGAGAGCTACGAGTCCGAGCCGCCGATCGTGCGTCTTCGGGCCGCTCCGCCGCCGGTGTATCCGCACCCGGAGGACGGGTACCGCGATGAGGCCCCGATCCGGTTCTGGCTGTCGAAGGCCTCCACCGTCACGCTGATCGTCGGCGGCAGCCGCATCACAGAGAGCTTCCCGCGAGGTGAGAACACCTTCTTCTGGTTTCCCGACGACGTCGACCCAGGGACGTACCACCCGTACCTGACGGCCGTCGGGCCGGGTGGTCCGCGAACCCAGACCGCCGGCCCGACCGTCACCGTTGCGCCGGCGCCCGGCCCGCCGCCGGTCGCGGTCACGGTGACTGCGCCCGCGACCGTCTCGTGGAGCTCCGCTGCGGAGGGCACACCGTGGCTGCACCTCCGGCTCCGCCTCACCCAGGGACCGCTCGCCAGAACAATCGACCTCGGCCATCGCGGCCTCGCCGGGACGAGGCACCTGGAGCTCCCGCCCGGCCGCTGGCACGTGACGCTGCTGGCGTCGAACTCGGCCGGCCGGTCGCGCTTCGTCTCGCTGGGATACTTGCCGCGATGAGGCTCATTGCCGGGCTCGCAGTCGCCGCGGCCGTTCTCGCACTCCCCGCCCAGGCCCGGAACCGCCTCCAGCCGGTTCCGATCCTGATGTACCACGTGCTCAGCGCGCCGCCCGCGAACGCGCCCTACCCCGAGCTCTACGTCCGTCCTGCCGACTTTGCCGGCGAGGTGGCGTGGCTGGCGGCCCACGGCTACCACGCGGTCACGCTCCAGCGCGTCTTCGACTCGTGGCGCGGTGCCGCCACGCTCCCGGCCAAGCCGATCGTCCTCTCCTTCGACGACGGCTACCTGAGCGACGTGAAGACGGCGCTGCCGGTCCTGAAAGCGCGGCGGTGGCCCGGCGTGCTCAACCTCGAAGTGGCGAACCTGAAGCCGGTGTGGGGCATCCGCCCGCCCGGCGTCAGAAAGCTGGTCGCAGCCGGCTGGGAGATCGACGCACACACGCTCACCCATCCCGACCTGACCCACGTCGACGCCGCCCGGCTGCACGACGAGGTTGCGGGGTCGCGCGCCGCGATCAGGAGCCGCTTCCACGTGCCGGTGAACTTCTTCTGCTACCCGGCCGGACGGTACGACGCCGCCGTGGTCGCGGCCGTGCAGCAGGCCGGTTTCCTCGGGGCGACGACCACGAACTACGGGCTGGCGAGGCCCGGCGACCTGTACACGCTGGCACGCGTCCGGGTCGACGGGAGCGACGGCGTGAAGGGTCTGGCGGCAAAGCTGACGGCGCTGACCTCTTGACGCGCAAGGGATGGGTCATCGCCGGCGCGGGTGCCGCCGGGATCGTGCTGCTGGTCGTCGGAGGGGGCCTGTCCTTCTACCTCTACAAGAAGCACCAGGGTCGAGACATCCGCGGCTCCTCGACGGTCGAGTTCGTCCCGACCGAGACCGCCCCGGCGCCGAAGCCGCCGCCGAAGCCGAAACCGGGGAAACCGGCGGCGCTCACCCGTGTCGACTGGCCGCTGTACGGCTACGACGAGCAGCGCCTGCGTTACCTGCCAAGCCGCCTCCGACCGCCCTTCCGGACCGAGTGGACGTTCAGAGGCCGACACCTGCTCGAATTCCCGCCCGCCGTTGCCTACGGCCGCGCCTACATCGCCAACAACCCCGGCGTTCTCTCCGCCGTCCAGACGGCGACCGGCCGGGCGAGCTGGCGGTTCCGGTCGGGCCGCTGCACGGCCGCGTCGCCGGCGGTCGCCGACGGCATCGTGTACATGGCCTTCCTCAACCTCCGTCGACCGGGCAAGGAGCCGTGCAACGCCTCGCCCGGCACGCCGGGCCTGAACGGCGAGGTGGTCGCGCTCGACGCGCGCACGGGGAAGCTGCGCTGGCGGCGCGTGATCGGGCCGAGCGAGACGTCACCGCTCGTCGCCGGCCGCCTGGTCTACGTCGGCGACTGGACCGGCGCCGTCTACGCGCTCGCCGCGAGGACGGGCCGCACCGTCTGGACGTACCGCACCGGCGGAGAGGTGAAGGGCGGGTTCGCGCTCACCGGCAGGCGCCTCTTCGTCGGCTCCTACGACCACCATCTCTACGCCCTGAACGCCCGGACGGGTAAGTTGATCTGGCGGGCGTCGGCTCAGGAGCGGCTCGGCAGCCAGGGAACGTTCTACTCGACCCCGGCCGCCGCCTACGGCCGCGTCTACATCGGCTCGACCGACGGCAAGGTCTACTCCTTCGGCGCGTCCACCGGCGAGCTGCGCTGGTCGCAGTCCACCGGCGGCTATGTCTACGCGTCGCCGGCCGTCTGGAAGGAACGGATCCTGGTCGGCTCGTACAGCGGGAAGTTCTTCTCGCTCGATGCGGCGACCGGCGACGTGCGCTGGACGTTCACGGCGAACGGCCCGATCTCCGGCTCGGCGAGCGTGATCGGGAACGTCGTCTACTTCTCCACGCTGGCCGGTCGCACCTACGGGCTCGAGGCCGCGACCGGGAAACGGGTCTGGAGCTTCCCCGACGGCAAGTACTCGCCGGTGGTGGCGGGCCCCGAACGCCTGTACCTGACCGGGTACACGCGGCTGTACGGCCTCGTGCCCGGCTGAGGCGGCGCGTATCGTTTTCGCCCGATGTCGAGATACGTCGTCACCGGCGCAGCCGGGTTCATCGGCTCGCACCTGACCGAGTCGCTCCTCGTGGGCGGCCACGACGTGGTCGCGATCGACTGCTTCACCGACCACTACGACCCGGCAGTGAAGGAGGAGAACGCCGCCTCGTTCCTCGTCGACCGGATCGACCTGTCTGCTGACCCGCTCGACTTCGACGGCGTCGACGGCGTCTTCCACCTGGCCGCGCAGCCTGGGGTGCGCAGTTTCGGCGAGCGCTTCCCGTTCTACGTCCGGAACAACCTGCTCGCGTCCGAGCGCGTGTTCGCGGCGGCCGCGC
>JBKPMR010000010.1:0-12502 GCA_046732255.1 Actinomycetota bacterium
TTCATCGCGCGGCTCGAGCGCGGCACACACGCGCGCGAGGGAGAACGACTGGACGTCGCCGTCGACACCCAACGGCTCCACTTCTTCGACTCCGAAACGGGAGCCGCGATCTACGACTAGTCCACGAGGTTGACAGCGAGCCCGGGCGCGGGGCCAGATTCTTGATCAGGATTCTCCACCTCGTAACGAAGCCGGTCGATCACTTCGAGGTCCTGCCGGCTGTGGTCGCGCAGTCGTCAGCGGCGCTCTTCCACCGGCGGCCCGCTGCATGAGCTTGCGAGAGCCGGCGGGCCGGGGAACTGCGGGCGCAGTCGCGACGATCCGCTCGACTAGGGCGCCTCGATCTTCGCCATCGCGGCGGGCAGATGGAGTGAGGGCGAATGGGCACAAAGCCCAGAGTAGTGCCCAAACCCGACGAAATTCGCCGGAATCTGACCGTCCTGCTCCGACGCCGACGATCACCACGAACGCCCTAAGCATGCGGAGAAACGAGCGGGGCGGCCACTTCGACCGCCCCGCTCGACAAGCTGGGGGTCACTGGTTCGAGTCCAGTACCAACTCCTCCAGCTGACCGCCAGCTAGGTACTTGCCGAGGTATGCGCCAGCGATCTCGGGATGCTCGAAGACCATGTCCCGCATCTGACCGTCGCGGCCTCGTCGGAGCTTGAATGGATCGTCGACATAGCCGAAGCCATAGCTCTCGGCGTGCTTCCGATACGCCTCGACCCACACCTGCAGCCGCTCGCGCTCATCCGACGTTCGACACAGGTAGACCGCGTGGAGATGATCCGCACCGCGGCGCTGCCGTTGTCCGACTCGGGCGATGATCCGTGGCGGCTGCAGGCGATGGTCTCGGCTCATCACGACTCGAAGCCGGCTGTTGAGCGCCCGCCAGCGTTTGGCCGCGGTCTGGTTATCGAAGGCTCCCGGCTGGGTGACCGTGACGAGCGCGACTGATCCATGAACGCACCGCAGGGATTCGTGCAGGACTCGGGAAAGATCGCCTGCGAGATGCCGTGAGACTCTTCGCTCTTCGGCCTGACGCCCAACCGGTGGCACTAGACCTCCGGCGGATCGAGGAGGGAGAGCTGCCCCGGATGGACGAAGGGCAGATCTCCAAGTTTGTGACGGTCCTCTGGGGCCCTCTGAGCCGCCCCAGGAGGCGCTAAGTCCGCATCCTCCTCAGATTCGCTCGGACCGGACCGCCGACGCGGGTTCGATTCCCGCCGCCTCCATGAAAGGCCCGTTTTGCGGGCCTTTCGTCATAGACGTGGGGAACGAATTCACAAGTCCCGACAAGGACCAGGATCCGACATTCGTCAGATTCACGGGCTTGAGCTGGCGCCCCCGCGATACGTCTATTACTGGAGGTCGTCCTGCCGTGCCGCGTAGTCGAGCTCGAGGAAGTCGCTCACCTCCGACAGCCAGCGATCCTGTACGAAGCGAACATGAGCTGGATGATCGTTGTAGCGCTCGTATGCGGCTCGGTCTGCGAACTCCATCGAGATCCCGAACCGGTAGTCATTCTTCGGGCTGACCTCGGCCAGCAGCTCGAACCTCTCGACGCCAGGAATAGTCGCGAGTCGCTCGGCGGCCTCGAGGAAGTCGCGCTCGCCGTCGGATGCCGGCGGATGAACGAGCGTGAAGGAGACGGTATGCCGAATGCGGTCTGCGTCCATCCGGGAAGACTACTTTCACGGTGTGCGATCGCCGAGGGATCTCGCTGGGGCTCGGCCGATACCTGAACACTCGCGCACGGGACGGTCTACTGCCGGAAGGGGACAAGGTGGGACGGCCAGGCTGAGCGCTTACCGACGGGCGACGAAGATGTACTCACGGCTGTCGTCGTCGAGCGGCTCCCCGGCGAATCCGCCATAGAGAGCTTCGAGGCGCAGCCCCGCGACATCGAGGAGCCCCAGCCATTCGTTCTTGGTTGCCCACCAGAGCGAACCGGTTCCACCATCGTCCAAGGTGATGTCGACTCGGTTATGGCTGACGCTGTAGTGGATCGTGTGCGGCACCGGGATGCCGGGCGCCGCGTCGGCGTGATGGCCGTCTATGGCGGATGCGATTCGATGGTCAAAGGCGAACGCGTTCCAGGCGAAGCGGCCGTCAGACCGAAGCGATGCCGCGACCCCCTCAAAGCAGCGGCGACGATCGGCCCATGTGGGCAGATGCAGCAGAGACCGCGCAGGGCAGTAGATCAAGGCCGCCGGCTCCTCGATTTCAAGCTCCCGCATGTCTCCTTCACGCAGGTCGAGCTCGACTCCCGCCTCCACTGCGCGCACTCGAGCCTGCTCGAGCATCGCCGGCGAAGAGTCAATCCCTAGTACACGCCTGCCCGTCGCCTGAGCAACCGGGATCGCAACGCGTCCGGTGCCAACTGCAAGCTCGACCACTGGCCCGTCAGCATCGCGGGCAAGCCCGACGTAGAACGGAACGTCAGTGGTGACACCAGTGGACCAGTCCCCGTATCGGTCCGCCAAGGCGTCGTACCAGCTCGACATGGCAACACCAATCTACGCGCAAACGAGGCGGCGTTCGGCTGCGCCAGCGTTGAGTTCAGGAATGACGCCTGAGCCCACCGTCCAGGATGAGACGGCGGACAAGAGCGACGACTCCGCGGCCGACGGCATCCAGCGTGACCACGCCGATCAACAAGAGTGCGAACACCACGAGGGGTGCGCCGCCCTCCCGGTCGCCGTGAGCCCGTGCGACCACAATTCCCACAACGCCGACTAGAAGTGCAACGGTGAAGAAGACTCGGCCGGGCGGGGAGAGCCGAAGCCGGAGACCGAGCCATCTCCAATAGCTTCGGAGGCTCGCCACGCGTGAAGCCTAGCCCAGAGGAACGAGCGGCACCTTGCGCGAGCGTTCACGAATGGCCTCCGAATCCAAGGACGCCGCCGCAAGGATCTCGACTGAGCGATCGGGAGTCAGAGGGTGACCTGGAGAGGATGCCAGCAGGGCGACGTACTCTCGGCTGCGCAGGCGTCCTATCGCCCGATGCCCTAACGACGCGGAGGGAATCCTTCACGGGCTCGATTCACGCCGCCTCCACGCTGCCGGACGAAGTCGCCGTGGACGATCTGGCGCGAGCGCAGCGAGCCGCGCCCGCGAAGTCGGTCTCGGCGGTGAATCAGGCGTAGGATCGCCCGGTGACGGCTGCAGATCCCGCACCCGGCACGGCGCGGTCGAGCCCGGAGGAGCCCATTCGCGCCGCTGAGGTGGTCGGTGCCCTCTCGCTCGCTACCGACCTCGGCACCGGGCAGCCGCTCGAGCACGCTTTGCGCACCGCCGTGCTCGCCGTCCGGATCGGCGAGATCGCCGGGGCGTCTGCGCAGGAGCTCGCCGACACGTACTACGTCGCGCTCCTGCACGCCTCCGGGTGCACGTCGAACGGGCACGAGGCGGCGCAGCTGTTCGGCGACGACATCGCGCACCGAGCCGCGTTCTTCCTGATCGACCCGACCGATCCCGCGGAGGTGCTCGCGTTCTATCGGGCCAACGTCGGCGCCGGACGCCCCGCGGAGGTCCGCGCCGCGATGATCGAGGAAGCGATCGCCAACGCCGGCCCGAGGGCGCGGGCGGGGTTCGCGACGATGTGCGAGGTGGCGCAGCGGTTCGCGGGTTGGCTCGACCTCGGCCCAGGGATCCAGGCTGCGCTCGAGTTCGTCTTCGCCCGTTGGGACGGACGGGGATTTCCGGACGTCCGCGGCGACGACATCCCGTTGCCGATGCGTCTCCTCCACGTGGCGAGGGACGTCTCCCTCTTCCTATCGGCCGCGGGCCCCGACGAGGCGCAGGCCGTCGTCCGGCGGCGTCGGGGTGCCGCGTACGAGCCTCGTCTCGCCGAACTGGCTGTGCGTGACCTCCCCGAACTGCTCGCAGAGCTGGACGACACGCGGATCTGGCATCAGGCGATGGAGATCGAGCCGTTTCCGCAGATCTGGATCGCAGGCGAACGAGCCGAGGCCGCCTTCCAGGCGATCGCTGCGCTGACCGGCCTCAAGTCACCGTGGTTTCGCGAGCACTCGACGGGCGTCGCCGAGCTCGCCGAGGCGGCCGCCTGGCGTCTGGCCCTCCCAGCCGCCTCGGTGCGGCTCGTGCGGCGTGCCGCGCTCGCGCACGATCTCGGCCGCGTGGGCGTTTCGAACGCGATCTGGGAGAAGCCGGGTCCCCTCGGGTTCGGGGAGTGGGAGCGTGTGCGGTTGCATCCGCACTTCTCGGAGCGGGCGTTCGCCCAGTCGCCGTCGCTCGCTCCCATCGGGATGCTCGCCGGATCGCACCACGAGCGGCTTGACGGCTCGGGCTACCACCGCGGCACGCGCGGGGCGGCGCTCGACCTGCCGGCTCGCATCCTCGCCGCCGCCGACTGCTACGGGGCCATGCGCGAGGCACGGGCGCACCGTATGGCTCTAGGAGCGCCGGCGGCAGAGGCGGCGCTGACGCGGGAGGCCGAGGAGGGGCGGCTCGACCCGGACGCCGTCGATGCGGTGCTCGCCGCCGCCGGCCACCGCGTGCGGCAGCGGCCGCGTGAGCTGCCTGCAGGGCTGACCGAGCGTGAGCTGGAGGTCCTCCTCGTGCTCGTCCGAGGGCAGTCGAACCAGCAGATTGCCGACGGTCTCGGCATCTCGGCGAAGACCGTCGGGCACCACGTCCAGCACGTCTACGAGAAGGCCGGCGTCCGTAGCCGCGCCGCCGCGACGCTCTGGGCGTTCGAGAACGACCTCGTCCACTCGGCATAGGGCGTTTACCCGATGCCGTCCCGCTGCACGGACAGCACACTCCGTGCACGATCGGCGTCGACCACGGCGCCGAGAAGCCGAAGGAGGAAGCAGATGCTGCTGGCAACAACGACGGTCGAGGACTTCGACCGCTTTGTGCAGATCTTCTCGACCAAGGGCGCCGACAAGCGCAGTCAGCATGGCTCGAAGGGCTCGACGGTCTTTCGCGACCCCAACGAGGCCGACCGGGTCTGGGTGATCTTCGACTGGGATGCCGAGGGTTGGCAGAGCTTCGCCTCCGATCCCGAGGTCCCGCCGATCATGCAGGAAGCCGGGCACAAGGGCAGGCCGCAGGTGGCCGAGCTCGCCGGCCGGTACGACGCTTAGGACGTTCTTCCGACCGCGAGGACCGAGATGCTCGAGAACGCCGAGCTCGTTCGGCGCAGTACGAGGCGGCGGGATTCCCGCCGCCTCCATCGCTCGCCGCGGACGATTCAGACACGCGAGACGTTCCCCCAATGGTATTGACCACTACCCCCTAAACCTGATAGTAGAGGGGGAGACAGGGGTGGTCCTCGGCGAAGAGGTAAAGACCACTCGACTTGCTGGGGGCGAAAAGGGGGGCGCATCCCATGGTGAGAACGAGAATCGCGCTGGCCGGGCTGGTCGTCCTGCTCGTCGGGGCAGGCGCTGGATCGGCGGCCCAGGCAGGCACCGCACACGAGCAGGCCCGTGGCCGCCAGGTCGTTGGCTACTACATCCAGTGGGGCATCTACGGGCGGGGCTACACCGTGAAGAACGTCGAGACCAGCGGGTCAGCCGACCGGTTGACGACCATCAACTACGCCTTCGGCAACGTCGCGCCCGATGCCAACGGCGACGTCGTCTGCCAGAGCGGTGACCCGTGGGCGGATTATCAGCGCCCGTGGCTGGCAACGGACTCGGTCGACGGGACGGCGTCGACCTGGCCGTTCGGGGGGAACTTCCAGCAGCTCAAGGCGCTGAAGGGGCTGCACCCGAAGTTGAAGGTGCTGATGTCCTTGGGCGGCTGGACCTGGTCGAAGTACTTCTCCGACGCCGCGCTCACCGACGCCTCGCGGACGAAGCTGGTGTCGTCCTGCATCGACCTCTTCATCAAGGGCAACCTTCCGGACACGCCGCCCGGAACCGGAGCGGGCGTCTTCGACGGCTTCGACCTCGACTGGGAGTGGCCGGGGTCCGAGGGCAACGTCGGCAACATCATCCGGCCTGAGGACCGGCAGAACTTCACGAAGCTCGCGGCCGAGTTTCGGAAGCAGCTCGACGCGCTCGGCCGCGGGTACCTGCTGACCGCGTTCTTGCCGGCCGCCACCGCGAAGATCGACGCCGGCTTCGAGGTCGACAAGATCTTCAGGTATCTGGACTGGGCCACGGTTCAGGGCTACGACCTTCACGGTGCCTGGGAGGCGACGACCAACCACCAGTCCAACCTGTTCACCTCCGCGCTCGACCCGTCGAGCCCGCGCTTCTCCGTGGCAAGCACCCTCGCGGCGTACCTCAGCCGTGGAGCCCCGGCGCGCCGGCTCGTCGTCGGCGTGCCCTTCTACTCGCGTGGCTGGGCGGGCGTCGGCGCGGCGAACCACGGCCTGTACCAGCCCTCGACCGGCCCCGCGCCGGGCACCTTCGAGGCCGGTGTCGAGGACTACAAGGCCGTGGCGCCGCTCCTCGGCTCCGGCTACACGCGCTACAACGACCTTCGCGCCGGCGCGTCGTGGCTCTACAACCCGTCGACCGGGATCTTCTGGACCTTCGACGATCCGCTCGTCCTCAGGGCCAAGGCATTGGTGGCCCGGGCGACCGGCCTCGGCGGGCTCATGTTCTGGGAGCTGAGCGGGGACACGGCGGACGGGCAGCTGATCGCGGCGATCGACCAGGGCCTGAACGGCGGCTGATCCTCGATCCGGCAGGGGCGACCTCGAGGCCGCCCCTGCCGGCAGGTAGCTTCTGCGGCGTGACCCGGTTCGTCGTCGACTGCGAGACGCTGCTCAGACTCGCGGCCGGCGAGATCGAGGTCGCCGCCGAGCACAGGCTCGTCGCGCCGACGCTGGTCCGCTCGCAGGCGCTGGCGGCGCTGTATGCAGCGGCCCGGCGGGGTGAGATCTCGGCCGCCGAAGGGCTCGAGCGGGTGACGCGAATCAACTCGCTGAAGGTTCGCTTCCTCGGGGACAAGGTGCTGCAACGGCAAGCGTGGAAGGTCGCAGATCAGCTCGGGTGGGAGACGACGTACGAGGCCGAGTACGTGGCGCTGACGAAGCTGCAGGCGGACGTCTTCGTCGTCTCCGACGAGGATCTGGCGCGGGCCGTCTCCGGCATCGTCGAGACCGCAACGATCGACGCGCTGCGCTAGAGACGTTCGGTCTATCCGCGATCCCCTTCCGGGGCGTGGTAATCGCGCCAGATATCCGATCTAGAAGAGAATGCGGACCAATCTTCGGCAACGTCTGAGGCGCGAGCAGGGGTTCACTCTGATCGAGCTCATCGTCGTCATAGCCATCCTCCTGATCCTGGCTGCGCTCGTGATCCCCTCGTACCTGGGCTTCCGGGATCGCGCGAACAAGAACGCGGCGGCGGCCGACCTTCGCGCAGCCGTCGACTCCGTCGAGGCATGGCACTCGGACCACGGAACGTACTCGGGCATGACCGTCGCCGCGCTCAGGGCCTCCTACGACCAGTCGCTGAACGCGAGCATCGTCTCGCTCGGCACGCTGTCGGACACGACCTACTGCGTCATGGCAAGGTCTCTGACCGACTCGACCAAGACGGCGGCGAAGGCGGGACCGTCGGCGCCGATCGTGATCGGCGCCATCTGTTCGTAAGCGGACCGGTTCGGGCGGGACCTGCTCCCGCGCGGCGAACGGAGTGAAACTCGATCAAGGGCCGGAACCAGGTTCGAGGACCGTGCTCCAGTCGAACGATCCCTCACGGATGAAGCGCACCAGCTCGATCTCGTTCTTGGTCAAGTCGGGTGCACCCTCGGTGTCCTCGATCTGCGACCGCAGGTGCTCTCTCACGGCCGATGCGGTGAAGTCCCGCAGGAAGTGTCTGACGCCTTTCACCAACCGGCCTCCTTGCTCGTGGTCCGCGGCCGCGAGCCCTTCGGCCTAGCGGCCGATCAGGTCCTGGAAGGCGGGCTCGTCGCGGATCGGGTCGAAGTCTGAATCCTCTCTGGCCATGTCGCGACCGCCCTCCCACATGTCGATCGCCCGGCGGAGATGCTCGACGGCGTCCGCAGTCCGGCCGGCGAGGCTCTCGCAGCAGGCGACGTTGTAGTAGAGGAACGCCTGGTCCGGATGAGCCTCGATCAGCTCGAGCCCCAGGTCGGCTGCGTCGGCGTACCTACCGGCCTCGAAGGAAGGTCGCACCGGGTCCCACAGCTCGGGGGCGAATCGCTGGATCGAGTCGGGTAATCCCACCCAGGGGTGACGGCGAGAGTCGTAGCCCGAGCTCGTCGGCGGTGGGAACGACGGGTCGGAAAACGAGCCGACCGAGACGACGATCCGGTCCGGCTCATCGGGCTCCGTGTAGAAGACCTGCGAGCCGCAGTCGGGGCAGAAGTGGAAGACGTGCGCCTTCCGGTCAGCCTCGTCGGAGATCCGCGTGTAGTCGCTGTAGCGGCCGGTGACCTCCACCTGATCGGCCCTGAAGCCCGCCTGCATGCCGAAGGCGCTGCCGGTCCGGCGCTGGCAGGCGAGGCAGTTGCAGATCGAGACCGCGAACGGCTCGCCCGAGACCTCGAGTCGGAGCTGTCCGCAGTGACAGGCCGCCTCTCGCGTGGCCATCACCCGGACACCCTATCGCTGAGCCGTCCCGTGCTCGAGGCGGCGCTCTTACTCGACCTGGCGGCTCAGCACTGCGTCGAGATGCGAACAGTCGACCTCGAGATCGGAGTGGAGCCGGCGGGTCAGCGACCTGCAGACGATCCGGGTGTACCGGAGACCGGAGACCGCCGCCATGTTCCAGTACAGGAGCTGGAGCCCCTCGCGCCGCTCGGGTTGGAGCTCGATCAGCAGCGTTCCCGGCGCGCAGTACACGGCATTCGCGAGCCCTGCCCCGTGCACCCCGATCACCGCCTCCGCCTGGGCGAACATGGCTATCTGCTCGGCGACGCTCAGATCCTCGGCGGATACCTCGGAGAAGCCATGTTGCTCGAGCGTCAAGCGGAGCTCGTCGTCGTTGACGATCCGTCGCCGCGAGGACCGCCCGACGTACAAGCGCCTGGTTCGCGTCGAATCCGCTTCCGCCTGCACCAGCCCTCGGAGCGCGTTCGCGACGATCGGCGCCGGCGCGCTCTTCCCGAAGGGCCGCGGCAGCACGTAGAGCTCCGGAAACCTGATGACGCGCTCCCGCGGCAACAGGAAGACCGATTCGGGATCGAACCCGAGAGCGGCGAGCGTCTCGGCTTCATATGACGCCGGCTCAAGCCTGACGACGACGCGTGCGTCACGAGGGAGGTGCTCCCGTGCGATCAGAAGGCCGCCGAGGGCCTCGAACGTCCAGTGGAAGTAGTTGTGCTGCTCGTAGGGCAGGGCGACGTGGACGGCGGGAAAGTCGACGGACACGGCCTCCCGCTCGGGAAACGTGAGCTCACCCGTCTCGTGGACGACGTAGCCGGCCCGCTCCAGCTTCCTCCGTCCTTGTCGCACCGATTCCCTGACGAACCCGAACCGTGGGCTGGCCACGACGCACATGCGGGTCTCCAGCAAGGCGTCCTCGACCCGCACGAGCCGCACCGCCGGAGCCTCGAACGAATCGCTCGGCTCGCGCTTCGAGGGCGTCGAAGTGACGCCGGGCTGGACCGTCGCCTCGACCAACACCGAGCTGCGATCGACTTCGAGCGGCGGCGAGAACTCCAACACCCCCAGCGGGCCGCCGTCATTCCAGCTCGGCGCCGAAGAGGCATCGAGCTCGGGCACTCGAATCAGCGACGAGGAGAGGGCCATCGGCGGGCCAGACTATGTCACCGCCAGCCGAGCTCGGGTGCGACGTGCTTCAGGACGCTATCGAGCACGTGCGCGTTGTAGTCGACCCCGAGCTGATTCGGGACGGTGAGCAGTAGCGTGTCCGCGGCGGCGATGGCCTCGTCCTCTGCGAGCTGTTCGACGAGCAGGTCGGGCTCCGCAGCGTAGGTGCGGCCGAAGATCGCCCGCGTGGTCGCGTCGATGTACCCGACGCTGTCCTCGCCGTCGCGATGGCCGAAGTACGTGCGGTCGAGGTCGGTGACGAGCGGAAAGATGCTGCGGCTGACCGAGACGCGTGGCTCCCGCTCGTGCCCGGCATCCTTCCACGCCTCGCGGAAGGCCTTGATGTGCCGTGCCTGCACGAGGTGAAACGGGTCGCCGCTCTCGTCGTCGTCGACCAGGGTCGAGCTCATCAGGTTCATCCCGAGAGCGGCCGCCCAGCCGGCGGTCGCCGGCGATCCGGCGCCCCACCAGATCCGTTCGCGAAGCCCGGGCGAGTGCGGCTCGAGGCGCAGCAGGCCCGGCGGGTTGGGGAACATCGGATGCGGGTTCGGCCGAGCGAACCCCTCGCCCTCCAACAGCTCGAGGAAGACCTCGGCGTGGCGGCGCGCCATGTCGGCGTCGGATTCGCCCTCGGCCGGCTGGTAGCCGAAATGGCGCCACCCGTCGATCACCTGCTCCGGCGACCCCCGGCTGATTCCGAGCTGAAGCCTGCCGCCGGCGAGGAGGTCGGCGGCGCCCGCGTCCTCGACCATGTAGAGCGGGTTCTCGTAGCGCATGTCAATGACGGCCGTGCCGATCTCGATCGTCGAGGTTCGCGCGCCGATCGCGGCGAGCAGTGGAAAGGGCGATCCGAGCTGGCGAGCGTAGTGGTGGACACGGAAGTACGCGCCGTCGGCGCCGAGCTCCTCGGCCGCGACGGCCAACTCGAGCGACTGGAGCAGGGAGTCGGACGCGGAGCGCACCTGCGAGGACGGCGACGCCGTCCAGTGGCCGAAGGACAGGAAGCCGATCTTCTTCACACGCCGCGGGGTGCTCGAGCGGCGCTAGACGCCGAGTTCCTGCGCCGCGAGAGCTGTGCCTTCGACGCGGGCGCTGACCTTGGCGAATGCAGTGTCGCGCGCGGTCGCCGTGTCGTCGCCGAACGGCGAGAAGCCGCAGTCGTCGGTCGTTCCGAGCTGGTCGACCGGAATGAACTCCGCTGCCTCGAGGACCCGGTCTCGAACCTGCTCCGGTGTCTCCACGCGTTCGTCGAGCGGATCGATCACGCCCACGAACACCCGCTGGCCGGGTCGCATGTGCGCCCGGATCGTGTCGAGCACGCGGGGCCGGTCCGGCTCGCTGGCGAGCTGGATGTAGAAGTTCCCGACCGTCAGCTCGAACAGGGTCGGCAGAAGGTCGTCGTACGGGACGTCGGCGCTGTGGGTCGAATCGCGGTCGCCGCCCGGACAGGTGTGGACGCCGATCCGTTCCCGCTCCTCCGGGGAGAAACACCCGAGGACGTCGTTGTTCAGCTCGACGAAGCTGCGCAGCAGACCGCCGGACGGATCGAGCTTCAGCGAGAGCCGGGCCTCCGTAAAGTCGACCTGCACGCAATGGGCTCCCGCAGCGAGTGACCGTCTGATGTCCGCCTCCGCCTCGCCGGTCAGATCGGCGTGGAAGGCGTCGCGCGGGTAGTCGTCGATGCCTTGCTCCGGATACAGCAGGCTCAGCGCAGAGGCCGTGATCACAGCCTGCTTGACTGGACGCGTGGCGATTCCTTGGGCAGCGGCGAGGTAGACGTCGGCGTAGGTCATGTAGCGGAACGAGCCCCGCGTGAGCCGCGGAAGCTGCCGGGTGTGACCATCCGCAAACGGGATCACGACACCGTCCGGCTCCAGCCCGGCCAGCCCCTGGATCGGGTAGGTCGCGAAGCTCGGCTTCCGCTGCTCGCCGTCGGTGATGACCGGCGAGCCGGTCGCCTCGAAGCGCGAGATCGTGTCGCGAACTGCGTCCTCGTAGAGCCCCTCGAGCTCGTCCGCGCTGAACGCGCTGTCCTGCATCGCCGCGATCAGCTCGGGCGGTCTCGGGATGCTCCCGATCGGCTCGGTCGGAATCGGCATCACCGTCAACGCTAGCGTCAGGAGCCTGAGCCCGTGCTAACGGCCGATCAGATCCTGGAACGCGGGATCGTCGCGGATCGGGTCGAGGTCCGAATCGAGCTTCGCATTCGCGCGAAACTCCTCGGACATCCCGATCGCGAGCCGCAGGTGGTCGAGCGCGTCCGTCGGTCGGTCGGTGAGGCTCTCGCAGCAGGCGAGGTTGTAAAACAGCATCGGATACTGGGGGTGGGCTTCCACCAGCGCGCTGAGCCGATCGGCGACCTCGGCGTATCGGCCCGACTCGTAGAGCGGGGCAAGCGGAGCCCACAATTCCCAACCACGCGGCTCGTATGCCTTCCCCGGCGTGCCTTCGATCAGCAGGATGGTTGTCCCCGCATCCTCGGCCAACGCCCTGCGCTTGGTCTGCGGGCGCGCGAAGACGAGGGTCCCCGCAGGCGCGTCCACCCGGTCGCCGTCGATTTCGAAGACGGCGTGGCCGCGTAGCACGAAGAAGAGCTCCTCGTCCGCCGTAGGGTCGCCCTCGTCGTGCTCGTCGATGACCAGGTCGCCGGCCGCACCGGCTGTCCATGCAGTGGCACCGAACGACGTGATGCCGAGGTGGTGACGGTCCGGCCGGTAAAGACTGCGCCCGTCGACCAGCTCGTCGACCTCGTCCAGATGCGCAACCGCATAGCCG
>JBKPMR010000011.1:0-11307 GCA_046732255.1 Actinomycetota bacterium
AGGGGATGCCGCGCCGGGTGTCGGACTACTCGCCACGCTTCGCCGACTGGAACATGCTGATCTCGATCGCGTCCTTCTTCCTCGGCGCGTCGATCATCGTGTTCCTCTACAACATGATCGTCAGCTGGGCGCGCGGCCCCAAGGCGCCGCCGAACCCGTGGCGGTCGAAGACGCTCGAGTGGCAGGTCTCGTCGCCGCCGCCGTACTTCAACTTCGACGAGCTGCCGCAGGTCGTCGGCCACCCGTACGAGTACGGCGTGCCCGACGCACGGCATGCGGTCTTCAACGGCGACCGAACGCTCGAACGTGAAGAGGTCAAGGCATGAGCCACCTGCTCGTCGTCGCCAACGAGACGGTGGCGGGGAAGGAGCTGACCGAGGCGGTCGTGAGCCGCGGTGCCGACCTGGTGACGGTGGTTTGCCCGGTGAACGCGCCGCGGGAGGGGTACGTCGTCTACCAGGACACGCGCCGCGCCGCAGCGCGTCGCCGCCTGGACAAGGCGCTCGCCGACCTACGCGAGGCGGGTGTCTCCGCGGACGGCTTCGTCGTCGACGCCGACCCGGTCTCCGCGGTGCGCGACGCGCTCGCCCAGCTGGAGCCGGCGGTCGACGAGATCGTCGTCTCGACCCATCCCGAGCAGAAGTCGGGGTGGTTGCGGCGCCACGTCGTCGAGCGGATCCGCGACGTGGCCGGCGATCGTCCGGTCGAACACGTGGTCGTCGACCTCTCACATGACGGCGGCGCGGCGAACGTGCTCGTGATCGCGAACGAGACCGTGCTCGGGGAGGCGCTGCTGCAGAAGATCAAGGAGCGTGCGGCGAGGCAGCCCCCGGCGAGCTTCATGCTCATCTGTCCCCAGAGCGACCCGGCGATGCACGGTCACCCCGAGGCGGAGCGCCGGCTGCGGCGGGCGCTCGCTGCGCTGCGCGGCGCGGGCATCGACGCGCACGGCCAGATCGCGCACCCCGATCCCTACACCGCGGCGATGCATGCGGTTCACGACGAGCGGGTGGACGAGATCATCGTCTCGACCTTCCCCGGCGAGGCCCGCTCGAGCTGGCTTCGGAAGGACGTCGTCTCGCGGCTTCGCGACTCGACCGGCCTGCCGGTCGACCACGTCGAGGTCGAGCCCAAGGCGGAGCCGGTCACCGCGTAGATGGCGGCCCACGCGGAAGCGCACGACCTCGGCCACGAGCACCACGGTCCGCCCGCGGCGAACGTCAGCTCGGGCGTCGATGCGCGCGTGCTCGGGATGTTCCTGTTCATCGCGTCGGAGGTCATGCTCTTCGGCTCGTTCTTCACGGCCTATTTCTTCGTCCGGGTCGTCAACAACCCGCTGCACTGGCCGCCGATCGGCTTCCACCTGCCGGTCTTCGTCGCGGGCGTCAACACGGCGATCCTGGTCACCTCGAGCTTCACCATGCACTGGGCCCTGACCTCGATCAAGCGGGGGAGCCGTGCAGGGCTGAAGGCCGGGCTCGTCCTCACGTTCCTGATGGGCTTCACGTTCCTGGCGACCCAGATCACCGAGTACGCGCGGATCGGCTTCGCGCCGCGGGACAACGCCTTCACGACGATCTTCTTCTGCCTCACCGGTCTGCACGGAGCGCACGTGTTCGTCGGCCTGACGCTGCTCCTGGTCGCGACGATCCGGGCGTTCCGCGGCCACTACTCGCCCGAGCACCACCACGGAGTGGAGATCCCGGGAATCTACTGGCACTTCGTCGACGTAATGTGGATCGTCGTCTACACGACGGTCTACATCATCTGAATACACCCCGGCGCCCGGGGGAAAGAGAGGCGCAGGATGAAGAACCCGTTCCGTAGCGAGGCCGAGGCGTTCAGGTTCGTGCTCGGGACGGCCGCCTACTTCGCGGCGATCGCGATCGCGGCCGCGGCCGGCGGCTTCTGGTGGGGGCTGGGCGTGTTCCTCGCGCTCTCGGTCGCGGTCGGCGTCTGGTTCTTCCGCCGAGAGGCTCGCGAGCGGGAGCCGGCGACGATGCCGCGGCACCGCGGGGGGGACGACGAGAAGCGCATCCTCGTGATCGCGAACGAGACGGTCGCCGGCGTCGCGCTCCGGTCTCAAATCCGGGCCGCGACCGAGGGCTACCGCTCCCACGTGCTGGTCGTCTGTCCGGCCCTGAACTCGCCCCTCAGGCACTGGGCCTCCGACGAGGACGGGGCGCGGGCGGACGCCCGCGGGCGGCTGGACCGGAGCCTGCGCGAGCTCGAGCGGCTCGGCATCGACGCGCACGGCGAGGTCGGCGATCCCGACCCGGTTCAGGCGATCGAGGATGCGCTCCGGACGTTCGGCGCCGACGAGGTGATCATCTCGACCCATCCGGAGGGCCGCTCGAACTGGCTCGAGCGGGGGGTTGTCTCGGGAGCGCGCGAGCGATTCGCCGTCCCGATCACGCACGTCGTCGTCGACCTCGAGGCCGAGGCGGCAGCGCCGGTCGGCGAGCCGTTCCGATAGCCGGCTCGTGCCCCGAACGGGGCGCGGCCGGCCGCCTGTTGCGCACCACCGGGCTTGCCCGGGGGTGCTCAGAAAAGCAGCGGGACCGCAAAGACGAGCGCGGTCACGAACACGACGATGACGAGCAGCGCCGAGTAGAGGATCGCGATCATCTGCCAGAGCGGCCGTTCGTCGCCGGTCGCGGGCCTTGCGCGGCGTTCGACGGCCGGTTCGCTCGGTGCGATCGCGACCCGGTTGCCGGTCGTCGACCAGGAGGCAGCCGGGGTACCGCCGTCAGTCCTCAGCCGCGGGGCATCGAGCTCGAGGAGCTGCGCTTCCTCGGGCACGACGACCCAGCGATGCTCGGGGTCGACGGCGACGACGTCGCGATCGAGGAGAAGTGCCCGCCGGCCGTCCTTGACCCGCACCGCCAGCGCGCAGGCGTCGTCCTGGTCGAGCCAGACCTCCTCGACCTCGCCGACGTCGCCGTACGGCGACTCGACCACGTAGCCGTCCGTATTACGGAGCGCTGTCAGGCGCTTCGATGTGCGTTCGATTGTTGGCATCCCCTCCGGTGTACCCGCCTGCCGCGAAGGCGATGCGTGACGTCAGTCGCGTGTTCGCAGCGGCTCGATGCGCGCCGCCATCAGGACGTAGAAGACGAGGTAGGCGGCGGCGAGCAGGCAGGTGACCGCGAGTGAGATCGCGGCAGCACGGGTGAGCGCGGCGGGATCGCCGAGATGGGCGTGCAGCTGGGCGAGCCGGGCGCCGGGCTGCGTGAGCAGGTCCCAGCTGTTCCAGCGCTTCACCCGGCCGAGGTAGACGCCGACGCTGACCAGTGCGAGCACGCCGAGCACGCCGGCCCAGCTCGGCGCCGGGCCGAACCGGTGCCGCGCGACGGCGTGGACGAGGTAGAGCGAGACGAAGCCGAGCAGCATCCCCGTCCAGGCGAAGGCAGAGAGCTCGACGCCGTCGAGCCACAGCGGCGACGGGGACGACGCAGAAAGGTGGACGAAGTCGGTGACGATGTAGGGGGCGTTCGGCAGGAACAGCAGCCAGAGCGCGAGCGCCGGCGCGAGCGTCAGCAGCCGGCTGCCGCGTTGATAGCGGTCGTAGACGAGCAGCCCGAACAGGAGCGGGATCCAGGCGAGGATCAGGTTCCAGACCAGAAAGCGGAACCCGAACGCGCCGTAGTGGTGCTCGCGGTAGAGCTCGAGCCCGAGGCAGAGCGCAGACGCCACGCCGAGGCCGGCGAGCACGACCAGACGCTCGTTTGGATGCCGGCGGGTGCGAAGGCTCACGAATCCAGGGTAGACGGGTCCGCGCAGGGGCGGCAAGCGCCACCGGTCCCCGTCAGGGCCACCGGCGTGCGTCCCAGTTACGTGCCGGCGACGCTGGAGACGTAGGCAGCCACTGCCGCGATCTCCTGCGGCGTCAGCTGGCCCTTGAACGACGGCATGACGCCCTTGCCGTTCGTCACCCGGTCGACGACGAGCGACTGCGGCGGCTTGGCGTCGTCGAGGTTCGGGCCGACCGTGCCGGTCGAGCCTGCGTCCTTCAGCGTGTGACAGCTCGTGCAGCCGGCGGTCTCGAAGACGTGCTTGCCCGCGGCGAGGTTCGAGCCCCCGCCTCCGCCTCCGGTGGTCGTCGCCTGGGTCGTCGTGGCCGCAGTCGTGGTCGCCTGAGGCGTGGTCGGCGCGGGCGCCGTCGTCGTCCCGCCCGTCGTCGTGCCGCCGACCGGAAGGCACACGACGGAGGCGACGTAGGCGGCGACGTCGTTCGCGTCGGCGCCGGTGACCAGCTTGGCCGGCATCCCGGTGACCTTCTTCTCGACGCCGTTCAGGCCGACGTCGAGCCCGGACGGGTTCGTCACCGGGTACAGGATCTGGTCGTGGACGACGTTCCGGATGCTCGACTCCTTGAAGCCCTGATCGCAGGGCCCGGCGAAGGCGTCATTGAGGTTCGGGCCGATCGTGCCCTGCGTCCCGGCGTCGGCGAGCATGTGGCAGGAGCCGCACTTCTGGACGAAGAGCTCCTTGCCCGCAGCACGGTCCGCGCTGCCGCTCTGGAGGCCGCCGGTGCCGCAGCCTGCTGCGAGGAACGCGACGCCGGCGAGCACGACGGCCGGCACCAGGGCGTGGCGCTGCTTCGACCCCCTTGTGAAAGCGTTCACGGCGTCCCCTCGAGCTCGCGGTACGAGAAGTCCCTCTCCGGTGCGTGCAGGAGTCTAACCCTGAGCCGACGAGGACGATCCGGCGAGCTGGTTCTGAAGCGTCTTGATCCTCGCCTTCGCCTGCGGTACCGAGGCGTCGTCAGGCGCGATCTTGATGAACTGCTTGTACGCGGCGATCGCGGCCGGGTAGTCGCCGATGCTCTCCGCAGTGTTGGCGAGCTGGAGTTGGACGCCCGGCTCGTTGGGCTGGAGCTTGCCGATCTTCTGGTAGGTGGCGATCAGCTGTGACGCGGTCTGCTGGTAGGCGCTGGAAGCAGCCTGGTAGCGCGCGGTGGCGTCGCTGTTCGCCGTCTGGTCGAGCGGGTCGGTGAGGCTGCCGAGCGCCCGGCCGAGCGGCGACGTCGAGCTGGGGCCGAGGTCCGTGGCCTGCGTCTGCTGGACCTCGGCCTGGGCGGCCTGCAGATCGATCCCCTGCGTCTGGAGCTGCTGACCGTAGTCCTGCGCGAGCGAGTTGAGCCCGTCTACGTCCTTCGGCCGGAGCTGCGTGTACTGCTGCCAGGCCGAGAGGCCCGACGCATAGTCGCTCTTCGCGTCGTAGGCGGTCGCGAGGTCCTTCCACGCCTGGGCGTCATTCGGGTTCTTCTGGGTCGCCTTGAGCGGCTTGTCGATGGACGGGTTGCCGCCGCCGCCCCCGATGCCGTTGAAGATGTCGCCGAGGCCGAGGCCCGAAGAGCCGACGCCGAGGAGTACGAAGCCGAGGCCGAACACGACGATCAACAGCACGAACACCCATTTGGCATGCGTGCGAAGCCGGTTGAAGAACAGCGTGTCCTCGTAGCGCTGACCGCCCGAGTCCTTGTGCTTCCGGCCCGTGTCGTGACGACGGGCGGGAGGCCGTTGCTTTGCCGCAGCCCGTGCCATGTCGAGCGAACAGCCTAGCGGGCTTCAGCCGCGACCGACTCCCAGTCGTACACCGCGGCGATCTCTGCGAGACGGGCCTTCGTGTCCTCGTCGCAGAGCGCACCCGCGAGCGCCGTCTCGTAGAGCGCCCTCGGCTCGAGCCCCAGCTGTTCGGCGACCTCGTACTCGCGGGTGAGATCCGTGTCGAACATCACCGGATCGTCGGTCGAGACCGAGCAGCGCACGCCCGCGGCGACCAGGGCGGGCAGCGGGTGCTGCTCGAGCGACTGGACGGCGCCGGTGCGCACGTTCGAGACCGGAGTCAGGTCGAGGACGAGGCCGCGGCCGGCGAGCTCGTCGACGAGCGCCGGCTCCTCGATCGCGCGGAATCCGTGGCGGATGCGGTCGGGCTCGAGCAGGTCGAGCGCGCTGCGGACGGACTCCGGCCCGACCACCTCGCCTGCGTGCGGCACCGAGCCGAGCCCGGCGTCGCGCGCGGCCGCGAACGGCGGTGCGAACGCCGCGTTCGGGTAGTACGCCTCCTCGCCGCCCAGACCGACGGCGACGACCCCGCGGTCGCGGTACTTCGCGGCGTACTCGACGAGCGTGAACGCGTCCTCGATCGGCGCGCTCCTGGTGATGTCCGGGTTCAGCAGCACCTCGACGCCGTGCAGCTCGCGCGCCTCCTGGGCGCCGTCGCAGTAGCCGCTGAAGATCTCGTCCCAGGAGACGCCGCGCCAGGTGCGCTCGATCGGGGAGAAGATCGCCTCCAGGTAGACCGCGCCGTGGCGCTTCGCCTCGGCCGCATAGTCGACCACGACCTGCCGGAAGTCGTCCTCCGTGCGCAGGCAGTTCGTGGTCAGGATCCAGACCTCGATGAAGTGATCGAAGTCGCGGAAGCGGTAGAGCTCGCGGAGGCCCTCGACGGTGTCGACCGGGAGCGTCTCGCCGTTTCGCTTGGCGATCGCGAGCAGCGTCTCCGGCTGGATCGTCGCCTCCAGGTGAACGTGGAGCTCGATCTTGGGATATGGAGTCCGTTCTGTGTCCATCAGTCCTCTGCGCGCGGAGGCGAGACCACGCTCTCGCCGGAGCGCACGCACGGCATATCACGCGCAGACGGGAAGGAGGGGGTCCATGGGGGAACCATGGGTTCCCCCATGCTTGCCTAGACTCGGAGCGATGGCTCCTGCGCTCGCCGTCCGCGGCCTCGGGAAGCGCTACGGCCGGCTGCGGGCGCTGGCCGGGGTCGACCTGGAGGTCGCCGAGGGCGAGCTCGTCGGGCTGCTCGGGCCGAACGGGGCGGGTAAGTCGACGCTGGTCAAGATCGCCTGCGGGCTCGTGCGGGCGACAGAGGGAACCGCCGAGATCTGCGGCGCGCCGGCAGGCTCTGCGCCCGCGCGGCGCGCGCTCGGCTACCTGGCCGAGCTCTTCCGCTTCCCGGGCTGGGTGAGCGCGGACGAGCTTCTCCTCTTGCACCAGCGCCTCGCCGGGTCGAAGGGCGGCGCCGAGGAGCGGGGCGAGCTCCTCGAGCTCGTCGGGCTGCTGGAGGCGCGCGACCGGCGCGTCGAGCAGATGTCGAAGGGGATGCAGCAGCGGCTCGGAATCGCTCAGGCGCTGGTCGGCTCTCCGCGCGTGCTCCTACTCGACGAGCCGACCAGCGCGCTCGACCCGTCCGGGCGCCGGACCGTTCGGGTGCTGCTCGAGGAGCTGCGCTCGCGCGGCCACGCGGTCCTGCTCAACTCGCACCTGCTCAGCGAGATCGAGCTCGTCTGCGACCGGGTCGCGATCATCTCCCGCGGTCGGCTCGTCGCAGAGGGTAGCCCGGCGGAGCTCTCACAGGCGCGCGGGGTCGAGGTCGAGACGGCCTCCGGCGTGCGTCTGTTCGAAGGCGCGATCCGCGACGACGCACCCGGGATCGTCGCCCGCCTCGTCGCGGAGGGACAGCAGGTCTACGGCCTCCGGGTTCTCGCGACGACTCTCGAGGACGTCTACCTCGAGGCGGTCGACAACGTGGGGGAATCCATGGTTCCCCCACGGTCCCCCTCCTTCTCGGGGTCGCATGGCAAGCGGGGCGTGCGCTCCGGCGAGAGCGCGGTCTCGCCTTCGGGTGAGGAGCGTGCTTGTCCAAAGAGCGGATCCAGTCCCGAATGACGCAGGTCTCGATCATCGTCGGCTACGCCCTCCGGGAGAGCATGCGCCGGAAGATCTTCCTGATCGTCCTGCTGCTCTCTGCCGCCTTCCTGGCGCTCTACGGCGTCGGCGTGTGGCGGGCATTCACGGACACCGCCTCGTTCGTGCCCCCTGACCAGCTCGGGCTCGATCCGACCGTCGTCACCGGAGCGACCGTGCTCGGGCTGGCGATGTTCGCGACCCTCTTCCTCGGCACCGTGCTCGCGATCTTCCTGACACTCGGCGTCGTGCGCGGCGACGCCGAGCGCGGGCTGCTCCAGCCGCTCGTCGTCCGGCCCGTCGGCCGAAGCACGCTCCTCCTCGCCCGGTTCCTCGCCGCAGCGAGCGTCTGCGCCGTCTACGTCGCCCTGCTGTTCGCGATCGAGACCGTCACCACCGGCCTGATCGGCGGCTGGTGGCCGGACAACGTCGTCGCGGCCGGCGCCGAGCTCGCGCTTGCGGTCGTGATCGTGGTCGCGCTCTCGTTGCTCGGATCGGTCTTCCTCACCGCTACCGCCAACGGCATCGCCGTCTTCATGGTCTTCGGCGGGGGCCTCGTCGCCGGTCTGCTCGCGCAGATCGGCCGCGCGATCGGCTCCGACACCCTCCGTTCGATCGGCCGCTGGGCCTCGTGGGTGCTGCCGTTCGAGGCGCTCTACCAGAACGGCCTGCACCTGATCACGTCGGGCACGACTGGCTTCGCGCGGTTCGCGCTCGAGCTCGGCCCATTCGGCGGCTCGTCCGGCGCCGGCATCGGCGTCGTCGTCTGGTCCGTCGTCTACCTGATCCTCGTCGGCGCGCTCGGCCTGTTCGCCTTCGCCCGGCGCGACCTGCCGTAGGCGGTTTCACGAAGGCACCGCCGGGTACCGCTCGGTGGCAGGGTCGAGCATGTCCTAGCGCCGGTTTGCCGGGGGGGCTGAATCCGGCGCAATGGTGACGTCGGCCCTGCGTCTTCTATCACGTCGCAAGGCCGGGCAAAGCCCGGCCGCTCGTTCGCGCTCCGCGCGGGGAAACGCCAGTGCCAGGAGGACCTAGGAGTGCTTCGCTGTTCTCAGAGCTCGCTTGCTTGAATCGGTGCCTCGCGGGCTTGGCGCCAGCGCGGCTCGAAGAACGTCGCCAGCCCGATCGAGAGGACGTAGAGCACCACCAGGGGGATACAGGAGAGGATCGTCGTCACCGGGTCTACGCCGGGCAGGAGCACACCGATCACGACCATGATGAAAACGCCCACGCGCCAGGTCCTCCGCAGGCGGGCCGCCGAGAGGATCCGCAGGCGGACGAGCGCGAGCACGAACACGGGCACCTCGAACGCGAGCGCGACGCCGAGCAGCACGAAGCTGACGAAGCGGTAGTAGTCGCGGGCGCGCAGCAGGATATTGAAGTGCGAGGAGTCGTAGTTGGTCAGGAAGTGGATCGCCGGCGGCAGGATCACGAAGTAGCCGAACGCCAGCCCGCCGAGGCCGAGCAGGGCCGCGAAGGCGACCAGCAGCGACATCGAGCGCTGGTAGTGCTCGGTGAAGGCGGGGGCGAGGAACGCCCACAGCTGCCAGAAGATGATCGGGAGCGCGATGATCAGCGCTGCCCAGAGGCTGACCATGATCGAGGTCGCGAACGGCTCGATCGGGCTGAACGTCGCCGGCTTCTTCAGATCGTCCGGCAGCGGGCGGTTCAGCCAGTCGAGGATCCGGCCGTGGAACGTGTAGGTGACGGCGAACGCGATCGCGATCGACAGGAGGCAGATGATCAGCCGGGTCCGCAGCTCGCCCAGGTGCTCGACGAGCGTGACCTCCTCGCCGTGGCGGAGCCGCCGCGGGAAGGGCCTCATTGGCCTAGCTCGAAGGCGGCGAGCCGTCGTCGGCGGACGGCGGCGGGAGCTCCCGCCCGTCGTCCTTGCCGCTGATCGAGTCCTTGAACTCACGCATGCCCTTGCCGAGCGAGCGGCCCATCTCGGGCAGCCGTTTCGGGCCGAACACGAGCAAGGCGACGATCAGAATGACGACCAGTCCGGCAATACCGATCTCCGGCATAACCTCACGATAGCGCGTAAATGATGAGCACGGAGAGGGACTGGCCCGACGGGCCTGTCCCCGGTTCCTTTTCCAAACCTGGCCGCCGGATGGCCTCGGCTAGACTGGGAGCGATGGCTCTGCTGGAGATCAAGAACCTGCACGTCTCTCACGAAGAGACCGGCAGGGAGATCGTCAAGGGCGTCGATCTCGCCGTCGACCTCGACCAGGTCCATGCGGTCATGGGCCCGAACGGGTCAGGCAAGTCGACGCTCGCGTACGCGCTGATGGGGCACCCCGCCTATGAGATCACCGAGGGCGAGATCCTCTTCGACGGCGACAACCTCGTCGAGCTCGAGGCCGACGAGCGCGCCCAGCGCGGGCTCTTCCTCGCATTCCAGTATCCGCACGCCGTTCCCGGCGTGACCGTGACGAACTTCCTCCGCTCCTCGATCAACGCCCTGCGCAAGGCGCGGGCCGGCCAGGACGACCCGATTCCGATTCCGGAGTTTCGGAAGGAGCTGCTGGCGCGAATGGAGGAGCTAAAGGTTTCCCGTGAGCTCGCGCAGCGCTACATCAACGACGGCTTCTCCGGCGGGGAGCGCAAGAAGATGGAGATGCTCCAGCTGGCGATGCTGAAGCCGCGCCTAGCCGTGATGGACGAGACCGACACGGGCCTCGACATCGACGCGCTCAAGGTCGTCGGCAACGGGGTCAGCCGGATGGTCGGCCCGGACATGGGCGCGCTCGTGATCACCCACTTCCCGCGCGTGCTCAACTACATCAAGCCGAACTTCGTCCACGTGTTCGCCGACGGCAAGATCGTCGCCGAGGGTGGACCCGAGCTGGCACAGCAGCTCGAGGCGGAGGGCTACCAGGCTTTCATCCCCGAGCTGGAAGGTGCACCCGCATGAGCGAGAAGACCGAGACCCAGGTCGTCGCCGAGATCGGCGCCGAGTACAAGTACGGCTTCCACGACGAGGAGAACTACTTCTTCAAGTCCGGCCGAGGGCTCTCGAAGGAGGTCGTCGAGGCGATCTCCGGGCACAAGAAAGAGCCGGACTGGATGCGGAAGTTCCGGCTCAAGTCGCTCGAGTACTTCGAGCGCCGCCCGCTCCCGCGCTGGGGCGGCAACCTCTCCGAGATCGACTTCGACAACATCTACTACTACATCAAGCCGATCGAGGGTCAGGCCAAGTCCTGGGACGATCCGGCGCTCGCGGGGATCCGCGAGACGTGGGACAAGCTCGGGATCCCGGAGGCGGAGAAGAAGTTCCTCGCCGGCGTCGGCGCCCAGTACGAGAGCGAGGTCGTCTACCACAAGCTCCAGGCCGACCTCGAGTCGAAGGGCGTGATCTTCCTCGACATGGACTCGGGCCTGCGCGAGCACGAGGACCTCGTCAAGCAGCACTTCGGCAAGGTGATCCCGCAGAACGACAACAAGTTCGCCGCGCTGAACTCGGCGGTCTGGTCGGGCGGGTCGTTCATCTACGTGCCGCCGGGCGTGTCGATCGAGATGCCGCTCCAGGCCTACTTCCGGATCAACGCCGAGAACATGGGCCAGTTCGAGCGCACGCTGATCATCGTCGACGAGGGCGCGTACG
>JBKPMR010000012.1:0-62058 GCA_046732255.1 Actinomycetota bacterium
GAGCAGGGGCTCCTCGACCGGATCGTCTCCGAGGTCGAGGGCGGTCGGCCTGCGCTGCGGCCTCATTCTCTGCGGATCGGCTTTGCCGCCGCCACGATCGCGATGGTCGCCGCGCTCGCGGCGCTCGGCGGCGTCACCTACGCAGCCTCCGGCGTCCAGCATGCCGCCTTCGCGGTCAAACATGTTTTCGTCGCCAAGCAGGTCGCGCCCCAGACGAAGACCCCCTCGCCGGACGTCCTCGGCGCGCTGCAGCCCGGGAAGACCTCGGCGGCCGACCAGTACCTGCCGCCCGGCGTAACCCCCCTACAAGCCGCCACCAATTTCGCGCAGTACCTGATCAAGGCGAACCAGGACCTCCAGGCTGCCCTCAACTGCTCGGCGAGGACCGGCGGCGCCAGGGTCGCCTGCCAAGCCCGGGTGCGGGCGCTGCAGGCGCTCGAGGCCCGGAACAGGACGAGCCTGGATGCGCTGATCGCCAAGCTCGGAACTCTCCCCGCCGACAAGCAGGCGCAGGCAGGCACGCTGATGGCGATCCATCTCCAGCAGGAGCAGAAGCTCGCCACCGCACAGGCGACCCGGCGGACGAACTGCGCCGGCGCCGCATACAAGTCGGCTCACAAGGCGCAGTGTGCAAAGGCCAATCCCGTGAACGAAGCCGCCGAACGGCTGAAGCTGAGCGAGCTGGAGCTCGCGGAGCTCCAAGTGCTGTTGGCGGGCTTGTGAGCTTGAGGCAAGATACGACGCGCCTGCCGTAAAGAGACACGTCCCCAGCGGGTCTCCCGGCAGTGCCGACATGATCGGGGCCGGGAGCTGCGGCGTTCCGGCCCCGGTCTCGACCTAGGCTGACGCCGCGACGAAGCTTCCCGCCGCGCCTGAGATCAGCCGGATGCCGTCGTCCTGACGTAACCGGCCGCCCGCGAACGGGCGCCACACGCCGCCGGCCGCACTCGCGACCCGAACGCCGTCGAACGAATAGGTGAACGTGTTGGGCACGCCTGGCGTGCCCCCGTCCCAGTTCTCGGCGGTTGCCACCGGAGTGAGCCGGCCGCTGCTCGCCGGCAGGGAGATCGGGTCAGAGGCTGCACGGCCGTTGACCCAGACCCGCCAGAGGTCGCGGCCGGCGGCGCACCTCAGGACCGCGACCCGCACCGGCTGTCCGGTCGGAACGGCGGCGGCAAGCTGGACGTAGGTGACCGGGATCCCGGGCCGCGCATACTCGTAGTAGAGGTGGTTGCCGCTGCCACGGCTGCTGTTCAGGCCGACCTGGAGCCATTCGGCGCTGCCGTCCGGTGCCTCGTTCGGGCCGCCGACGCCGACCCAGGCGGCAACATGACCCTGCTGGACGACGGGAGCTTGTAGCGCGGTGATCGTCCCGGCGACCCCGAGCGCGCCTTTCGTCCCGACGAGTCCGCCGTAGCTGTAGCCGGTCGCACCGGCAGGGGCGACGATGAGCCATGCGGCGGCCAGCGCGGCGCCCAGCGCGCAGCCAAAACGGATCTGCAAGTTGTGCTCCTGCTAGGGGGGAATCGGGGCCGCTGGGGGAACGGCCCGCTCTCTCATCATCCGGGTCCGGGCGGCCGCGTCGATCCCTCGTTCGAGGGATGCTCCGCTACGGCCTCTGCGGCACCGGGGCGGGCGTGAGCGCTTCCTTGAGGGCTCGGAAAACGCGCGCCGGCATTCCCTCGTGCACCGGGATCAGCCCGCCGAGCTCGAGCCGAGCAAGCTCGACCCGGCCTTGCACGCGGACGGTCCGGAACCCGAAGTCGGCCAGGAAGTCCGCCGGGAACACGGTCCGGTGGACGAGGAAGCGCTCGTACGTCGACTCACCCTCCGGGTAGCGGTACGCGAACGCCTCGAGCGCCTTCGCGCCGCGATCCTTCGAGTCGCCGATCGCGGCGAGGAAGAGCGACTGCATCACCCAGGGCGACGCCGCGTCGACGACGTAGGCGCACGTGACGAGCACGGCCTCGGACGAGGGCGGACCGGCGGGCAGAGCAGCTGCGCGGGGAAAGAGCCCGGACGGCCCGTACTGCATCGATCCCAGCAGGCGACCGTCGGCGTCGTAGTAGACGGTGCCCCAGGCTCCCCAGTCCTCCTCGGCCTTGGCGATCCAGCGGCGCTTGTCCACACCGCGCGCCCGCGACTGCCACCAGACGCACTCGTGGCAGACGGACGGGGCCGTCTCCAGCGTCGCGCCCGTCAGCCCGGCGACGCGCGGGGCCATCAGGCGCGAACGGGCCCGACTTCGTCGACGACGACGTCGACCCGAGCCGGCTCGAGGTCGGCCATGCGGCCGAGGTACTCCGCCACTCGCGCCTGCACCTCCGAGCCCACCGGCGCAAAGGCCGTCCCCCACTCCAGGACGACGTGCAGCTCGACCGAGACGCGGCCGTCGTCCCCTGTCGTGATCCGTACCGGCCGGTGTCGCGGGAGGTGGCTCTCGACGAGCCCACGCACCCCTTCGACCTCGAGCGCGGCGTCGGCCGCGTAGCGCGCCAGGACGTCGGCCGAGATGCTCGCGTGACCCTCCACTCAGGCCGATTCTAGGAGGAGTTCCGTCGCCTCCGGCCGCGCGAAGAAGCGAAACGGGACGAAAGTCGTTCCCAGCCCGGACGACACGTGGAGCACCGCTCCGGCCCGGTGGTAGAGGCCGCGATTGTACGGGGCGCGCGGGTGGGCGATGCGCACCTTGCCCCGGCCATAGGGAATGCAGATCTGGCCGTCGTGCGTGTGCCCGGAGAGGACGAGGTCGAATGACCCCTCGGGCAGGACGTCGACGACGCGTGGGAAGTGGCAGAGGAGAATGCGCAGGTCGGCGTCCGGCTCGACGAGCTCCCACGGCCGCGCCTCGCGGCGCATGTAGGCGCGGGGGTCGACGCCCACCACTTGGACGCGCCGTCCGCGGAGCTCGAGCGTCACGGACTCGTCGGAGAGCAACGTGCCGCGCCCGAGGTCGACCTCGCCGACGGGTTTGGAGAACGGGTCGCGGCTGTCGGCGTAGTCGTGGTTGCCGAGGACGGCGTAGACGGCCGGCAGATGGTTGATGAGCTCTCTCAACCGCGCGGCCCCGGCGGGCCGCGCCAGCAGGTCGCCTGTGATCAAGACGAGATCCGGCCGACGACCAGCCACCCAGTCGGCAGCCCGGTCAGCGGCCACGGACCCCGGCGACGGGATCCCGAGGTGGAAGTCCGAGAGGTGCGCAATCCGCAGACCGGCGAGCTCCTCCGGTAGCCCGGGCAGACCGACCGGGAGCTCCTCGAGCCGTACCCAGGCCGCCTCGTAGAGACCCCAGGCGAGGCCGGCAGTCGCGACTCCCGCGACGGCGGCGAGCCCGGTGCGGAAAGACTCGCGTCGTGGGACAGGATTCATCCTGTCCCCGACACCGTTTTTCAGACGCTCAGCTTCTCGACGACGGGGTCGACCGAGACGACGTGCCGCTTGAACTTCAGCTCCGACTCGGCGAGCCCGGCGGCGACGCCGACGAGCTGCGAGAGGTGGATGATCGGCATGCCGTACGTCCTGCCGGTGGCCGCCTCGAGCTTCTGCTGCCACGCGTCGAGCGATAGGTGGCAGAGGGGGCAAGGCGTGACCATCGCGTCGGCGCCCGCCTCCATCGCCTGCTCGATCGGCTGGATCAGCTCGCCGAGCGCGGTCTCCTCGCGCGCCTGGATGATCGGGAAGCCGCAACACTTGATCTTCGCCGGGTAGTCGACGGGCTCGCCGCCGCACGCGCTGATGATCCGCTCCAGCGACCACGGCCGGTCCGGATCCTCGAAGCCAAGGATCTTCGACGGACGGAGGATCTGACAGCCGTAGAAGGGCGCGATCTTCAGGCCCTTCAGGCCCTTGTGCGCGACCTGCTTGAGCAGCTCGAAGCCCTCCCCCTCGGCGATCAGCCAGAGGAAGTGCTTGACCTCGATCCCGCCCGAGTACGGCGGCACGCCGACCCGCTCGAGGTTCTCGTTCACCCGTGCGCGGAGGGTGTCGTCGTTCTTGAGCTGCCAGTTCGCCTGCCGCAGGTTGAGCGTGCAGACGTTGCAGATCGTCATCAGCGTGTCCGTTCCGGTCGCCTCGCCGTAGGCGAGGATGCGCGCGTTCAGGTGGAGGTAGTAGTCGGGCTCCGCCTCGTGGATGTCGCCGGCGCCGCAGCAGGTGACCGACTCGAGCTCGTCGAGCTCGATCCCCAGCTTCGGCGCAAGCGCCTGCGTGGAGGTGTCGAGCTCCTTGGCGGACAGTGACGCGAGGCAGCCCTTGTAGTAGGCGACCTTGGGCATCAGTCGCCGCCCTCGGCAGGAAGCTCCGGCTGCTTTTCAGGGGCGATGCGGCTCGCCGGACCGGTGGCGGGCTCGCCGTGGCCTTCCGCGAACTCGATGTAGGCGATCGCCTTCTCGCCCTGCACGATCCCGGCCGCCCCGTCACGCCCCTGCTCCTTGACGAGGGTGTAGAGCGCCCGAGCCTGGTCGACGTTCTCGGCGACGTGCGGCGGGAACGGGATCGGCACCTTGCCGCGCCTGGCCAGGCTCATCGCGAACTTCGTCTGCTTGATCGACGAGACGACGCCTTGGGTCTTCGGCACGAGCTCCGTCTCGCGAAGCCAGCCGGTCGTCTTCGCCGAGGTGACGAACCACTTCGCGTGCTTGGCGCCCATGTCGTGGTCGATGCCGTGCTTGACCGACTCGGCGCCGAGCTTGGCGATCGCGTCGCGCGGATCGACGCCCTTCGGGCAGCGCTCGGTGCAGAAGTAGCAGCGCGTGCAGTCCCAGATGCCGTGCTCGTCGTTGTAGGCCTGGAGGCGCTCGACAGTGGCCTGGTCGCGCGCGTCGCCGACGAACCGCATCCCCTTCGCGAGCGCCGCGGGGCCGAGGAACTCGGGATCGGACTCCATCGAGTTGCACTCGGACACGCAGCACCCACAGTTGATGCACAGCGCCTCCTTGTGGATCGCCTCGGCGTCGTGCGGGGAGACGTGGAACTCCTTCTCCTCGGGCGCCTCGAGGTAGCCGGGCTGGAGCCACGGCTTCATCGCACGCATCTTCTGCCAGAACGGCCCCATGTCGACCACGAGGTCCTTCACGATCGGCAGGTTCCCCATGGCCGAGATCACCGGCACGTGCCTGGCCTCGACGATCGGCAGCATCCGCTCCTTACAGGCGAGCACGGCCCGTCCGTCCATACGCATGCCACACGACCCGCAGATCATCATCCGGCAGCTCTTGCGGTAGGAGAGCGTCCCGTCGACCTGGTCCTTGACGATGTCGAGGACGTCGAGCAGGCAGGCCCACTCGGGCGCCTCCACCTGGTAGTCCTTCAGCGCCCGCTCGCCGGTCTCGGCGTCGTAGCGCCAGATCTTGAGGGAGACGTCCATCATCCTCCTGTCGTCAGGCTCGAGATATCGGTCACCTGGTCGTCCGGCGGCAGCGTGATCTCGACCGGCGTGCCGAAGTCGTAGAACCGCTCCGAGGTGACGACGTTCACCGTCTCGCCCTGGATGGTCTCGGTCAGCGCCGTCCGCACCTGCCTGACCAGGCCGTCCTTGCCGACCCAGACGTGCATCGGGAACGAGCTCACGTGCGCCGCCTTCTTGAGCGCATCCACCGCCTTCCGCATCGCGTCGCGGTTCTCGGCCGGAACCAGGTCCGGGTACTTGTCGATGTCCACTGTGGCGCGATAGTGGGTGGTCGCCACGCCGTCGATCGTTTCGGTGCCGACAGTGGTGACGTCGCCGCTCGCCGCACGCAGCCAGTCGACCATCTGCGTCGGGTCGTTGGCGAACTGCGTGAACTGGGAGATGTCGATTCCTGCCCGCTTGCCGACCGCGTTGAGGTCCATCTTGATCCAGGGCTTCCCGCCGGGAAGCAGCCTCGTCAGCACCGGCAGCTTCATGTAGACGATCGCGCGCCCATCAGCGAAGTCCCCGACCTCCTCACCGACCCAGTCACTCGGGCTCCCCAGCGCCGCGGCGCCGGCGCCGAGCCCGGTCGCGAACTTCGACATGTCGAGACGGATGTCCATGCGGTGATTCGTGTTGTCGAGGGCGCCGTCGGCGGTCATGTCGAGCCGTCCGCCCGGCAGCTTCGAGGACAGCATCGTCACCGAGAACTCGGTCTTCATGCTCGGCGTCCCGGTCGACTTGGTCGCCGCCGACGCGAGGAAGCGCGCCGAATTCGGCGCAGGTGGGGCCGAGCTCTCAGACGCGCTCGAGCTCCCGCAACCGACCGCCGCGACCACAAGGGTCGCAGCGAGCGCCCCACCGGCCAGAAACCGCCGGTTCATGACTAGTACGTCCGCTCCTGCGGCTGCCACTTGGTCACCGTCACCGGTTTCCAGTCGAGGACCGGGTGGTCGGCGATCCAGCGGACGACCGTGTGCTTCATGTAGTTCGCATCATCGCGGTCGGGGTAGTCGTACGGCCTCGCATGCGCGCCGCGGCTCTCTTTGCGGGCAAGTCCGGACACGATCATGCAATCGGCAAGCTCGAGCAGGAACCCAAGCTCGAGCGCCTGCGTCAGGTCGCTGTTGAAGACGTCCCCCTTGTCCTCGACGACCACCCGCTCGAACCGCTCGCGCAGGCCGGCGACGATCTCCTGCTGCTGGAGCATCTGCTCCTCGCGCCGGAAGACGCCGAAGTTCTCGTGCATCGTCTGGCCGAGCTCCTCGCGGATCTTCCACGGCCGCTCGCCCTCGGTGCGGTCGAGCAGCTCCCTAAGCTCCCGCTCGGTGTCGGAGACGACGCCCTCCGGCACGGTGACGGTCGTGTTCGCAAGCGCCCACTCGGCCGCGTGGCGGCCGGCCCGCTTGCCGTAGGTGATCGTCTCCATCAGCGCGTTGCCGCCGAGCCGGTTTGCACCGTGGACCGAGACGCAGGCGCACTCGCCGGCAGCGTAGAGCCCCTCGAGCTCGGTGCGGCCCCAGACGTCCGTGTCGACACCGCCCATGTGGTAGTGGGCACCCGGTCGGACCGGGATCGGGTCGTGGATCGGGTCGATCCCGACGAAGGTCATCGAGAGCTCGCGCGTGCCGTGCAGCCGTTCGACGATCTTCTCCGCGCCGAGGTGGCGGAGATCGAGCAGGACGTTGCCGTCGACGCCGCGGCCCTCGTCGATCTCCGTCTGCTCGGCGCGTGAGATGACGTCGCGGGAGGCCAGCTCCATCGCGTTCGGGGCGTAGTCCTTCAGGAACCGCTCGCCCTCGGAGTTGAGCAGGTAGGCGCCCTCGCCGCGGCAGCCCTCGGTGATCAGCACGCCGGAGGGTGCGAGCGTGGTCGGGTGGAACTGCATCATCTCCATGTCCTTCAGCGGCACGCCCGCGCGGAGCGCCATCGTCATCCCGTCGCCGGTACAGGCATAGGCGTTCGTCGTCCCGACGTACAGGCGGCCTGCCCCGCCCGTCGCCAGGATCACCGTCTTCGCGCCGATCGTCTTCAGCCCGCCGTTGAGGAGATCCCAACAGATCACGCCCTGGCAGCGGCCTTCCTCGACGACGAGCTTCCAGGCGAAGTACTCCTCGAGGACGAGGACGTCGCGCTTCATCATCTGCTCGTAGAGCACCTGGATCAGCACGTGGCCGGTGATGTCGGCCGCGTACGCGGTGCGCGGCTCGCCGGCGGCGCCGAACGGACGCTGCGCGATCTTTCCTTCCGGCGTACGCGAGAAGACCGCGCCCCAGTTCTCGAGCTGGTAGACGTCGTCCGGCGCCTCGTCGCAGAGCACCTGGATCGCATCCTGGTCGCCGAGGTAGTCGGAGCCCTTGACGGTGTCGAAGGCGTGCTTCTCGGGGTCGTCCTCGGACGCATTCCCGAGCGCTGCGTTGATCCCGCCCTCGGCCGCGCCGGAGTGGCTCCGGACGGGGTGGATCTTGGAGATGACGGCGACGTCCGCGCCAACGTCGAACGCCTCGATCGCGGCGCGCATGCCGGCGCAGCCGGCGCCGACGACGACCACGTCGTACTTCGCGTCCACGTCTGAGGACGCTATCGAAACGCCGATGTGCGCCGCGCCGGCTCCGCTAGCCCACGACGAGCTGGTCAGCGAGGATGCCCCAGTACGGGTGGTGCTGGTAATTCCGCACCCGTGCGGAGACGAAGTCGATCAAGCGCGGGTTGACGAGCGGCACCCACGCAGCTTGGTCGACGACTGCTCGATCGGCTCGCGCCCAGAGCGACGCCGCTGCTCGAGGGTTCGCGGCTTCGAGACCGCGAGCCAACCTGATTGTCCGGTCGAGCGCTGGGTCACAGAAGAACCCGGCATTGGCCGCTCCGTTGCAGGAGAACCACGGCCCGAGGAAGTTGTAGGGGGTCGTGTCCAGCCAACCTGCGGGGATCAGCTGGATCGGCGACTCGGTGAGGGGGCCAGGCGACGCATGCGAGACGATGCGGACGCGGGTGCGGAAGCCCAGCCGACGCAGCACCGAAGCCGTGTAGCGGACGACGGCGGGACTGATCGTCGCGTCGTCGCTCCAACCCCACACGGTGACGCGGGTACCGCGGGCGCCCGAGGCCGCGACGAGCTTCCGGGCCAGCGGGAGGTCGGGGGCGGTCCAGACGCCGTCGGCGCGCGGACGACGAGTGAACGGGCAATATCGCCGAAAACCGGCGATGCCGGCCGGCAGAACCTGACACGTTGGCGCGGCCGCGTCGCGGCCGCCGTAGATGCGTACGATCGCACGCCGGTCGATCGCGAGATTCAGCGCCCTGCGTACCCGCACGTCGTCGAACGGCCGGAGCGTCGTGTTGAGCCGGAAGAAGTCCGTCTCGGTCGTCGCATTCGTGTGGAGTTGGGCGGGAAAGCGCGTTCGTAGCAACGGCAGCAGGCGTGCCGGGACGATGTCGGCACTCCAGTCGGTACGACCTTCCTGAATCGCCCGGATCTCTTCGTCGGCGGACAGCCCGAAACGCATGACGATCTCGTCGGGGTTCCCGTTGGGCTGAGCCGCGTGGGACCACTCGCGGAAGAACGGGTTGCGGACGTAGTGGATCTCATTCGGGCCGGCAGTCGCGATCCTGTACGGCCCCGTACCGGGGATCGGCGTGAATCCCGTGTCCCGGAAGGGCGTCCCGGCGGGAACGGCGCTGGCCAGCCCTCCGTAGCTGAGCGCGACCAGGAGGTTCGGATCCGGGTGGGTGAGCCGAAACGTGACGGTTCGCGACGTCTCGTTGGTGACGATCCCGTGTCGGAGATCGCAGGTTGCAGGGCGCCGCGTGCACTCGGCCGCACCGACAATGGCGGCGAACAGGTCCCGTCCGCCCGATTCGAGCCGGAACACACGCTCGATCCCGCGCCTGAAGTCGCGGGCGCGGACCTGTCGACCGTCCGAGTAGCGGATACCCGCCCGCAGCCGAAACGTGTAGACGGTCCCGCCCGCGCTTGGAACCGGCAGACGGACCGCCAGGTCAGGTACGAGCTGCGTTCCCGCCGGGCCTGGAACGTGGTTGTACGTGACGAGGCCGTCCCGCGTCAGGCCGTCCGACTGCAACGGCAAGAGATCCAGCTGCAAGGCCGGGTCGATGGAGATCGAATGGCTGTAGACGAGGCGGAGAGTGCCTCCGCGGCGCGACGCAGGTGGGCGCGTGCCGACCCAGATCTTCCCTCCGGCAGCGGCGATGCTGGTCGGGCCGCCGCCGACCTTCGACGTGGCGACGACATCGTCGCTGCGCGGATCGATCCGAGACACAGTGGACGAGTTGAGGTTCGCCACCCAGACGAAGCCCCCGGCGACCGCAATCCCCGCCGGACCGCTGCCGACGGGCACGGTGGCGACGACAGAGCCGGTCCGGGCGTCGATCCTCGAGACGGTGGAGTCGAGGGTATTCACGACCCAAACGGAGTCACCGTCGACGGCGAGCGCCGAAGGCCCGTTTCCGACTGCGATCGTCGCGACCGTCTCTCCCGACCGGGGGTCGACCTCCGCGATCGAGTTCGTGTCGTAGGCCGCCACCCATATCGCCGCCCGGGCGAGTGAGAGCGCGGTCGGCTTCAGCTGCAGGCCGAGGGTTCGTCGGACGGCCCCTGACTCCGGGTCGATCTCGATCAGTGCGCGGTCGGTCGCGTCGGCGACCCAGAGGCCTGCGTCTGCTCCGCCGAAGGCAAGGTCGGAGATGTCGACGCCGAGCCGCGACCGCTGAGTCACGGTCCCCGTCACCGGATCCACGCGCGACAAGCCTCCCTGCGGGATGCTGGCAACCCAGAGCGACCGGCCTCCAACCGCGAGCGCCCCTGGGCTTCCATCCACCGGAATTCGGTCGATCACCGTTCGCGAATCGAGGTCGACACGCTCGATCGCCCCGGCGTCGGGGTCGGCGAGCCAGAGAGAGCCGTTGCCGCCTGCAACCGCTGCCGGCTTGGCAGTCGGCGAGACCGTCGCCGCGACCGCCCCCGACTGCAAATCCAGGCCGACGAGCCTACTCGTCGCCGGGATCGGTTCCGCGTCGCCGCCCCTGTGCGTCGCGAAGACGATCCCGAGCGAAACACCGAGTGCCACAAGGGCTCCGGCCGCAGCGGCAATCGCCAATCGCCGAGGGCGCCGTCCTCGCCTCGGTGCCTCTTGGGTCGCGGCGGCGGCCGGCGCGGCCAGGCTCGGATCGTGATCGAGAATCCTCCGTTGCAATTCGACGAGCTGGGGCCCCGGCTCGAGGCCCAGCTCTTCGGCAAAGCGCTTCCTCCCTGCCTGGAAGACCGACAGCGCCTCCGCCTGCCGTCCCGACCGGTAGAGCGACAGCATCAGCTGGCCGAGCGGCCGTTCGCGGAACGGTTCCTGTCGTACGAGCTCCTCGAGCTCCCGGATCAGCTCCGCCGCCGCCCCGAGCGCAAGCTCGGCCTCGATTCGCTCTTCCAGCGCACGCAGCCGACGTTCCTCGAGTCTCCCGCTCTCGGCCTGTGCGAACGGTTCGTCCAGCACATCGGCCAGCGCCGGCCCGCGCCACAGCGCCAGCGCCGCCTCCAATGCTCGGGCGGCGTCCGCAGCGTCGCCACGGGCGAGCGCGTCGCGCCCCTCTGTGAAGAGCTGCTCGAACCGGTCGAGATCGAACTCACCAGGCGCGACGCGCAGCAGGTAGCCGGGCGGGCGGCGCTCGAGCCGTCCCGGACCGAGCGTCTTGCGCAGCCGAGACACGTAGTTGTCGAGCGTGTGATCTGCGCTCGCGGGCGGCCTTTCGCCCCACAGGCCGTCCGACAGTCGATCGCGTGAGACCACTCTGTTGGCGTCCAGGAGCAGGATCGCGAGGAGCGCCCGCTGCTTCGGCCCGCCCAGCGGAAGCTCGTGACCCGCGCGCCGCATCTCGACGGGCCCCAGAACACCGAACCGCATCACGCGTAGCAAACCACCGTTGCGAGCCGATTACGAGGTTCCTGAGAGGTCGGTCATGGACGGTGCGGCTGTCATCGACCACGAAAGGCGGTTGTTCCATGGCCCTACGGCACCTCGTTCTGACCCTGGCGGCGCTCGCAGCCGCGACCGTCGTCGCGTCGGCGGCAGCGACCGGCGACGCAGCACCCGTTCGAGTGACCTCCAGCCTCGACGGCAAGAAGGTGCTCCCGCTCCGAACGCGCTGGCTCGCCCGCGCGAACATCCCGGCCTCGAAGATCAAGGAGGTCGACTTCCTGATCGACGGCAAGGTGCGCTGGATCGAGCGCTACAGCCCGTACAACTATGGGAGTGACGACCTGCACGGCCACCTCGGCTTCTTGATCACGACGTGGCTCAAGCCGGGTCTGCATCGATTCACCGCGCGAGTGGTTCCGTACTCCGGTCGCGCCGCCGCCCACACGGTCTCGGCGCGGGTGCTTCCGGCCCCGACCCCGCCGGGCGCCCTCGCGGGAACGTGGACGCGGAACGTCACACCTGAAGACGTGAAGAAGGCAACGTCAGGAGAAGGTCCGCCCTCGGGCACGTGGAAGCTCGTTTTCGATGGCGTCGGCGCGTGGGTGCTCGATCCGATGGGGTCAGGAGTCGTCGAGCAGTACGAGGCGACGGCCACCGGCATCCAGGCGTTCGCTCCGATCCAAATGGCGCCGTTTAGCGACGCCGGCGGCGGCGTCGCCCGGTTCGGGCATCACGGGATCGGCGGAACGGTCTGCGACTACGATGGGCCGTTCGGGAGCTGGACCTGGTCCGTTTCCGGCGACCAGCTCACGCTCACGCCGGTGAAGGAGCGTTGCGGAGACAGACGGGCGATCTGGGAAGGGACCTGGACGCGAGTCGGGTAGCGCGACGCGGGTGGATCAGACGCGGGGCCCCGCGGCGGTGACCGCCGGGCCCGCCGCGTCTGCGAACTGCTCGAAGTTGTCGCGGAACATCCGGGCCAGCTCGCGGGCCCTGCGGTCGTACGCATCGCCGTCGCTCCAGGTCGAGCGCGGGTCGAGCAGCTCGTCCTCGACGCCGGGTACCGAGATGGGCACCTCGAAGCGGAAGACCGGGTCGGTGCGGTACTCGACGTCCCGCAACTCCTCGTCGAGCGCCGCATGGAGCAGCGCGCGGGTGGCCGCGATCGGCATCCGGTGGCCCTCGCCGAACGGCCCGCCGGTCCAGCCGGTGTTGACCAGCCACACGGTTGCGTGCGGGTGGGCGTCGAGCTTCTCGCCGAGCATCCGCGCGTACACGGCCGGCGCCTGCGGCAGGAAGGGGGCGCCGAAGCAGGTCGAGAAGGTCGCCTGCGGCTCGGTCACTCCGATCTCCGTGCCGGCTACCTTGGCCGTGTAGCCGGACAAGAAGTAGAACATCGCCTGGTCGTGCGACAGGCGCGCGATCGGCGGCAGGATCCCGAAGGCGTCGGCCGTGAGCATGATCACCGCGCTCGGGTGGCCGGCCTGCTTCGAAGGGAGCGCGTTGGCGATCTGCTCGAGCTTGTAGGCGGCACGCGTGTTCTCGGTCTTCGAGGCGTCGTCGAGGTCGAGGACGCCGTTCTCGTCGAGGACGACGTTCTCGAGGATCGTCCCGAAGGTGCGCGTCGTCCTGTAGATCTCCGGCTCGGCCTCCGGTGACAGGCGGATCACCTTCGCGTAGCAGCCACCTTCGATGTTGAAGACGCCGCTGTCACCCCATCCGTGCTCGTCGTCGCCGATCAGCGAGCGCTCGGGGTCGGCGGAGAGCGTCGTCTTCCCCGTCCCGGACAGGCCGAAGAAGATCGCAACCCGGCGGTGCTCGTCCACGTTCGCCGAGCAGTGCATCGGGAGGACGCCGTCGAGCGGAAGGCGGTCGTTCATCACCGTGAAGACCGACTTCTTGATCTCGCCCGCGTAGAACGTCCCGCCGATCAACACTTCCGTCCGGCCCGGATGCAACACGACGAAGGTGCCGGTGCGCGTGCCGTCCTCGGTCGGGTCGGCCTCGACCGCCGGCGCGTGCAGGACGAGCGCCTCGGGCTCGAAGTCGTCGAGCTCCTCGGGGGTCGGCTCGATGAACATCGTCTTCGCGAACAGCGCGTGGTAGGGGCGGTCGGTGATCACCCGGACCGCGATGCGGTGCGCCTCGTCCGCGCCGGCGAACGCGTCGACGACGTAGAGGTCCTGCGCCTCGAGGTAGTCGACCACCTTCTCGCGGAGCCCGTCGAAGTGCTCCTCCGAGAGCGGCTGGTTGACCTTGCCCCACCAGATCCGGCTTTCGGATCCAGGTTCCTGCACGACGAACTTGTCCTGCGGCGACCGTCCGGTGAACCGGCCGGTGTCAACGCACAGCGGCCCACCCTCCGCCAGGCGGCCCTCGCCCCGTTTCAGGGCGTGCGTGTAGAGCAGCGCGGTGGTCGGCTGGCGGTAGACGCGTCCCTCGGGACTGAGCCCGTGCAGGCCGAGCGGAGTCTCTGTCGTGATCGCGATCGCAGCGCTCCTCGGATCCGAATCCTACGTGCCCTCAACGAGCAAACGGTGAACCTGCATCTTCACGTGCCGACCGACGACGGTCGCGCTGGCGACGCAAAGGGCCTCGTTCGCCCAGCCGTACCGTTCGTCGTCGGACTCCAGAGTCATTGCCAACGCGACGTCGAACGTGCGCCCGTTCTCGTTCTTCCGCCCGAGGCCGGTCAGGGAGAAGACGATCCTGGCGCCGTCGTCGGTCGCGATCGCTCCGGCGAGGTCGGCGAGCAGCACGCCGTCGCCGCGCACGCGCGGGTTGTTCGAAAACCGAACCGAGCCTTCGACCTGCGGGCCGGTCGCGCGGCCGGTACCGGCCGCGTACCCCGTACCGTCGAGGCCGCCGTACGGGCGCACGACGACATACTCCCCCTCGTAGCGCAGGTCGAGGTCGAAGATGTGTTCGAGCCTCATTGCAGCGCCGGGAGCCTACATCCGCCCGTAGGGGTCGCCGCGGCCGAATCGAACTCCGGGGAGATGGACGAGATCGACCGCCTGCTCGAGAGCCCTGCGCTCTCGGACTCGACCCGGCGGGCCTACCGCACCGATCTGGAGCAGTTCGCCGCCTGGCTGCGCGCGCGTCGGCTGGAACTCGACGACGTCGACGTCCGCGTCCTCTCCGACTACGTCGCCGATCTCGGACGGCGTCGCCCGAAGCTGGCGCCGGCGACGATCGGACGCAAGCTCACCGCCGTGCGGGCGCTGCTGCGCTCGGCGCTGGGGCCGGCACGGGTCCCCGACGCCTCGCTCGCGCCGAAGCGGCCCCGTCGGCTCCCATCCGCGCCGAAGACCGACGAGGTCGACACCCTGCTCGACCGCCTCGACCGCGAAGGCCCCCTAGGCCTCAGGAACCGTGCCCTTGTCGAGCTCGTCTACTCCGCCGGGCTCCGCAGCGCCGAGGCGGTCGGCCTCGACCTCCAGGACGTCGACTTCGACCAGGAATTCGTTCACGTGCGCGGGAAGGGCGGCAAGGAGCGCACGGTTCCGCTCGGCGAGGAGGCCGCCCTCCAACTCGGCCGCTACCTGCGCGACGGGCGGCCGCAGCTCGTGCGCGGTGCGGAGAACGCCGTCTTCGTATCCGTCCGCGGCCGCCGGCTCGACACCAGCACGCTGCGCCGCCTGACGCCGAACCCGCACCGATTGCGGCACGCGTTCGCGACGCACCTGCTCGAGGGCGGCGCCGACCTGCGCGTGATCCAGGAGCTGCTCGGCCACAGCTCCCTCTCCACCACCCAGATCTACAGCCATGTCGACGGCCGCCGCCTCCGCCGGGTCTACGACAAGGCCCACCCCCGGTCGTGACCGCGGAGAGAAACCGAGTCGGGGACAGGATGAATCCTGTCCCCGACGCTGATGTCATCGGCTTCCTCGCCCTGCTCGCGACCAGGCGGGCGCCGCGGACGGTGGAGGCCTACCGCCGCGATCTGGCGCACCTCGGAGAGGCGCTCGGCCGCCCGGTCGCCTCCGCCTCGACGGACGACCTGCGGACGTATCTCGCTCAGTTGCGCGCCGACGGGCTCGCACCGGCGACGATCTCGCGCCGCGTGTCGGCCGCACGCGCCTTCTACGCGCATCAAGTCCTGCTCGGCGCACGGACGGACAACCCCGCCGCCGAGCTCGACTCCCCGCGCCGGCGCCCGAAGCTGCCGCGGACGCTCTCGCCGCGCGAGACCGAGCGCCTGATCGAGGCCGCGGCCGGGACCAGCCCACGCGCCCTCCGAGACACCGCGCTCGTGGAGCTCCTCTACGGCGGGGGGCTGCGCGTCAGCGAAGCGGTCGGCCTCGAGCGTGCTGCCGTCGACCTCGACGAGCGGCTCGTTCGCTGCGTCGGCAAGGGAAACAAGGAACGGATCGTGCCGATCGGCCGGTCCGCAGCCGAGGCGCTGCGACGCTACCTCTCGCGCGGACGGCCGTACCTCGACCGCCGCCTGCGCCCGGAGCTCTTCCTGAACGCGCGCGGCGGCCCGCTCACCCGGGCGGGCGCCTTCCTGATCGTCCGCCGACTGGCGGAGAAGGCCGGCCTCGAGCCGGAACGGGTCCACCCGCACCTCCTGCGCCACTCATTCGCGACGCACCTGCTCGAGGGAGGCGCCGACCTGCGCTCCGTTCAGGAGATGCTCGGCCACGCCGACCTGGCGACGACGCAGATCTACACGCACGTCTCCGACAAGCGACGCCGCGACGCATACTTCGCCGCCCACCCCCATGCCAAACGCCGCTCCTAGCCAGATCGCGAAGCGATTCGCCTAGCGGCTCTTCCGCTTCAGCCCGGCGGCGACCTTCGCGGCCGTCTCGGCCAGATCGCGCTCCTGCCGGTCGTCGTCGGCCAGACCTTGGAGCAGCGCGATCGTGTCGCGGTGGGCGGAACCGTTCTTCAGGCAGACGATCGCGAGCCGGCGGACCGCCTGGTTGTCGTCGGCGGTCGCGAGCCGGTGGAGCGCCGAGCGCACCGAGTTGACCGCGCCGGGCGCGTCCCGCGACAGGAGCTCGAGCGAGATCAGCGCCGAGCCTCGGCAGGCCGGGCTCTCGTCGTCGAGCCCGCGCGCGAGCAACTCGATCTTCTGACGGAAGCGGAACTGTCCGACCGCTCGGTAGGCGACCGCGCGCTCGCGGTAATCGGCGCTCCGAACATTTCCTTCGACCTCGTCCTCCCACTGCCGCCGGAGATCCGCCAGCCCGCGCTCGTCGCCCGCCTGCGCGAGCGCATCGGCCTGGGCCGCTGCCTCCTGGAGATTCAGGATGGAGCCGCGGTCAGCGAGCGAGGCGCCGGGCCGACGTACCGGGCATTCGGCCGGAAGAGACGGCCGGTGCGCTTCTGCTCGAGGATGTGCGCCGACCAGCCGGCGACTCTCGAACAGGCGAACATCGCCGGCGCGAGCGGCGGCGGGATCTCGGCGATGTCGAGGACGACGGCGGAGTAGTACTCGACGTTCGTCTTCAGCGGCCGCTCCGGGTGGCGACGCTCGAGCTCGGCGAGCGCGGCGGCCTCGAGATGCTCGGCGATCTCGATCTGAGGCGAGCCGAGCTCGCGGGCTGTCTCCTTGAGGATGCGTGACCGCGGATCCTCGGCGCGGTAGATGCGGTGGCCGAACCCCATGATCCGCTTGCCGGAGTCGAGCGTGTTCTTCACCCACGTCTCCGGGTCGCCCGTCTCGGCGACCTCCTGGAGCATCGGCTTCACATAGGCGGGAGCGCCGCCGTGGAGGGGGCCGGAGAGCGCTCCGACGGCTGAGGAGAGCGCTGCGCCGCAGTCGGCGCCGGTGGAGGCGACGATGCGGGCGGTGAAGGTGGAGGCGTTCAGGCCGTGCTCGGCGGTGCAGATCCAGTAGGTGTCGATCGCGCGGGCGGCCTTCGGGTCGGCTTCGCCTCGCCACTGGAGCAGGAACCGCTCGGCGGCGGTCTTGCCCTGGGCGACGACGTCGGCGGCGATCTCGTCGCTGTGGCCGTCCGCGATCCGTGCCGAGCGGGCGACGATGCCCATCATCTGCGCAGAGAGGCGCCCGAGATCCTCCCGGGCCTGCTCGTCGGAGATCTCGTTCAGCTTCCCGAGCTTCCAGCGACCGGCCATGCGCGCGGTCTCGGCCTGCAGGTCGGCCGGCGCGTTGCCGCTCAGCCCGACGGGATCGTAGGGCTCGGGCTCCGGCATCTCGGAGTCCAGGTCGTCGTCGACGAGCAGACCCCAGACCCGCTCGTACGGGTAGTGCCCGACCAGCTCGGTGATGTCGATGCCGCGGTACCGGAGGACACCGCCGTCCCGGTCCGGCTCAGCGATCTCGGTCTCGACGGCGACGATGCCTTCGAGGCCGGGCTTGAACTCCTCGGCCATGCGGCTGGAATGTACCCGGACCGGGGACAACGACACGCCGGTAGAGTCAGGGCCCGTGGCGCACCGCGTGACACTGATCCCCGGGGACGGCACGGGCCCGGAACTGACCGAGGCGACCCGCCGAGTGCTCGAAGCGACCGGGGTCGAATTCGACTGGGACGTCCAGCACGCCGGCACCGACGTGATGGAGGAGAACGCCGGCAACCCGTTGCCGCCGACGACTCTGGAGTCGATCCGCCGGAACGGCGTCGCGCTGAAAGGGCCGATCACGACACCGGTCGGCGGCGGCTTCCGCTCCGTCAACGTCGGCCTCCGCAAGGAGCTCGACATGTACGCGCAGGTGCGCCCGTGCAAGTCGTACGACGGCGTCCGGACACGCTTCGACGACGTCGACCTGATCATCGTCCGCGAGAACACCGAGGACCTCTACGCCGGGATCGAGTTCGAGGAGGGCACGCCGGACGCCGAGGAGCTGATCGCCTGGATCGAGTCGAAGGGCGGGCGGATGCGCTGGAACGACGCCGGGATCTCGATCAAGCCGATCTCGGTGACCGGCACACGGCGGATCTTCGAGTTCGCGTTCGACTACGCGCGACGCAACGACCGCCGGAAGATCACGGCCGTCCACAAGGCGAACATCATGAAGTTCTCGGACGGCCTCTGGCTGCGCGTCGCGCGCGAGGTGGCCGGCGAGAATCCCGACATCGAGTTCGACGACCGGATCGTGGACAACATGTGCATGCAGCTCGTCCAGCGGCCGGAGGAGTACGACGTGCTCGTGTTGCCGAATCTGTACGGCGACGTCCTCTCCGACCTGTGTGCCGGGATGATCGGCGGCCTCGGGATGGCGCCCGGCGCGAACTACGGAGAGCAGGTCGCCGTCTTCGAGCCCACTCACGGCTCGGCGCCCAAGTATGCGGGTCAGAACAAGGTCAACCCGATGGCGGAGCTGCTCTCGGGCGTCTTGATGCTGCGCCACCTCGACGAGGCCGCGGCGGCCGACCGGCTGGAGGGCGCAATCGCGGACGTGATCCGCGAGGGGAAGAGTCTCACCTACGACATGAAGCCGACCCGCGACGACCCGAGCGCAGTCGGGACGAGCGAGGTCGCGGACGCGATCATCGAGAAGCTGGGAGTGCACGTTGCGTAGAAAGGTCACCGTCGTGGGCGCCGGGAACGTCGGCGCCACCTGCGCCCTGGAGCTTGCGCGCCGTGACTATGCGGACGTCGTGCTCGTCGACATCATCCCGAACTTCCCGCAGGGGAAGGCACTGGACATGAACCAGGCGGGCTCCGTGCTCGGCTTCGAGCCGAACATCACCGGCACGAACGGCTACGACGAGTCGGAAGGGTCCGATGTCGTCGTGATCACGGCCGGCAAGCCGCGGTCGCCGGGCATGAGCCGCGACGACCTGGTCACCACGAACGAGACGATCGTCGGCTCGGTCACGCGCGAGGTGGTGAAGCGGTCGCCCGAGGCGATCATCGTCGTCGTCTCCAATCCGCTCGACGCGATGTGCCACGTTGCGAAGGCGCACTCGAAGTTCAAGAAGCAGCACGTGTTCGGGATGGCGGGAATCCTCGACACCGCGCGCTTCTCGGCCTTCATCGCCTGGGAGACGGGCTGCTCCGTGAAGGACGTGACCGCGATGGTCCTCGGCGGGCACGGCGACCAGATGGTGCCGGTCGTCTCCGCGACCACCGTCGGCGGCGTCCCGCTCGACCAGCTCGTCCCAAAGGGGCGGATCGCGAAGATGGTCGAGCGCACCCGCAAGGGCGGCGGGGAGATCGTCGAGCTGCTCGGCACCTCCGCCTGGTATGCGCCGGGCGCTGCGGCCGCGCAGATGGTCGACGCGATCATGCTGGACGAAAAGCGCGTCCTCCCGTGTACCGCCTATCTGGACGGTGAGTACGGCGTCCGCGGCCTCTACATGGGGGTGCCGGTCAAGCTCGGCGCGGGCGGCGTCGAGGAGATCGTCCGGCTGAAGCTGACCGCGGACGAGAAGCGGATGTTCAGAGAGTCCGCCGCTGCGGTTCGCGAGGTCGCAGGCGTCCTGAAGAAGAAGTAGCCGGGTGCGACCTGCTGCGGTGTGCGCCGTCGTGCTCGATGAGGCGGGTCGAGTCCTCCTGCAACGGCGGCGGGACAACAGCGAGTGGGCGCTTCCCGGCGGTGTGATCGAGCTCGGCGAGTCGGTCGCCGTCGCGGCGACCCGGGAGATCGAGGAGGAGACCGGTTGCCGGACCGAGATCGTCCGGCTGACCGGCGTCTATTCCGACCCGACGCGGACGACCGTCGCCTACCCAGACGGCAACGGCGTCCAGTACGTCTCGGTGTGCTTCGAATGCCGGCACGTGGACGGCGAGCCGCAGGCGACGGACGAGGCGTCAGAGTCGCGCTGGTTCGCGCCGGAGGAGGCGGCGGCCGTGATCTGGTCGAACCACGTCGATCGGCTCGCGGATGCACTCGCCCGTCGCGAGGCCGCGGCCTGGACGTAGGCGGTCCTAACGGTGCCAGGCACCGTTGACGGCGACGCCAAGAAGTTCCCGAGCAGGCTCTTTACAGTGCCTGGCACAGTTAGGGGCGAGGTCGCCGGCGTCTTGCGCTGAGGTCAGTAACGGATCTGTTCGTCCCACTCCAGAGGACGTCCCTCCCGAGTGAGGTCGAGCAGGTTCCAGTTCGGCTCGAGGGTGCCCACGTGCCGCGGGTCCTGGCCTGGATCGGACGGCGCGTAGAAGAGCTCCGAGCTCCAGAAGTGGCGAATCGTCGACCCATCGCGATGGAACACCGTGAGCATGGGCCGCTGGTGCCCCTCTGCCGTCTCTGCCAAGTAGTCGCGGTTGTACGTGTTCCCCGCAGACGACAGGAGGCGCAAGTGCCGCCAGCCGCGTTCCTCGGAAAACGCGAGAAGCCGGTCGAGAGACGTCTTCGCGACGACCGCGAAGTTTGCTAGCTGTCCCACATGGTCAGCGGCGCCGTCGAGCTGGTCGAGGAAGGCGACGCACGAGGGACACGGCCCCTCCGCGAGCGGCAGGAGCGCCGTCTTCCCGCTCGTCGGGCCGGGGCGCTCGTCACCCGGATCGCGCGGGAACATGAAGCTGTAGATCACCAGCGAGTCCTTCCCCTGCGCGAACAGCCCGGAGAGCCGGACATCGGTGGAGGCGCCGTCCTCCCCCAGACCGCGGAATATGTAGTCCTCGGGAACGACGCCGCCCGGCGGTAGGCGGCGTCTCGCCTCGGCGACGGCCTCGGTCGCGCGACGCAGCTCGATCTCCTGCTCGAGGAGACGATCGCGCGCGGCGCGATATTCCGCGGACTCCCCCGGAAAACTGATGCTCATCTTTCCGCTCCTTTCGCTTGTCCTCCTCAAGGCGTAGACCGAAGCGGCGGACGGAACTCATCGTTTTCTCATCGTTGCCGGGCACCGTTAGGACGGCCAGGTGAAGAGGCTGCTCTCTAAGCTGACGGCGATGGACCTGGGCCTGCGAGGGAGAACGGCGATCGTCTGCGGCGCCTCCTCCGGCATGGGGCTCGCGATTGCGGAGGCGCTCGCCGCCGAAGGCGCCAACGTGGCGATGTTCGGGCGCCGCCGCGACCTGCTCGAACGCGAGGCCGACCGGATCGGGGCGCTCGCCGTCCGCGGCGACCTGACCATGCCAAAAGACCTCGCGCGGCTCGTGAACACCACCGTCGACGCCTTCGGCGGGATCGACGTGCTCGTCAACAACGGCGGCGGTCCCCCGCCGGGTCCGGCGGCAGGCGTCGGCGACGAGGCGGTGGAGAGCGCGGTCGAGCTGCTCCTGCTCTCGGCGATCCGGCTGACCAACCTGTGCCTGCCGCACCTGGAGGCGAGCGGGCGCGGCCGGATCGTCAACATCGAGTCGAGCTCCGTGCGGGCGCCGATCGACAACCTCGCGCTCTCGAACGCGCTCCGCCCCGGCGTGGTCGGCTGGATGAAGACGCTCGCCCGGGAGGTCGGCGCCCAGGGGATCACCGTGAACACGATCGCGCCCGGCCTGATCGACACCGAACGGCTCCGATCGATCCCGGGCGTCAGGGACGTATCCCACATCCCACTCGGCCGCGTCGGCGACCCGGCAGAGATCGCGGCCGTCGCCTGCTTCCTGGCCTCCGACCGCGCAGGCTACGTCACCGGGGCGGTCGTTCCGGTCGACGGCGGTCTCACCCGCAACCTCCTCTGACCAGGACCCGGATCCCGTTCGGCAAGCTCGCCCTCGTCGGCGTGCTCTTGCTGGCGATCACCGCGGCGGTGATGTGGATCGTCCCGTCCGACGACTACCTCTTCCTGCCGGACGAGGCCCGCCCGGTCGCTCCGCTCGTGACGGTGCAGGGAGGGAAGGACCCCGCAGGCGCGGCGGGGATCTACTACGACGCCGTGATCGTCCGCCGGGCGAAGGTTTTCGAGCAGCTCTTCCCCTGGATCCACGACGGAGCGACCCTCGTCCCCGAGGATCAGGTCAACCCGCCGGGCGTGAGCGACAGTCAACGGCGGCAGGAGGATCTGCGCGAGATGGCTCGCTCGCAGGACATCGCCGGCGCGGTAGCGCTCGAGTACCTTGGCTACGACATTTTCACCGGCGCCCGGGTCGACAGGGCCTTGGCCGGCTCGCCCGCGGCGAAGGCGGGGATACATCCGAGGGACGTGATCGTCGGAGTCGACGGCACGCGAGTTCGTACGACGGGCGACCTGAGGCGACTGATTTCGAAGCACCGGCCCGGCGGCACGGTGCGCCTGTCAGTGCGGAGCGGCAAGCAACTCCGCGAGGCCCGCGTGAAGACGGTTGCCGACCCGACTGACGCGAAGCGACCCGTGATCGGCGTCCTCGTGGTCCAGGCGAGCAAGGCGAAGCTGCCCCTCGCTGTGAACATCGACGCCGGCTCGATCGGCGGTCCGTCCGCCGGTCTTGCATTTGCGCTCGATGTCCTCGAGGAACTCGGGCACAAGGTTGACCGCGGCTACAAGGTCGCCGCCACGGGCGAGCTGCTGCCGGACGGCACTGTCGCACCGATCGGCGGCGTCAAGCAGAAGACCCTCGGCGTGCGCCGGGCGGGCGTGGACGTTTTCCTTGTGCCCGCTGGGGATAACGCAAAAGAGGCCCGCAAGTACGCAGGGTCGGTCCGGATCATCCCTGTGGAGAGTTTTCGACAGGCGTTGCGCGCCCTGGCAACCCTCCCGCCGAAGCAATAAAAAACGCTGCAAAACGCGGCCTTTGAATCGTCCGCAAAGAGCACGTTTTTCGCGGACAGCCCCCTTGAACCACGGCCCAACCGCCCTATCATCGCTCTCGGTTCGTTGACACCGGCAGCGCGGAGAGGAAATCACCTTGGGCAAGCGTGAAGTCACCTGTGAGGACTGCTATTTCCACAAAGCCGGTCTGTGTGCGCTGCTGCTCGAGTCGCCTTGCCCGACCTTCCGGAGCACGGTGCGCGGCGTGCTGGTGCCGCCGCAGCAACCGCGGCTCGTCCCGCGGCCGGTCAGCGCCTTCGCCCGAGAGGTAGCGACGGCGTAGGATCGCCGCCGTGAGCACGCCCCAGCCGCCGGGCATCCCCGAATCGCCGACGACAGCCACTCCGCCCGCCGAGCCGCCCGCAGTGGAGACCGCTGAGGTCCCTCCGGCCGAGACGGACGAGGACGTCGGCGAAGACCGGCCGTCGACCTGGCAACCCTGGCTCTACGTCAAGATCGGGCTGCTGCTGTTCGCGGTCGGGTGGGCAACCGCCTTCGTCGCCGAGAACGGCACGCGGGTCAACGTCCACTTCGTGTTCGCGACCGCGAACGTGCATCTCGTCTGGATGATCCTGCTCGTCCTCGGGGTCGGCCTGATCGCAGGAGTGCTGCTCTCGCAGCTATACCGCCACCGCCGCCGAACGCAGCTCGCCAAGAAGGGTCGCAAGCCGCGCGACGCCCGCACCGATGTCGGCGGGCGCGACGAAGCTGAAGGCAAAGCGCGCTGATGCCTCCCCGCCCTCGCCGGGCGGGTAGAAATCGGTCCCCTTCACGAACGTGACCTCGGCGGCGGTCGCCGCGTCGAGCAGCGCTCCCGCGTCCGTGCCCTCCGGGAAGTCAACCCACGTGAAGTACCCGCCTTGCGGCCGGCTCCATAACGTCCCCTCCGGCAGCTCGCGGTCGAAGGCCTCCAGGATCGTGTCGCGACGTTCGCGCAGGAGCCCCACCACCCGCTCGATGTTCGCGTCGAGGAGACCCCTGCTGACGAACTCGTGGATGGTCGCCTGCGGGAGCAGGGCCGGCGTGAGGTAGGTCTGCACCGCCAGCGCCTCGAGGCGGGCGATCAGCTCGGCGGGGCCGATCAGGTAGCCGACGCGGAGCCCCGGACCGACGATCTTCGAGAAGGAGAACGAGTACACGACGCCCTCGCCGCCGGCGAGCTCGTAGATGCTCGGCAACGGCTCGCCCGCATAGCGGACGAGCGAATACGGGTCGTCCTCGAGGACGAGCACCTTCCCGCCTTGGGCGAGCTCCGCGAGCGCCCGGCGGCGCTCGAGCGAGAGGGTGCGGCCGCTCGGGTTCTGGAAGGTCGGAATCGTGTACAGGAATGCCGCCGGAAGCTCCAACGCGTCAGGGTCGAGGCCGTCCTCGTCGGTCGGGACGACGGTCGCCTTCCCCTGATGGCGGGCGACGATGTGGAGGGCGCGATCGTAGGTAGGCCCCTCGACGAGCACCCTTGTCCCGGGCTCGACGAGCAGGCCGGCGATCAGCGACAGCCCCTGGAGCGACCCGTTGGTGACCAGGACCTGCGAGGCGTCGACCTCGTGCCGGGCCGCCACCCACTCGCGGAGCGGCGCGTACCCGCCGACGGGGCCGTAGTTGAGGATCGTCGCCCCGTCGCGCTCGAGAGCTGCACGCGCGCAGTCGGCCAGTGCCTCGACCGGCAGGCATTCAGGCGCAGGAACGCCACGCGCGAAGGAGATGACGGCCACGGCTCCAGTCTAGTCAGGCCCCGCGCTGCGACACCTGCCGGCTCGATCTACGCGCTCTGCAACACCTCGGCGGCGATCTGCGCCGCCTCGGTCGGGGAGGTTCCCACCCGGACGCCGCTCGCCTCGAGCGCTTCCTTCTTCGCCTGCGCGGTTCCCGACGAGCCGGTGATGATCGCGCCGGCGTGACCCATCGTCTTGCCCGGCGGGGCGCTGAAACCAGCGATGTAGGCCACGACCGGCTTGGACATCTCGGCGGCGATGAACCGCGCCGCCTTCTCCTCCTCGTCCCCGCCGATCTCGCCGACCATGACGACCATCTCCGTCTCCGGGTCGGCTTCGAACCGCCCGAGCACGTCGATGAACGACGAGCCGACGACCGGGTCGCCGCCGATCCCGACGATCGTCGAGTTCCCGAGCCCGAGCCCGGTCAGCTCGTGGCCGATCTGGTAGGTCAGCGTTCCCGAGCGTGAGACGAGCCCGATCGAACCAGGCGTGAAGATCTCGGCCGGGATGATCCCGACGTTGGCCTTCCCCGGCGACAGCGCACCCGGGCAGTTCGGCCCGAGCATCGTCACGCCGCGCGGCCGGATGTAGGTGTAGACGCGGAGCATGTCGTGCGCCGGCAGACCCTCGGCGATGCAGATCACCGTGCCGATGCCCGCGTCGACCGCCTCGTAGATCGCGTCGGTGGCGAAGCGGGCCGGGACGAAGATCATCGTCGTGTTCGCGCCGGCCTCGGCAACCGCCTCGGCGACCGTGTCGAAGACCGGCACACCCTCGACGTCCTGGCCGCCCTTGCCGGGGGTGACACCCGCCACCAGCTGGGTCCCGTAGGCGCGGTTGCGCAGCCCGTGGAACGTGCCCTCGCGGCCGGTCAGCCCCTGGACGACCAGCTTCGTGTCCTGGTCGACGATAATCGCCACTACTTGGCTCCCTTGAAGGCGGCCCGGTCGAGGGTGACCCAGCCGTCTGCGCTGCGTCCGGCGACGAGCTCGCGCACACGCTCGGCGTCCGCGCCGGTACAGCCGGCGCGGTCGAGCCACGGCTCGATTTCGACGCGTTGCGGCAGTGACCGCTCCTCCGCGAGCGTGAGGCCGGCGCCCTCGAAGAGCTCGTGCCACTCGTCGACCGAGTAGCAACGGACATGCGACGGATCGCGCAGCCGCTCCGCCTGTTCGAGCGCGTCGCCGCCGAAGGTGTTGTCGACCACGATCACCGTCCGGCCGGCCACGCGCGCCATCTCGCCCAGCGCCGCAGCGACGTCCTCGAAGTGGTGCGCGGCCAGCCGCGAGACGACCACGTCGAAGCTCCTGTCCGCGAACGGCAGCTCCTCGCTGCGGCTGATGACGTCGGGCTGCATGCCCGGAGCGGGGTCGGTGGTCACCACCTGAAGGCCCGCCTCGCGGAGCCGCTTGGCCACGTGTCCGCCGCCGGTTCCGACGTCGAGCGCCGTCGTCGCGCCGGTCGACCACTCGACGATCAGGTCGAGATCGGGCCCCTCGCGGTGGGCGGGACTGTCCCGGTACGCCTGCGCACGCTCGGACCAGACATCGCTCATACCGCCAGCTCCACGGCGCGCTTCGCCGCCGACAGCATCGTCGCCTCCACGTGCAGGTTCGACGGTGCGGCCTCCTCGAGCAGCGCGCGCCCCTCCACGGCGTTCGTCCCGTCGAGGCGGACGACGATCGGCTGCTGGATCTGCATCTGCCCGAGCGCCTGGAGGATCCCCCGTGCGACCTCGTCGCAGCGCGTGATCCCGCCGAAGATGTTGAAGAAGATCGCCTTCACCTGTGGGTCGCCGGTGATGATCTCGAGCGCATCGACGACACCCTTTGCGTCGCCCCCGCCGCCGAGATCGCAGAAGTTGGCGGGGCGACCGCCGACGAGCACGATCACGTCGAGCGTCGACATGACGAGGCCCGCGCCGTTCCCGAGAATGCCGACCTCGCCGTCCAGCTTGACGTAGGTGACGTCCTTCTCCCGTGCGGCGCGCTCCTCGGGCGGATACGCCTCCGGATCGCGCATCTCGGCGACGTCCGGGTGCCGGAACAGGGCGTTGTCGTCGACGGTGAACTTCGAGTCGAGCGCCTTCACCTCGCCCGCGGGGGTGACGATCAGGGGGTTGACCTCGGCGAGCATCGCGTCGAAGTCCACGAACGCCCCGTACAGCTTCGCCGCGATCGCGGAGATCTGCTTCTGCTCGTCCGGATCGTCGACACCGCCGCTGAAGACGAGCGCCCGCGCATGCCAGGGCTGGAAGCCCTCGAACGGATCGACGTGCAGCCGAACGAGCGCCTCGGGCGAGGACGCGGCCACCTCCTCGATGTCGACTCCCCCCTGCGTAGTGAACATCAGCAGCGGCTGCTTGGCCCCGCGGTCGAACGTGACCGAGAGGTAGTACTCCTTCGCGATCTCCGAGGCCTTCTCGATCCAGAGCTTGCGGACGACATGCCCGCGGATATCCAGGCCGAGGATCTCCTCCGCACGCGCCTCCGCCTCGTCCGGATCGGCGGCGAGCTTGATTCCGCCGGCCTTGCCGCGACCGCCCGTGAGCACCTGCGCCTTGACGACGACCGGGCCGCCGAGCTCCTCGGCGGCCGCGCGTGCCTCTGCAGGGGTGACGGCCAGCTTCCCGTCCGAGACGGGGATGTCCCCGCGCCGGAAGAGCTCTTTACCTTGATACTCGTAGAGGTCCAAGACGCGCGAGCCTAGCTGACGAGGCTCTGGAAGCGCGGGTCCTGCCTGAGCGGATCGAAGTCCGAGTCGCGTGCCGCCCCGGGCTGCAGCTGCGGATCGAGCTCGAGCGCACGGGTGACGTGCGCCAGCGCCTCCTCGACGTCGCCGGCGAGCGACTCGAAGCACGCGAGGTCGTACAGGAGCACCGGGTCGTCGGGGTGCCCGTCGAGCTCTCGGCGGAGGAGCGCGGCCCCTTCGGCATACCTCCCCGGTTGGTGGAAGGAGGTCGCCCGGCGGAGCGCGTCCCAGACCTGGTGAATCCCGAGCAGCCGCCTGAGCTCGACGATCGGCTCCGGGTGGTCCTCGACCCGCAGCTCGCAGATCCGATCGATGCCCTCGCGCGACTCGGCCGCCGCCCCGGTTCGCTCGACGACCAGCGCCGACGACTGCTGGCCGCGCGCGTCGCCGCCGGCCGCCTGGGCGGCCTCCAGCGCAGAGACGAGACGCTCCGCCAGCGAGCCGCCCGTCTCGAGGAATGCCCGCTCCATCTCGGTCACGACCGCCTCGCCGGCGAGGATGTTGCCCTGGACGGCGTAGCCGGCGCCGACGCGGTGGCCGGCCCAGGCGAGGCACTCGGCACCCGTGTGCGCAGCGGCCCGGCCGTCGGCCGTCACCACCCCGAGCTGGCGCGATTCCCGGCCCGGATCCTCGGCCAGCGCGCGCTCGAGCGCGGCCGCCGGCTCCAGCCCTTCCTCGAGCAACCGAAGGACGCGGGGCCCGTACGCCGCGACTCCTGCCGCCTGGGTCGCGACCGCTCCGACGTCCGCCTTCGCCCACGGGACGACCGAGCCGACGGAGAAGTAGCGCGACTGGACCGCACAGCCGACCTCGCCGGCATCGACGTCGGCGGCGACGATCGAGAAGGTCGCCTTCCGTCCACCTCGCACAGTGGCCGCATGGTATCCTGCAACCGGTTGCACAAATGGCTACCTCTCGGAGACAGACGATGGCCGACATCGCTCGCCTTGCCGGGGTCTCGAAGTCGACGGTGTCGCGCGCGCTGAGCGACAGCCCCCTGATCAGCGACGAGACGAAGGAGCGGATCCGCTCGATCGCCCAGGAACGCCGATTCCAGTTGAACGTCCCGGCGCGGAATTTGAGCCTGAAGCAGAGCCACGCGATCGCGCTCGTCACCTATGCCTACCCGGCGTATTCGGGCGTGGCCGACGCCTTCATGCTCGAGCTGATGAGCGGGATCTCGGCCGCGCTTCACGAACGAGGCTACGACCTGCTGGTCGTCCACGTCAGCCAGGACGACACGGACTGGGCGCGCGAGTACGTCGAGACCGGCCGCGTGGACGGGTTCATCTTGCTCTGCACGCGGCGGCACATGGAGAGGCTCGCCGAGCTCGGCGTGCCGGTCATCGGCTGGGGCCCCTCTCCCCCCGCCGGCCGCTACAGCTCCGTGGGCGGCGACAGCATCACCGGCGGGAGGCTCGCCACCGAGCACCTGCTCCGATCCGGGCGCAGCAGGATCGCGTTCCTCGGCGGCCCCGAGCGCGACCTCGAGGTCCAGGAGCGCTATCGCGGCTACGAGTCGGCGCTGGCGGAAGCCGGCGGGACCGTCGACTCCGACCTGGTCGCGTACGCAACGTGGGACTCGCCGGAGACCACGGGTGCGGACGCGATGCGAGACCTGCTCGCACGGTCACCCGATCTGGACGCGGTCTTCGCGAACAGCGATCGGATCGCCATCGCCGCGATGGACGTGCTCCGAGCAGAAGGCCGGCGCATCCCCGACGACGTCGCCGTCATCGGCTACGACGACATCTCGATCGCCCGGCACACCAACCCCCCGTTGACGACGATCCGGCAGAACGGCCCGCTCGGAGGTCGCCTCCTGGCAGAGAATCTCCTGCAGTATCTGCGGACCGGAGCGATCACGAACGTGACGATCCCGGCCGAGCTCGTGGTGCGGGGATCGGCATGAGCGGAGCCGCGTTTTCTTTGCAACTTCATGCAACCGGTTGCACGACTTCGATCCAGAGGAGGACGAAATGACAGCGTGGCCACCCCCGACCCTGATGTTCGCCATCATCAAAGACCCGTCACCGCCTGAGCCACCTCGGTCCCGGCGGCGCCCGCGCCGTCGGCCCGTGCGAGCGGTTCTCCACCGTCTCGCTCGCCGCCGGACGCCGGCCGCCGACCGCACCGACCTCTCTCCGTGCCTCGAGGCCGCACGCAGGTAGCCTCGGGCTCGTGGATGCGATCGTCGTCGAGGGTCTGCAAAAGCGGTACAAGCTGGTGCGCGCCCTCGAGGGCGTCTCGTTCGCCGTGCACGAGGGCGAGGTGTTCGGGCTCCTCGGCCCGAACGGCGCCGGCAAGTCGACGACCGTCCGCATCCTCGCCACCCTGACGAAACCGGACGCCGGTCGGGCCGAGGTGGGCGGCCACGACGTACGCCGCGACGCGGGCGCAGTGCGCCGGACGATCGGCTACGTCCCGCAGGACTCCGGCGTGGACCAGTACGGCACCGGCCGCGAGAACCTGATGCTCCAGGGACGGGTCCAGGGGATGGGCGGCCGCGACCTCCGCGACCGCGTCGACTACCTGCTCGAGTTCGTCGGCATCGAGGACGCGGCCGACCGGATCGTCAAGACCTACTCGGGCGGGATGCGCCGTCGACTCGACATCGCCCTCGGTCTCGTCCATCGGCCGAAAGTGCTCTTCCTCGACGAGCCGACGACCGGGCTCGATCCTGAGGCCCGCGTCGCGATGTGGCGAGAGGTCGGCCGGCTCGCCCGCCAGGAGAGCCTGACGATCCTGCTCACCACCCACTACCTGGAAGAGGCGGACGAGCTCGCCGACCGACTCGCGATCGTCAGCCGCGGACAGGTCGTGGTCGAGGGAACGCCCGAGCAGCTGAAGGCGACGCTGCAGGGAGACGCGGTCCACCTCGAGCTCGCGAACGGTCATGCCGACGACGCCCGCCGCGTTCTCGAAGGCCTCGGCGCGAGGCCCGAGCCGTCGGGCGAGGGCCGGGCGCTCGTCTCCCGCGTCGAGAACGGGAACCGTGCCCTGCCCGGCATCCTCTCCGCACTCGAGCAGGAGGGAATCGGCGTCGCCTCGGTCAGCGTCTCGCGACCGTCGCTCGACGACGTCTACCTGCACTACACAGGACGCGAGTTCGCCGCCGAAGACCGGGGCGAGGCATGACGGTTCTGAGACACACGTGGTTCATGGTCGTGCGGCAGGCGCGCAACCTGATGCGCGAGCCGATCTGGATCGTGCTGCTGCTGGTGCAGCCGATCGTCTGGCTCACCCTCTACGGCCAGCTCTTCAAGAACGTCCCGAAGCTCGGCGGCTTCGGGACGACGTCGTACATCAGCTTCCTCGCGCCCGCGATCGTCGTGATGAACTCGTTCTTCGGCGCCACCTGGAGCGGGATGGCGATGATCAACGACCTCGACCACAAGGTCGTCGAGCGGTTCCTGGCCACGCCGGCGAGTCGGTTCTCGCTCGTGCTCTCGCAGATCGTCCGCTCCGCGATCACCGCGGCGATCCAGGCCGTGATCATCCTCGTCGTCGCGCTCGTGCTCGGTGTCCGTGTGCACACCGGCGCCGCGGGCTGGGTGATCATCATCGTCGCGGCGATCCTGGTGAACAGCGCCTTCTCCGGCATCTCGCAGGGGATCGCGCTCCTCACCCGCCGAGAGGCCACGATGATCGCCCTGGCGAACTTCATCGGGTTGCCTCTCCTCTTCATCTCCACCACGCTGATCGCCCGCGCGCAGATGCCGGCCTGGATGCGTGCGGCGACGCACGCGAATCCGATGGACTGGGGAGTCCGCGCCGCCCGCGAGGTCGTGTTGCCCGGCACCGCCTGGAGCACGGTCGGGCTCTACCTCCTCTTCCTGCTCGTGCTCTCCGCAGTCACCGCCGCGTTCGCCACTTGGTGCCTGCGGGCGTACGAGCGCACGCTCTAGGGAATACTCCTCGCGACCCCGCTCTCAAAGGAGGCTTCATGGACGAGCAGACGCTCACCGACGCCGAGATCGAGACCGCCGGCACGGTCGTGATGGAGGTCGAGACCGACGCCGACGGCACGGACGGCGACGCTGACGGGACCGACGCCGACGGCACAGACGGCGACGGCACCGACGGGACGGACGGCGATGCCGGCGACTCGGACGCGGACGGAACGGACAGCTAGCAGCGCGCTCGCCCGCTGCGTCGAGCCGATCGACGCCGCGGAGTTCCTCGCCGAGTACTGGGAGCAGCAGCCGCTCGCCGTTCCGAGGGCCGAGGACGGTCGCTTCGACGACCTCCTCTCCGTCACGGACGTCGAGCGGCTGATCTCCTCCGGCGGCCTGCGCATACCCGCCCTGCGGCTGGTCAAGGAAGGCGGGACGATCGCGGAGTCGTCATACACGACGGATATCTCCTGGCGCCCGAAGCCGTTTCTCAGCATGGCCGACCCCGACCGCGTGGCGACGTCTTTCGCCGAAGGCGCGACCATCGTCCTCCAGGCGCTCCACCACACCTGGCTGCCGCTCGCCCGCTTCTGCCGGGCGCTGGAGATCGAGCTCGGCAGCGGCGTCCAGGCGAACTCGTACTACACGCCGAGGCGGTCTCAGGGATTTGCGGTCCACCACGACACGCACGACGTCTTCGTGCTCCAGGTGGCCGGCGAGAAGCACTGGCGCGTGTACGAGCCGCTCCTCGAGCTGCCGCTGAAGGCCCAGCGCTGGTCGTCCTCGCTCGGCGAGCCTGGGCCGGCGGTGCTGGAGCTGACGCTCCGGGCAGGCGACACCCTGTACCTGCCGCGCGGGTGGCTGCACGACGCGCTCACCTCCGACACGGACTCGCTCCACATCACGGTCGGCGTGAACGTCCACACCTGGGTTGACGCGTTCCGGGCCGCGCTGTCGGAGTGCGAGGACGACGTCGAGTTCCGGCGATCGGTTTCGGACGGCGCGGAGCCTGCGGTCGATCTGGTCGAGCGGCTCGCGGAGCGGCTGGGCTCTGAGGCGGTCAGACGCCGAATGCGGACGGCGTTCGTCGAGAGCCGACGCGCGATCCTCGAGGGGCACCTCGAGGAGGTACGCGAGCTCGACTCCGTCACGGTCGACACGACGCTCGAGCGGCGGCCGACCGTGATCGCCGACCTCGACGGCACCACCCTCTCGTTCGAGGGGAAGCACGTCGAGTTCCCCGCCCACGCTCGGGAGGAGGTCGAGGCGGTCTTCGAGATGGACGGACCGTTCACCGCGGCCGACTTGCCCGGCGGGCTGGACGACGACGGCCGGCTCGTCCTCGTCAGGCGGCTGATTCGCGAAGGATTACTGCGGCGTAGTGCCGCGGGTGCCTGAGCGTCTCCGCCCTGCACGTCAGGTAGGTAAGTCCGCCGGGCTCGTACGAGACGCCGACGTCGAAGACGCGCGTCCCCGCGCGGAACCGCACGTGGGCACCCTCGTGCTCGACCAGCTCCAGATCCTCGAGCCCGCGCAGACCGGTCGCACGACGGACCGCGACCTCGGCGGTCTGCTCCGCGAACGTGTACGCAGACCGCCCCCGGTAGTGATCGAGCTCGATCCGACCGGCGAGGTACTCGTCCATGACCGACCACGCGTCGGTCGGAGCCACCCGGCCGAAGTAGAGGCCCTCGGGGAGGAAGACGACGTTTCCGGCGAAGCGGTCGCCGCCGAGATGCGAGGCCTGCCACACCCAGTCGTCCTCCGCCTGCTCCTCCAACGCCTTGTAAAGGGGCCGCCCGTAGCGGGCGCAGCAGCGGTCGTGCTTGCCGTGAGTGCAGACGATCAGCAGCGGGCGGCCGAGCCTTTCGCCGCTCCGTGCGGTCAGGTCGAGGTCGAGCAGGTCGCCGTAGTGCTCGACCTCAGCGTGGAAGAGCTCGCCGCTGCGCTCAGGCGAGCTGCCCCAGAAGACGCTCAGCGAGGGGTGGTCGCGGCGATGCGGGCGTCGAACGAACAGCAGCTTCGTGTTCGGCCGGGCGTCTCGCTGTCGTCGGAGGTGCTCCTTGACCTCGTCCGAGAGTCCGCTCGCCGCGACCGGGTCGTAGCCCCACAGGCCGCGGTACTCGACGAGGATCCAGTGATCGACCCGGCTGGCCGTGCCGGCGAGCGGCTCGGCGTTCTGAAGCGAGACCTCCGAGCAGAACTCCTGCCTACGCTCCTGCATCCGGCTCCTGCTCGGGGACGACCAGGCAGATCACCTGTCCGGTCCGGACCGGCTCGCCCGGCCGGACCGAGAGCTCGGCGACGATCCCGTCCCGGAGCGCGTGGACCTCGTTCTCCATCTTCATCGCCTCGACGATGCAGATCACCTGGCCCGCGACGACGCTGTCCCCGTCCGCCACCTGGACCGAGAGAACCGTGCCCTGCATCGGACTGACGATCGCGTCCCGTCCCCCTGCTCCGCCGCCGTGGGCGGCGGACCTGCGGCGCCGCCGCTCGGCGAGCTCCGCCCAGGGTGGCTCGGGGACGAGCACGGTGACGTCGTAGCGGCGGCCGTCGAGCTCGACCGCGGTCACGCGCTCCCTGGCTCTGCCGTCCGGTGCGGCCGCTAGCGTTGTTGGCATATGCGACAACGGGTGCCCATCGTCCGCCAGTTGCTTGGCCGTCTCGGCCAGCTGCTCCGACTCGACCACGCCGTGGCAGGTCGCACCGTCGACGAAGCACGGGTGGCGCAGCAGTGCGCGGTGGAACCCGAGCAAGGTGGTCACGCCGCCGATCCGGAACTCGTCCAACGCCCGCAGCATCCGCCGTCGCGCGTGCTCGCGGTCGATGCCGTGCACGACCAGCTTCGCGATCATCGGGTCGTAGAGCGGCGATATCTCCGCGCCGTCCTCGACGCCCGAGTCCACACGAACGCCCGGCCCCCCGGGCTCCCGGTAGCCCGCGATCCGCCCGGGTGTCGGCAGGAAGCCGGCAGATGGATCCTCCGCGTTGATCCGGCACTCGAGCGCGTGCCCGGTCAGCCGGACGTCCTCCTGGCGCAGTGATAGCGGCTCTCCTGCCGCGATCAAGACCTGCTCGCGGACGAGATCGAGGCCCGTCACCATCTCGGTGACGGTGTGCTCGACCTGGATGCGCGTGTTCATCTCCATGAAGTAGTAGGCGCCGTCGCGATCGAGCAAGCCCTCGATCGTCCCGGCCGAGCGGTATTCGACCGCGCGCGCCGCCTCGACCGCGATCGCGCCGATTCGCGCCCGCAGGTCGGCATCGACTGCCGGTGAGGGAGTCTCCTCGACGAGCTTCTGGTGCCGCCGCTGAATCGTGCAGTCACGCTCGCCGAGGTGGATCACGTCGCCGTGCGCGTCGGCGAGCACCTGCACCTCGACGTGGCGGGGGTCTTCCAGGTAACGCTCGACGTAGACGGCCGGGTCGGAGAAGTACGCCTCGCCTTCCCGGCGCGCGGTCTCGAGAGCACGCTCGACGTCGTCGCCTTCACGGACGACCCGAAAGCCCTTGCCGCCCCCGCCGGCCGACGCCTTGATCGCGAGCGGCCAGCCGAGCGTCTCTCCCAGTCCGAACACCTCGGCGGCGGTTTCGACAGGCTCCGTCGTTCCCGGGATGATCGGGACCCCCGCCGCCTTCATTCGCTCACGTGCCTCGGTCTTGGAGCCCATCGCCTCGATGGCGTCGGGCGGAGGGCCGATCCACACGAGCCCGGCGGCCTCGACCGCACGCGCAAACGAAGCGTTCTCGGCGAGAAAGCCGTAGCCGGGATGAACGGCCTCTGCGCCGGCGCCGAGCGCCGTCTCGACGATCTTGGCCTGGTGCAGGTAGCTCTCGGCCGGCAGGCCCGGCCCGAGCACCCAGGCCTCGTCTGCGACGCGCGTGTGGAGCGATCCCCGATCGGCCTCGGAGTAGACCGCGACGGACGCGATCCCGAGCTCGCGCAGCGTCCGGACGATGCGCACGGCGATCTCGCCGCGGTTGGCAACGAGGACTTTGGAGAACACGCTCAGGGCTCCTAACGTAATGTGTATTCGTTCCCGGGGTGCGATGGGCGAGTCCGATGCAAGGACGCAGGGAGCCCCGATAGTGAACAACTATCGGGGCGACTGAGGACGCCGCAGCGGGCCGCCCAGCGCGGCCCGGGGACACAACTGCTCATTGCGTTAGGAGCCCTGCTGGGCAACGTATCCTCCCTGGCGATGGGCTTGGCCGACCAGCTCACGGTTGCGCGGATCGCGGCGACGCCGCTCGTGGTGATCCTGTTCGTCTGGAACTTCCCGGCTCATGCCTACTGGGGCACGGCGGTCTTCATCGCCGCCATGGCAACCGACCAGATCGACGGGTGGCTGGCCCGGCGGCAGGGACGGACGACGCCGCTCGGGTCGCTGCTCGACCCGGTCGCGGACAAGGTGCTCGTGCTGGCGACCATGGTCGTGCTCGTCGGCGAGCGGGCGTTTCCCGGTTGGATGGTGGCTGCGATCGTCGCCCGCGAGCTGCTCGTCTCGGGCCTGCGGCTGGCGGCGGTCGAACGCGGCGTCGTCCTCCAGGCCCGCGACCTCGGCAAGTTGAAGACGTGGTCGCAGGCGGTGGCCGTCGCGGTGGGGGGTTTCGCGCTGGCCGGTGCGTGGAGCACCTCGGTGGCGTGGTGGACGCTGCTGGTCGCCGTCGTGCTGACGTGGATCTCGGGGCTGGACTACGCGCGGGACGCCCCGGCGCTCCTCCGTCGCCGCGCCCTTGCGTAGACGGGCTTGCCGCCGCGGACGGCGACACCTACAGTCAGTCCGGGAGTTGGGGTCGTGACGCGTATCCGGCACGTAGCGCTTTGGGCGGCAGCCACGCTCGCCGTCCCCGCCATCGCCGCGACGCTCCTGCTGACCGGCGGCTCGGGTCCGCCGTTCGTGACCGCGGGCGGGCTCCAGCTTCGGAGCGGCACTGCCGTCCCGAGCAAGCAGAGCGGCGCGGCCGTCGCCTGGTGCGGCACCGATGCCGTCGCGGACGACCGCCACCCCGACGCCGTCACCGGGCGGCAGATCCACGTCATCTACGCCTTCCCGTCCGACGCGGCCGACCGCTTCGCCGCCCTGGCGGGGCCGATCGCGTCCGACGTCGCCGCGATGGATGCATGGTGGCGACGGGAGGATCCGTCGCGCACGCTGCGCTTCGACCTCTTCGCCTTTCCGAGCTGCGCGCAGGGCGCGGGCCAGCTCGACATCTCGCGCGTCCAGCTCGAGCAGCCGGCGAGCTTCTACATGGACACGTCGACGCGGGCGGGACGCATCATCTTCGAGCTCGACCGAATCCTCGCCGACCCGGAGAAGAAGTACCTCGTCTACTTCGACGGTCCCGTAGAGGAGCCGCGCCTCTGCGGCCAGAGCAGCCTCATGCCCGACCAGGGCGGCCGTTACGCCTACTCGGTCGTGTACGCGCAGGCATGCAGGGCCGACATCGGCACCGGCGTCGTCACCGCGAACGTCGCAGTCCACGAGCTCACTCACAACCTCGGGGCGGTGCCTCCCGGCGGGCCTCCGGACTCGTGCGTCGGCGACAGTGCTCACGTCTGCGACGACCCCGACGACCTGATGTACCCGTACACCAAGGGCCAGGGTCTGAGCGCGGTCAAGCTCGACGCCGGCCATAACGACTACTACGCGCACGGTCACGGCTGGTGGGACCTCCACAACTCCACGTGGCTCGCCCGCCTCGACGAGCCGCAGCATGTCCTGAACGTCTCCTTCGGGAAGAGCACCGGCGGCGGGCAGGTGACGAGCGACCTGCCGGGGGTCGCCTGTCCGCCGGCGTGCTCGACATCCTGGGACGAGGGCTCGACGGTGGCGCTGACTGCAACTGCCGGAGAGGGCTCGCGGTTCGTCGGCTGGAGCGGGACGTGCTCCTCCGACCCGTGCACGGTGACGGTCGCGTCCGACCAGACGGCGGTCGCGTTCTTCGCCGCGCAGGTCGAGCTCAGCGTCGTCGTCCGGCGGGCAGGCCGAGCCCAAGGGAACGTGACGAGCACGCCGGTCGGCATCCTCTGTCCCCCCAACTGCACGATCACTCGCGACAGAGGTTCTCGCATCCGGCTGACTGCGAACCCCGGCGTGCATTCGGTGTTCTCGGGCTGGACCGGAGCGTGCTCGGGTAAGGGTGGATGCACCGTTCCGCTCCGCGCGAGCTCGACGGTCGGCGCCAGATTCGCCGTCGCCCGCGTCCCGGTCTGTCGGCCCGGGCAGCGGCCGACGAAGGCGAAGCCCTGCCGCCGGCCCTAGCGGCGGTCGAGCCTACTCCTTCTCTTCGCGCTCGTCCTCGACCGCTTCGCGGATTCCCGCCTGCCACCACGCCGACGGTGCCTCTCGGCCGCCGTCGAGCTCGGCGAGCGCCCGCAGCAACGCCGCACGCTGTTCGTCACTGGGCTCGGGTCTGATCCGGACGGTCACGGCTCGCTCACCCTAAGGAACCGGGGACAGGTCTGAAAGAGGAACCGGGGACAGGTCTGCCAGACCTGTCCCTCTCTGCGCTCATCATCTGCCTGCCCTCTTCGTGCTCATCGTTAAAGGAGCCGAGGGCAGCGGACGATGAGCAGGGGGATGTCCCGCTGCGCACTCGTCGTCCTCGTGCTCGCCCTCCTCGCGGCCTCGCCCGCCGCGGCTGCGACCTCGTGGGCTCAGCCGCAGATCAAGGTCGTGACCGCCCGCGGCCTGATGGGCGGCAAGTCCGCATCGTTCCGACCCGACGATGCGCTCACCGCCGGTGAGCTCGCCGATCTCGTCTCCGGTCTGACCGGCAAGTCGGTGCAGAGCGCACTCGCCCCGGGAACGCCGGTGACGATCTCTCAGCTCGACGCGCAGCTCGTCTACGCGCTCGGCCTCTTGCCCGCCGCCCGCCAGTTCAGCGTGGCGCTCCGAAACGCAGGACTGGTTCCGACGCGCTACTTCGGCACCGAGGTGGTGGCGCGGCTCATCGGTCTGCGGGTCAACCACCCCGCCTCGCAGGACGTTCTCGAGCTCGGCCCTGACAACGTTGCCACCCGCGCCGAGGCCGCCTATTCGGCCGCCCGAATCCTCGGCCTGGGAGCCGGCGTCCCCGACCTCGTCGCGAAGCTCGCCGCCACCTTCCAGCCGGCGCCGCTCGCCGGCTACCGGCATGCCGTCCTGCAGACGGCCGTCTCGCTCGTCGGCTACCCGTACGTTTGGGGCGGGACGAGCGAGGTGCCGCAGGATCCATTCGGGAAGGGGATGCTCGTGCCCGGCGGCTTCGACTGCTCGGGGTTCGTCTGGCGCGTGTTCAAGCTTCAGCCGTATGCCGGCGCGACCGCCTTGCCGGGCGTGCTCAGGGGGCGCACCACGTACGCGATGAGCGGTGAGGTCCCGGCGGCACGGCGGATCCCGCTCGCGAAGCTCCAACCGGCCGACCTCCTGTTCTTCGGCGACCAGGGGCCGAAGTCGAAGCCTGCCCAGGTCGACCACATGGGCATCTACCTCGGTGCCGGCTGGTTCGTCCACTCGTCGGATCAGGGCGTCGCGCTCGCGCCGATCACGGCCGATTGGTACGGAAAGCGCTTCGCCTGGGGCCGCCGGCCGCTGGTCGAAGCCGGCCTTTAGCGCGGGGGAAACGGCTGGTTTCCCCCGCGGTCCCCCTTCCGAGCTCCGCCGCCGGCTTCGCCAGCGGCGTTCGCGACTGGAGTCACACCCAGCCGCACGGTGCCGCGCCCGCGCATGTCGGGCGCGGCGACGAACGGGTGCCCTACAAAGGGATGTTGCCGTGCTTGCGCGGCGGGCGGCGCTCGCGCTTCGTCCGCGCCGTCTCGAGCGCGTCGATGAGCACGGGGCGCGTCCGCCGCGGCTCGATCACGTCGTCGACGTATCCCCGCTCTGCGGCGGTGTACGGGTTGGCGAAGCGCTCCTTGTAGTCGGCGATCAGCTCGGCGCGGCGGGCGATCGGTTCGCCGTTCGCCTCGAGCTCCTTGCGGAAGACGATGTTGACCGCCCCTTCGGGCCCCATCACCGCCACCTCGGCGGTCGGCCACGCGAAGTTGAAGTCGGCGCGGATGTGCTTCGAGGACATGACGTCGTAGGCGCCGCCGTATGCCTTCCGCGTGATCACGGTGAGCTTCGGCACCGTCGCCTCTGCGTAGGCGTAGAGCAGCTTCGCGCCGTGGCGGATGATCCCGCCCCACTCCTGGGCCGTCCCGGGCAGGAAGCCCGGTACGTCGACGAACGTCACGAGCGGCAGGTTGAACGCATCGCAGGTCCTGACGAACCGCCCCGCCTTCACGGACGCGTCGATGTCCAGGACGCCGGCGAGCGACCGTGGCTGGTTGCCGACAACGCCGACAGGGTAGCCGCCGAGGCGGGCGAACCCGCAGACGATGTTCTCCGCCCACCGCTCGTGCACCTCGAGGAACTCGCCGTCGTCGACGACGTGCCGGATTACGTGCTTCATGTCGTAGGGCTTGGTCGGCTCGTCCGGAATCACCGTGTCGAGCTCGGCCGCCTCGCGGTCACGAGGGTCGGACGGTTCCGCAAACGGCGGCGGCTCGAGGTTGTTCTGCGGGAGGAACGAGAGCAGGTAGCGCGCGTCCTCGAGGCAGGCCCCCTCGTCGGGCGAGGTGAATGACGCAACCCCCGACTTGGTTGCATGCGCCGTCGCACCGCCGAGGTCCTCGAACGTCACCTCCTCCCCGGTGACGGTCTTCACCACGTCGGGGCCGGTGATGAACATGTACGAGGAGCCCTCGACCATGAACACGAAGTCGGTGATCGCCGGCGAGTAGACCGCCCCGCCGGCGCACGGTCCCATGACCAGCGAGATCTGGGGGACGACGCCTGACGCCTGCACGTTCCGCCAGAAGATCTCGGCGTAGCCGGCGAGCGAGACCACCCCCTCCTGGATGCGGGCCCCGCCCGAGTCGTTGATCCCGATCACCGGACAGCCGAGCTTCAGCGCCAGGTCCATCACCTTGCAGATCTTCTCTGCGAAGACCTCCGACAACGACCCGCCGAAGATCGTGAAGTCCTGCGAGAAGACGAAGACCTTGCGGCCGAAGATCGAGCCGTAGCCCGTGACGACCGCGTCGCCCCACGGCCGCCGCTCGCGCATCCCGAACTCGACTTCGCGGTGACGCACGTACCGGTCGAGCTCGACGAACGAGCCCGGGTCGAGCAGCTGCTCCGCGCGCTCGCGGGCGAGGAGCTTGCCCTGCTCCCGCTGCCGCGCGACCGCCTGCTCGGTGCCCTGGTGGCCCGCCTCGTCGCGTAGGGCCCGCAGCCGCTCGATCTTCCCGGCGGTGGTCTCGTCCATTGGCGGGAGCCTAACCGGGCCTCGTTGCTAGGTTCGCGCGATGCGGCAACGACTCCCGCCCGCCCTGCAGGAGCGCGACTTCCGCTTTCTCTGGTCGGCGATCTTCTCGATGCGCTTCGCCGAGAACATGATCGCCGTCGCGGTCGGCTGGCAGGTATTCGACATCAGCCGGGACGCGCTCGACCTCGGCCTGATCGGGCTGGCGGAGTTCGTACCGCTACTTCTGCTCGCGCTGCCGGCCGGCCACCTCGCCGACCGGCTGCCGCGGCGGCTCGTCGCCGCACTGGCGCTCGCGCTGATGGCCGGCGTCTCTGCCGGGCTGCTCGTCGTCACGGTCGCCGACGTAGACGTGGTCTGGCCCTTCTTCCTCCTCGCCGCGTTGACCGGCGCTGCGAGCGCGCTGGGCTGGCCCGCGTACCAGGCGCTGACGCCGGAGGTCGTCCCGCCGGATCTGGTTCCCGGCGCGGTGGCGTTGCGGTCGGTCGCCGGTCAGATCGCGGTGATCGCGGGACCCGCGGTCGGCGGATTGCTCTTCGCGTGGCAGGCAGTAGCCGTGTACGGCCTCGCGGCGTTGCTCTTCGCCGTTGCGGGAGCGTCGATGGCCGCGCTCCGGGTGCGGACGCACCAGGCCGACGCGCCGGTCGGGCTTGCCGGCCTCGTGGGCGGGATTCGCTTCGTCTGGCGCACCCGCATGCTGCTCGGCGCGATCACGCTCGACCTCTTCGCCGTCCTCGTCGGCGGCGGCGTCGCGCTGCTGCCGATCTACGCGCGGGACATTCTCGACGGCGGACCGGTCGTCCTCGGCGTCCTCCGGGCGGCGCCCGCGGTCGGAGCTCTCGGTGCGGCGCTCATTCTCACCCGGCGGCCACTGAGCCGCGCGGCGGGGCCGACGCTGATCGCCGTGGTCATCCTGTTCGGCGCGGCCAACATCGTCTGGGGGCTGTCGACGTGGCTCCCGCTCACCCTCGTCGCGCTCGCGGTTGCCGGTTTCGTAGACATGATCAGCGTCAACATCCGCTCGACGACGGTCGCGCTCGTCACGCCCAACGAGCTCCGCGGCCGGGTGGGCGCGGTCGAGATGGTCTTCATCTCCGCCTCGAACGAGCTCGGCGCATTCGAGTCCGGTGCGGTGGCAGCGCTCTTCGGGGCAGTCGCAACCGTCGTCGGCGGCGGGATCGCCACGATCGGAATCGCGCTTGCCTCGATCAGGATGTTCCCCGAGCTGGCGCGCATGGGGAAGCTGGAGGAGTTGCGCCCCGAGCCCGCCGGTAGTCTCGGTTGATGACCGTCGACCGGAGAAGCGTCTGGCCGTTCAAGGACGGAGAGCCGGGCGAGTTCAGCTACGTCCGCGAGGCGCACCCGACGGGGGTCGAGGCAGAACGGAAGCTCGGCGAGCTCGAGGGCGGGCGGGCTCTCCTCTTCTCCTCGGGGATGGCCGCAGCCACGTCGATCCTCCTCGCACTGCTCCGGCCGGGACAGAAGATCGCCTTGGCCGAGGGAGGCTACTTCGGCGTCGGAGTGCTCATGCGGGATGTCCTCGAACCGTGGGGACTCGAAACGGTCGGGTTCGACCAGACCGGGCCGCCGCCGGCCGAGGCAGATCTGATCTGGCTCGAGGCGCCGTCGAACCCCTTCCTGACGATGCCCGACCTAGCCGCGGCCGCTGCGCACCCGGCCAAAGTGGTCGTCGACTCCACGGTCGCGACACCGATCTATCTCAACCCGCTGACCGAGGGAGCCGACCTCGTGCTCCACTCGGCGACCAAGTACCTGACGGGCCACTCGGACGCGATGGCAGGCGCCGTCGTCTGCAAGCACGAGGCGGACTACAACCACCTCTTCCATTTCCGCCACTGCACCGGCCCGATCTGCTCGGCCGACACGGCGGCGCTCGTGACCCGCGGGCTGAAGACGCTCCGCGTGCGTGTCGAGAGGCAGACCGAGACCGCCCGCGTGCTCGCCGAGCGGCTGGCCGCGCACCCTGCGGTTCAGACCGTGCGTTACCCCGGGTTCGGCGGGCTGCTCTCGTTCGACGTCGACGGCGACCCAGTCCCGATCGAACGGGCGACGGTGTTGATCAAGAACGCGACCTCGCTGGGCGGTGTCGACTCGACGATGGAATCGCGCCACCGCTGGGAGGGCGACCGCGTTCCGGTCGACCTGCTCCGCCTGTCGGTCGGCCTCGAGGACGCGGACGACCTCTGGGCCGACCTCGAGCAGGCGCTCGCCGCGATCGGGTAGCAGCAGAACGGACACGCGAGACAGACCGGCAGAAGGGACAGGCTTCAGCCTGTCCTCCGTGCCTTGTGTCCGCGTCACCTTGGCGTCAAAGCCGGAGGAGGGACTCGAACCCACGGCCTGCTGATTACAAATCAGCTGCTCTACCAACTGAGCTACTCCGGCGCCCAGCCCTATGGTACGCGGCTTACTGCAGAACTTCGCGCGAGCGCTGGTGCTGCAGGATCTTCCGCTTGACCCGCTGGAGAGCGTTGTCGATCGCCTTCGTGTCGCAGGCGAGCACCTCGGCCATGTCCTCGTACGACGACCCTTCGAGATACATGCGGAGGGCGTCCGACTCGAGCGGGGACAGGCCGGTGCCGAGGCAGAAGACGAGGCTCTTCAGCTCGTCGGTCGAGATCACCGCCACCGACGGGTCGTGGACGTGCGAGCCGGGGAGCGCGTCGCCGAGCGTCACGTCGGAATCCGGGTCCTGGCCCGCCGGTGTCTGCGAGAACGACACGTAGGTGTTCAGGGCCGCGTGCTTGAAGCGCGTCGCCGTCTTGATCGCCGTGATGATCTGGCGCGTCACGCACAGCTCGGCGAACGACCGAAATGACGTCTCCTTGTCCGGGCGGAAGTCACGCATCGCCTTGCAGAGCCCGATCAGGCCCTCCTGCACCAGGTCCTCCGGCTCGCCGCCGGCGATGAAGTACGAGCTCGCCTTCATGCGCACGAAGCCGGTGTACCGCTGGATCAGGGTCTCACGGGCCCGCTCGTCACCGTTGCGGACGCGCATGACGAGCTGCAGATCCTCGAGTTCACGTTGAGACTTCTGCTGTGTCCGACCTGCGACGGCTGCATGAGCGGGCATCGGGAGTCTCCTGTATCCGGGGGCCAGGTTGGGTGCGACGCTACAAGTCTCACCCTCAAGTTGAGGCGGAAGATAGCACCCTCTTGCAAAAGTTACAAGAGTTTTTGCAATTTTTCCACTCGCTAGTTTTCTTGGCCTCGGCGCAGCTTCTCCAGCTTCTCGCGCGTTGCGTCGTCCAGCCGCTCTGAGAGGCGCAGCGGCGCCGGCTCCTGGTGCTCGGTCGAGCCGAGGTCGCGGAGGAAGGTCTTCGACGACAGCTTCCGGACCTCGACGCCAGAAGTTCCGCGCACCGCGATGTCCGAGGAGACGAGACAGACCTGCTCGCGGTCTCGGTGCTCGGCGGCGAGCCGTTCGAGCACCGTGTCCGCGTGCGGTGCGTAGCGCACCTGGAGCGGGCCGCGGTCGAGGTCGTCTCCGTGGCCGTCGAAGACGACGACGCCGCGGGCTCCCTGTTGGGCGACGAAGCTCGCCAGCCGGTCGACGAGCTCCCGGACGTCGCGGTAGTCGCCGGCGTGGAGCAGGTTGTAGCCGTCGAACAGGTACAGCGTCGGGTCAGGCACGTTGCCTCCGTGCTTCGTACAGCAGCACGGCGGCTGCAACCGACACGTTCAGCGACTCGACCCGGCCGGTCAACGGGATCGACACGGTGGCGTCGCACGCGCGACGGACGAGCGGCCGCAGCCCCTTGCCCTCTGCCCCGAAGACGAGGGACAGTCCCCCCGACAGGTCTACTTCGGCCATGGGCGTGCCGGCCGCGTCGGCGGCGTAGACCCAGAGTTGCGGTCCCTTCACCTCGTTCAGGTAGCGCGCGAGGTTTGGAACAACCGCGACCGGCAAATGCTCGACCGCTCCCGCCGAGGAGCGCGCGACCACCGGCGTCACCCGTGCGGAACGGTGCGCGGGAAGGATCACGCCCGTCGCCCCCGCTCCCTCGGCAGACCGGATCACAGCGCCGAGGTTCCGGGGATCGGTGACCTGGTCGAGCACGACGAGCAGCGGATCGTCACGGGCGGCGAGCTCGTACGCGTCGCCGTAGCGGAACGGCTCGACCCGGGCGACCACCCCCTGATGGTCACGGGTGCCGGCCAGCTCGTTCAGTGCCTTCTCCGGCACGATTTTCGGCTTCCGCTGCCAGCCGTCCCGCGCAGCGCGCTCGGTGGCAAGGAGCTCGAGCACCTCACGGCGCCCTCGCAGCGCCTCCCGCACGGCGCGCCGGCCGTACACGAGCTCCGTGGTCACGGCTTCGGGTACACGACCGAGCCGCCCGGATGATCCGTGACGAGCCAGCCGTCGTCGGCCGCGGCGGTCCGGAGCGCATCGGCTCGCTCGAAGTCCTTACCCGCCCGAGCGGCGTCGCGGTCCCGCAGCAGCGTGAGGATCCGGTCCGGCGGCTCGAATGTGGTCGCAAGTCCGAAGAGGTCGAGCCCGCGGGCCAGAAGGCTCCGCGCCCCGCGCGACGACCAGTCATGAAGCACAGCGAGTGCCGCCGGCGTGTTGAAGTCGTCGTCCAGTGCCGCTTCCAGCCGGCCCCACTCGTCGGCGCCGTCGCGCTCCGGCAGGACGAGCGCCTCGCGGAATCCCGCCAGCTGCGTTCGGGCGCTCTCCAGCGCCTCGTCCGTGAAGTCGACCGGCTTCCGCCAGTGCCCGCCCAGGTGGTAGAGGAGCAGCACCTCGCGACCCCAGATGTCGAGAACGTTACGCAGGGTGACGACGTTGCCGAGCGACTTCGACATCTTCTCGTCGCCCAGTTCGAGCATCCCGTTGTGGATCCAGATCCGGGCGAACGGATAGCCGCGCGAGCGCGACTGCGCGAGCTCGTTCTCGTGGTGCGGGAAGCGCAGGTCGAGCCCTCCCCCGTGGATCTCGAACTCAGGACCGAGGTGCTTCTCAGCCATCGCCGAGCACTCGATGTGCCAGCCGGGCCTGCCGGGGCCCCACGGCGAGTCCCAGGCGGCGTCCTCGTGCGCCTTCTGTGACTTCCAGAGCGCGAAATCGCGCGGATCCTCCTTCAGGGGGTTCGGCTCCTGGGCGACCATGTCGTCCAGCTGCGCGCCGGAGAGCCGGCCGTACTCGGGGTAACAGGCAACCCGGAAGTAGACGTCGCCCTCGGACTCGTAGGCAAGGTCGTCACCGATCAAGGCCTCGATGAAGGCGACGATCTCGGGAATCGTCCCGCTGGCGCGAGGCTCGACGTCGGGACGCCCGAGCCCGAGGTCGTCGGTGTCCTCGATGAACCACGCGGTTGCCTCCTCGGCCAGCTCGCGGCTGCCCTTGCCGAGCTTGGCCGCCTCCTCGTAGATGTGATCGTCCACGTCCGTGATGTTGTGGACGAGGGTGACCTCGTAGCCGCGTGTGCGGAGGTAGCGGCGGAGCCACATGGAGAGCACGAAGGGCCGCGAGTTGCCGACGTGGATTCGCTGGTAGACCGTCGAGCCGCACACGTACATGCGGATCGGCCCGGGCGACGGAGGCAGCTCTTCGAGCCGCCGCGTCAACGTGTTGTAGAGACGCATCGCGTCCATCTTCGCAGCAGACCCCACCTACCGGCTCGCCAGCAGCCCCCGCCCGAGGGTGGGTCTCGTCCCTCCTCCCTCGCAACCGACGATACCCGGCGAACACGCGCATGACTGTGTCGATTCCGTGACGACACCTGCGTACGCCCCGACTGCGAACGCTCTAGGTCAGGGCAGACTGGACCCGACGGAGCGCCTCCTCACGAGGCAGCGCCGCAAGCACGGCACGCAGCTCGGGCCCGGTCGGACGACCGGTCAGTGCCAGGCGCAGCGCCTTGAGATCCCCGCCGGCCGCCCGCAGCTCGCGGATCAGGTCCCTGGGCGGCAGATCGACGAGCTCGGCGAAGCGTTCCAGCGTCTCCCGGTCGGCGACTGAGGCCGTCGGCGGATCGGCAACCTGCCGCGCGTACTCGCGCGCCTCGGCCAGATCGCGGGCTCCGCGCATCACCGGCGCCCACTGCCGATCGACTCCGGCCCGCGCCGCGAGCTCCTCGTCCGACAACGCCTCGATCGCCTCGATCGCGAGTCGCCGTATCCGGGCGAGATCGAGATGAACGTCATGCCGCGGCAGCCCGAGCTCCTCGAGGTACCTCCGCACCGCCTCGGCGGGGATCCCGGAATCGCGGAGCGACGCGACCGACCCCCCCTCGGCGCGCTTGGACAACTTCTTGCCGTCGGCGCCGAGGATGAGCCCGTGGTGGACGTACTCCGGCGGCACCGTCCCGAGCGCCTCGTGGAGCGCACGGTGCAGCGGCTCGTTGGGCCGGTGGTCGTTCCCGCGGATCACGTGCGTGATCCCGAAGTCGATGTCGTCCACGACCGAGGCCAGCTGGTAGGTCGCGGACCCGTCCTCTCGGAGGAGGGTGACACCGTCGAACCTCGTCACGCCGAGCTGAGCCGCCGCCGCCCGATACCGCTCCCCGCGCTCCGACTGCCGGGACGGCCCGTCGTCCCACGCCACGCCCAACCAGTCGAGATCGCCGACGATCGCGTCCTCGCCCCCGGGCACGTTGCGAGCAGGATCGGTGTCGTCGATCCGGAGCAGCATCCAATCTCCGAAGTCTCTGTTGGCGACGGCCGACAGGGCGTTCCCGATGTGCAGCGTTCCGGTCGGGCTGGGAGCGAAGCGGACGCGCTTCATCGGCTTATCATGCGCCGCGCGCCGTCGGTGTAGCTGATGTACGGCAGGTCGACGCCGGCGTCGACAGCCAGGTGGTTGCCCGAGACGGTGCGTGCATTGACCTCCATCCGCCGGAAGGAGTCATCACGGGCGTCGTACTCGATTCGACGCCGGCGCCTCCAATCACGGGCGGCCCACTCCTCGAGGCGCCGTCCGCGCATGGCGATCAGCCTGCGTGCATGGCGAGCAGCAGCTTGCCCGACGAGCGCCGCGACTCCAGGTCATCCTGGGCCCGGCGCGCATCCTCGAGCGGGTAGATGCCGCCGATGCGGACGTCCAGCGAGCCCTTGGCCAACCATCCATACACGTCGCCCGCGCGCCGAAGCAGCTCCTCGCGGGTTGCCACGTAGTTCACGAGCGTCGGTCGGGTCACGAACAGCGAACCCCCTCCCTGGAGGCGCGACAGGTCGAACGGCGCGACAGGCCCGCTCGCCGCCCCGTACAGGGCGAGCATTCCGCGCGGACGCAGGGACGCGAGAGACCGGTCGAAGGTAGCCGCTCCGACGCCGTCGTAGACGACCACGAAGCGTCCCTCGGAAACCTCGTCGTACCCGATCACGGAGTCGGCGCCCGCGCTGCGTGCAAGCTCTGCCTTCTCGCCGCCCGAGGTTGTTGCCGTCACCCGGCCGCCGCGGGCCTTCGCCATCTGGACGACCAGCCGCCCGGCGCCGCCGGCGGCTGCGTGGACGAGCACCTCGTCGCCCGGCTGAATCTCGTAGGTGGAGCGAGTCAGGTAGTGGGCGGTCATGCCCTGGAGGAGCGCGGCGCAGGCCAGTTCGTCGCCGAGGCCGTCCGGAATTGGCACCGCTCGATCGGCGGGGACGACCGTCTGCTCCGCGTAGCTCCCGTGGGCGTTGTTCCAGGCAACGCGGGCGCCGACCGCCGCCTCAGTTACCCCTTCGCCGATCGCGACGACTCGACCCGCCCCTTCGATTCCGGCCACCAGCGGCGGCGGGTGACCGTAGCCGCCGCGCCGCTCGTAGATGTCGCGGAAGTTCACGCCCGCGAAGGTGACGTCGACGAACAGCTCCCCCGGGCTCCGGTGCGGGCACGTCCTGGAGGGCGAGCACCTCCGGCCCACCGCTTCGCGTGACCACCACCGCTTGCACCGGCTGAGCGTAACCGCACGGCCAGCGACCGAATAGTTCCGCACTCGGCACGAAGCCGTGGCGGGCGCGGCACGCGATCGGCGATAGCGTTGCCCTCGAGGGCGGCGGGAACGGCTCCCCACCCTTTGGGTGGGGGTTGCGGGAGCGACTAGGCCGCGGCCGGCAGGTCGGTCGCCGCGGTGTCGTCGCCGACACCCTCGACGCGCTCGTCCTCGGCGACAACCTCGCGGACGATCTTGTCGATCTCCCGCTCGGAGCGTCCCTCGCGGACCAGGTCCTCGATCAGGATCAGGTACTGCTTGCTCATACCACGAAGGTAGCGACCGCGTGTATGCAGATACGGCACCGTTCCGGTAACCAGGTGGCGAAGCGTTAAGCTCGGCGCGGCGTGTGCTTCGAACCGGACTCCTCGCCGCCGATTCCGCCCGTCTCGGGCGCCGCGGTCGAGCACGAGGATCTGGTGCTGGAGGCGTCCGACGGGAACCGCTTCGCCGCCTTCGCCGCAGAGCCGGAGGATCCCGGCGCCGCCGGGGTGGTCGTCCTCCCGGACGTCCGCGGCCTCTACCGGTTCTACGAGGAGCTCGCGCTTCGCTTCGCCGAGCAAGGCATCCCCGCCGTCGCGATCGACTACTTCGGCCGGACGGCGGGCGTCGGCGAGCGCGACGACGACTTCCCGTACATGGACCACGTCGCTCAGACGAGCGAGGCCGAGGTGCAGGCGGACATCGCCGCCGCCGTCGCCTATCTCCGGGACCGCGGGCTCACCTCGATCTTCACGGTCGGCTTCTGCTTCGGCGGTCGGCTCTCGTGGCTCGCCGCCACGGGAGGTCACGGGCTCGTGGGTGCAATCGGCTTCTACGGCGGCTCCGGCGATCGGGACAACTGGATCGGGCCCGCGAGCCGCGCCGGCGAGATGAGGGCGCCGATCCTCGCGCTTCAGGCCGGCGACGACCCCAACATTCCGCCCGAGATGAATGCGGCCTTCGACGCGGCGCTGACTGCGGCCGGTGTCGAGCACGAGATCGTCACCTACGACGGCGCACCCCACTCCTTCTTCGACCGCAAGCAGGAGCAGTACCAGGACGCCTCCGACGATGCCTGGGCGCGGACGCTCGCGTTCGTCGAGCGCCACTCGTAGCCGGCGCCTCAGGCCGGCTGGGCCGAGAGCACCGAGTGGATACGCGGCCCGAGGTACAGCCGCGTCTCGATCAGCGCCTCGCGGTCGTCGTCGGCGAGCGGGAACTCCACACGCAGCTCGCCGGGAGCCCGATCGACGACCCGGCAGCCGTACCGCTCGAGCTGGGCGGCGATCGCCCGCTCCGCTTCCCGCTTCGCCGTGATCCGGAGACACACCATCGTCACTTACATTTGACGCCGCGCAGGTAAGGCTCGTGTTAAGGATGCGGCCGAGACCGGCCGTCTCAGGTGACGATCTCGTCTACCACGTGGAGCCGGCTGAGCGCCGAGCCGTCGACGAGCGCTACTGCCCGCTCGCGGCCGATGCGATCGGAGACGACGTCGAAGGCTTCGCGCAGCCGGCTCGGCCGGCCCGGCCGGTGCGCATCCGAGGCGATCAGATCGCCGACGCCGAGCTCGAGCAGCCGCCACGCACAGCGTTCCGGCCCCACCCCATGGTCACCGACGAACGAGTCACCGTTGAAGCAGATCAGTGCCCCGCCGGCGACGAAGGTGAGGACGAGCTCGGGCCGTCGCTGGATCTCGATCGACCGCTCCGGGTGCGCCAGGACGATGCCGAGCCCGGCGGCGCGGATCTGCTCGATCTGACCTCGAAGCGCCGCCAGCGGATCGGCGTACTCGAACCACGGTCCCGGGAACTCGACCAGCACCGCTCCCGTCCCTTCGAGCTCGTAGTCCTCGACCTCGCCGACGAGCACTCCGCTCGGCGCCAGCTCCCAGCCCAGCCGAAGCTCCAGTCCGAAGGCAGCGCACTCGTCCTTCATCTCCTCATGGCAGGCGCGCGCACGCTCGATGCGCTTCGTCGTCAGCGGGTACGGACTGGTCGGTATGTGGGCGTGCGGGGTGCCGAAGAGCAGACGGGTTCCCTGCTCGGCGGCCTGCCGGCAGAGCTCGAGCCCTTCGGCGACGTCTCGAGCGCCGTCGTCGCCGGACGGGATCACATGGCTGTGTACGTCGACGAAGCCGTCGATGCCCATGCGCGGACGCTAGCGGTCAGGTCAGGTCTGCGGCGGGGACAGGCCTACGTCTTGGTCTCGGCGACGGCCGGCTCGAGGAGGGCCGGCGCCGGCCGGCGCTTCGCCCCCGGCCTCGTGGCGAAGAACGATCCGACCAGGACGAGGACGAACCCGACGCCCATGCCCGTGGTGAACGTCTCGTCGAGGATCGTCACGCCCGCGATCGCCGCGACCGCAGGGTTCACGTACGTGATCACGGTCGCCCGCACCGGTCCGATCTCCGCGATCAGGGCGAAGAACAGCAGGAACGCGAGAGCCGTGCACAGGAACGCAAGCCCGAGCACGGACGCGATCACCCGGCCGGAGAGCATCCCGTCGGGCGGGCTGAACGCAGCGACCGGTGCGTACGCGAGCGCCGCGATCCCGAGCGAGACGGCGACCACGGCGAGCGCCGGGGCTTCGTCGAGGTAACGCGCGAGGATGATCGGTCCGACTGCGTAGCAGACGGCGACCGCCCCGAGCTCGAGGAACGCCGTCGCGCTGCCGCCGATCTCGGTCCCGACGATCGCTCCGACGCCGGCCAACCCGACCAACAGCCCGGCGAGGTTCGAGCGGCCGAGGCGTTCACCGGATGCGCGCACGATCGCCGCACCGACCAGCGGCACGCCGGCGATGATCAATGCTGCGAGCGAGCTGGAAACGTGCGTCTCGGCGCTCGCGAGCAAGACCCAGGGGATCGCGATCTCGATCGCGGTGAAGACGACGAGCCAACGCCACCGGACGAGCGCAGCCCCGACCTCTCCGCGCGCGGCGGCAATCGGAACGAGGAGCAGTGCGGCGAGCCCCGTCCTGAGGAAGACCAGTGTGCCGGGGCTGATCTCCTCGACCGCGACCCGGATCATGAGGTACGGAATGCCCCAGATCACGGACATCGCCAGGAACAGGACCCAGCCGCGCCTCGTCACCTTGCCACGCTACCCATCGCGTTCAGCGCACGACAAGCAGACTTCGTGTCCTGGTCCATAAGCGCCGAGCTAGGGTCTCGCCGTGATCGAGCCGCTCATGGCCTGGTTCAGCAGGAACGGGCGCGATCTCCCCTGGCGGGGAACGCGCGACCCGTACGCGATCCTCGTCTCCGAGGTGATGCTCCAGCAGACGCAGGTCTCCCGCGTCGTGCCACGCTACCTCGAGTGGCTGGACCGCTGGCCGACGATCGAGTCCCTCGCGGCGGCCGCACCGGCGGACGTGATCCGCGCCTGGCAGGGCCTCGGCTACAACCGGCGGGCGCTGGCGCTCCACCGAGCGGCCCGGCTGGTCGAGGACCACGGCTGGCCGGACGACTTGACCGACTTACCCGGTGTCGGGCCGTATACGGCAGCTGCGATCGGCAACTTCGCCTTCGGCCGTCCGGTCCTGCCGGTGGACGTCAATGTCGGACGGGTGCTCTCCCGTACCGGCGCGATCTTCGGCCCGGAGGCGGCTCAGGCGCTCTTCGACCTGGGCGCGACCGTCTGTCTCGCCCGCGTGCCCCGGTGCGGGATCTGCCCGCTCGGCGGGAACTGCCCCTCGGCCGGACAGCGCTACGAGCCGAAACGGAAGCAGGGGCCGTTCGAGGGATCGTTCCGCCAGCGCCGGGCGCGGCTGCTGCGGCTCGTCTCGGAGAAACCGCACCCGGCCGCGATCGACCCGGAGGCCGTCGCGTCGCTTGAGCGCGACGGCCTCGTCCAGGTCGACTCGGGTCTCGTCTCGCTTCCCGGCTAGATGATCGGGCAGTTGACCACGACGCCCGGCTTCTTCGCGGTCAGATCTCCGGCTGCGAGCGCCTTACGGGCGGCGGCCGCCGAGGTGAGCTTCCGCGGCGTGACACCGTCCTTCCACGTCAGCAGGGTCACCTCCCACAGCGGCGAGTAGCCCTTCTGCCCGGGCACGACGTCCACGATGTTGTACTGGTCCTCCACGCCGTTCGTGATCGACCAGAGCGGCGCCACCTTGTTGCCCGTCTTCAACTTCACGGGACCGAAGTCGAGGTACTCGATCGTCTGGCCGCGGTAGAAGCCCTCGGTCGCGGCCTGCCTGAAATGGTGGATCGAGTCGGCCCATGCGGGCACGGCGACGAAAGCCAGCGCTCCGGCCAGAACAAGTGCGAACAGTGCCTTCTTCACGGCTCCTCCTCGGGATGGCTTGCCCGGCCGACGGTAGGAGACGTTTCTTACGGGACCCTTTCGAGATGCTTAGAAGAGTCGAATTCACGGTTTCGTAAGCCTGCTGCGGGCACAATTCCGGGATGGCGACTGTTCTCGTCGTCGACGACGAGCCGATCGTCAGGGACGTCGTCGTCCGCTACCTGCAGCGCGAGGGCTACGAGACGCTCGAGGCCGGCGACGGGCTCGATGCGCAGGAGCTCTTGCTCAGCCACGAGCCGAGCCTCGTCGTCCTCGATCTGATGCTTCCCGGCATGGACGGGCTCCAGCTCTGTCAGTGGATCCGCTCCCGCTCCGAGCTCCCCGTGATCATGCTCACCGCTCGGGCCGAGGAGGCCGACCGAATCGTCGGGCTCGAGCTGGGCGCGGACGACTACCTGACGAAGCCGTTCTCGCCCCGGGAGCTGGCCGCGCGCGTGCGAACCGTACTCCGGCGTGCGCGCCAGACGGCCGGATCGAGCGAGCGGATCGTCAACGGAGACCTCGCGCTCGACGCGGGCGCTCGCGAGGTGACCAAGGCAGGCCGACCGCTCAGGCTGACGGCCAAGGAGTTCGACCTGCTCTGGTTCTTCGCCTCACATCCTCGACGTGTCTTCTCGCGCGATCAGCTGATGGACCGGGTCTGGGGGTACGAGCCTGCCTTCGATACGGGCACGGTCACGGTCCACGTCCGCCGTCTGCGCGAGAAGATCGAAGACGACCCTTCGAAGCCGCGCCACCTGGAGACGGTCTGGGGCGTCGGCTACCGGTTCTGTCCATGATCGCCTTCGCGCTGATCGTCGCCGGCGCGACGCTCGCAGCAGGCCTCCTGTCGGCGCTCGTCCTGATCCGGCTGCCGAGTGCGAGCCTCCGCCTGACCGGGCTCGCGCTCGTCTGCGTCGCGCTCCCCTTGACCGCAGTATCGGTCTCCGGGACGGTGATGTTCAGCTCCGGGCACGACATGACGCTGCTCTTCGTCGCGGCCGCCTCCTCGTCCGCGGCGGTGTTCGCAGGGCTCGTCGTCGCACGCTCGATCGCCCGCCCCGTGCAGCGCCTGCGGACCGCCTCGACGGAGCTGTCCGCAGGAGACCTCCATGTCCGCGCCCCTGAGAGCGGGCCGCGCGAGCTCGCCGAGCTTGGTGCCGCCTTCAACGAGATGGCCGCGAACCTCGAGAAGCTGTTCGACGTCCGGAGCCAGCTCGTCGCCTGGGCGAGCCACGACCTGCGCACGCCGCTCGCCTCGATGCAGGCAATGCTCGAGGCGCTCGAGGACGGCCTCGTCGAGCCCGAGCAGTATCTCTCCTCGCTGCGCGAGCAGGTGCGTGTGCTATCGACCATCGTCGACGACCTCTTCGAGCTCGCCCGGATCGACGCGGGTGTTCTCACCCTCGAGCTGGCAGAGGCGCAGCTCGACCCGCTGATCGAGGCATGCCTGCTCGGGATCGAGCCGGCGGCAGTTGCGCGCAGGATCACCCTGACCGCGGACGTGGACGGCTCGCCCACCGTCCGCTGCGCCCCCGAGAAGGTCGAGCGCGTCCTCTACAACCTGCTCGCGAATGCGCTCCGCCACACGCCCACCGACGGATCCGTTGCCGTTCGCGTGCGCCCGCTCGCGAACGAGGTCTGCGTCACAGTCGAGGACACGGGCGGGGGCTTCTCCGACGAGAGCGGACGCGGTTCAGGACTCGGGCTCGCGATCGCACGGGGATTGGTCGAACACCAGGGCGGACGGCTCTGGCACGAGAACCGCCCCGGCGGCGGCGCGACCATCTCGTTCACGCTTCCTGCCGCCGCATAGACTTTCTTGCTTGACCCGCTACGCCGAGCTGATTGGCAATCTCCGCGCCGCCGCCCAGCCCGACCGCGAAGCGCCGCCCCAATTCGAGGCCTACCTCCGCAAGGTGCGCAGCGGCGCGTACGCGGTCAGCGACGCGGACGTCGAGGCGCTGAAGGCGGCCGGCTACTCGGAGGACAAGATCTTCGAGCAGACGGTCTCGGCTGCGGTTTCTGCAGGCCTCCTACGGCTCGACGCCGGTCTGAGGGCGCTGAAATGAGGCTCGACGTCGTCGACCACGGCCACGCCCCGGCCGAGGCCGCGATCCTGGAGCGCATCGCGCAGGCCCGGGGCCTTCCGAGCGCCTCCGGCGTCCTCAAGACGCTCTACTACCGGCCCGAGCTCTTCGGGCGGCCGTTCTCAGCCGCGCTGGACGCCGCGATGCGCGGCCCGTCGGAGTGGTCGGCCGGCGAGCGCGAGCTGTTCGCAGGCTTCGTCTCGTCGCTCAACCAGTGCCCGTTCTGAACGCGCTCCCACGGCGCGGTCGCGTCGTACGCACTCGGTGAGGACGTCTGGCAGGCGGTCGAGAGCGACTGGCGCAGCGCGCCCGTCGACGAGCGCATGCGGGCGATGCTCGGCTTCCTCGAAACGCTGACGCTGCGGCCGGAGGAGCTCGGCCCCGAGGATGCTGACGCAGTGCGAGCCGCAGGTGTATCGGACGAGGCGATGATCGACGCGATCCATGTGGCCGCGCTCTTCAACATGATCGTCCGCCTCGCCGACTCCCTGGGCTGGGACGTGCCCACCTGGGAGTCGTGTCTCGCGCGGGGCGAGGCGATGCTCACGCGCGGGTACTCGCTCGAGCCGACCTAGCCGAGGGGCTTGACCATCTCGTACTGGCGGAGCGTGACGTTCGCTCCCGCGGCCCGCAGCGCACCGGCAACCGATCCGTCGCTCGGGTAGTTCACGGCCGACACCGTGCCCTTCGCCCGGAGCGTCGAGAGCACAGCCTGCAGGGCGGGGCCGTCGCCCGCCGCCTGGACGAGACTGACGCTCTCGCCGCTCAGCCGGTAGATCGCCGCAGCGTCGTCCGCTGCAAGTCCGAGGGGGGCGGGCTGGCGCGCCGCGAGGTGGGCGAGTGTGTCGTCGGAGCGCTGCCACGGCTCATCACCCTCGCGACCCGCACGAACGAGGCGTTGAGCGACGGCGAGCGGCACCTCGTCGGCAGCCTCGTCGGAGCCGCCGCGCTCGAGCGCGATCACGTCGAGCTCACGGCGCCGCACGAAGCCGAGCTTCTCGTAGAGCCGGATCGCAGGCTCGTTCTCGACGATCACCTCGAGCGTCATCTCGGTCGCGCCCACCGCCGCCGCGCGATCGAGCAGAGAGCGGGTGAGCAACTCGCCGATCCCCTCGCGACGCTTCGACGGGAGCACGCCCACGCCGCCGAGCCACGTGCGTCGTCCGCGGCGACCGAGATTGGCCAGACCGACGGCGCGATCGTCATCCACCGCGACCAGCGAGTGCGCGAGGTCGAGATCGAAGGCGTCCACCATGAAAGCGAACGTGGGCTCGTCGACCGCGAACGGAATCGAATACCCCTCGTAGGCGGCGGTGAACAGCGCCACGAGCTCTGCGTGGGGAAACGCCGTCGCCGGGCGCAGCTCGATCGCCACGGCGAGATCGTGCCTCAGCCGATGTGGAAGCGCACCACCTGCCGTCCACCCGCGATGGGGACCCACACGTCGCCGAATGCAGTCGCCGCCGGAAACGGTCTCGGCCCGACCCTGTAGGTGGCGACCACCTTGTTCCGCGACGGGTCGATGCGACTCACCGTGCCGTCGCCGTTGTTCGGGACGAAGACGCTCCCGTCCGGCGCGATCGCAGGATTGCTCGGGCCGAGCCCGACCTTGACGCGCCCGACGACGCGCAGCGTCCGCGGGTTGAGCCGGACCACGAACCGGTCGGCGCTGGAGGCGATCCAGATCGCACTGTCGCCGACCGCAACAGAATCGGGCGAGAAGAGTCCAACCGGCACCGCACGCGCCCGGTTGGTCGCCGGATCCACCCGGTAGATGCTCTTCCCGGCGTGGCTTCCGACCCAGATCGCTCCCGCGCCGTAGCGGACCTGCCGCGGCGCCGTCCCCACCTTGATCGTTGCCGTAATCGCATTCGTCGCCGGATCGATTCGTACGACCGTTCCGTTGAACTCGCTCGTCGCCCAGACCGCGTCCGCTCCGAACTCGACGTCCCAGAGGCTCGGTCCGACCGGGATCTTCGCGACGACCTGCCCGGCTTGGGGATCGACGCGCTCGACGTTGTCGGTGCCGTAGCCGTCCACCCAGATGGCGTCGGCACCGATCGCAACCCCGCACGGTTGCGGGCCGACCTTGATCCGGCCGGCGATCCGGTTCGTCGCCGGATCGATGCGGACGATGGTCGCGTCTCTGGCGTTGCTGATCCAGAGGTAGCCGAGCCCACCGTTCTCCGAGCACGGCCCCTGTCCCGTTGTGATCCGCGCCGCGATGCGCGCCGGCCTCAGAGCGGCTGCGGCCGACACCGCTCCGGCCACGGCGAGCATCAGAATGGAAAGTGCGACGATGGGCTTGATCAACGTAGACCTCCATGTAGTACGACCTCGCAGTACATTACTACGAGATCGCACCAAATGAGCAAACTCGAGTCACGCCGGCGCAACGTCCTCTTTCGGCTCTTCATCCTGGGCCAGCTCGCCAACGACCTGGTCGACACCGCCATGCGGCGGGAGAGACTCAATCCGAACGGGTTCGCTGTCGCGAGCGCCATCCGGGCGTTTCAGCCGATCACCCCGACGGAGCTTGCGAACCTGCTGGGGATGCGGCCGACGACGCTGTCGAGCTACCTTCGTCGTCTCGAAGCGCGGCGTCACGTCAAACGCCGACCGAACCCGGATGACGGACGGTCGTCGTTGCTCGAGCTGACGAAGCTCGGCGACCGGTACGTCGTCGCCGGGTTTCCGGCTCTCCGAGGCTCTGTCGCGCGCGTCCAGGAGCATCTCGACTATCCCGCCGACGAACTCGACCTCGCGCTCGACCGGCTCGAGGACGCGATGCGACGGGCGTTGTCTAGACCCGACGAAGCAATGCGACGGCCTGCGCGGCGAGCCCCTCGCCGCGCCCGGTAAAGCCGAGCCCGTCGGTCGTCGTCGCCCGCACGGTGATTCTGTCGCCGTCGACGCCGAGCGCGGCGGCGAGCCCAGTGCTCATCTCGTCCCGCATCGGTGCCAACCGAGGCTCCTGGCCGACGAAGACGCAGTCGGCGTTCACGAGCTCCCACCCGGCGGCGCGGACGCGCGCATAGGCGTCCTCCAGCAGAACGAGCGACGACACCCCCGGCGGTGTGCTCCCGTCGGACGGGAAGAGCGAGCCGATGTCGCCCATGTTCGCCGCGCCGAGGATCGCGTCGATCAGCGCATGCGTGATCACGTCCCCGTCGGAGTGACCGGCGAGCCCGCGCGGGCTCTCAACACGCACGCCGCCGAGCACGAGCGGGACGCCGTCCTCGAGTGCGTGAGCATCGACCCCGAGGCCGATCCGAAGCTCCCCCTCGCTCAGCACCGGCCCGCTCCTTCCATCGCCCCACCCGGGGAGGGGATCGGGGATGTCCACCCGCCTCCCGCAGGCGATCCTACCCGCCGATCGCGCGCGTGTCCGTGGCACGACTGCGCCGATTCCGTGCCGATCTCTCCACCGCCTGAATCGATCATCCGAGCGGCTCCTGCCGCGCCTGCCGGCGGTCGAAGACCGTGACGGTGTCGTAGCCCGCGGTCCGCGCGAGGTCGACGGCGCGATCGAGGTTCCGGCCCACGTTCTGGGGAACGTGCGCGTCCGAGGCGAGCGTGATCGGAAGCCCCGCCGCCTCGAGGAACGCCGCGTCGGGGTATAGCTCGCCGACCGGTTTATAGAGCCCGTTCGTGGAGATCTCGAGCGCCACGCCGGTCAGCGGCGGGTACTCGATCCGCTCGGGGCGCCGGCCGAAGATCTTCGCCAGATCGGGATGCGCGAGCACGTCGACGTGCCCGGATCCCGCCAGCTGGACGAGGGCCGCGAAGTAGCGCTGCCACACCTCCTCGACCGACGCGACCGCCCAGAGGCCCGGCTCCTGGTCGATCGCCAGCCCGTCGACCCAATGCACGGACCCGAGCAGGAAGTCCCACGGATAGGGCTCGAGAATCGAGGCGAGCTCGTCCTGCCGGTCGCCGACGTGGTCGACCTCGAGACCGAGCTTCACCGGCATGCCCTGGCGCTTGGCCTCGAGCACCGCGTCCACGTAGGCCCCGAGGTCGTACACGCAACGCTCAGTCTGGTACTCGAGCGTCCAGAGCGGCAGCGTCTGGCGGAAGTAGTAGACGTGCTCGGTGAACCCGATCTCGTCGACGCCGCGCGCGGCCGCGGTCTCGACGAACCGTTCGACCGCCTCGAACGCGTGCTCGATGCGCTCCTCCGGGTCGCGGAGGTGCATGTGGTAGTCGACGATCACGATTCGGCAGCGAGCCAGGACTCGACGAGCGCGAGATCCTCTGGGGTGGTCACTTTCTGAAGCCGCTGATCACCGGGGACGATGGTCACCCGTCCGCCCCGGCGTTCGACGAGCGACGAGCAGTCGGTCGCCGCGTCGCCTCCCGCCACCGCCTCGCGCAGGACGGAGGCGACGAACGCCTGGGGCGTCTGCACCGCGGCCAGCTCCTCCCTGGCGAGGGTTTCCACGACCGTTCCGTCGCGTACACGCTTGACCGTGTCGACCAGCGCCAGGCCCGGAATCGCGCCGTCCCACCCTTCGTTCAGGGCAGCGAGCAGGCGCTCGATCACGGAGCTCGAGACCAGCGGTCTCGCAGCGTCGTGGACGAGGATGACCGCTGCGTCGTCGCCGACCTCGCCGACGCCGATGCAGACCGACTCGGCGCGCGACGCGCCGCCGGCGACGGCGGCGACGACTTTCCCGCAGCCAAGCTCCTCCGCGAGCAGGATCACCGGCTCCTCCCAGTCGGGAGGCGCGACCACGACGATCGCGTCGATCCACTCGCACCCCTCGAGCCGCTCGAGGCTCTCGGCGACGAGCGGCCGGCCGTGAAGCTGTGCGAATGCCTTCGGCCGGTCCGGATTCGGGCCGTCGACTGCGCCGCCGAGCCGCTCGCCGCGGCCGGCGGCGGCGAGCACGGCCCAGACGGACAACGACGTGGCGCGCGGCGGGCGCTAGGCGCTCGCGGCCGCGGTGGCCTTCGCGGTTCGCTTCTTGCCGTTTGCGACGGTGGACAGGACCTCGTCGAGCCAGACCCCGGCTTCGTCCTCGTCCATCGCCTTGGCGTACATGAGCTCGCTGGCGAGGATCTTCTTCGCCTTCACGAACATCTGCTTCTCGCCGGTCGACAGGCCCTTCTCGTGATCGCGCAGCGACAGGTTCCGCACGACCTCAGCCAACTCGAAGATGTCGCCGGTCTTCATCTTGTCGCGGTTGTGCTTGAAGCGGCGGTTCCAGTTCTTGGGCATCGTCGTGCCGGAACCCTGGAGTGCCTTCAGTACCTTCTCGACCATCTGCTCGTCGATCACGCGGCGGAGGCCAACCTTCTCCGCGTTCTCGCACGGCACGTTCACGGTCATGTCGTTGTGGAGGATCTTGATCGTGAGGTAATCGCGCTTCTGGCCGAGCACCTCGCGCTGTTCCTTCTTCACGACAGTGCCTGCCCCGTGGTGTGGATACACCACTTTGTCGCCGACCTTGAACAAGCTGACTCCCCTTTCGAAGCTCTAGTCGCCAAGACGCCGGCGGTTGCAGTGACCGCCGGCGAACTCTTGCGAGTATACCCGAAACGGCTTAAAAGAGCCAAGTTTCCAGGGCTTTTAACCCTGTCCTAACACAAAATCCCTGCTCAGAGCGGCCTAGTCGGAGCCGGCCGGGCCCCCGAGGCCGGCCTGGAGAGCGGCGGCCGCCGTCTCGGACTCGACCACCGCCGGCCGCCCACGGTCGGACGTGCCCTTCGGGACGAGGACGGCGCTGAAACCGAGCTTGGCACACTCCTCCAGTCTGCGTTCGGCCTGCGAGGCGGCCCGCAGCCGGCCGGTGAGACCCAGCTCGCCGAACGCAGCGAGCCCCTCCCTGACCGGGACACCTTTGGCCGCCGACGCGATCGCGAGTGCGATCGCGAGGTCGGCACCCGGCTCTTCGATCCGGATGCCGCCGGCGACGTTTACGAAGACGTCGGCTCCGCCGAGGGCCAGCCGGGCATGGCGCCCGAGGACGGCGACGATCATCGCCAGGCGCTTCGGATCGACGCCGGTCGCCACCCGGCGCGGCATCGCCAGGTCGGTGGGCGAGACCAGCGCCTGGATCTCGAGCAGGATTGGTCTCGTCCCTTCGAGCGCACAGGCGACGGCGGCGCCCACCTCGCCGTCTTCGGTGCGCCCGAACAGCTCAGAGGGATCTGGAACGCCGACGAGTCCGGTGCCGGTCATCTCGAACACGCCGAGCTCGTTGGTCGAGCCGAATCTGTTCTTCGCGGCCCGCAGGATCCGATGGGCGCGGTAGCGGTCGCCCTCGAACTGGAGCACGCAGTCGACCAGGTGCTCGAGCACCCTCGGCCCGGCAACCGCACCGTCCTTCGTCACATGGCCGACGAGAAAGATCGCGATCCCGTGCTCCTTTGCGACCCGCACCAGCCGGGCGGCCGCCTCGCGGACCTGCGCGACCGATCCGGGGGCGGAGCCGAGCTCGCCTGCGGCCAGCGTCTGGACCGAATCGATCACGCACACGTCGGGACGTTCTTGCTCGAGCGTCGCGCAGACGGTCTCGAGCTCGGTCTCGGCGAGGATCTCGATCCCACCCGCCCCGCCGAGGCGGTCGGCGCGCAGCTTCACCTGCGCCTTCGATTCCTCGCCGGTGACGAGCACGACCCGTCGTCCGGCGTCGGAGATCGCCTTCAGCGAGGTTAGGAGCAGTGTCGACTTGCCGACGCCGGGCTCGCCTCCGACGAGGACGACCGACGCCGGAACGAGCCCGCCGCCGAGCACGCGATCGAGCTCGGGAACGCCGGTGGGGATGCGCTCCGACTCCTCCGTCTCGACCTCGACCAGCCGCAGCAGCGGCTTGCCGGCGGCGGCGCCCGAAGCCGGTGCGAATTTTGACTCCTCGACGAGCGTCCCGAACTCTCCACAGCCGGGACACTTGCCGAACCAGCGGCCGGACGAGTACCCGCACTCGGGGCAGGAGAAGACGGACGCCGCAGCCTTGGCCACGAGTCCAGTCTATGGACGGGTCCCGACGGTCTTCGCGACGGGAGTGCAACAAGTCGGGAGGGTCAGACCCGAGGGTCTGACCCTAGATGGCTGACCGGAAAATCTCGTGCGTCCGGACGCGAGATCTGGCCGTCTGGGCCGCTCCCGCTCCGGTTCCGCGGCCGGTGGCCGCTCCACCGGCGCGTCCGCTTCGCGCGCCGAGCCCGTCACCGTTACTTGTT
>JBKPMR010000013.1:0-42717 GCA_046732255.1 Actinomycetota bacterium
ATTGTCCCCCCTTCGGTCGTTGAGCGGACAGAAGTGCGATGGCGAGGGACGATTGCCACGGTCGTGGCCGAACGCTACCGCTCCAGTAATAGCCGCACGGAGGCTTTGATCCAGGTCGGCCTCCGCGAACATGGGTACGACCTCGACGATCCCCGGACATCGAATTTGGGGACTCCTGTAAAGGCGAGAGATGGAGGGGCGAAGTCCGGTGCTACAGCCTGACGGTTCGACTGCGACGACGCCCGAGGCTGATGCGGGACGAGAGACAACCACCGAGCTACATTTCGTCGCATTTCACTTCGAGCCGAGCGCAGCCGCCCTTGCACGAATCCCCACCAGCTGTCGCGATGCGGATTACCGACTTCTTCTCGCTACCCTTTTTCGCTCAGCTTGGCTGTTTCACCCGGGTGCCAAGGCGGCCATACTCTCCGACGAGCGAACACCACTCGACTCGTTGTCGCCGCAGATCGACATCATTCGCGGTTTGGTCGATCCCGATCGTGTCCTCTACAGCCGGCGTCTAGCCCAAATCGATTACGTCTTGCATCATGCTGGCGAGTCGCCGGTCGTCTTTCTCGACGCCGATATGATCGTCAATGGCGATCTCAAACCCGTCGTGGCCGAGGAGTTCGATGTCGCCCTGACCTACCGCGATCATCGCCGAACACCGATCAACGGTGGCGCCTGCTTCATAAAAGGCGGTGCTGAGGGAGCCGGTCGACGCTTCTTGGAGCGTGTCCAATCGATCTACGCCAAGAAATTTTCGGCCGAACAGGACTGGTGGGGAGAACAGCGAGCTCTGATCGCGGCCGTGGGCCACGACCGATTCAAGCTGCGGCCTCACGACGTCATCGATGTCGATGGCGTCCGCATTCTGTTGCTTCCCTGCGACAGCTACAACTTCTCGCCGGAGAACGACGATCATGCGATCAGCCGCGAGCTTGGCGACAAGCGGATCCTGCATTTCAAGGGCGAGCGCAAGCGACTGATGCCCATGTATTGGGAGAAATACCTCGATCCGCTGTCATCGTCGAACGTCGGATCAATGACCTAGGGACCGTCTCCGCGCACGAGAACTCAAGGGAGGACGGTAAAGACGCCGACGGACTCGGCCGTCCCACCGGCGGTAGTGACCGAGATTGCCCCGCTCGCCGCTCCCTTCGGGACCTTCACTCGAACCTGGGTGGCAGAGAGGACCTTGATGCTCGTACGCTGCCCACCGACCGTCGCTGCAGTCGCACCCGCAAGGCTCTTGCCGCTGACGAACACCTTCATTCCGGGTCTGCCGCTCTCGGGCGAGAACGAATCGATGACTGGCTGTACGGCGAAGGCCGGCCCCGTCAGCGTCCCGTAGGGACTAATGACCCCGATCCGCCCGGTGCGACCGTCATCGGGGACGATCGCGGTGAGCTGCCCAGGGCCGTCGTGCGCGAAGCTCGCGGAGGCGCCGCCGAAGGTGATTCCGGTCACGTTATCGAAGGCGGTGCCGGTGAGAATCACCGAAGTTCCGGGCTGTCCCTCGGCCTGGCTTACGCCGCTTACACGCGGGAACGCTTGGTTGAGCGACCACCAGGCGTCTGCGAATCGGCCGCCAAGGGTCTTGTACGAATCAACCTTGAAGTGGCCGTCTGGCTGAAGCAGCAGGTCAATGCTCGGGACGAGCGTCACCGATGGAAGCTCGGCGGCTGCCTCCGCCTGCGCGTCCCTGACCTGTTGTGCGAAGGGTTGGTCGATGTTGCCGATCTGGCCGAGCACGAACGGCACAGGCCCGAAATCCTTCTCGAAAGCATCCTCGACCACCTTGAAGCGCTGCAGCCAGTGGCTGGCGCCGCCACTAGTATGCGCCTCGTACTCGCCCTGGAGAAAGACCAAGCCCGCGACAGAACCGCCCGCCGCCCGGGCCTCCCGCTTGCATGCCTCGTACCGCGAATGGCCAGGCAGCCAGACCGAGATCGAGGTCGCGCCCCGGGCGCACATGACGAGGCCGACGATCGTCCCCGTTGGCTCATGCGAGAGAATCCCCAGGCCAAAGGTCATACCCGGGCCTACGCCACGCCTCGAGTCGTTCGAGGGCCCCAGCGGATCCTGCGCCACCTCCCAAGCGCCGTCCCTGAAAAGGAGGAGGTTCGGGTCGACCGGACCCGTCCCGTCGCTGATCGGCTGGCCCCGCCCGACCATGTTCGACTGGCCGGCGAGTACGAACACGTAGATGTTCGGCCCCGCCACGCTCCCCGACGGGATCGTGACGGCCAGCACCGCGAGTAGGAACGCGATGATCCTCAAATCCTTCCCTCCCTGCAAAGGGATTCTCGGTGGTGCCGCGACTGCCGTCAATCTTTGAAGAACTACGTGCGATCCGCTGCTTGGCCCGCAGGCGCCTGATGACACACCCGGTCGTTCCTAACTACAGGGCGTCGAGATAGGCACCGAGGTGCAACGCCAGCGAGAGTTCCGGCATATTCGACACTCGTGACCCGCATGGTTGAGCCAGATCGGCTCGACTGGCATACGGGATCGACCCTGGTCGGCCGCGCCCCGTTTACGAGCCGTTTACCTGGACCAGTGGGCAAGGTGACAGCTTCCTGAGCCCGAGCTACAGCGAGCCTCGATCGAGCGGGTTGCGCCTCACGAGGGCTTGGAACTGGTAACGGCAGCGTTCCTGGTGAGCGATCTCGCCGGCGCCGTCGAGATAGCGCACCCAGATCGCCGAGACGCGCATCTCCGCGGTCGTCGCCCCGGCCCGCTCGACGAGGTACCGGATGGTCGCCGGGTGGAGGACGATCCCACCGCCACGGCCTTCGAGCACGCCGGGCGAGCGCTCGAAGACGTCCACGTCCCAGCCGGCGTCGCGAAGCAGCAGGGCCGCCGTCAAACCGCCGATCGATCCCCCGACCACGGCAGCCCGCACGGCGACGAGTAGCGCGATCTTGACTGCCAGCTTCATGTGCCACGACCACGGCTGTGGATAACCAGGTCACGGTATTCCCGCCCTGAGTATCAGGAATCACCGCGCCGCGAACATGCGTTCGCTATCTCGACCAGCGACGGCTGGCGGGGCTTTCAGTCGTCTGCCAACGCGCTGTCGCCGACCCGGTAGAGGCCGTACGGCAACGGCTCACCGATGCGCCAGCTTCCGTTCTGGAGGCGGGTACCCGCATCGCGCGAGCGTGCTACCGCAGCCGTGCCGAGGGCGATCTGGCGCTGCGACCATGGGACGAGGGCCTGTGCGATGCCGCCCCGGACCCCGCCGACCGCTCGGGCCAGCGTCCAGGCGTCCTCCGCCGCCTTCGCTGTCCCCGCCGCGATGTGTGGCCTCGCCGTGAAGGCAGCGTCGCCGATCAGACACGCGTGCCCCGATGCGGTGCGATCGACGGTGAGATCGACGATGACCTGGATGAACGGCTCGGCCGTCCCGATCACGATCGTGGCGAGCGCGGTGGGGAGGCTCGACTGTGCCCGGCGGGCAAGCTCCTCCAACCGATCGCGTGGAACCAGACCGCGAGGAACCGAGGTCGTGAACCGTGTGCCCTCGTCGCCGGTCAGGAGCTCCTCCAGCTCTGCGCCCGATCTCGCGTTCCAGTACCACAGCCAGTTCACGAGCCGGCCGGGAATGGGATAGGTGATGAAGTGGCCGGCCGGGAGCACGTGGTAGGTGATCGCGCCGGCCAGTGCCTCGGACGCCGCAGGGTCGATCTGGCCCTCGTCGACGGTGCCCCGCCAGGCAACGTACCCCGCGTAACGCGGTTCGGCCTCGGGTGCGATGAGGCGGCGGCCAATCGAATTGATCCCGTCAGCGAAGACGATCAGGTCGCACGGCACCAACCTGCCCGAGGCGAACTCGAGACCAGGGTCGTCGAAGCCGACGCATTCCTCACCCAGGTGGTACCGCTGTCGTCCGTGGGCCTCGAGCAGCCGGCGATAGAGGACGTCGTAGGACGTGAAGCGGTACCGGCACCGTTCCTGGTGCGCGATCCTTCCGGCGCCGTCGAGATACCGGACCCAGGTCACCGAGACGCCGATCTCCGCCGCAGTGGCGCCGACCCGCTCGACCAGATACCGGATCGTCGCCGGGTGCAGCACGATCCCGCCGCCACGGCCCTCGAGGACGGCGGGGGAGCGCTCGAAGACGTCCACGTCCCAGCCGGCGTCGCGAAGCAGCAGGGCCGCCGTCAAGCCGCCGATCGACCCCCCGACCACGGCGGCCCGCACGCTAGCGGCCGAGGATCGACTTCAGTCGGCGCTTCCAGTGGCGCGGCGTGACGAGCTCCTCGAGCATCGCTCGAACGGGACCAGGCGCGGCACTTGCAAGTGACGTGCTCCCGTGGAGCTCGAAGACGACGTAGCGCGCCTCGCCGGTCCCCACGTTCCGCATGCCGTGCGGCTCGCCGGCGCGGTAGAAGATCACGTCGCACGGGACGGCGCGCCCGCCGATCGTCTCCACCTCCCCCTCGAGGACGACGATGGCGACGTCGTACGAATCGACGTGCGGCTCGTACCCTGCTCCGGGCTCGAGCACGGTGACATGGGCCTGGAGCTTGCGCAGGTACTGCGTCGCCCCGTCGATCAGGACGCCGGGCTCGCCCGCGGTCTCGAACTGCCCGAAAGACAGCGGTTCGACAGAGGGCGCCGGCTCGCCGCGCCACTTCAGCATCGCGTATGTCGCGGGCTCGGAGCTCGTCGTCCGCAACGTGTGCGCGAAGCCGGTCGGGTAGTAGACGAACTCGCCCGGGCGGAGCGGCATGGTTCCCCGATCCGGCAGCACGAGCTCGACCTCGCCGGCGAGGAGCAGAAGCAGCTCCTCCTCGGCGTGCGTGTGCGGAGGATGGGGCGAGTGGCCGGAAGCGAGCACCGATGCGTGGCAGGAGAGGCTGGGGAGGTCGGCGGTCGACCCCGAGAACGCCGGGTACGGCTTCCAGCCCGTCTTCTCGTCCGGCTCGAGCGGCAGGCGGAGCGGGTGGATCCGGCTCGTCAGCTCCAAGTCGACCCGGACGCCGTTCGCCGGCGGCGCCGGCACGACTCGATTGGAGCCCACGCGCGCACTGCCGCGGACGATAAGGCACGGCGGCCGCGGTGAATCTAGCTGCCGGAACGGCCAGTCGAGGTAGCTGAGATCCGCGATGCGGATCGGTGAGTCCGGCGCCGCGTACTGGAGCAGGAGGGCGCGCCTGGTCCGGCGAGAGACGTTGTGCGTGCCGTGCCACAACCGTCCGTCGAAGAACACGGCCTCGCCGTCCGTCGTCGCGATCCGGACGAGCTCGCTCGCACTGTCCCGTTCGTGCGCCCAGCTCACGAGCTCGTCGAGGTCGGTGTCGTCCCGGGCGCGACCATGCTCGTGGCGGACCTGCTGCACGGTGACGCCGAAGCGGTGCGACCCGGACAGCACGAGCAGCGACGACTCCGGAGTGGTGTGCTCGAGACCGATCCAGACCGAGACGGTCCGGCAGGATGGGTCAGAGGTCTCGATGTCGGAGTGCCAGGGGTGAACGGCCTTCGGGACGCGTCGCTGGATGCTGGCCCCCCACAGGATCACGTCACCGCCGAGAAGCTCGGAGACGACGTCGAGGATCGCCGGCCGCGTCCCCACCTCGTAGTAGGCGCGCGACGTCGCCGCCAGCCCCTTCTCCCAGTCGAGCGCCCCCTGCGGACGAAGGTCGACCGCACGCAGGAAGCGCCGGCACTCATCCTTCGACAGCACGCGTAGCGGACCCCGAAAGCCAGTCTGGGCGAATTGCTCGGAGCCCGTTCCGTCGGTCACGCCCGGCCGACTCTAGCCTGCTAACCCGTTTGGGGGATCCGACAGGCCAAGCCGCAGGTTTCCTCCGGTCTCGGCATCTACTTGTCTAACGAAAGTCTGCGAGTCAGCCGAAAAGGGGGAACATGAACGAGAGACGACGCATCGACCTGAAGCGCGCGAGAGCGGTGTTCGGGTCCGGCGCGGCGATCGCCGTGCTGCTCGCGGGCGGCGTCCTGGTCGCGAACGCGCTCGCCGCCAAGCCGAAGAGTCATGTTGCGACCACGACCACGACGTCCACGACCGTGCCGGCGACGGGGAAGGTGACGATCTGTCACCACACACACTCGAAGAAGAACCCCGGCGTCACGATCACGATCAACGTGCACGCGTGGAAGGCGCACCAGAAGCACGGTGACACCGTCGGCGCCTGCCCGGCGACTACGACCACGACGACGACGACCACCACGGCCTCGACGACGACCACCACGGCGTCGACGACGACCACCACCGCCGCTGCGCCGACATCGCACGGCAAGAGCGGTGAGCACGGCAAGTCCGGAGAGCACGGCAACCCCCACGGTCACTAGACAGCTGGCAACCACTCGTGAACCCGTGGGAGAGGCGAGAGGCGGGGGAGACCCCGCCTCTCCCTTTGCGCGCGGAGACGTTCGACCGGAGAATCCGCTATACAGCAGCATGGCGGGGGGCTCGGGACGGCCTGTCTCGGCTGATCGCTCCTTCGAGCGGCTGTACCAGCGACACGTCGAGGACGTGTACCGGTATGCCCTCGCAGTGCTCGCGAACCGCTCGGATGCGGAGGACGTCACCCAGACGACCTTCCTCAACGCGTACCGGTCGTACCGATCCGGGACCCTCCCGGCGAAGCCGCTCAACTGGCTGATCTCCATCGCCCACAACGTCTGCCGTCAGCGCTTTCGCTCGGCGGCACGGCGTCCACCCGAGGTGGCGCTCGACGCCCGGTTGGCCGCGGTCGAAGAGAACGGGGAGCGCTTCCGGGCCGAGGACATCCGTCGAGCGCTCGCTGCGCTCACGTTCGCCCAGCGGTCGGCGCTCGCCCTCCGCGAGCTCGAGGGCCGCTCCTACCGCGAGATCGCCGAGGCGCTCGAGCTCAGCGAGGGCGCGGTCGAGACGCTGATCTTCCGGGCGCGCAAGGCCTTCCGAGAGCAGCTCGAGGGAACGCTCACGTGCAGCGAGGCCGAGCAGGCGATCTCGCGGCAGCTCGACGGTGCCCTCGAGCGCGGCGAGCGCGGCGCTCTCCGGTCGCACCTGCGCGAGTGCGAGGAATGCTCGCTCCTCGCCCGGCGGTTCCGGGCACAGCGGTCCGCCTTCAAGCGGTTCGTCCTCGTGCCGCTGCCTCAGTCGCTCGCGAGCTTCTCGGCAGGAGGTTCGGGTGCCGCTGCGGGCGGGGCCGCGGTCGGCGCCGGCCTCGGGTTCAAGGCGCTCGCGCTCGGCTCGGCTGCGATCGTCGCCGTCGGCGTGACGACGGGCGAGGTGGTCACGCACTTCGGGGGGCGGCCCGCAAAGGCGCCGACACCTGCCGCACACCACTCCGCGACGCCGTCGGCGCATCCGGCTGCCGCGGCTCCAGGCCGAGTGGTTTCGGCGGCCGCCGGGGCGCAGGTGGCGGCGGTCCGACGCGCACCGGCCGCGCGCAACGCCGCGTCCTCCCGCGTCCGAGGCAAGCGCACCCATCACCGTGTGCAGCGGCCCAAGCCGGCGCATCCTCTGCATCCGGCGGCGGGGCCTGCGCACGTCACAGAAGCGCAGGTCGTCACTCATCCCGTGTCCCAGGGAAACAGCGGACACAGTGAGGCCTCACCCGCGCCGAAGCACGTGACGCACACAGTCAAGCCGAAGGCCACCCGGCATCCGAAACAGGTCGAGCAGGCCGCTCGTCGCGCGACGCACCCAGCGCCGAGGGAGCATCCGGACGCGGGCTCGCACGGAGTGAGCGCGTCGAGCCCGAAGCAGGCATCTCCAGGAACCGATCCAGGCCCTTCCGCCGACCAGGCGAAGGAGACCGGTAAACCCGCCGACACCCCCGCCGGGCCCGATTCCCAGGGGCAAGGGAAGGAGAAGCACTAGCAGGTAGCGGCGGAGGGGGGATCTGCCGCTTGACAGGCCTCCGCTACATTCCTTGCGCCGTGGACGCCGCCGAGCTCCCCGCGCTGTTCGACCACGATCTTCGGTCACCCGTCAGCGCTGTAGCGCCTGGAACATCGGTCGGCGCCAGGACGCGACTGTCCAAGCTCGTCGAATCCGCCCTCGGCGTCAGGAGCACGATTCTGAGTCGGGTACCGCCCTCGTCTTCTGCCGAACCGATGCTGCTTCTCGATGAGGAGACAACCGAGGACGAGGTGGCAAGGCTCTGGAGCATGCGATCTCCAGACCATGTGATTTCGGCTTCGGGCCTTTGGCTCGTGCGCGACGGCAGGAGTGAGTTGGGATGGGAAGACGCGACAAGATCGCCGCGCAAGAGCCGCGTATCGGTTGACTTGCCGCTTCCAGGCCCATTCGTCGGCCCGCCGTCATTGCTCGCCGATCTCAACGACGCGCACCGATGGACCGACACCCGACGTTGGTTGTCGCTTGCCACCGCTTGGCGCCGCGACGGCGTGCTGTGCCTGAGCGCGCGCCTGCGGCCATCCGCAATCGCCGACGAACCGCTGCCCGAGATGCTCGAACTCGAGCAGCTCGAGAGGCCGAAGGGCAATTGGTGGCTGCGGAACCGTGTGATCCTCCTGGATGCGGAACGCCGTAAGGCCAACATCTATCTCGCGCCGAATCCCGGCCAACTCGCGGTTGTCGGTGCTCAGCGCAGCGGGACGACCTGGGCGACCGAGCTTTTCGGCTCCGTCCACGGACTGAAGACGATTCGTGAGGGCAGGGCCTTCGACGTGCTGATCGAAGACTTCCCTCTACGCGTCAGGTCGTCTGCAGCCCCCGTGTGGCACGCGACGTTCCTGACGTGCTGCCGGGGTCTCTTGATGGGGCTGGCCGCCAGGGCGAAGGTGGTCGCGCTCGTCCGAGAGCCACTGGAGATCGTGCGATCGATGTTCTTCAACTGGAAGCACTTGAGCAACGTTGCCGCCCTGATCGCTCGGCAGTCTGACGCGGCGCCGCCGAGCGAGCCGCTCGATCAAGCTGTCCTCGTCGTCTCGACCGCATGGAAGAACCTTCTGCACCTGATGGAAGTGGCCCCCGACCGCGTTGCTTTCATCACCTACGACAGTCTCTGCGCCGATCCGGCGTCGACCGTGAGCGCCGCTGTACGCGGCCTCGGACTGGAAGCTGAGATGCGCTCGATCGCCGGCACGGCCGAACGCTCCGATCTGCCGCGGTTGAGCAAGACCGAGTGCGACACGATCGAATTGCATCTGCGCGACCTCTTCGTCCTCCTGTCCGGGTACGCAGAATCGTGACCCGCCACGGGGACAACCCGGCGGGCCCCCACGCTGTAGGCTTCGCGGCGCGATGAAGTCGAGAGCGGCGGCACTCATCCTGCTTGCGGGACTCCTCGTCGGAGCTCCAGTCGCCCTCGGCGGCTCCACGCGGACAGCTGCCAACTCGACCACGTTCACCGACTCGGTCGGCGAGGATGCGAACGCCCCGGACATCACGACCGTCGGCGTGTCCAACGACGACGCCGGCAACATCACCTTCACGATCAACATCAGCAACCGGCCGGCGCTGACGGACGACATGTTCCTGCTCATGTTCCTCGACACCGACCAGAAGCCGACCACCGGCGACCCTGACCTGAACGGCGTCGACTACGCGATCCAGCTGGTGCCCGGCGCGGTCGACCTGTTCCAGTGGAACGGGTCCGACTACGTGCCGGCCGCATCCCAGGCGTCGCTGAACTACGTGTATGGGACGGCCGGCGCGACGATCCACGTCAGCGCGGCCGACCTGGGGAAGACCAAGGGCTTCAACTTCGGGATCATCGCGGTCTCAGGCGTCACCTTCGACGCCGCGGGCAACGCCAACTTCGACAACATCCACCGAGACGCCGCGCCGGATCCGGGCCACGGGTTCTGGTCGTATCAGGTGCTCACGAAGCTCGTCCTGACGGTGACTGCGTTCACGACTTCGCCGAAGCCGGCGAGGGCTGGACGCACGTTCTCGGTCTCGATGGCGGCGACCGAGAACGACACGGGCGGCCCGGTACGGGCCGGGACGGTCGCCTGTGCTGCTTCCCTCGCGGGGAAGCGCGTCGTGGCCGCTTCCCACGTGGTCGCGAACGGCGTGGCGACGTGCGTGTGGCGGATCCCGAAGACGGCCAAGGGGCGGATCATGCGCGGCACGATCACGCTGAACGTCCAGGGCACGCGGGTGACGCGGCCCTTCAGCGCCAGGTTCAGTTAGGGGCCGTCCGTAAGGGACTGTCCCTGCAGGGGATCTCCCGGAGAAGCCCCAAGCCCGCTCCGCTAGCTACTTGCCGACGATGCGGCCGCCGAGGGTGCCGCGGAGGCTCGTGCCGCTGAGGCCGAGGATCCCGTTCGCCGCCGAACGCCCACCGACCGTCAGCGTCCCCTGGAAGCCGAGCGGGAGGGTGGTGCTCGTCAGCCGAATGGTGCCGGTCAGGGTCACACCCGGCGCGATCGAGTACCGCGTCAGCGTGAACTGGCGCTGCCCGGCCGTGAGCCTCCCGCCGTAGATCCCGGGCACGACGGAGGAGCTCGCTCCGAGCCAGGAAGCCTCGGCATCGGCGATCGTCTTCACTGCGATCGAGTAGGTGGTCCGTGCGTTCCACGGCGTCTTGCGCACGGTGGCAGCGGGGAGGGCCGGGATCGGCCGCAGGAACGGCGCCGGGCGAGCGCACTGCGACGCGGGTGTGCCGCCGGTCATCCAGGCGCGGACGGCCAACGCGGCGCAGCCGGAGAAGTCGGCGTCCACCGGGTCGTGGCCGACGCCGGGGACGACCACCAGCTGACCGTGCGGGAAGCGCGAGACGACCGCCGCTGCGCCGTCCGTCGGCGTCCGCATGTCGAAACCGCCGCTCACCGCGAGCATCGGAACGTCCGGCAGCGGGCCGCTCTCGAGCGCTGCGCCGCCCGAGGGGGTGGGCCAGCCGACGCAGAAGTCTGCGTTCCCGAACCGGTAAGACCAGCTGCCGAACGGTCCGAACGTCCCGGCCGGAAGCGCGGCCACGGCGGCGTTCAGGATCGCCTGCCGGTCGGCGACCGGCGTGTCGGGCGACCAGGGAAACGGGCCGTCGCGGCAGACCGTGGCGGCGTAGAGCGCGCCGCTCAGCTCGATCGACGGCGTGATCGAACCCTGGTCGCGCAGATAGGCGAGCCGGAGCAGCGGCTGCACGTTGCCGAGCCGAGCCGCATGGACGACCGCCGGCAGCTCCGCCGCGAGACCGGGATTGAGGTCTGCGTCGAGGAGCGTGCTGAGCAGGCTGAGGCCGTCGATCCGCTTGGTGACCGTCTTGCCGTTGGGCACCAGCACCTTGCCGGTCCTGGGCTTGGCGGCAAGCGCGTTCGCGACCGCGACCACATCGCCGGCGTAATCCTTCGTCGCCGCGCTGCAGCCGCCGTCCGCGCAAAAGGCGTTGAGTGTGGCCGGGATGTCCCGCATGACGTTCGCGCTGTACGGGTCCGGGCCCTCCGGCGGCAGCACGGAAACGAGCGCGATCCGCTCCACGTGATTGGGATGAGCAAGCGCGTACGCCATCGCCAGCTTGGTCCCGTAGGAGACGCCGTAGAGCGCGATCTTGTCGACGCCCAGCGCCTGCCGGACGGCCTCGAGGTCCTCGGCGTGCTCATGGGTGCTGTAGAAGGCAGCCCCGGGACCGATCGATGTGCCGCAGCCGGCGGCTGCCGTCCGCTGCTGGTCGGCGGTGATCGCCGCCTGCACGGCGGGACAATCCAGCAGACCGGAGTCGCCTGTTCCGCGGTCGTCGTAGGCGACGAGTGTGTAGCCCGGGAAGAGGAAGCGGAAGAGGCTCACCGCCTGCTCGTTGTCCAGTCCGAACACGTGCGCCGAACCCTGGCCGGGTCCGCCGGCGATCAGGAAGACGGCACCCCGCGGGGTTCCCAGCGCGGGGACGACCTCGACGTGCAGCGGAACCGTCCCCGGCACCCGGCCGGAGCGGTCGAGCGGGACGACGACGGTGGAGCAGAGGAGGCCCGCAGTGACGCCGCACTGGGACGTGTCCGTGCGGCTCGTCGGGACGCCGGGTGCGCGTCCGAGCAGCAGTGGTCGCGGGAGCACGGTCTGCCTGACACTCGGCTGCACCGGCACCATGCGGGCGCTGGAGCCGGGTGCGGCCACGAGCGCGAGCGCCGAGAGCAGACCCGCGGCGGTCACCCACCGCAGCACGCGCGCGACGCTTCCGTTCACCTCTCCCCGCACCAAGGGAGGGAATGGTACCGGCTTGGGGACAGCCCCTTAGGGGACTGTCCCTAGCGCGGCCGGCTGGCGGGCAGTTGTCAGCCTCCGAGCATCTCGAGGGACAGTCCCTAAGGGACTGTCCCTCGCGGCAGCCCGCTGGACCGCGGTTTCAGCCGCCGAGCTTCTTCGCTGCCCGCTTCTCCTGGCGCTTCTCTTTCAGGGACCGCTGCGCCGGCTTCTTCGCCGTTTTCTTCTGCTTGTCGGCTCCCTTCATGGCGCCAGCCTACGCCCTTGACCGGCGCTTGTCATCGGGCGCGTAGCACGACCAGCGCAACGGCGAGCGCGACGAGCCCCAGCGCGAACGCGCGCAAAGCCGCCTCGTGGCCGGCGATCAGCGTCTCCCGTGTGATCGGCTCACGGCCGCCGTCGTCGAGCTCGACCGAGCCGGAGACCGACGCGACCTCCCGCCGCAGGCGCCGCGCGGGACTCGACAGGCGCCGCTGGGCATAGCTCGTCAACGCGGCGAAGGCGGCGGCGATCAGCCCCTCGATCCGGATCCGGCCCGCGCACGCGAAGTACGTCGTCAGCAGCGGAAAGGCGCCCCAGTCGAGCGCGAACCAGACGTCCGAGTGGAAGCGCCCGCCGAACAGCTCGAGGTTGTACGCGCAGACAATGAAGGCGCCGACGGCGACGAAGACGAGCAGCCAGAGGTCGACGACGACCGCCCCGGTGATTCCGATCGCGACCGCGGCGGCGATCGACACGACCGCGAGCACGGCGAGCACCGTCGAGGGGATCCGTGTGGAGAGCGGCCGCCCGTGCAGCTCGTCGAGCGCGTGCGCCCCGACGCCGACGGCGAGGAAGAACGCCGCCAGCGCCGCGCCGAGCCGACCCGGGTACCAGTGCGGTGCCAGCGTCGCGCCGATCACCACGTAGCTGAGATGCCAGGCCGTGTAGGGCGGATGCAGGAGCGTGACGTAGTCCCGCCAGCTGCCCGGGGCGAGCGCATAAAAAGCCGGCCGGGCCTCGTGTCCACGGGGGAAACGGCTGGTTTCCCCCGTGAGCCCCCTTCCGAGCTCAGCCGACGGCTTCGCCATCGGCTTTCGCGATTTCTTGAACAGCGGACGCCGCTGGGCCGCGCCCGCCATGTCGGTCGCGGCGGCGGGGCCCAACCCGGCGTCCCCAGATGACGATTCCTCCTCCGAGGCTGAGGCGACGGTAAGCAGCGTTCTCGATCCCTGCCGAGTGCCAGAGGCCGAGCAGTCGTTCGAGCGGGAGCCGTTTCCAGAGCTGCTCGATGCTCGGGCCGAGGAAGTCACCGACCTCACGCCAGCCCGGCGAGATCAGCCGGCCGGCGAGTGGGAGGCCGATGCCGACGTACGCCCGCCAGCATGCCCGCGCGAGGGGATTCGGCGGCACGCCGAACTCGAGCCCTGCGACGGTGCCGCCCGGCCTGACGACGCGCGCGAGCTCCGCGAGCGTCGCGCCCGGATCGTCCACGTATCGCATCAGGTAGGTGAACGTAAGCGCGTCGAACGACGCATCCGGGAACGGCAGATGGTCGGCGTCGCCTTCGAGGAGCTCGACGCCGGCGGGAAGCCGGCGACGGGCCTCGGCCAGCATCTCCGCGCTCTGATCGAGCCCGACCACGGTGCAGCCTGTTCGCCTGATCAGCTCTCTCGCGATTGCGCCGGTGCCCGTGGCGACGTCCAGGACGCGCGCGCCGCTGTCCACACGCACGCGGGACACGAGGAAGCGGCGCCACCGCGGATCCTGGCCGAACGAGAGCACGGCGGCGTAACGATCGTAGGTCGGTCCGAGCGGAGCGAACAACGCCTGGGCGTGCTGCCGTCGGGGCGATACCGCCGCCATCGACGATGAGCATAGAGGGACAGTCCTTGCCCACACCTGAACGTGCGCTTCGGCACGTTGTCCGTCCGGAGCGGCGCCTACCGTGGTCGCATGCCGCAGTGGATTTTCCTGATGACGGTCGCGATCGTGGCCTGGCTCGTCGTTTCGATCGGCGGCGGCCTGGTTGTCGGGCGCCTGATCGGGCTCGTCTCGCGACGCCGGGTCGCCTAACCGTTAGCCGGGCGCCTGTTCGCGCGGCGGCGGGCTCGGCCCGGCGGCGCTGCGGGCCGATCACGGCAGCCGGGGCGCGACGAACGCGGAGAACACGCCCGCGACGACGAGGAGGATCGCCGCCAGCCCGACGAACTCGTTCGTCGCCTCACGCTTCGAGTGGACGCGCGCGACGACGGAGCCGAGATGCGAATAGGCCGACTCGACCGCCTTCGCGGAGCGGGCGTCGAAGAACTTCCCGCCGGTCAGCTGCGCGATCTGTCGCAGGGTGGCCGGGTCGGGCGGAACGGGGATCCGGGCAGGGCCACCGCCGGGCGTGAAGGGAGCGCCGAAGCCGCCGGGCGGACGGTCGAGCGTCCCGTTCGGCGTGCCGAGGGCGATCGTGTAGACAGGAATGCCGGCTTCCTTTGCGCGCGCCGCTCCCTCGAGCGGCTGGAGGAGGCCGCGGGTCTGGTGTCCGTCGGAGAGGAAGAGGATCGAGACCGGCGACCTGGTCGCTGCGACCGGCGTGTAGTACGCGATCGTCTGCGACCCGTTCGGATTGCTCGGCTTGACCAGGTCGACCGCCGCCGCCAGGGCATCGCCGATCGCGGTTCCACCGTAGCCGGAGAAGTAGCTGAGGCTGTCGAGACCCGAACGGACGACGTCGAGATCTGATGTCGGCGGGGCGGCGACCTGTGGATCGCCCGCGAATGCGATCAGCCCGACCTTGACGTTGTGCGGAACCCGCTTCAGGAAGGTCCGGACCGCAGACTGGGCCGCAGCGAGACGCGACGGTTTGACGTCGGTCGCGCGCATCGACCCCGAGACGTCGATCACGAGGATCACCGTCGCCTGGTCGGACGCGACGAGCGTCGACCGGTGCGGCCGGGCGAGGGCGATGCACAGGGAAGCCAGGGCCAGAAGGGCGAGCGCAGGCGGGATGTAGCGCCGGATCGAGCGTCCGCCCACGACGCTCGCGAGCACGTCGACGTTCGTGAAGGTCATCGCGTACTTCGCGCGGCGCCGGTCGAGCCAGAGGTACACGGCGGCCGCCAGCGGCAGCACCAGCAGCGTCAGCAGCAGGAGGGGGTGACCGAAGGTCATCTCCCACCACCCGCGCAGACCACGCCGACCTGGACGATTCCCCGGCCGCGCTCGGCCCTGGCGACGACGACGACCGAGTTCTTGCCGACCGACGTCTTCGTGTGCAGGCTCGCGATCAGCTGAGACCCGGGCGGCGTCGGCGTTGCGAACCCGCGGGCGGCGTACCAGCCGATCATCCGCTCATCGGGATGACAGGCTCTGCCGAGCGTGGTCTCGTCCGACACGCGGCCGGTGACGACACGCCGGACGGTCGGATGACCGGGCGGGGTCACAGCGCGAACCCCGGTCGGGGTGCGCGTGCCACCGCCCGAAGCCGGAATGCAGCCGATGTGGGGACGGAAGGTCGGCGCCCGCGGCCGATCGCCCGCGTAAGAGGCGACGAAGACGACTGAGCGCGCGGTCGTCACGCCCGGAGAGACCGGTGCCCCTGACGAGCCGATGAAGGACACGTCGATCAAGGGATCGGTCAGTTCCGCGTCCATCCCGCCGACGATGAACCGGCGCGGACAGGTGAGCTGGAATTGCACCTGCGGCCGCGTGACCGTCCTGGCGGTCGGAACGACGACCCACGGGCCGGCGACCTTGACGCACGGGTTGAGCCCGCGGCACTCGTTGGTCGCCCCCGCGGTGGGCGCGACCGCGAGCGCGGCCAGCCCGCACAGGAGCCCGGCCAGTGCGAGCGGGCCCTTCACGCGACCCTCCGGAACCAGAATGCGGAGAGCCCGGCACCGATCAGGAGCAGGACCGCGGCGCCGCCGGCGAAGAGGTCGGTGATCTCACGCGACACCTGCTTGTGCCCGAGCCGCGAGCCGAGGTTCTCGTAGACCTCGCGAAGCTGCTCGTTGGTCGCGGCCCGGAAGAACAGTCCTCCGGTCGTGTTGGCGATCAGCTGGAGGGTCGCTGGGCTGGGCGGCACGCGGATGATCTCCCGGTACCCACCCGGGAGGTCGTGCTGAACCACCCCGTTCGGCGTCCCGACGAGCACCGTGTAGACGGGGACGTGCATCGCCCGTGCGCGCTGGGCCGCGACGCGCGGCGCGGTCTGGCCGCCGTCGCGGGCGCCGTCGGAGATCAGCAGCACTGTCGTCGGCGGCGTCGAGTCGTCGCTTTCCCGCTGCTTCAGCCCCAGACGCGCGGAGAGGAGGACCGCGTCGCCGATCGCCGTGCCCTCCGTGGGGTGAAGAGAGCCGAGCGCGGAACGGACGAGGGCGCGATCGGTGGTCGGCGCGAGCGCGAGCTGTGCCCGCGAAGAGAAGGAGACGATGCCGACCCGGAACTTCTTCGGGACGATGTCGACGAGCCGGTTCGCAGCGTTCTGCGCGGCGGCGAGGCGGCTCGGATTGACGTCGGTCGCGCCCATCGAGCGCGAGGTGTCGATCGCCAGCATCACGGTCGCCTCCTCGCGTGGCTCGCTGACGGTCGCATGTGGCCTGGCGACGCCGACGATCAAGGCCGCGAGCGCAGCGAAGAGGATCGCGATCGGTACGTAGCGCCGGCGTCCGGGGAAGCGATCGACGAGGTTCGGAATCAGGCCGGGTGACGCCCAGCGCTCGGAATACGCGCGGCGCCGACGCAGGTGGAGGACGTACAGCGCGATCAACACCGGGATCACGAGCAGCCAGAGCAGCGACCACGGCGAGGAGAAGGTCATCTCGACCTCCGCAGGAACGCGACCAAGGGCCGGAGCCAGTCGCCTGAGGTGCTCAGCACGACGTGGCGCGCGCCGACCGATGCGAGCTCGGAGGCGACGTCGCGCCGCTCTGCCTCTGCGGCGGCGGCGAAGCGCGCGCGCAGCTTGGCGCTGCGGGTGTCGACGCGGAGCTGTCGGCCGGTCTCGGGGTCGACGAGCCACAGCTCGCCGGCGTTGGGCAGGGCCTGCTCGCGTGGGTCCTGGATCTCGACGGCGACCACCTCGTGACGGCCGGCGAGCTGAAGCAGAGGCCCGCGCCAGTCGCGCGGGCCGCGGAAGTCGGAGACCACGACGACGAGGGAGCGCTGCCGCGCAAGCGAGTCGGCGCGGCGGAGAGCGGATCCGAGCGAGGTGGCGCCGATTCGCCCCTGCGGGGGTTCCGGTTCGTCGCGCAGCGCGGAGAGGAGCCCGACCAGCCCCAGCCGTCCCTGGCGCACGGGCAGTGTCCGGGGCTCCTGATCGCCGAAGGTCAGTGTCCCCAGCCGGTTGCCGCGACGGGTGCCGATGTGGCCGATCGCGATCGCGACGCCCTCGGCGACATCCGCCTTCCGCCGGTCGGCGGTGCCGAAGCGCATGGACGGCGAGGTGTCGAGCACGAGCCAGGTCACCAGTACCCGTTCGGCCAGCTGGACGCGCACGTGCGGCTCGCCCGTCCGTGCAGTCACGTTCCAGTCGATCCGGCGGACGTCGTCGCCCGGTACGTAGGGCCGGATCAGTGCGAGCTCGGTGCCCTCGCCGAGCAGCGAGGAGCGGTAGTCGCCCGCGAGCAGCCCTTCCATGCGGCGCCCGATCGTGACGTCGAGCGCACGCAGGAGCCGGTCCGGGATCGGGCCGGGGCCGGGCCGCGCGGGTGAGGGTGCGGCGGCGCTCGGCGTCACGCCGCGCTGGTCTCCGCGAGGTCGAGTTGCGGTACGGGAACCGCCGTGAGGACTCGCTGGAGGATCGTGTCCGGGCTCACCTCCTCCGCCAGCGCCTGGTACGAGAGCACGAGCCGGTGGCGCAGCGCATCGAGCGCGAGCGAGTGCACGTCGTCGAGCACGACGTAGTCGCGCCCGCGGAGCAGTGCCAGCGCCCGAGAGGACTGGATGATGCTGATCGGCCCGCGCGGGCTCGCTCCGTACGCGATGTACGGCACCAGGTCGTCGAGGCCGTGTCCGGCGGGATTGCGCGTGGCGTCGGCCAGCGTGACCGAATAGCTGATCAGCGCCGGGTCGACGTAGATTCCGAACACCTCTCGCTGGAGGTCGCGCAGGTCGTCGAGGGCGAGGGTCTCGCGCAGCTCCGGCGGTGCTTCGAGCTGACGCTGGACGATCGTCAGCTCCTCGTCGTGCGACGGGTAGTCGATCAGGATCTTCAGCATGAACCGGTCGACCTGAGCCTCCGGGAGCGGATAGGTCCCTTCCGATTCGATCGGGTTCTGGGTCGCCATCGCGAGGAACGGGTCGGGGACCGGGTGCGTCTCGTGCCCGATGGTCACCTGTCGCTCCTGCATGACCTCGAGCAGCGCCGACTGCACCTTCGCCGGCGCGCGGTTGATCTCGTCGGCGAGCAGGAAGTTGCAGAAGACGGGGCCGAGCTCGGTGTCGAACTTGCTCTCCCCGGCGCGGTAGACGCGCGTGCCGACGAGGTCGGAGGGGACGAGATCCGGGGTGAACTGAACCCGCGCGAACGTCCCGCCGAGGACGGCGGCGGTCGTCTTGATCGTCAGTGTCTTCGCCAGTCCCGGCACGCCCTCGATCAGCAGGTGGCCCTGCGCGAGCAGGCAGACGAGCACCCGTTCGAGCATGGCGTCCTGCCCGGCGATCACCCGCCGGATCTCGAAGAGGGCGCGTTCGAGGCGGTCTCTGGCCTCGACGGGATCGGCGGTCGGACGGTCCTCGGCGGGCGGCGTCACTTCGGTGCCTCCTTCGTCACGCGGTGTGGGCGAGCGTCGAACCTAAACAGGTGTACCTGAGTATTGGGTGAGAGTGCAGGTCACTGCATCGTGTGACTGGCCCTACGGGCCTGTCACCGATTCAGTTTCCCCTCCCCGCGTATCATCGCTGCGTGCCGGGCGATTCCGAAGCGAGGCCCACGGTCGAGGCGCTCGAGGCCGAGCGGCGGCGGCTGAAGGAGCTGGAGCGCAACCTCGCCGCCGAGAGGAACCGTGTTCAGGAAACGGCCGCGCGCGAGATCGCGCGCATGCAGGCGGCGCTCAGAGAGGCTGCCGAGCGGGCCGGCAAACGCGAGCGAGAGCTCGAACGGACCCAGCGCAAGGTGGATCGGGCCGGCAAGGGCGGCCGGCTCGCGGCTCTCGGTCTCGCAGGCCGCTCTGCCGACCGCGAAGAGAAGACCGCCCAGCGCGAGGCGCTGTTGGACGAGCGCGAGCGCGTGCTCGCAGCGAGGGCCGCTGAGCTCGAGCGCGAGGAGGCGACACTGCGTGAGCTGGAGGGGTCACTGGCCGAGAGCCGGTCCGGGCTCGAGCACGCCGAGGCGCTCGCGACGGACGCCGCCGAGCTCGAGGCGCGGAAAGTCGATCTCGACCGGCAGGTGGAGGAGCTCGTCGAGGCGGAGCGCCGGAGTGCCGAGCTGCTCGCCGCCCGGGCGGCCGCGTTGGAGTCGCGCTCGGTGGAGCTGGACGCACGAGCGGCGGAGCTCGAGGAGCAAGCGGCCGAGCTGGCCGCACGCAGAGCGGAGCTCGAGGCAGATCAGCGCCGCGCTGAAGAGCCCGAAGAAGCGGTGGTGCCGGTCGTCAGCCCCGACGATCTCCGTACCGAGCAGGCGCGACTGGAGGCGAAGGCGAGGACGCTGGAGGAGGCAGAGCTGCGGATCGCCGAAGCCCGCGCGGAGGCTGCAGAGCGCGAGGATGCGCTCCGGCTCGCCGAGGACGCGGCGGCGGCCGAGCGGTCCGAGCTCGACGACCGAGCCGCGGCGGTGGCCGACGTGGAGCGCCGGGCTGCGGAGCTCGAGGATCGCGCCACGGTTCTCGAAGCCCGCGAGGCAGAGCTGCGGGAGTCGGTCGCCGCACTCGAGCGCCGGGAGCGTGAAGTCGCCGAGCTTCGCGCGGAGCTCCAGGCGGAACAGCGCCGTCTCTCCGAGCGTGCGCGCCGGCTGGCGGAGGCTGAGCGGCGGGCGCCGGCCCGGCGGGCGGTTGCTTCGACGACGACGTTCGGCGAGGGCATCCGCTCGCTTTCGCGCCGGCGCAGCGCGTAGACGGCGCTCTCCACCTGGTAGCGTGCGCGCGTGCTGAGCGCGCTCTCGACTGGGCACAAGACGGCGATCCTCGTCGTCGCCGCAGTCTTCATCGTCTTCGCGCTGTGCTCGTCGTTCGTCTTTTCGAGGATGAACCCGAACTTCCCGGGCCGCCGAATCGCCCTCTTCGTCGTCGTCTGCGTCTTGTTGACGGCGGCGATGCTCGGGTCCGTGATCGCCTTCGCGGGCGAGCCGAAGGAGGTGGCCGCGGAGAAGGAGAACAAGGCCGCCGCCGCGCATCCGCGAGGGGAGGCACCGAACGCGCCGGCCGGCAACGCGGCGGCAGGGAAGGCGCTCTTCGCCTCACAGGGGTGCAGCGCCTGCCATACCTTCAAGCCCGCGGGGTCGACGGCGAAGGTCGGCCCCGACCTGGACCGCCTGGCGGCGGACGCAAAGAAGGCGAACCGTGGCTCCCTGGCGGCGTACGCGAAAGAGTCGATCGTCGACCCCGGCGCGTACGTGGCGCCGGGTTACTCGAACGGCGTGATGCCGGCGAATTTCGCCTCGCTCGGCGACCAGAAGATCGCCGACCTGGTTGCGTTCATCACGTCCGGGCAGGGCTAGCAAGCGCGCACCTCGGCTGCTCGCGGGGTGTAAGAACCTGCCGGTTGGGTCAAGCCTCTCGCCAATGGTCCCCGAAGCTCGGGGGCTGGTGCTGTCCGCCCGACAGAAGGAGGAGCTGCCCTCAATGCGACTTCGCTCGTGTCTGTTCGTCGCCTGCCTGCTCGTGACCGGCGCCGCCGCAAGCGCTGCGAGCGCCGCCGACCACATGTGGATGGGCTTCCAGGACGACCCCGCCCTGCGCTGGCGACCAGGTCGTGCCGCGATGTTCGACCGCGTCCAGCAGTTCAACGCGTCCGTCGTGCGAACGACCGTGTACTGGTCCCGAATGGCGCCACGGCGCCCCGCGCACCCGGCGAACTCGTTCGACCGCGCCTACCGCTTCTCCGACCTGGACGAGTTCGTCCGCAACGCCGCGACCCGCGGAGTTGCCGTCATGCTGACGATCTGGGGGACGCCGAGATGGGCAAACGGCGGCAAGGGCGAAAACGTCGCGCCGAGGCACCTGAAGGATCTGACCGACTTCGCGCGCGCGGTCGCGACGCGGTATGACGGCCGGCACCGTGGGCTGCCGTCCGTGCAGTTCTACGGCGTCTGGAACGAGCCCAATCTCGGACGCTTCCTGACTCCGCAGTACGACAGGAAGGGAAGGCCGGTCTCGCCCATCGTCTACGCCCGGCTGTACCGGGTGGCGTACGCCGGGATCAAGGCCGGCAATCCGGCGGCGCTGGTGGGAATCGGCGAGACCGCTCCGCGTGGCCGCAATGCCCCCTTGAGGGCGGCCGGTACGCAGGAGACGCTGGCGCCGCAGACCTTCGCGCGACGGCTCGCGAGGGTTCGGCCGAGGCTCCAATTTGATGCCTGGTCGCACCATCCGTACTCGACCCTCGGGGCAGGACCGCGGCAGCGCATGCGCTACCCCAACGCGAACCTGCCGATGCTGCCGTCGTTCGAGGACCACCTGAACCAGTGGTTCCGGCGCAAGTCAACGCCGATCTGGGTTACGGAGTACGGCTTTCAGACGAAGCCGGGCGAACCAAAGGGCGTAACGCCGGCGCGTCAGGCGGCGTACCTGCGGACGGCGGCCGCGATGGTCCGGAAGCTGCCGTACGTGAAGATGTTCATCTGGTTCATCGTCCGGGACGACCCGGCGAACGCGTGGCAGAGCGGCCTGCTCCACCGCAACGGCCACGACAAGCCGGCGGCGAGGGTCTTCCCCGCACTTGCGAGCCAGGTCGACGGCCGTAACCCGGTCGTAACCGTACGCGGCGGCACCCGCCGTCCTGTCGTCAACGTGCCCGCGTTCGAGTTCGCCGCCCGAGGAGGTGCGGGCTCGAGCGTCTTCAGCACCGTGAAGGCCTACCTCGGCGGGAAGCTCGTCCGTGCAGCGCAACCGCCTCCGGCGCGGGTCAAGCCGAGCGGCTACGTCAGCATCCGGACGCCGATCCCACGCGTCGTCAAGGGCTACGAGTACGTCATCTCGTTCGAGTTGTCGGACTCGAAGGGGAATCGTGCCTACCGCTATGTGAGCCTCGGCGGCGCCTGACGCGGCCGTGATCAGAGTCACCCGCCGGAAGTCGTGAGACTTCCGGCGGTGAACGGAGAGGGCGGGATTTGAACCCGCGACACGCCTTTCGACGCGTACGCGATTTCCAGTCGCGCTCCTTCGGCCGCTCGGACACCTCTCCGCGACCGGTTCAGCGTAGCGCCTCGACAAGGTGCCGATCGCGGCCGCGACCGACATGGCGGGCGCGGGCAAGAACGATTCGCCGGCAGGAGGCGATGCGAGCGGAGCGAGCGAGCGGAGGAGGGGGCTCGCGGGGGAACCAGGGGTTCCAACGCGCTATCGGACACCTCTCCGCGCCGCGTTCAGACTAGCGTCTCGCGATTTCGGCGACCGCGTCGGTAAGGGCGCTTCGTTCGTTGGCGAGATCTGCGGCCGCGGCGGCCAGGCGGCGCTCGCCCTCGCCCGTCAGCCGTAGAGGGTGGACGCGGGCGTCGCTGGGAGACACCGTGCGCTCGATCAGGCCCGCGTCCTCGATGCGCCGCGCCAGCTGCGTCGCCGCGCTCTGGCCGATGTGCAGCTGCCGAGCGAGCTTTCCGACAGTCGCCTCGCCCTCGGCTGCGACGCCGATCAGGAGCAACAGCTCGTAACGCTCGGAGGTCAGCTCGTGTGTCCGCGCGATCCGCTCGGTGCGCGCGGCGAACTCCCGCAGCGCAACCCGAAGCGTTGCTTCGGCGGCGTAGTGGTCGTGGGGGTGGTCAGGCACTCGTTAATTTTCTATTAGAATATGATGTACCACAAAGGGTAATGGATATGCTCGCGGGCGGATGGGGCGCTGGACGATCCTCTCCGTCGGCTCGGGTCTCGCGATCGGCCTCGCGGCCTTCGCCGGAGCCGGCAGCGCGTCGGGCCAGGCGGTTCCGGCGAATCAGCAGCCGCCGTCGATTGCGGGAGCGGCACTAGAAGGGGGTGTCCTAAGCGCGAGCCGCGGCCGTTGGAACGGCGGCTCGAGAACAGCGTTCGCGTTTCAGTGGCGCCGCTGCGTCGCCGACGGAACCGCGTGCGCCGACGTCCCCGGTGCGACCGACAACATCTACGCCGTCGGCGCCGGCGACGTCGGACACACGCTGCGTGCGGCCGTGACCGCCACGAACAAAAACGGATCTGCAACCGCGGTCTCGCCTCAGACCGCCGTCGTCACCGCCCAGGGCGCGCAGGCTCCGCACTCTGCCGCACTCCCGGCGATCTCAGGCTCCCCAGTCGTCGGTCGAGTGCTCACCGCCGCCCCGGGTACGTGGACGGGGACAGGTGTCCACTTCTCGTTCCGGTGGCGGCGGTGCTCCCCCGCGGGGGGCGACTGTACCGACACGTCGGCCCGGTCCCAGGCCTACCGGCTCTCGTCGGACGACCGTGGCCATGCGCTGCGCGTTCTGGTCACGGCCCGGAACGGCACCGGCCTTGCCTTCGCACTCTCAGGGCCGACCGGCCAGGTCGCCGGGCCGCCCCCGCCTGCGTCGCCGCAGGTCAGCGCACTCCCGCGGATCGTCGGCACCGCGCAGATCGGCGGGCAGCTCGTCGGCGCCCGGGGAAGCTGGACGAACACGCCGAGCTCGTTCGGCTACACCTGGCTGCGGTGCGACCGGGCCGGTGGGGCCTGCGCGCCGATCGCCGGCGCCCACGCGTCGGCGTACTCGTTGCTCGCCGCCGACGTCGGGCACACGGTTCGCTTCCAGGTCGACGCGAGGAACGCCGGGGGAACGACTCGGGCGGTCTCGGCCGCCTTCGGCCCCGTCCATCCTGCGGCGGCTCCTGCCAAGAACCCGCCCGTGAACACGGCGAAGCCGACGATCAGCGGTACCGCGCAGGAGGGCCAGACGCTCACGGGCAGTGCGGGCACGTGGACGAACTCCCCGACGAAATTCGAGTACACGTGGAGACGCTGCAACACCAACGGCAACGGCTGCGACTCGATCGACGGGGCACATGGCACGACGTACAGGCTGACTGAGAAAGATATTGGGCACCGGATCGACCTTCGGGTGAAGGCGTCGAACGCCGACGGATCGAACAAGGCAACCTCCGCTCTCACTGCGGTCGTCCGCGCATCGGCCAGGCCGGACAACACCTCGCCGCCGACGATCTCCGGGACGCCGGCCGAGGGCAGGATGCTGAGCGGCAACCGGGGGACGTGGTCGCACAATCCCACCTCGTACGACTACTTCTGGCTGCGCTGCGACCGCAACGGAAACAACTGCGCGACGATCGGCGGCGCGCGGAACACGACCTACGTCCTCACCTCCGCCGACGTCGGCGCCACCCTGCGCTTCTCGGTCACGGCGGCCAACTCCGAAGGCACCCGGAGCTCGACCTCGGTGCCGACCGCGGTCGTCCAGCGGCAGTCGCAACCCTCGCGCGGGCCGGGGTGCCCGGCCGGCAGCGCGAATCCGGATCAGGTGTCCGGGATCACGCCGCCCGCCCGCCTGCTCGTCGACGGACTTCGCGCCGACCCTGCGGTCGTGACGCGCGGTACCGCGGCACTGGTCGTGCGCTTCCACGTCACCTCGACGTGCGGGCGCTCCGTCCAGGGCGCGCTCGTGTACGCGACGGCGACGCCCTACAACCAGTTCTCGATCCCGCCCGAGGCGGTCACCGGCTCCGACGGCTGGGCGACGCTGGTCTTCCGCCGTCTGCGCGGCTTCCCGGTCAGCGGCCGCCAGCAGCTGCTGACGGTGTTCGTCCGTGCCCGCAAGCCGGGCGAGAGCCTGCTCGTAGGGATCTCCACCCGCCGGCTGGTCTCGATCCCCGTTCGGCTTCGCTGAATCAGCCCGCAGCGGCAGCGGGCAAAGCCCGCCGCCGTGCGACAATCTGCCGCCCGCGCCCCGTTCGGGGGTACGAGGCGGTTAGCGGTAAGCAAGCAAGGCCTGGGCCACGCGGTCCTGGAGCAGGTGGGCGGCGGTCCAGTTCACCACCGGGGCGCCGTTGCAGAGGACGGCGAAGGCGAATCTCGACCCGACGAAGCCGGTCAGGGCCGACGAGTGGTCGGTCGTGCCGGTCTTGCCCCTGACGAGCGCGTGACCGGGAGCGCCGAGCAGGCGATGCCGCAGCGTGCCGGTCGCTCCCGCGACTGCGAAGGTGCGCAGCAGCGGGTGGAGGGCGGGCGTATGCGCGATCGTCTCGAGCGTGGCGGCGAGCGTGCGCGCGGTGAGGCGGTCGAGCGGCGAGAGGCCGGAGCCGTCCACGAGCCGGACGCCCACGAGTGGGATCTCGTCCGCCGCCAGCGTCGAGGCGACGACGGCGGCCCCGGCGGCGGTCGTTCCGTGTCCCCCGACCTGCGCGCCGAGGACTTTGAGCAGCATCTCGGCGATGAAGTTGTCGCTCCACGTGTCCATCTGGGCGAGCAAGGTGATCAGCCGCGGCGATCCGCGCCGGGTCAGCTGCACTGCCCGTGACGTCGCTTGCCCGACGGCCGGGTCGTGTGCAACCGAGATGCCCTCCGCGCGGAGGGCGCGGTTGAAGAGGATCGCCGCTGCGAGCGCGGGGTGGTCGACTGCATGCCCGTCGAGAACCCCGCGGTCGACGACGAGCGCAGACAGAAGCGGTGACTCGTTCTTCGCGAAGTAGGACTTCCAGCCGGGAGCGGTGCGGGCGGCGTCGAAGTACGACTCGTCGCCGAAGACGCGGCCGGTGACGGCGGCGATCCCGTGACGGCGGACGGCGTGCGCGAGCGCCTTCAGGCCGGATGTGGTCAGCGCCGGGTCGCCGTGGCCCCTCAGCACCAGGCTGCCGCGCCAGGTGGAACCCACGAGCTTCCCCTCGCCGAGCACGTCCGTGGTCGTACGGAAGTTGGGGCCCAGCCGCTGGAGCGCGGCGGTCGCAAGCGGCAGCTTCTCCGTCGAGGCGGGCTCGAGCGGCATCTCGGCGTTGAGCCGGAAGACGACCGCGTCGGCGTCGAGGTCGACCACGACGACGCCGGTCTGGGCGCGCGAGACGCCCGGCGTCGTGACCGCGGCGGAGAGCGACCGCAGGAGTGCACTGGTGGCTGCGGACGCCTTCGCGCGAACGGCAGTTTTCGCTGCGCACGTCGTCCGGGGAACCGAGAGCTCGATCCCGACCCAGAGCGCGGCTCTGGGATCGAGCTTGTTCGCCTTGGCGAGCGCCCGGACGCTGACGTTGAAGCGCCGTGCGATCGACCAGAGCGTGTCGCCCGCGCGCACGCGGTAGTGGACCGGGGCGCACTTGGCGGTGTGCGCCTGTCCCGCTGGGGCTCCTAGGCCGACCGCAAGCGCGACTGCGAGCAGGGCAGCCGAACGTCGACGCCACGTTCTCGCCATGGCGGCGCTCTTCGTTCCCGGCGGGACCGATCCTTCCGAGCTAGAGGCCACCTGCGAAGCGGTAGGCGGGGTGGGGTGGGACGTAGCCGCCGAGCTCGAGCACGATCTGAGCGTGCCGGGACAGGCGGATGGAGGCCGGGTCGCCGCGACGTCGTTTGCCGCCGACGAAGGCGAGAACAGTTCCGCGGAACCCTGCGATTCGGCGTGGCCCGAGGCGCTGCCCCCAGAGCCGGAAGAGATCACCGAGCGTCAGGCCGGCACCGGCTCGCACCTCGACAACGCCGGTCGGCTCGAGCGTCCTGGCCGGATAGGTGCACCCGCCGGGCGTGAGCCGCGAGAGGTGCTCCCGCCGGGGCCGGGCGACGCCGATCCCGGCGGGCACGATCAGCACGAGGCGGTGCACGAACAGCTCGACGTGCACTCCGAACCGCTGTCCAGAGCGCGCGCAGCGGAACCGCCCGACCGGCTCACCGGCGAGGACTGCAGGAGGCGCCGGGGGGAGCTTGAAGCCGGGCCCGGTCCCGATAGGCCAAGGGTGCACACTGGGCGGCAGCGGCGGCACGCCAATGAGGAGGGCGGCGAGCAGGAAGACCACGGGTGAGAGTGTGCCGCTCCGGTCCCGTTGACGCGTCCGCCAAGCGCGGGCGCGGCAGGCCGCGCGGGGTGCGTAGTTTCGGGAAGTGCTGTTCCGCGTGCCCGGGGACGACAACGAGGGAGATTTCGTCTAGTATCAGCCGCAACAAAGATCTCCGTACCCACCATGACCTGAAGGGAGAGTGGCTGGTGGGCTGCCTGCTTGGGATGCGTCGCCTCGGAGCTGCTCTGGTCGCTGCACCCACGCTCGGATGCGCGATCGCGGCCGCCCTTGCCGTCGCGGCGGCGCCCGAGCCTGCGCTGGGCGCGGGCAGGGCGACGGCGCCCGCGGAGTTCACGTTGGCCCTCGACCGGGGTCTCGTCAGCAACTTCGGCGGCTTCGGCGGGCAGTTCAACCAGCACGTATTCGCGGATCTCAGTGGCCCGCCGCCGGATCTCCCGGGTCTGGAGACCAAGGTGCTGGCGCTCGGGCCGCGGTACGTCCGCGTGTTCTTCAACAACACCGAGTGGACGTTCGCCGACCGGATGGCCTCGTTCGTCCGGACGGTGCAGCTCGCGAACCGCACGGGGGCGGCGATCGAGGTGGCGTGGCAGGGGGGCTCGTTCGACTTCGCGCTGCAGAACATGCCGCGCTTCGCCGACGTCCTCGCCGACCTGCTCGAGCACCGAGGCATCGTCGGCTCGCTCTGGGTGTCGCTGTACAACGAGCCGAACTCCAGTGTGCTGACCCTCCCCCAGTACGAGCGAACCTACCGGCTGCTCGACGCTGAGCTGCGCGCTCGCGGCGTGCGCGATCGGATCCACTTCATCGGCGGTGGCATCCTCGGCACGACGAGCGGGCTCGGTCAGTCGCAGGCCGACTGGTACTGGTACATGGCGACGTACATGGGCGACCTGCTCGACGCGTGGGCGCCGCACATCTACTGGGACTTCTGGGACACCCCGAAGATCGAGCGGCGCCTGACCGAGGTGCGGGCCATCGTCGCCTCGATCCCCGAGCAGCTGCGCCGGCCGCTCTACGTGACCGAGTTCGGCGTTCGCGGCCTGCGGACGTTCGAGGGCGAGCTGACGAACGAGCCCGGCTACGCACCGGACGGCACCCCGATGTCCGTGACGAACGCCGCCGCGTTCGAGGAAGCGTGGTTCATGCTCCGTGCCCTCCAGCTCGGCTACATCGCAACAGCGAAGTGGGACCTCTACGACGCCACGTACGACGTCGGGACGCAGGACTACTCGGCGATCGGCCCCGGCGCAGAGGGCTGGCCCCTGCGCGCCACCTACCATCTCCTGCGCCTGCTGACGCTGACGACCAGACCGGTCGGCGGCAGTATCGTCGACGTAGTCCCGCGACCGGGCGCCGACCCCGCAAAGCTCCTCACCGCCTACGTCTCGCCCGCCTCGGACATCACGATCCTCGGCCTGGACAGGAACGGCGCCGGAGTCTCCGCGACCGGCGGGCCGGTCGCCTACAGCATCGGCGGGCTTCCGCCGAACAGGCTGTTCCGGCTGATCTTCTGGAACGCCGACGGCACGGGCACCAACCGGGAGATCGGCTTCATCGCCAGCGACCCGGACGGAGTGATCGAGTTCGCCGCCCCGCTGCACGCGGTCTTCGCGCTGACCGACTCGCCGCTCGGAGCGCTTTCACGGTGAGGCCGGCGACGACCCCGCCCCGCCGGGGTGGCGACGGCATGTCCCGGGCAGACCTGCTGCGGTGCGGAGGCCTGGCCGCGGCCGCCCTCGCTTACGGGGGCCGGGTCCCCTCCGCGGTCGCCGGCCCGCTGCGACACCGGGGCCGTCAGCTCGGTGGCAGCCTCTCGATCGTCCAATGGACGCACGTCATCGGCGGATTCGACGCCTGGTTGAACGGCTGGGCGAAGGACTGGGGCACGCGCAACGACGTTCAGGTCAAGGTCGACCACGTCAGCATCACGCGCCTACCCGCGCTCGTGGCGAGCGAGGCGGCGGCACAGAAAGGACACGACATCGTCGGCTTCCTGACGCCGCCGACTGCTTACGAGGACCAGGTGATCGACCACGGATCGATCGTCCGCGCGGTCGAGCGCCAGATCGGCCCGTACAGCACGCTGGGTCGACTGAGCACTTACAACCCGCGGCGGGAAACGTACTTCGGCATCTCCGACACGTACGTCCCGGCCCCCGCGCTCTGGCGGCACGACCTCTGGAACGCGGTCGGCGAGTCGCCCGCGACGTGGGATCACGTCCGCGCTGCCGCCCCGGCGCTGAAGGCGGCGGGCTACCCGCTCGGGATCGGCCTCTCGAACGAGCCGGACTCGAACCTCGCCCTGCTCGACCTGATGGCCGCCTTCGGCTCGTTCCTCCAACACTGGGACAACACCCTCGCGATCGACAGTCCGGCGACGGTCGAGGCAGTCAAGTTCATGGCCGATCTCCAACGCCTCGGACAGACCGACGAGGTGTACGGCTGGAACCAGGCCTCGAACAACCAGTTCCTGTTCTCCGGCCGCGGCTCGCTGATCGTCAACGCGATCTCGGCGGTCCGGCTGGCCGAGGACCTGCAGTTGCCGGTCGCCGACGACCTCCGGATCTGGCCGCTGCCCGCCGGCCCGCACGGCAGGCTCACGCTGGCGCAGGCAACGAGCGTCTACTCGATCTGGAAGTTCGCACAGAACCGGGAGGCGGCGGAGAGGTTCCTCGTCGACCTCTGCGCCGGGGCCGAGCAGGCAACGATCGCCTCGAAGCTCTACAACTTCCCGAGCTTCCCCGGCGCGTTCCCGCCCGACCGACTTCGGCGGGCGGCGGCCGCTGATACCCACCGCCCGCTCGGGAAATACTCGATTCTCGCCACCGTCGCGGCACGGGACACGCGCAATGTCGGCTACCCGGGCACGACGAACCAGGCCGTCAACGAAACGCTCGAACGATTCCTGATCCCGAGGATGTTCGCCCAGGTTTCGCAGGGAAAGGTGAGCGCCGCAAGTTCGGTGCGCTCGACCGCGAGGGAGTTGACGCAGATCTGGGCGAAATGGAAGACCGCCGGGAAGGTCTAGCCGGGAGCGTGGGCGACAGGCCCAGAGGTGTGGAGAGAGCGGAATCCCGCGTTGCCAGCGGGATTCGCTCTACCAAGCGGAGGGGGAGGGATTTGAACCCTCGATCCGCCTAACGACGGATAACGGTTTTCGAGACCGCCGCATTCGACCGCTCTGCCACCCCTCCAAACGAGCGCGCTCAGACTAGCGATTCCGCCGCCGCGACCGACATGGCGGGCCCGGCGCACAACCGTTGGAACCGATAGCTCTGTCTCCGGAAAGTCATCGAACGCGCCGCAGGGGCGGCCGGACTTTTCGGGGAAAAGCGGAGAAGGAGGGATTCGAACCCTCGATGCAGGTATTCACCCACATAACGCCTTAGCAGGGCGCCGCCTTCAGCCACTCGGCCACTTCTCCGGAGCGTCAGCATCGTAGCGGACGGTCCTTGCGGACCCCCCGTTCGGGTCATCTCGAAAATCACCCTTCGTGGTCATGCCCGAAACGGCGATCCACGGCATGCTGAGCGGGCCGGATCTCCCCTCACATACCCCACCGGCATTGGAGACGCCCGCCCCGCGCGGGCGTTTTCCGTTAGGGACTGTTCCCGGGGTCTGGGACAGTCCCTAGTCGTGAACGCGAGCGATCAGCTCGCCGCGCCGGATGACCTTCACCGCCGTTCCTGCCAGCCGCACGTCGAAGCCGGAATCGCGCGGAAACAGGATCTTGTCGCCCGGCTCGACGCCGCCGGGATCGCTGCCGACCGCGGTGACGATCCCGGTTCGTGCTCCGGCCTCGGCGCTCGCCGGGATGATCAGCCCGTGGCGGGTCTCTGCCTCGTCGTCGCTCGGCTCGACGACCACGTAGTCGTCGAGCGGCTCGAGCGTCACGCGTGGGGTCCGGGTCTCCTCGAGCATGGACCAAGGGTAGCTCGGTCGACAGGACGAGGGTCTGACCCCCGGGCTTGCGACACTCCGTTTCTTTGGGGACAGTCCCTCTACCGCGAGCCGAGAAGCGCAGGGACGGTGATGTCGTTCGGCCCCGGTGGTTTGCGGATCTCGCGCCACGTGCACTGCTCGGCGTTCTTGTCGTCGCGGAAGCGGAGCAGTCGCGTGCCGTGGCGGAAGCGGTGGCCCTGGACCTTGTCGTAGCGCACCTCGACGACCAGCTCGGGCCGGACCGCCGACTGGGCCAGCTCGCCGCCGCCCCAGCGGTTCGGCTCGGAGAAGTTGCGGTCGGGCGCGCCCTTGAGGAGCGGCTTGACCCGCTTCAGGATCTCGTCGTGGCGGGCGGCGGCGACCGCTGCCGTGCCGACGTAGTCGATGCCGCCGTCGTCGCGGTAGAGACCGAGGAGGAGGGTCGCCAGCGTGGTCGGCTTGGACTTCCAGCGGACCCCGACGACGACGCAGTCGGCCGTCTTGTGCGCCTTCACCTTCACCACGCCGTCGCGCGAACCGGGAAGGTACGGCACGCCGAGCCGCTTGGCGATCACGCCGTCGAGGCCGGCGGAGTCGAGCGCGTCGATCCACGCCGCCGCGACGGTGGCGTCCCGCGTCGCCGGTGAGATGCGAAACCCCTTCGGGAGTCGCTCGAGCTCCCGGCGCCGCCTCTCGAGCGGCTGCTCGTGGATCGGCTTGCCCTTCCAGAGCAGGACGTCGAAGGCGACGAACTGGGCGGGGATCTCGGCGGACAGCTTGCGCACGCGGCTCTCGGCCGGGTGGAGCCGCATCTGCATGGCATCGAAGTCGAGGCGGCCCTCGCGCTCGATCACGATCTCGCCGTCGAGTGCGGAGTGGGGCGGGAGCAGGTCGCCGAGCGGCCGCAGCTCCGGGAAGTACCGCAACAGGGGTCGTTCGTTCCTGCTCCAGAGTGCGAGCTCGTCGCCGTCGTTCTCGAGCACCCCGCGGAAGCCGTCCCACTTCGGCTCGTACTGCCACTCGCCCTCGCCCTCGGGCAGCTCGCGGACGAGCTCGGCCTCCATCGGCGGGAAGGGCACGTTCTTTCCGGGCACGCCGGGACGCTATCGCGTCGTTAGGCTCTTCGGCCATGCGCAGGGTCGCCGTCACCGGACTCGGAGCGATCACGCCGCTCGGGAACGACCGGCGCGCGACGTGGGAGGCCGCGGTCGCCGGCCAGAGCGGGATCGACTTCATCAGCACCTTCGACACCAGCGGCTTCCCGGTGCGGATCGCCGCGGAGGTGCGGGGATTCGACCCCGCGGCGGTCGTCGGTCCGAAGGAGGCGCGCCGGCTCGACCGGAACGTGGTCATGGCGGTCGCCGCTGCCGCCGAGGCGGTCGAGGATGCCTCGCTCGACGGCGCGTACGACGCCGACCGCGTCGGTGTGCTCTTCGGAACCGCGATCGGCGGGCTGATCGGGATCACCGAGCAACACCAGATCTACCTCGACCGGGGGCCCGACCGCGTGTCGCCCTACTTCATCCCGAGCGTGCTGGTCGACACCGCGAGCGGCCAGATCGCGATCGCGCTCGGCCTGCGGGGGCCGAACTACGCGCCCGTGTCGGCATGCGCGACCGGCTCGACGGCGATCGGCGAGGCGGCGGAGGTGATCCGTCGCGGCGCCGCCGACGCAGTCCTCGCCGGCGGTGCGGAAGCTTGCCTCCATCCGCTGATCCTCGCCGGGTTCTGCGCCATGCGTGGGCTCGCGGCCGAGGAGGAGTATCCGCCGCGCGCCTCCAGGCCGTTCGACCTCACCCGTGAGGGGTTCGTCATGGGGGAGGGGGCGTGCGTTCTCGTCCTCGAGGAGCTCGAGGCGGCGAAGGCGCGCGGCGCGCGGATCTACGCGGAAGTGCTCGGGTACGGCGCGTCGAACGACGCCCATCACCTGGCGCAGCCCGACCCGGCCTCGGTCGGCGTCGTCGAGATGATGCGGGCGGCGCTCGACCGCGCGGGGGTCGAGCGGGAACGGGTCGGCTACATCAACGCGCACGGCACCTCGACGCCGCTCGGCGACCTGGCCGAGACGAAGGCGATCAAGGACGTGTTCGGCGAGCACGCCTACTCACTCGCGGTCTCCTCGACCAAGTCGATGACCGGCCATTGCTTCGGGGCGGCGGGCGCGGTGGAGGCGATGATGTGCGTGCTCGCGATCCACGAGGGTGTCCTCCCGCCGACGATCAACTACGAGACGCCGGACTCCGAGTGCGACCTTGACTACGTGCCGAACGAGGCCCGGCGAACGCAGGTGGACGTTGCCCTCTCGAACGCGATGGGGCTCGGCGGCCACAACGGCTGCGTCCTGTTCGGCCGCGTCTGACCCGGCCACGTCTGGTGCCAGGCACCGGACGTGGCCGTTCGGGCCTTGTCAGAGGGACAGTCCCTGTGAAGGGAGCGTCACGAACCCTCCACAGCGACCGGGCCGAGCTCGGCCAGCGAGCCGAGCACGAGGTCGGCATCCGCGAGCGCCTCGTCCCCCGGCGGGTACGACGGGTTCGGGATCGCGATCACGCGCATGCCCGCCGCCCTGGCGGAGCCGATCCCGGCGTGGGAGTCCTCGATCGCGGCAGCCCGCGTCGGTTCGACGCCGAGCCGCCGGCAGGCCTCCAGGTAGACGTCCGGGGCCGGCTTGCCCCGGGCGACCTCCTCCGACGACACCGTCGCCCGGAAGAACCGTCCCAGCCCGGACCGCTCCAGCACGAGGTCGATCAGCGGCCGGTTCGACGACGACGCCAGCCCGAGCGGCCAGCGCAACGCCAGCCGATCGACCGCCTCGACCGCACCGTCGATCAGCGGCAGCTCGGTGCGGTAGCGATCGGCCATCAGCTCGACCACCTCGGCGGCAATCTCGTCCGGCGACTCCGGCAGCCCGACGTGCTCGTGCATGTACCGCGACCACTCGGGTGAGCTCATTCCCATCATCGCGCGCTGCTCCTCCGGGCCGTAGCGCCCGCCGCGCTCGCGTGCCAGCTGTTCGCGGACGGCGGCCCACAGCTCCTCGCTCTCGATGAGCACGCCGTCGAGGTCGAAGACGACCGCCTCGGTCACAGCGAGCGGAACCCCGACTCGACATGAACGAGCGGCGGCGCGTTCTCGCCGAGCTCGACCGAGAGCACCTCGCCGACGAAGAACGTGTGATCGCCGGTCTCGTGCTCGGAGGCCAGCCGGCACTCGAGCCAGCCGATCGCGCCGACGAGGAGCGGCGCGCCCGCGGCCCCGGGTCGGCTGGCAATCCCGTGCCAGAGCGCGATCGGCGGTACGCCCCGCGCGAAGTGCTGCGCGAGCCAGTCCTGCCCCTGCGCCAGGAGGCTGAGCGCGAAGCCCCCCGCACGCCGAAGCAGCTCGTGCATCGCCGCCTGCCGGTCGATTGCGACCCCGACCAGCGGGGGCTCGAGCGAGAGCGACACGAGTGACGCGACCGTCAGACCGAGCCGCTCGCCCTCTGCGTCGACAGTGAGGACGGCGACGCCGTGTGGAAAGCGGCGCATGACCTCGCGTAGCTCGCTCATTCGGCCAGCTCTTCGCCGATCAGACCGGCCGCATACGCACGCCAGGCGAGGTTCGGGTCGGCGACCAACCGATCGAGCGCCGCGGACACGTCCGCCAGGCCGTCGGCTTCCCCCCGCGCGCGGCTCAGACCGTTCGCGAGCTCCTCCCGCCGCTCAGGCCGGTCGAGCTCCACCGCCAGCGCCGTCACCGCCCGGCCGTCGAGGTCGAGCCGCCGGCGCGGATCGCCTCCCGCCGCGACCAGCAGCACCGCCCGGCGGAGCGCGCCGCGCAGCTCGTCCTCGTCGATCGAGACGTCCCGACCCGCCAGCCAGGCGAGCACCGCCGGCAGGTCCTCGGGCTCGGTCGTCGCCTCCACCTGCTCGAGCCACGCTCTCACGGCGCCAGCCGCTCGACGATCCAACCGCCGTCGCCGGGCCGGTAGCGGAAGCGGTCGTGCAGGCGGTCGAGCCGGTGCTGCCAGAACTCCCAGGCCGTCGGCGCGAGCCGGTAGCCGCCCCAGGTCGCCGGTCGGGGGACGTCCTCTCCGACCTCACGCGCGAGTCGTTCTGCGGCGGCCTGCAGCTCCTCGCGCTTCCAGATCACCTCGCTCTGCGGCGAGACCGCTGCGGAGAGGCGGCTCCCGACCGGCCGCGACCCGAAGTACTCGTCGGAGTCGGCCGCCGGCAGCTTCGCCACGGTGCCCTCCACCCGCACCTGCCGTCCGAGCGGGTGCCAGTAGAGGACGATCGCCGCCCGAGGGTTCTCGGCGAGCTCGCTGCCCTTGCGGCTCGCGTAGCCGGTGAAGAACGAGAGCCCGTCGTCGGTGACGTCCTTGAGCAGGACCATGCGCGCGGACGGTGCACCGTCGCGCGTCGCCGTCGCCAAGGTCATCGCTTCGGGGAGCTCGACTCCGGCGGCGCGCGCCTCGTCGAGCCAGCGCCGCAGTTGGACGATCGGGTCGGGATCGAGGTCGTCCTGCTGCAGCGGCCGGTCGCGTTCGTCCTGCACGGGGCGAGTCTATGCTGGCCCGATGAGGCTGCTTTTGCGGAATCGGAGCCAGGCACCTCAACACCGAAACGGCGGGTGCCTGGCACCGATGCCCTATCTGGTTGTCGCCGCGCTCGCCGCGCTGACGGTCGCACCCGCGAACGCCGCCCAGCGGGCCACCTGTAACCTCGCCGCCGCAACGCGGCGCGATCGCCGCCACGAAGATTCGGATGAAGCTGCTCGGCGACAGCCCGGTGCGGGTCCACTGGAACGGCAAGCGGTTCGCGGTCGCGCGTAGCTGGCACACCTGCCACTTCCGTCCGTAAGAGCGCCAAGTACCCTAATCGCGTGCCCGAGCAGCCTCCGATGCTGGACGATCTCGAGCTCTACCGGCGGATGCTGGTCATCCGGCGCACCGAGGAGAAGCTGCTCCAGCTCCACTCACAGGGACTGCTCTCGGGAACCACGCACACCTCGATCGGCCAGGAGTCGATCGCGGTCGGGCTCCTAGGCCGGCTCGGCCCGGGCGACTCGATCTTCAGCACGCACCGTTGCCACGGCCACTTCCTCGCCTCGGGCGGAGACCTCGGCGCGTTCCTCGCCGAGCTGATGGGCAAGGCAGACGGCATCTGCGGTGGCCGCGGCGGCAGCCAGCACCTGCATACCGCGATAATGAGCACCGAGAGGGACAGGCAGACAATGAGCACAGAGAGGGACAGGTCTTACAGACCTGTCCCCGGTTCCTTTGACAGACCTGTCCCCGGTTCCGTCTCCTTCCTCAGCTCCGGGATCCAGGGCCAGCTCGTCCCCGTCGCGCTGGGCGTCGCGCTCGCGAAGAAGCTGCGCGGCGAGGACGGGATTGCCGTGGTCTTCATCGGCGACGGCACGCTCGGCCAGGGCGCGCTGTACGAGTCGATGAACCTCGCCTCGCTCTGGGGCGTCCGCCTCCTGATCGTGCTCGAGGACAACGCGATCGCCCAGACCACGCCGTCGTCGGTCGGCGTGGCGGGAGACATGCTCGCCCGCGCCGAGGCGTTCGGGATCGACGCCGCCCGGCTCGAGGGCGCCGACGCTCCCGCGCTCCAGCAGGAGCTCGCCGCGCTCGTGGAGACGATGCGCGGCCGCGAGGCGCCCGCCTTCCGGGTCGTACGCACGGTCCGGCTCGGTCCGCACAGCAAGCGCGACGACGAGCGCTCGGCCGAGGAGATGGCCGAGCTGTGGACGCGCGATCCCGTCACGCGGCTCGCGACCACGCTCGACCCCGCCGACGTCGAGGCAGCCGACCGGGACGCGACCGCCCGGCTCGAGCAGGCGCTCGCGTTCGCGCAGGCGAGCCCGGAGCCGGACCAGCTCGCCCACCTCGTCGACGTCCACCCGCCGCTGGACGAGGCGGCCGCGGTCGGGTCGTGGGCGCGGCCGGTGGAGGACCCGAGGGTGGTCGAGAGCCTGAACGCCGCATTCCACGACCTCCTCGAGCGCGATCCCGACGTGCGTGTCTTCGGCCAGGACCTGCTCGACCCCTACGGCGGCGCGTTCGCGGTGACGAAGGGGCTCTCCACTCGCTTCCCGGACCGCGTGCATCCGACGCCGATCAGCGAGGCGGCGATCGTCGGCAGCACGACCGGCTTTGCGCTCGCGGGGGGAAAGGCCGTCGGCGAGATCATGTTCGGCGACTTCGTCGCGCTCGCAGCGGACCAGCTCGCCAACAGCGCCGCGAAGCACCACTACCTCTCGCAGGGCGAGGCGGCCATGAACCTCGTCGTCCGCGTCCCGATGGGCGGCGGCCGCGGCTACGGGCCGACCCACAGCCAGAGCCTCGAGAAGATGTTCTTCGGCATCCCCGGTCTGCGGGTGGTCGCCGTCTCGAGCTTCGCCGACCCGTACGCCTTGCTCTGGAATGCGGTCGAGGCAGATCCGGGGCCGGTGCTGTTCATCGAGAACAAGGCCGTCTACGCGGAGCGCGCGCGGCAGCCGCAGGACGGCCTGGTCGACCACTTCTCGGCACGGACGACCGCCGGCGTCTACCCGAACGTCCGCCTGAGCCCGATCGGCTTCGAGGACCCGGAGCTGACCGTGATCGCCTACGGGCGCTGCGCGTCGCTTGCCTGGGAGCCGGTGCGGCAGCTGTTCATCGAGCGGGAGCTGGCCGCCGACCTGTGCATCGTCTCGCAGCTCTCGCCGCTCGACCTGGACGGGATCCTGCCGTCGGCGCTCGCCTCCGAGTGCGTCGTCACCGTCGAGGAGGCGCCGGGCGAAGCGGGCTTCGGCTCCGAGGTGGCTGCGCGGCTCGCCGAGGCCGGGTTCCGCGGCCGCTTCGCCCGGATCGCGGCCGCGGCCTCGCCGATTCCGGCGGCCAAGAGCCTCGAGGACGTCGTCCTCCCGACCACGGAGTCGATCCGGCGCGAGCTCGAGCGGCTGGCGGTCGAGAAGGGCGCGCTCACCGCCAGAAGCTAGGCTCCGACCCGAAATGGGCGCGATCCTGGTCATGTACCACTACGTCCGCGATCCGGACGGCGACGGTCTCGCCTCCTGCTCGGTTGCCGACTTCGCGGGCCAGATCGAGCACCTGCTGCGCCACTACGAGCCGCTCGAGCCCGACGCGCTGCTCGCCGCGGCGCGCGACGGCACGCCGGTCCCCGACGGCTTCGTCCTCACCTTCGACGACGGAACCCGCGACCATTGGGACAACGCACTGCCGATCCTCGAACGCCGCGGGCTCCGCGCGATCTTCGCGCCGATCGGGCTGCCCTACCTGCACGGCCGCATCCCGTTCGTCCAGAAGAACCAGTTCGTCCGCGGCCGGCTCGGCGAGGACGGGCTGCCGGACGCGTACGTCGCCGCCGCCGGGGAGGTCGCGCCGGAGGTCGACGTCGCGGGGATCATGGCGAGTGCGCCGATCGGCGACTACCGCCGCGGCAGCGAGAAGTACCTGCGCTTCAAGTACGCGTCCAACCGGCTGATCCCGCGCGACGTCTCCGAGCGGATCATGGACAGGCTGTTCGCGGAGCACGTCTCGCCGGACGAGGCGGGATTCATCCAGGAGCTGTACCTCTCGACCGGCCAGATCGTCGAGCTCCGCCGCCGCGGGCACACGATCGCCGGCCACTCGATCAGCCATCCCTCCTTGCCGCAGCTCGACGAGGCGCAACAGAAGCTTGAGATCGGCGGCGCTGTCGGGTGGCTGAGCGCGCTGCTCGGCGAGCCGCTCGCCTGGTTCAACTACCCGTACGGCGACCACGACGAGCGCTCCGAGCACGTCTGCGAGCGGCTGGGGCTCGAGATCGCCTACTCCACCCGCCCGCCGGCCGACTGGGTCTCCCACGACGATCGCTTCCGCGTCCCGCGGGTGGACACGTGCTTCCTGCCGGTGACCGGCGACGCGGAGCCGGCGGTACTCGCCGGCGAGATTGTCTAATGCCGACCCCGATCGTCGTCCCGAAGCTGAACGAGAACGACGACGAGGTCGTCGTCGTCGAGCTCGCAGACGGCTACGTCCAGCCCGGCCAGGCACTCTTCTCGGTCGAGACGAGCAAGGCGGTGCAGGAGGTCGAGGCGGAGGCGGCCGGCTTCGTGCTCTGGAATGCGCAGATCGGCGACCGCGTCGGCGTGCTCGCCGAGCTCGGCTGGCTGTTCGCAACCGAGGAGGAGCGCGACGCCTGGGGTGTGGACCGGCCCGCCGTCGAGGCCGAGCCGCCGACGCCGGGTGAACGCCTCGCGACCGAGCCGGCCCGAAGGATCGCCGTCGAGCTGGGGGTGTCGATCGACGACGTCCCGGCCCCCGGGATCGTCCGCGAGAGCGACGTCCGCGCGTTTGCCGCCCCCCTAGGGACAGTCCCTAAGGGACTGTCCCCCGAGGAGCCGACGGCAGGCCGCCTCTCCGACGAGCTTCGGGACCGTCTCCGCGCGGACGGAGCCGCGATCGCCGCCCTCTCCTCCGACGATAAGGTCGCGCTCTACCGCGAGCACGGCGCGGCGATCGGCGAGCGGGTGACGATCGGCCTCGGAACGCTGATCGACGCCGCCTACGTCGAGCTCGGCGCCGACACGGCGATCGGCGAGGACGTCCTCGTCCGCGCCCGCCGCTTCACGATCGGCGAGCTCGGCCAGCTGGGCGCGAACTGCCGCTTCTTCTGCCGCGACTTCGTCGCCGGCGACGTGGTCACGCTGCGCTGGAACGTCGCCGTCGTGGACGGCCAGGGCGGCATCCACGACTGTCGGATCGGCGATCTCTGCTTCGTCGCCTACGACACGTACCTGAACACCGACCGCGACGTGACGTTGGGCGAGCGCGTCTGCCTCTCTCCGGGCGCGCGCATCTACACGCACCGCAAGTGGCTCGAGGCGCTCGACGGCCACCCGTTCTCCTACGCGCCGGTGTCGATCGGCGAGCGGTCGTGGCTCGGGCCCGGCAGCCTCATCCTGCCCGGCGTCGCGCTCGACGCGGAGGTCACGGTGATGGCCAATTCGGTCGTTGCCTCGAATGCCCCGAAGGGCGCGCTGCTCGGCGGCGTTCCGGCGACGATCGTGAAGCGGACGCAGCGCGCCGACCTCGACCCCGCGCACCGCGCGGCGGTCATACGCGAGATTTTCGAGGGAAACGCCGAGGCGCTTGCCGTCCTCGGCTGGACGCTGGTGCCTGAGGAGGCGCCCTCGGGCCGCTGGGCGGGGAGGCTCACCGGGCCGCACGAGGCTCAAGTCGTCGTCGCGGGCCGAACGGTCTCGGTCGACGACACCGTCTTCGACCTCGACGCACGGACGGTGCACGGCCCGCGGAACGGCGCTACGGACGTGATCCGGCACCTGCTCTTCAAGTACGGGCACGTGTTCGAGCCGCGGCTTTGGCGTTTCGGCGCCCGGCTGGACGAGACCACGTACTAGTATCGCGGGGTGGCCCGCCGGCGCCCGGAAGCCAGTTTCGGCTTTGCGCTCTGGCTCACGATCGCGCTCGGGATCAACGTCCTGGCGCTGCTCGTGATCAACTGGATCTTCGACAGCGTCTGGATCCAGGGCTTCTGGTCGTACGCGCTCGGCGCGCTCGCGCTCACGGTTGGCAACGCGATCCTGAAGCCCGTGCTGGCGATCCTCACGCTGCCGCTGATCATCTTCACGCTCGGCGTCGCCTACTTCGCGATCAACGTGGCGATGCTCGCGTTCGCAGAGTGGGTTGCGCCGAACTTCTCGATCAACGGCTTCTGGACGTACGTCGGCGCGACGATCGTGGTCTGGGCGGTCAACGTCGCGATGGAGGCGTTCGTCAGGGCGACCTCCGGCAAGCGCGCCGGCTCGGCCTTCTCCTAGGACGTGTCGCAGCGCCGCCGGGCAGAGCCCGACGGCGCGCAACATACGGCCGGCCGCGCCCCGTGCGGGGCACGAGCCGGCTGACGGATTCAGGCCGCGTCGCCGGCTGCGAGCACCTTGTGGACGTGCCGCAGCGAGAAGGCGACGAAGAAGCTGTTGATCCCGCGGAAGAGGGCGAACAGCCCGACCCACACGATCAGGAGCGTCGCCTTCCGGCCGAACTCGCCGGCGGCCCAGAAGCCGAGCCCGACGCAGATGAAGCCGGAGATCATCCGCAGCCACCACAGGCCGGTCCGGTCGGAGAACGCGATGATCAGATCCATGATCCCGACGAAGAGGAACATGAAGGCCGTGATCTGCGCGATCGCGATGAAGGTGTCCTGCGGGTGGATGAACGAGAAGATGCCGCCGAGCACGAGCAGCAGGCCCAGGAGGGCGTTCAAGGCCTTCCACCACCCGCTCCGGACGACGGCGATCAGGGTGAGCTCGAACAGGCCGGCGATCAGGAAGACGATTCCGGCCAGCACGCCGATCGACTTCGCCGACGTGAGGTTGAAGCGGAACATGATCAGCGACAGGATCAGCCAGAGGGTGCCGGTGATGAGGAAGATCCACCACCACCCGCCCGCCTCTTCGGCGTAGACCTCGTCGTCCAGGACGTCCACGGTGGACATACCGTCTGCCTCCTCACTTGGAATGGGCCTTTGCGGCGGCCCAGTAAGGGCGAGCGTAGCGCCCGTACCTGACGAGATCGTGGCTCGCAACGGCGCGTTGCGGCGGAGCGCGCCAGCGGGGAAGATCAGAGGCATGACGTCTGCTGTGCCCGTCTTCCTGTGCGTCGACCTCGAGCCGGTCGAGCGGGAGATGGAGCTCGCCGACGCCGATTGCTGGCGGGGCGTCGATGCGCTCGTCGGACACCTCGAAGGGCTCCGCCCCCGCCTCGCCGAGGCGACGGGCGACGGCGTGAAGTTCCTCTGGTTCCTGCGCTGCGACCCGCAGATCGAGGTCGCGCTCGGCTCGCCCGACGATCTGCTCGAGCGCTACGAGGAGATGTTCGACCGCCTGCGGGCGGCCGGCGACGGGATCGGGCTCCATGTCCATCCGTGGCGATGGGAGGACGGAGACGGCGGCTGGGTGGCCGACTACAGCAACCTCGAGTGGGTCGAGCACTGTCTGAACATGGCGTTCGACTGCTACCGCGCCCGCTTCGGAGCAACCTGCGAGCTGCACCGGTTCGGCGACCGTTGGTTCAGCTCGGCGGCGGTCCCGCTGCTCGAGCGCCTGGGCGTGCGTTACGACCTGACCATCGAGCCCGGTGCACGCAGCCTCCGCTCGATCGCTCCCGGCGAGCAGACCAGGGGCTCGATCCCCGACTACACGCGAATGCCGCGGATGCCGTACCGGCCCCGGCCGGGCGACTTCGGCCGTCCGGATCCGGAGAGACAGACGGGACTGTGGATCGTCCCGCTGACCGCGGCCGACCCGGCGCGGGCAATGCCCTGGAGCTGGCGGATCGGACGGAGGGTGCGGTTTCCGTTGCGTCCGGCGCACCGCCCGCTGCAGCTGTTCCGGCACTGGACGAGCGCCGAGGCTTTCTGGGATCTGGTCGAGCGGCATGTTCAGTCGCTCGAGCGGCCCTACCTGGCGTTCGCGATCCGCAGCGGCGACCCGGATTCGCCCGACGAGCAACGTGTGCAGGCGATCCTCGACGAGCTGCCCGGGCATCCCCTTGCGACCCGCCTGCGCTTCACGACGCCCGAGGCAGGACTGGCGTCGATCGGCTATCCGGTCTGACTCCCCCAC
>JBKPMR010000014.1:0-24854 GCA_046732255.1 Actinomycetota bacterium
GTCGCGCTCGGAATCGGCCACCAGCTCGCGCGGCTCCGGAAGGTCGCCACGCTGCTCGGACTCGAGCTCGCGGTCGTCGACTGAACGGGTAGGCACCAACCGTCGACTTTTCCAACTGATTTCGAAAGGCCTTGACAATGGCCGAAAGCGAGCTGCCGCCGGAGTATCCGGTCACCGACCGACATCGGGCAAATCACCGCAGCCACGGCCTTCGATCACAGCTAGGCGATCGGGACCGTGCGGCCTTCGGCGGCCGAGCGCAGCACTGCGTCGGCGATCTCCAGCACGTGCAGCGCGAGCTCACCCGAGGCGCGGTGCGGGCGGCCCGCGGCCATCGCCTCGAGCAGCTCGTGGAGCCCGAGGCCACGGGTATCCCGATCGCCGAGCGACTCGTACGCGACTGGCGTCCGGTCGTCCCGGCCGCGCCGCAGCTCCACGTCGCCGCCGAAGTCATTCGGGTCCGGAAAGGAGAGAGAGCCCTCGGTGCCGTTGATCACGAGCGCCGTCTCGTACTGGCCGGAGGCCTCGAAGGACGTCGTCAGCGTCGCGAACGGGCCACGCTCGAGCCGCAGCGCCGCCGTCACGAGCGTCGGCACCTCGACCGCGAACTGCTCGCCCAGCCGCGGTCCCACGGCCAGCGTCCGCTCGGAGACGGGCGTCGTCGCGAACCCCGTCGCGGCGGCGACCGGGCCGAGGAGCGCGGCGATCGCGGTCAGCGGGTACGGCGCGATGTCGAGGAGCGGCCCGCCGCCCGCGCGGTAGAACATGTCGGCATTCGGGTGCCACGCCTCAGGCGCGCCGAAGAGCATCAGCGCCGTCGCGGAGAGCGGCTCCCCGATCGCGCCCTCCTCGATCAGCCGCTGCCCGGCCTGGTAGGCCGAGCCGAGGAAGGTGTCCGGAGCGCAGCCGACGCGAAGCCCTCGTTGCTCGGCCTCGGCGAGGACTTCGGCCGCCTCGGCAACGCTCGCAGCGAGCGGCTTCTCGGTGTAGACGTGCTTCCCGGCGGCGAGGCCCCGGAGCAGGATCGACGCGTGGGCCGCCGGGGGCGTCAGGTTGAGGATGACGTCGACGCTCGGCTCCGCGAAGAGCTCGTCGGGCGACACCGCCTCGATGCCCTGCTCGGCAGCGAGCGCTCTGGCGGCCGCCGGATCGAGGTCGGAGCAGGCGGTGATCTCGAACGAGTCGAACGCGCGCGCACCCTGCGCGTAGCGCTTGCCGATGATCCCGCAGCCGACGAGGCCGACCCGGGCCGGCGCGTTCACGCAGTGACACCGAGGAAGCGCCTGACGGCGGCGAGCGACCGTTCGACCGACGCGAGCGGGGGGCCGTCGGTCGAATCCTGCTCGACGAGCAGCCACTCGACGCCGACGCGCTCGGCCGCAGGCAGGACGCGGTCGTAGCCGACCTCGCCGTCTCCGACGGGGCGGAACGTCGCACTGCCGCGCCCCTGGAAGTCCTTGACGTGGACGAGCGGCGAGCGCCCGCGGGCGCGCTCGAGGAGCTCGGCTGGGTCGACGCCTGCCTCCCACGCCCAGCCGAGGTCGAGCTCGAGCCAGAGCAGCTCGGGCGGTAGGTCGAGGAGAAGCTCGAGGAAGGTCCCGCCACCGTCGAGCGGCGCGAGCTCCCCTGCGTGGTTGTGGAAGCCGAGTCTGAGCCCGTGCTCCTGCGCGCGTGCGGCTGCCGCGGCGATGCGCTCACGTGCCGCCACCCCTTCGTCGCGCGTCGCGGGCGGCTGGATCCAGCTGAGCACGAGCCGGTCGATTCCGAGCTGCTCCGTCTCGCGCGCGAGCGCGTCCAGGTCTGACTCCAGGGCGTCGAGCGAGACGTGCCGCCCGACCAGCGCGAGCCCGAGCTCGTCGAGCCGGCCACGGATCCCGCCCGGATCGTGCCCGTGGAGGTGGAACAGCTCGACGCCCTCGTAGCCGAGCGCCGCGACCGCACGCAGCGTCGCCTCGAGGTCGCGCTCGCAGTCGTCCCGCACCGTGTAGAGCATCAGCCCGACCCTTGCCATTCCGGCGACTCTAGTCGGACGCGAGACGGTCGAGTAGCGAGAAACGCCGGCTGGCGGAAACGCGATCAATACTTGCTGCACCTGGCGGATGCCGCGGCAGCCGGCGCCGCGGAGAGGCCCGCCGTCGCAGGAGCTCATGCTGGGACCGAGAGCCCTGAGCGCGGCATACTTTGCCGGTGGATGCAGGACAAATCGACGAGCTGCGCCGCTGGGGCCGGCAACTCGCCGACGACGAATCGCACCCCGAGCTTCAGCCGGCCGGCCGGGCGATCCTGCTCCTGATCGGCGAGATCGAGCGCCTGCGGGCCGAGACGCCGACCGACGAGCCGCCCTCGGGCGACGGCGACCACGCCGAGTCGGAGGAGACGCCCCGACCGCCTGCGCGCCGCAACCGGCGCAGCATTTTCCGCCGATACCACCGTCTGGCGATCGCAGTCGCGGTGCTCGGCGCGCTCGTGTTCGCCACGTTCGCCCTCGGCGCGAAGCTGTCGGCACCGGGCCTCGACCCGCAGGGCCCGGCCGCGGATGCGATCGGCCCCGCCACCCTCCCGGCGCTGCGGTTCTCCGTCGGAGCCGACCCGTCCATCCTCGACCGCGTGCGCTGGAAGCTCGACGGCGCCGACGTCACCGGTCGCGCGTACCTGAAGGACGGCCGCTTCGTCCTCGACGGCGACAACCTCCGGGACGGGGCACATCGCATCCAGGCGACCGCGCCCGGCGGCTTTCCCGGCTCGCGGACGACGAAGACGTGGAAGATCCGCGTCGACACGGCCGGGCCGGCGATCGCCTTCGATCCGCCCGGCGTGATGATCCCGTGGGGGCGTCCCCTCGCGGTCGCGGGAACGCTCGAGCCCGGCGCGACCCTCACAGCCGACGGCCGGCCGGTTCTCGTCTCGAACGGGCGGTTCCGGCTCTCCTGGACACACCGGCCGAAGGGCCCGGTCACGCTGGTCGCCACCGACACGCTGCGGAACGCGACCACGAAACGGGTCTGGATCTCCGTGCAGCCGCGGCGGCCGGCCCACCCGGTACGCGCCGTCCACGTCACCTTCGACGCCTGGGCCGATCCGACCCTCCGCAAGGGCGTGATCTCCCTGATCGACCAGGGCCGGATCAACGCCGTCGAGCTTGACCTGAAGGACGAGTCCGGGACGGTCGGGTGGAACGCGCCCGTTCCGCTCGCGCACCGGATTGGGGCGGTGAAGCCGATCGTCGACCTCCCGGAGGCGATCGCCTTCCTGCACCGCAAGGGGATGCGCGTGATCGGCCGGCTCGTGTGCTTCCGTGACCCGATCCTGGCGGACGCCGCCTGGCAGGCCGGACGCCACGACGAGGTGATCCAGACGCCCGGCGGCCAGAAGTACGGCGGCTACGGCGGCTTCACGAACTTCGCGAACCCGGCCGTGCGGCAGTACCAGATCGCGATCGCGACGGCGGCCGCGAAGGCGGGCATCGACGACGTCCTCTACGACTACGTCCGGCGGCCCGACGGCCCGCTCTCGACGATGGTCTTCCCGGGCCTGAACGGCACGCCCGAGGCGTCGATCGCGTCGTTCCTGGCCGCGACCCGCGCCGCGCTGAAGCCGTACGGCACGTACCTGGGGGCATCGGTCTTCGGGGTCGCCGCAACGCGGCCCACCGAGGTCGCCCAGAACATCCCGATGATGGCGTCGCACGTCGACTACATCTCGGCGATGGTCTATCCCTCGCACTGGGCGCCCGGCGAGTACGGCGTCCCCGACCCGAACGGGCAGCCCTACGAGATCGTCCAGCGCTCGCTCGAGGACTTCCAGCGAGACGTCCGCGGCACCGGAGCGCGGGTCGTCCCGTGGCTCCAGGACTTCACGCTCGGGAGCCCGACCTACGGCCCCGAGCAGGTGAAGGACGAGATCCGCGGCGCCCAGGACGCCGGCGTCGACGAGTACCTGCTCTGGGATCCCGCGGTCACCTACACCGCCGCGGCCCTGCCGACCGACGCGCTGACCGCCGTCTTCCCGAAGCGGCCGTCACCGGCGCAGCTGGCGAGGTCGCTGAAGCCGAACGAGCTCGGCGTCGTCCCCGTGCTGATGCACCACCAGATCCGAGCCGACGGGAGCACGTACGACCTGACCGCCGGCCAGTTCCGAGCCGAGCTCGCGCGACTCTGGAGCGACGGCTTCTATCCCGTACGTGCATCGGACCTCGTCGCCGGACGGCTCGAGGTGCCGAAGGGCCGCTCGCCGGTGGTGCTGACGTTCGACGACGCGACCAACAACCAGATCGCGTTCGAGCCCGACGGCCGGATCGACTCGGCCTCGGCGGTCGGGATTCTCGAGGACTTCGCCGACGCGCATCCCGGCTTCCCGGCGACCGGGACGTTCTACATCCCGCGCAACGCCTTCGACGGGAACGGCCGGACGCCGCAGCAGACCTTCCGCTGGCTCGTCGCACACGGCTTCGAGCTCGGCAACCACACGAAAGACCACCTCCCTTTGAACACGCTCGATGCTACGGCCGTGCAGCGGCAGCTCGTCCTCGGCGACCGCCTGCTCGCCGACCGTCTACCCGGCTTCCGTCCGCAGACGATGGCACTTCCGTACGGAGCGCTGCCGCACCCGGCGTCGCTCGCCGTGGACGGCCGCTGGAACGGCGAGTCCTACCGGTTCGCCGGCGTCTTTCTCTCCGGCGCCGAGCCCGCTCCGTCGCCGTTCTCGACGAAGTGGAACCCGCGGGAGATCCCGCGGATCGTGACCAACCCGCACTGGCACGGCGCGCGCGACTTCACCTGGGGGATGTGGCTCGACCTGCTCGAGCGCAACCCCGGTCTGCGCTACGTCTCCGACGGCGACCCGGAGACGATCGCCTTCCCGCGGGCGACGGAGTCCGAGCTCGCAGCGCAGTACAGCGCCCGCGCACGTCCCTACTGACGAGCCAGACGCTCGTTCCCATTCGTACGTAGCCGCGTTAGACTCGTGCCCTTCACGACCGAGGGGAGGGACTCATGGCACAGGCTGCAGGTGCAGATCTGGCCGGCGCGGTGAAGGGCCGCGTGGTTGCGGCAGGCGACACGGACTACAACGAGGCGTGCGCGCTCTTCAACGCGATGATCGAGAAGCGCCCGGCCGCGATCGTCTACTGCACCGACGAGCAGGACGTCGTCTCCGCAATCGACTATGGACGACGCGAAGGGCTCCGCATCGCGATCCGGGGCGGAGGCCACAACGGCGGCGGGCTGGGCAGCGTCGACGACGGGCTCGTGATCGACCTGTCGCAGATGAATCAGATCACGGTCGATCCGGCCGCGAAAACGGTGCGGGTCGGAGGCGGTGCAAAGCTGAGCGAGCTCGACACGGCGACGCACGCGCACGGGCTCGCGGTTCCGATCGGGATCATCGGCACGACCGGGGTCGGCGGCCTGACGCTGCTCGGCGGCACGGGCCACCTCACGCGCGCTGCCGGTCTCACGATCGACCACCTCCTGGGGGCGACCGTCGTGCTCGCGGACGGCACGATCGTCGAGACCGACGCCGAGCGGGAGCCCGACCTCTTCTGGGCGATCCGCGGCGGCGGCGGCAACTTCGGCGTCGCCACCTCGTTCACGTTCAGCTGCGTCCCGGTCGCGAACGTGGTTGCAGGTCCGATGTTCTGGCCGATCGAGCGGACCGAGGAGATCCTCGACTGGTACCGCGGCTTCCTCGCCGAGCAGCCAACGGAGCTGGGCGGGTTCTTCAACTTCCACAGCGTTCCGCCGGTCGACATGTTCCCGGCGGAGTACCACCTGCACAAGGTGTGCGGCGTCGTCTGGTGCTGCACCGACCTCGAGCGGGCGAACGAGCTGCTCGCCCCGGCGCGTGAGCTCGATCCGATCATCGACGGCGTCGGTGAGATGCCGCTGCCGGCGCTCAACACGGCCTTCGACGGCCTCTACTCACCCGGCGACCAGTGGTACTGGCGCTCGGCGGCGATCCAGACCGTCCCGGACGAGGCGATCGCGGTTAACGCCGAGTGGGGCCGGAAGATGCCGACGTGGAAGTCCGGCATGCACATGTACCCGGTCAACGGGGTGGCCGCGCAGGTCGGGAACGACGAGACCGCGTGGTCGCTCCGTGACGCGAACTGGGTCCAGGTGATCGTCGGCGTCGATCCCGAGCCGGCGAACGCGGGCCTGCTCCGCGACTGGGCAGTCGGCTACTCGGAGGCGCTCGAGCCGTACACGATGCACGGCACGTACCTGAACATGATCATGGACGAGGGCCAGGAGCGCGTGCGGTCGAGCTACCGGCACAACTATGAGCGGCTGGCGCAGCTCAAGGCTCGGTACGACCCCGAGAACGTCTTCAACGTCAACCAGAACATCCTCCCCGCGGCTTAGCCGAGGCGAACGTAGGCCCGGACGCGGGCGGCGAGGTCCGGCGGGTGCTCCTCCTCGAGCACCCGCCGCACGCCCGGACGGCCGGTCGCGTGCAGGATCCGGCCGTCGCCGAGCCAGAACGCGATGTGGTCGCCGTAGCAGACGAGATCCCCGCGGGCCAGGTCGTCAGGTTGCACGGGCTCGCCTGCGGCCTCCTGCTGGTCGGCGTCGCGGGGCACGAGCCGGCCGAGCCGCCGGTAGGCGATGTGCACGAGCCCAGAGCAGTCGATCCCGCGCTCGGTCAACCCGCCCCACTCGTAGGGCACGCCGAGGTACGACCTCGCCTCCTCGACGGGGTCGCCCGCGCGCCCGGCGAGCCAGTCCGGATCGACGTCGCCGGCCAGCGCCGAGGTTCGCACCCAGCCGGGGTAGTCGTACGCGGTGCGGACCCGCGTCCAGCCCTCCACTTCCTCCTCGACCGTGAGCGGCTCACCCGGCAACGCCTGGGTCACCTGCTCGGCGTCGTCGGCCGGCGTCGCTCGGATCGCGGCCAGCTCGGCGACAGCACGAATGCCCCGGGAGTCGGCCACAGGGCTCAGCCGTAGAGATGGCATTCCACGTCGACGGCCCCGGACCGCACCAGATGCGGCTCCCGCCGCTCGTTCCACTCGATCTCCACCCCGTCGGCGTCGGGCGTGATCGTCTTCACTCCCTTCCAGAACGGCTCGTCCGGGTCCGCCGTCCGCACCCGCTCGAGGATCGCGTGCAGATCGCCGCCGGTCGCGCCGCCGGCCGCGGCGATCCGCACGCGGGAGTCGGCGCCGGCGCGCGCGAGCGCGTCGAGGTCTCCGAACAGCGGCCGCTCCGCCTCGTACTCCTCGGCGCCCGCCCGCGCCCAGTGCGCCTCGAGCAGGTCGCGCAGGTCGCGGGTCTCCCAGCCGCAGATCTCGAACGCTTTCGGACAGCGTGGGTGGAACGAGCAGCCCTCCGGCGGCCGGGCGGCGTCCGGCACCTCCCCGCGGGGGAGGTCGCGGGCGACCGTCCGGAGCGGATCCGGCTCGGGAATCGCCCGGAGCAGCGCCTGCGTGTAGGGATGTTTCGGATCCTCGTAGATCGCCTCGGACGGGCCGATCTCGACGATCCGGCCGAGGTACATGATCGCAATCCGGTCGCAGAAGAACTTCGCCGTCGCGAGGTCGTGGGTGATGTAGAGGTAGGTGAGGTCGAAGTCCTGCTTGAGCGCGAGCATCAGCTCCAGGATCTTCGCCCTGACGCTCATGTCGAGCATCGAAACGGGCTCGTCGGCCACGAGCAGCACCGGGTTGAGAATGATCGCCCGCGCAATCACAGCACGCTGCTTCTGGCCGCCGGAGAGGTCGGAGGGGTACTTGTCGAGGAACTGCTCGGGGGGCGAGAGACCGACCACCTCGAGCACCTCGGCCACGCGCCTGCGCACGCGCTCGTCTCCGTCGACGAGGCCGTGGATCTCCAGCGGATGGCCGACCGCCTGGCCGATCGTCATCGCCGGGTTGAGCGACGCGTGCGGGTCCTGGAACACGATCTGCATCCTGCGTCGGTGCTCGCGTAGCTGCCGCTCGCCCAGCTTGGTGATGTCCCGCCCCTCGAAGACGACGCTCCCCGAGGTGGCGCGGACGAGACCGAGGAGCGTGCGCCCGAGGGTGGTCTTCCCACTTCCCGACTCGCCGACCAGCCCGAGCACTTCGCCCTGCCAGAGGTCGAACGACACGTCGTCCACCGCCCGCACGGACCCCGCCTCGCGTCCGATCAGACGGTCGGCGAAGCTGCCGCGGATCGAGTAGTAGGTCTTCAGGCCGCGGACCGAGACGAGTGGGGACTCGTCACGCTTCGTCGGCAACGGCGAGCTCCTCGCGCTCGAGTTCGGCGTCTTCACCGTGCGGGATCTCCGACTCCGGCCCATGCAGCCAGCACTGCACGCGCCGGTCGTCCGCGGGCCGCACGTCGATCGGCTGCTTCCACGCGCAGACCCGCATCGCGTCTGGGCAGCGGGGATGGAACCGGCAGCCGGCCGGCGGGTCGATCAGGTTCGGCGGCGCACCCGGGATGGAGTGCAGCTCCACCGTCTCCAGCGAGATCGTCGAGCGGAGCAGCTCGCGCGTGTACGGGTGCGCAGGGTCGGCGAAGACGTCGCGGGCCGGGCCGTCCTCGACGATCTTGCCCGCGTACATGACCGCCACCCGGTCGCACGCCTCGGCGACGATCCCGAGGTTGTGCGTGATCAGCAGCAGGGCGGTGCCGAAGTTCTCCTGCAGATCGGCAAGGATCCGGAGGATCTGCGCCTCGACGATCACGTCCAGCGACGTGGTCGGTTCGTCGGCGACGAGCAGCTTGGGCCGCAGGACGAGTGCCAGCGCGATCATGATCCGCTGCCGCATCCCGCCGGAGAACTCGTGCGGATACTGGCGGAAGCGGGTCGGGGGAATGCCCATCCTGCCCAGCGTCTCGAGCGAGCGGGCGCGGATCTCGCGGTCGGTCAGGTTCGTCTCGTGCTGCTCGAGCGTCTCCCGGAAGTGGTCCTCGATCCGCTGCAGCGGGTCCAGCCGCGTCATCGGCTCCTGGAAGATCAGGCCCAGCTCGGGGCCTCGCAGCCGTCGTAGCTCCCTCTGCGGCAGCCCGACCAGGTTCCGGCCGCCGTAGAGCACCTGACCGTCGGCGAAGGCGCCTTCGGGCAGAAGCCCGAGGACGCCGCGGCCGAGCGTCGACTTTCCGCAGCCGGACTCGCCGACCAGGCCGAGGACCTCCCCGGCGCCGATCTCGAACGAGACCCGGTCGACCGCGCGGACGGCGCCGCGGACGGTCCCGTAGTGGACGCGCAGGTCCCGGACCGTGAGGACTGGCGCTTGCCTCATGGATCGATCTCCCGCCCCCTGGCGAGGTTTTCATGGCCGCGACCGACATGGCGGGCGCGGCTCAGTGACGTCTGCCGTGAGCACGAAGGGGAGGGGGGCTCACGGGGCGCCTCCGGCGCCCCAATGGGGCTCTGTTTGTTGGCACGCTCTGCGTGCGGGGCTGTTCCCCACGTGAGAGCGAGTACGCGCGAAGCGCGGCGAGCGTTCACGTACCTTCGACGGTGTCGACGATCGGCGGCTCCGGCTCCTGCTCGAAGGCCACCCTCGAGATCCGCCGCCGACGGAGCACCGGGTTCATCGTCTCGTTCAGTCCTTCCCCGACGAGCGTGAGCCCCGTGACGAGCAGCACGATCGCAATGCCCGGGAACAGCGCCGTCCACCAGATCCCCGAGGCCGAGTCGGAGACGGCGCGGGAGATGTCGTACCCCCACTCCGAAGCATCCGTCGGCTGGATGCCGTAGCCGAGGAACCCGAGCGCCGTCAGCAGGAGGATCGCGTCGGCGGCGTTCAGGGTCGCAATCGGCGGGACGTTCTGGACGACGTTGTGGAAGACGTACTTGCGGATGATCGTGAACGGCTTCGCTCCCAGCGCACGCGCCGCCTCGACGTAGGTCTCCTCCCGGAGTGCGATCACCTGGTTCCGGACGACGCGGAAGTAGAGCGGCACGTACGCCGCCGTGATCGCGATCGCCGCCGTGAGCACCCCCTTGCCGATGCTGTTCGAGAGCAGGAAGGCGATCACGATCGCGAGCAGGAGGTACGGAAAGGCGTACAGCGCGTCCATGAACAGGACGAGAACGCGGTCGAGCTTGCCGCCGAAATAGCCGGAGAGGAGCCCGAGGGGCACGCCGACCGCGATCGCGAGGACGAGCGAGAGGACGACGACCTTGAGCTCGGTCTGGGCGCCCCAGATCACCCGGGACAGCACGTCGGTCGACTGGACCGTCGTCCCCATCAGATGCTTCGACGAGGGCCCGGCAAGTTGGGGGAAGCGCTCGTTCCCCGACTTGTACTGGTCGAAGTCGTACGGCGAGATCACCGGGGCGAGGATCGCGAGGAGCACGAAGAAGACGGTGATCGCGGCCCCGATGTAGAGCATGACGCGGGCGAAACCGCGCGCTTCCCGGATCGGCCCCACCACCCGACGCACGCCGAGCAGCCGCGACCTCCGCGGTACGGCGACGGTCGGCGTCTCGACGGGCGCGGCCATCAGTAGCGGATCCTCGGGTCGATGAACGCGTTGACGAAGTCGATCAACAGGCTGACGAAGACGACGACCAGGCCGAAGACGACGACGATCCCCTGCACCGCGTTGTAGTCGCGGTTCTCCAGGTAGAGCACGAGCTCGTGGCCGATTCCGGGCCAGTTGAAGGTCGTCTCGGTGAGCACGGCGCCGCCGAGCAGCAACGCGAGCGTGAGCCCGATCACCGTGATCACCGGAACGAGCGCGTTCTTGAAGGCGTGGTGGTACACGACGTCCCGCTCGTTGATCCCCCGTGCCCGGGCCGCTTCGATGTGGTCGTCCTTGAGCGTGCGGATCACGTTGACGCGGATCAGGCGGATGAAGACGCCGGCCGTGACCAACCCGAGCGTGACCACGGGCAGGATCAGGTGCTTGGAGACGTCGCCGAGCGCGCTCCAGTTCCCGTCGATGATCGCGTCGATCGTGTAGATGTTGGTGTGGGTCTCGAGCGTCGCCTGGGTAATCGGGCTCGCCCGGCCGGACGTCGGTAACACGCCGAGGTACGACCCGAAGAAGAGCTGAGCCATCAGTCCGAGGAAGAAGACGGGCGTGGCGTAGATGAAGATCCCGAACAGCCGTCCGCCGACGTCGGCCGGCGTGTCCCGGAAACGACCGGCGACCAGGCCGATCAGCACCCCGACGACGACCGCGACGATCATCGCGAAGAAGGTGAGCTCGAGCGTGGCCGCACCGTTCACCAGGATGATGTCGCTGATCGGCCGCTGGTCGGTGATCGTCTTCCCGAAGTTCCCCTTGGCGATGTCCCCCAGGTAGTCGACGTACTGCCGCCAGAGCGGCTGGTCGAAGCCGAGCCGGTGCTTGATGTCCGTGATCACGGACTGGGGCGCGTGGCCGCCCAGCGAGGCCGAGATCGGATCGCCCGGCGCAACCCGCATCAGCAGGAAGACGAAGGTCAGGAGGATCAGGACCATCGGCACGACGAGCGCGAGACGCGTCAGCAGATACGCCTTGAGCGATGTTCCCTGACCGGCAGCCATCAGCCTCCGAGGTTAGACCCCCGCGGCGTCGGTCGCGGTGGGAGGAGCGCCGGAGCGCCCCTCCCACCGTCGACGGCTATGACTTCGAGATCAGCCAGAACCGCATGTTGAACGCGGCATCCAGCGTCCGGTCGATCCCGGTGACGTTGTTGCGTGCGACCGCGACCATCTTCCCCTGCCAGTAGGGGATGATCGGGACCTCCTTAGCCGCCAGGACCTGCGCCTGCCGAAGCACGGCGAGGCGGGCGGCGGTCGACTTGGCCCCGTACTCCCTCTTGATCAGCCGGTTCATCGGCGCGCTGTTGTAGTTGTTCGCCATGAAGTTGTCCGGCTGGTAGAAGGGGACGATGTAGTCCTCGCCGTCGACGTAGTCCGGGAACCAGCCGAGCTGGAACGCGTTGTACCGCTTCCCGGGCTGGGCGCTGTACTGCGCCCACTCCGCCGACTTCAGCGTCACCTTGAACAGGCCGCTGCCGTTCAGCGCGCGCTGGATCTCCGCGTACTCGTCTGCGGAAGCGTCACCGTAATGGGAGGGCGTCCACCAGATGTCGATCGGCACCGGCGTGGTCACACCGGCCGCCTTGAGCACCGCCCTCGCCTTCGCGACGCTCGGCGCCCGCCCGTAGGCCGACGCGAACGCGTCGATGTGCCCGGGCAGACCGGCAGGCACCATCGAGTACAGCGGCTTCACGAACCCGTGGTAGACGCGGTTCGCGATCGTCTGCCGCGGCATCAGGTACGCGATTGCCTTGCGCACGGCGATGTTGTTCGTCGGCGCGCGTGTCGGATTGAAGACCAGGTAGCGGATCACGACGCCGTTGCCGGAGTGCACCTTGACCCCGCTCGACTCGCCGAGCGACAGGAGCTCGGTCGGCGTGAAGTCGCGGAACGCCATGTCGATCTCGCCGCGTTGGAGGGCGAGCTTCATCGTGGACGACTTCGAGTAGTAGTTGATGATCAGGTTGTCGTTCTTCGGCTTCGGCCCCCAGTAGTTCGAGTTCGCCTTGAAGACCGCCTGCTGGCCGGGCGTGTACTTGACCAGCTGGTAGGGGCCTGTGCCGACCTGGGACTGCGAGTTGTCCCGGATCTTGTCGCCCGGATACAGCGTCTTCGGGACGACGTAGCCCGCGTTCGTGGCCAGGATGAACGGCCAGGTCGACTGCGGTGACTTCAGGTGGAACGTCACGCCGTAGGTGCCGTTCGTGCTCGTGCTCTTCAGGTTGGAGAGCAGCGCGTAGATGCCCTGGTCGCCCTTGATCTTCAGCACGCGGTCGAACGACCACTTCACGTCCGCCGAGGTCATCGGCGAGCCGTCGGCGAACTTGACGTTCCGCCGCAGCGTGCAGAACCAGGTGATCGTCGTCCCTTTGGGCACGCACTTCGTCGCCAGGACCGGCTCGAGCTTCGCGCCGTGCGGATAGCCGTACAGGCCCTGGAAGATCAGCAGGTCGAGCGTGAAGGTTCCGTAGTCGTATTCGTTCGCCGGATCGATGTTCGTGACGCTGTCGGTCGTGCCGTCGACGAGCGTGCTCGCCTGGGCGTGACCGCCCCGCGCCCACGCCGATGCCGCAACGACGGCGACCGCGACGAGGCCGAGCGCAGCGAGGGCCGCTGCCATCCGCCAGCTGAATCGCTTGCTAATCATGTACCCCCTCCGACTGGTGTCTGGTGATCGGCTCCGCTCCCCGCCGGGAGCCGTGAAGGCGCAGCGGTCGAGTATGCCACTTCGGATGTGGACGGAAACGAGCAGCCGAAGTTTGTGGCAACTGTCTCTCTTGCGTCGTCGCCACGGCCGACCCGCGCGGACGCGGCCCAGTCAGGCCCTTAGGTGCTCAGTTCTTAGGGAGGGGGGCTCGTGGGGGGAACCGGCTGTTCCCCCCACGCGAGCGAGCGCCGCGGGCCCTTCGGGCCCCGCGGCGAGCGTCAGGCGGCGACCGACTGAAGATCGCGCAGCGCGGCGAGGCGGGCCAGCGCCTGGCCTTCGAGCTGGCGGACGCGCTCGCGCGTCAGATCGAGCTCGTGCCCAATCGCCTCGAGCGTCCACGGCTCGCCCTCGAAGCCGAACCGCAGCTCGAGAATCCGCCGCTCCCGCTCCGGCAGCGCGTCGAGCGCCTTCCGGACGCCCTGGCGCCGGAGCGACTCTTCCGCTTCGTCGAACGGGTCGGCCGCCTCGCGGTCGGCGAAGAGGTCGCCCAGCTCGCCCTCGTCGTCGGCGCCGACGGTCTGGTTCAGCGAGACGGATGCGTGCGCCGCGGAGAGCGCCTCGTCGACGTGCTGGATCGGAAGTCCTGTTGCCTCGGCCAGCTCGGCCTTCGTCGCCTCGCGCCCGAGCTCGACCTCGAGCCGGCGCGCAGCGCGCCCGAGCTTCTGCTGTCGCTCGACCACGTGCACCGGCACGCGGATCGTGCGCGCGTGATTGGCCACGGCGCGCTGCACCGACTGGCGAATCCACCAGGTTGCGTACGTGGAGAACTTGTAGCCGCGGCGCCAGTCGAACTTCTCGACCGCGCGGTTCAGCCCCAGCGTCCCCTCCTGGATCAGGTCCAGGAACGGCACGCCCAGCCCGCGGTAGCCCTTCGCGATCGACACGACGAGACGGAGGTTGGACTCGATCATCCGGCGCTTCGCGGTCGGGTCGCCGCGCTCGATCGCCTTCGCGAGGTAGACCTCCTCGGCGGCGGTCAGCAGCTTGTGGCGCCCGACGTCGGCCAGGAAGAGCTGAAGGCTGTCGGCGGCGCCGCTGACCGGCGCGGCGTCGTACGTGGCCGCGACCGGAGTGGCCGGCTCGGCCTCGTCGGCCGGCTTGCCGACCTCGAGCCCGATCGTCTCGAGCTCGCGCGACAGCTGCTCGACCTCCTCCTCACCGAGGTCGTGCTCCAGCGCGAACGCCTCGAGCTCGGCCGGCTCGATGAACCCGCGCTCCTCTGCGCCCTCGATCAGGAGGCGCGCCTGGTCGCTCTCAAGCAACTCGTGCATTTGATTCTGCGTCAAGTGAGTCTCGTCGTCCTTTCACCGTCTTCTCGAACTGATACCGCCCGTATGTGGATACGACTCCCCAAAACTTTCTCACCCTAACTTGATTGTCCTCGCCTCACCATCGCAGCGTACGACGATCCCGTTAGAGGACTGTGAAGAAAGCAACGCGTGCCTGTGACGAGATATTCCGGGCGCCCCGGACTCTTGGATCTCAAGACGTGCTTCGCCCGAAAAGGTTTGCAGGTTCGGCGGCCGCAGTGGGTGACTACTTCCGACCCCGCGGGCGCCGCCTCGCCGGTCCTCTCGACCGGCGTTCGGCGAGCAGCTCCACGGCCCGCTCGAGCGTGAGCGATTCCACTGCGTCTCCACCCCGAAGGCTTGCATTGGTCTCCCCGTCGGTGACGTATGGACCAAATCGGCCGTCCTTGACCACGACTGAACGCCCGGATGAGGGGTCTTGGCCCAGCTCGCGCAACGGTGGCTTGGCCGCTCCGCGGCCCCGCCGGGTCTTCGGGGCGGCCAGCAGCGCAAGCGCCTGGTCGAGGTCGATGGTGAAGATCTGTTCCTCGCTCTCGAGGGAACGGGTCTCGTCCCCGCGCTTGATGAACGGCCCGTAGCGCCCGTTCATCGCGAGCACCTCGTCGCCGCCGTCGACGCCGACGACGCGCGGCAGCGAGAGGAGGCGGATCGCGTCCTCGAGCGTGACGGACTCGGGGCTCATCGACGAGAGGAGCGAGGCGGTCCTGGGCTTCTCGTCCGAGCCCTCGGGCGGCTCCTCGGTCACATAGGGCCCGTAGCGGCCGCTGCGCAGCAGGACCGGCCGTCCGGTCTCGGGGTGGAGCCCGAGCTCCCTCGCGTCGCCGGGTGCGGCGAGCAGTTCCTCGGCGCGCTCGGCGGTGAGCTCGTCGGGGACGATGTCCTCCGGCAAAGAAGCCCGGGACTCGCCCCGCTCCAGGTAGGGCCCGTACCGGCCGACGCGTACGACGATGTCGCTCCCTGGGAGCCCGATCGAGTTGACCGCGCGCGCGTCGATCTCGTCCAGGTGCTCCGTGACCATCGAATGCAGCCCCGGCTCCCCGTTCGTTCCCTTGTAGAACCGCGTCAGCCAGTCGACCCGCTCCTCCTCGCCGGCCGCGATCCGGTCGAGGTCGTCCTCCATGTTGGCGGTGAAGCCGTAGTCGACGAGCTTGCCGTAGTGCTCCTCGAGCAGCTGCGTGACGGCGAAGGCCAGGAACGTCGGCACGAGCGCCGTGCCCTTTTTCAGGACGTAGCCGCGGTCCAGGATCGTCCCGATGATCGACGCGTAGGTCGAGGGCCGGCCGATGCCGCGATCCTCGAGCGCCTTCACGAGCGACGCCTCCGTGTAGCGGGCCGGCGGCGAGGTCTCGTGGCCCTGCGGCTCGAGTGCCAGCATGGTCACGGCGTCACCCGGGCGGAGCGGCGGCAGCCGGCGCTCCTCGTCGTCCGCGCCGTCGTCGTCGCGACCCTCCTCGTACGCGGCGAGGAAGCCGCGGAACGTGATTACCGTGCCGCTGACCCCGAACTCCACGTCTTCCCCCGTCGACGAGCTCGCCCCGAGCCGCAGCGAGACGGTCTGGCCGCGCGCGTCGGCCATCTGGGAGGCGACCGTCCGCATCCACACGAGCTCGTAGAGCGCCTGCTCGTCGCGGTCGAGCTCGCCCTTCACCTCGTCGGGCAGCCGGAACCGCTCGCCGGCCGGCCGGATCGCCTCGTGTGCCTCCTGGGCGTTCTTCACCTTGCGGTCGTACCGGCGCGGTGCGTCGGGGACGTACTCGCCGCCGTACAGCTCGCGGGCCTGCGTCCGGGCGGCGGTCAACGCCGACTCGGAGAGCGTCGTCGAGTCGGTGCGCATGTACGTGATGTAGCCGCGCTCGTAGAGGCGCTGCGCGACGCGCATGGTCGTCTGCGCAGAGAAGCGGAGCTTGCGGCTCGCCTCCTGCTGGAGGGTCGAGGTCATGAAGGGCGGTGCCGGACGCCGGGTGTACGGCTTGTCGTCGACGGAACGGACCGCGAAGTCGGCGCCGCGCAGCCGTTCGGCGAGCCCACGGGCCTCCGCCTCGTCGAGCCGGCGGACGTCCGTCTTCAGCTTGCCGTCGGGGCCGAAGTCGCGGCCCTGCGCGACCCGGGCTCCGTCGAGCCCCACCAGCCGCGCGGCGAAACGGCCCGGATCGAACGTTCCCTCGAGGTCCCAATAGCCCGCGGAGACGAAGGCCATCCGCTCGCGCTCGCGCTCGACCACGAGCCGTGTGGCCACGGACTGGACGCGCCCCGCGGACAGGCGCGGCATCACCTTCTTCCAGAGCACCGGCGAGACCTCGTAGCCGTAGAGCCGGTCGAGGATCCGGCGGGTCTCCTGCGAGTCGACCAGCCGCTCGTCCACCGGACGCGGGTGGTCGAGCGCCTCCTGGATCGCCTGCTTCGTGATCTCGTGGAAGACCATCCGCCGCGTCGGGACCTTGGGTTTGAGCTCCTGGAGCAGGTGCCAGGCGATCGCCTCGCCCTCACGATCCTCGTCCGTTGCGAGCAGGAGCTCGTCGGCGTCCTTCAGCTTCTTGCGCAACGACGCGACCACCCGCTTCTTGTCCGGGTCGACGATGTAGTACGGCTCGAACCCGTCGTCGATCGCGACCCCGAGCGCGCCGAACCGCTCCCGCTCCTCCTTCGGGATCTCCGACGCGCGCTCCGGCAGGTCCCGGATGTGGCCGATGCTCGACTCGACCATGAACTCGGGACCCAGGTAGCCCGCGATCGTCTTTGCCTTCGCAGGCGACTCGACGATGACCAGCTTCTTCGTCACGGTCGGACACGTTAGCGCTGAGGACGCACGTCACCAGCGGACGTCACCAACTCGTCGCACCGCGATACTGGCGGGGAACGATGCCTTCCCCGTTCTACAGCTTCGTGGCGATCGTCTCCTGGCCCGCTCTCCGCGGGCTCTTCCGGCTCGCTGCGCACGGCGTGGAGCGCCTACCGCCCGAGGGCGGTTTCGTGCTCGCGGCCAACCACACGTCGAACTTCGACCCGTGGCCGCTCGGCCTGCCGCTGTGGCCGAAGCGCCAGCTCTTCTTCATGGCCAAGGCGGAGCTCTTCAACCCGATCCTCGGCCCGCCGTTGCGGGCGGGCGGCGCCTTCCCGGTACGGCGGGGGGAGGCAGACGTCGAGGCGGTGGGGAATGCGGTCGACATCTGCCGGGACGGAGGGGTGGTGGCGATGTTCCCGGAGGGGACGCGCCAGCGGAAGGGGCTGAGGAAGAAGTTCGAGCACAAGCCGAGAACGGGGGCGGCGCGCATCGCCTTCAGCGCCGGGGTGCCGCTCGTCCCGGCGGCGCTGAAGGGCACCGACCGCCTCACGCGGCTCGCGAAGCTGGAGGTCGCCTTCGGCGAGCCCGTTCCCGTCGACGACCTGAACGGGCGCCCGCACGCGCAGGCCTACCAGATCGCAACCCAACGGTTGATGGAGCGGATCTACGCGTTGCACGAGGGCTTGTGACTGTCGCTCGCCTTCGGCTCGCTCGCACGGGGGGAACGGCCGGTTCCCCCCGTGAGCCCCCCTCCCAAACTGCCTCCGCACCTCAGCAGCGGCTCTTGGCCGCGCCCGCGCATGTCGGTCGCGGCCGCGAAAACCTCCCGCAGAGCCGAGCGGCTGATCTATGAACGCCACCAGTTCCAGACCGTTGCTCGCGATCGACGGCGACTCGCTCGCGCACCGCGCCTACCACGCGCTGCCCAAGTCGATGAAGAGCGCGACCGGCCGGCCTTCCGGGGCGCTCGTCGGCTTCGCCAACTTCCTGCTCCGGCTCTGGCAGGCGGAGGAGCCGCGCGCGGTCGTCGTCGGCTGGGACTCGCTCGGCGTGCCGACCTATCGGAACGAGGCCTTTCCCTCGTACCAGAGCGGACGGCAGTTCGACGACGCGCTGCTCGAGCAGCTCGATCTCCTCCCGGAGCTCGTCGCCGCGCTCGGATTCACGGTCGCGAAGGCGCCCGGGTACGAGGCCGACGACTTCCTCGCCGCCGCGGTCGCGCAGGAGGAGTCGCGGAAGGGGCGGACGCTCGTCGCCACCTCCGACCGCGACGCCTTCCAGCTGGTCTCGAAGCTGACGACCGTGCTGCAGCCGGTGAAGGGCGTCTCGGAGCTCGCGCGGATCGGGCCGGCCGAGGTGCGCGAGCGCTACGGCGTCGAGCCGAGGCAGGTGCCGGACTTCATCGCGCTCCGCGGCGACCCGTCCGACAAGCTGCCGGGTGCGCGCGGGATCGGCCCGAAGACCGCGGCCTCGATCCTCGCCGAGCACGACACCCTGGAGTCGGCGCTCGAAGCAGGGCGGTTCTCCGCTCAGCGGGAGGAACTGCTCCTCTACCGCCGAATCGCAACGATGGACGCCTCCGCCCCTCTCCCCTCCATCGCCGACCAGACGCCCGACTGGGCGGGGGCGTCCGCCCTGGCGGAGTCGTGGGGGCTCGGCAATCTCGCCGGGCGGCTCGATGCCCTCGCGTGATGGAGGTCGTGAGCAGCGAGGCGCTGGCGCGACTTCACCCGACGTTCGGGCATCCTGAATCGACCGACCGGCTGGTCGCGCTGCACCGCGCCTTTCCCGGATTCCGCGAAGGCGCTCCTGCCGGCGAGGAGAACGTCCTGCGCTGCCACTCGGCAACGCTGCTCGATCGTCTGCGCGCGGTCGACGCGCCCATGTACCTCGAACCGAATACGGTCGCGTCAGAGACGAGCTACGAGGCCGCGCTGCTCGCAGCCGGCTGCGCGATCGAGGCAGCGAGGAGCGGCGCGTTCGCGCTCGTCAGGCCGCCGGGACACCATGCGACGCCGGGCGCCGCGTTCGGCTTCTGTCTCCTGAACAACGTGGCGATCGCCGCCCGCGCCCTCCAGGCCGATGGCGCCGAGCGCGTTTCGATCATCGACTTCGACGTCCATCACGGGAACGGGACGCAGGACATCTTCTGGGACGACGACACGGTGTTCTATGCATCCCTGCATCAGGCCGGGATCTTTCCGGGGAGCGGCGGCGCCGCCGAGCAGCGCGAGACGACCGTCAACGTGCCCCTCGCCGCGGGCTCAGGCGACACAGAGTGGCTCGCAGCGTTCGACGCGCGGATCGCGCCCGCGGTCGCGCGTTTCACTCCTGACGTGATCCTCGTCTCGGCAGGCTTCGACGCTCACGAGGACGAGGACCTCTACCTCGTGGACACGCGAGTCACGGAGGAAGGGTTTCGCGCGCTCGCGGAGCGCTGCGCTGCCCTGGCCCCACGGGTAGCCGCGGTGCTGGAGGGCGGGTACAACCTCGAGACGCTGCCGGGCCTCGTCCGGGCAGCGCTCGACGGCTTCGGCTAAGGAACCGGGGACAGGTCTGCAAGCGAGACCTGTCCCTCTCTGTGCTCATTATTGAACGGAACCGGCTCCTTGCGGAGCCGGTTACGTGCGCCTGTCTGAGCCACCCCCCACGAGGAGTCGAACGTTGCTGTCCTGATCATCGGCGCGAGGGACGGTCGACGCATCCCCCACGGCATCCCCCGCGATGGGTGATTCGGGCGTCAGCCCGAACGGGTCATAGAGACCCGAAGGATCCGACCCAACACAAGGCTGACCTCGACCCGCTCCTCTCTGCCGGGACAGTCCCCTAACGGGACAGTCCCGTTAACCACGCGCGGCGGCCAGGGCCTCGAGCGCCTCCCGCCGCGAGGAGACGCCGAGCTTGCGGAGGAGGCTCTTCACGTGCGAGCGGACGGTGTGCTCGGAGATGTAGAGGCGGGCGGCGATCTCGTCGGTGCCGAGATGCTCGTCGAGCAGCAGGAGGACCTCCACCTCGCGGGCGCTGAGCTCCCCGGCGATCTCGTCTGGAACGCCCGAGTCGAGCCGGCCCCCGTCGCGCACCCGGTCGACGAGGCGCCGGGCGACCTCGCCCGACAGCGCGGCCTCGCCCTGGGCGACGCCTTCCAGAAACTCCGCGATCCGCTCCGGCGGCTCGGACTTGAGCAGGTAGCCGGCGGCACCGGCACGGATCGCGGCGAGCAGGTTCTCCTCGGTGCCCGAGGCGGTCAGGACGACCACCTCGCACGCCGGCGCGGCCGCGCGCACCCTCGGCAGCGCCTCCAGCCCGCCGCAACCGGGCATCGTCAGGTCGAGGAGGACGAGGTCCGGCTGCGCCTCGCGGGCGCGCTCGACTGCCTCGTCGCCGTCGGCCGCCTCTCCGACTACGGGAAAGTCGTGCTGCTCGAGCAGGCCGACGAGCGCGGAGCGCGTCAGCGGATGGTCGTCGACAACGAGCGTGCGGCGGCCCATGGTCTCCCTTATCGGCAGCGGGCCGCCTGCCGACAAGAGGAGCATGCGTTCCGCACGCACGCGCTACCTCGCCTGGGTGCGCGACGAGCTCGTGCTCGTCGGGTTGCTCGGCGCCGCCCTGGTCCTGTTCGTCGCCGAGCCGGGGCGGCGAGGCCCGTACGACCTGCCCAGCCTGCGCCTCTTCCTGGACACGGCGATTCTGGTCGTCTCCCTGATCGTCTGCGTGCTCGCCTACGTCCGCTTCACCGTCGACCGGCGGACATTCGAGCTCTACCTGCTCGGCGGCTTCTTCGTCACGGCCGCAACGACGCTCGCCTTCGCGATCGCGCCGGTGCTGGACGGCGGCCCCGTCGGCCCCGCAGAGGCCTGGGCGGCCGTCGGCGGGAGGCTCGCGGCGATGACGCTGATCGCGGCGGCGCCGTTCACGAGCGGGCGGGTGGCGACTAAGGCGCACGCGGTCCTGACGATGGCGGCGCTGACCCTCTTCCTGTACGCACTGTGGCTGCTCTGCCGGGCTCTGGACGAGGGCTTGCCGCTGCTCGCTCCGGGGCATCCGCAGCCGGCGCTGCTGACCGCGGCGGTCGCGCTCCAGGCGGTGCTCTGCCTCGCGGCGGTCGTCGGCTTCGGTCTCCGCTACCGGGCCCACGGCGAGGACCTCGACCGCTGGCTCGCCTTCGGCGCGACGATCTGGCTGTTCGCGGAGCTGCACGCAGTCTTCGCAGCGCCGCTCTCGAGCGAGTACGTCTCGCGGACGGACTTCCTGCGGCTCCTCTCGTACGGGATCCTGCTCGTGGGCGTCTGGCGGGCGATCAGGGCCGCGGAGTTCGGGCGCGTCGTCGCCGAGGAGCGGGCGCGCGTGGCGCGCGAGATCCATGACGGCCTCGCCCAGTACCTCTTCGCCGTCTCGACGCAGACCAGCCTCCTGGCCGGCGGCGCGAACGTCGCGTCCGTCGTCCCCAGGCTCCGCGAAGCGGCCACGGCCGCGCAGCAGGAGGCGCGTTTCGCCGTGCTGGCGCTCTCGTCGGCCGGTGGGTCGGCGCAGTTCGACTCGGCGCTGACCCGCTACGTGGAGTTCCTCACCGCAGACGGGCAACTGGACGTCGACCTCGAGATCGAGCGGGCGGTGGAGCTGGGCCCGGATGAGCAGATCGAGATCTTCCGGATCGTCCAGGAGGGCCTGGCGAACGTCCGCCGGCACGCCAACGCCCGGCGCGCGACCGTCCTGATCGGCCTGCGGGACGGCCAGCGCGTGGTCCGGATCGCGGACGACGGCGAGGGGTTCGACGAGGACGTCGAGAGCCGCGGACAAGGGTTGCGGAACATCCGCAGCCGGGCTGCAGCGATCGGCGGCGCCTTCCGGCTCGTCAGCCGCCCGGGCAGAGGGACGTCGCTCGAGGTCGTCCTGCGGGCCTAGCCTAGGTGCGGCGAAAGTCGGCCTGCCGCAGGAGCCAGGTAGTGCGGAGCTCGCGGGCGCGGTCGTCGAGCGCCCTGGCCAGCTCGCGCGCCTCGCGATACTGCGGCCGAAGCGCCTCGACCCGCCGGAGCTCGTCGGCGATCGCAGCGATCGGCGCCGTCGGATCGCGGTTCAGCGCCCGTAGCCTCTGCTCGCTCGCCCGGACCTGTGCCCGCAGACCGCGCACCCACCCGCCGGCCTCGTCGGTGAGCTCGCGCAGCTCGGCCTCGGTCGTGTCCCCGCCGGCGAGGACCTGTCGGAGCCGGTCGAAGAGAGCGGTGTCGAGCCCGTTGCTCACGCAAGCCGGAGCTTGCCAGAGACGAGGCGCGCCTGGCGGTGAGAGCCTGGGGACAGTCCCTTAAGGGACTGTCCCCTCGACTCATCCCCTAGCTCGAGGCCGCGAGTGCGGACGCCTGGTCGATCAGGCTCTGCGCCTGGGCGATCCAGCCTTTCGCCTGCTGCTCGTTGAGCGCCTGGCCGTTGAAGGCAGCTGCGTTCAGCCCGGCACGGATCGACCCCGCCAGCGCGTCACGCTGCGAGGTCAGGCTCCCGATCGTTCCCTCGATCGACGTGTACGTCGCGTCGTCCGAGGCCGAGCCGCTCGACAGTGCCGCCGTCGACGCCTTCGCGATGCTCTCGCCGAAGGCGCCGAAGGGCGCGTTCAGCTGCTGGTAGACGTCGCTGAGCCGGCGCAGCGTCTCGCGGTGCGCGATCAGCGACTGCGGCGTCGCCTTCGTGGTCAACGCCTCGATCAGCACTCGCCCGTCCTGGACGTAGCCGTCCTTCAGGCCGAGCAGCGTCAGGATCGTCGGCCTGACGTTCGTGTGGTCGGTCCACGTCCTCGAGTCCACCCCGCCTTGCTGGATTCCCGGCCCGACGAAGCCGACCCAGGTGTTGGCGATGTCCTCCTGGATGTCGCCGTGACTCCAGGCGAAGTGGTAGTCGATGCAGTCCGGCACCGTCAGCGCCGGCTGCGGGCCCGGGAGCTCGGTGCACTTCGTGTCCGACGTCTTGACGAAGTAGTCCGGGTTCGCGAACAGGGTGAAGTTCGGCGTGCGCTGCGGGTCGGCATTGATCATGTGCAGCGCCTTCTCCCCGACCGTGTCGACGATCGCCTCGGTGATCGGCTTCGGCGACGGGCTCAGGTACGGATCGACCGCCTGGGCGGCGGAAACCTTGCGCTCGAACGCACGCAGCGTCGGATCCGTCCGCCCCGGGTTGCCGTTGACGTAGACCGTCGGCGCCGAGTCCGAGTGGACCGAGTAGGTCGGAGGCGTGTAGCCCGACCCGAGCGCCGAGTTGAGGTTCAGGTTCACCTCGCCGATCTGATTGGCCGGGCAGGTCTCGCCCGCGGTGACGTTGCAGAAGGTGTGGCTCCAGGTCCCGTCGGAGGACGTGCCGCCCGCGTAGTGGTCGCCCTCGTCGACCGTGACCACGAACAGCGTGTTGCTCTTGTCGATTCCGTGGGCCGCGAGGTTCTGGAAGAAGTTCGCGAAGGCCAGGTCGTAGGCGGCGAGCTGTTGCTCGTAGTCCGCCTCGCCCGGGCCCGACGCCCGGAACAGCGTGTGGTTGTCGTGGGCGTCCGAGATGTAGGCGTAGGTCACCGGTACGCCGTTCTCCTGCATCTGCTCGACGTAGCCGAGCGAGTTCTTCGCGAGCATCCCGTCGAAGCCGGGGAAGCCGCAGTTCGATGCGGCGTCCGTGATCGGGTTGCCGGACGTGTCGTTCACGCACGGATCGCTCTGTCCCGTGATCGCCGGGCCGACGTACTTCGCCCCGAACAGGGCCTTGTAGCCGGCGTACCCGCCCGGCTCGTCGGGCAGAAGGTCGTCCTTCGCGTGGACGTTGCCGGCGCACTTGCTCGAGGCCGTCTGCGCGCAGTGGATCGCGATCCCGACGAAGTCGGTCGTGCGCAGCGCCGCAGGTTCCATCGCCTCCGGCGAGCCGGGCCCGTAGACGTTGTAGATGTCGCCTCCGGGCAAGATCGAGTTGTTCTCGAGCTCGATGTTCGCCGTGCCGACGCCACCGACGTCACAGCCGGCACGCGTGAACGGCACCCACGGCGCGGGGGTGTTCTTGCCGGTGTCGGCGATCATGTTCGGCTTCGAGTCGTCGGCACCGTCGACCGGAGAGGTCCAGTACTTGAACGCGCTCGTGAAAGCGGGCGTTCCCGCGGGCGTGAAGTAGCCGTAGCTGTTCGTGACCGTGGCCCCGTTCCGGTCGGGGTAGAGGCCGGTCAGCGAAGAGAGGATCCCACCCGCGGTGTGCGAGATGAGGATCGTGTGGTCGTTGGTGAAGAGCGTGCCGCTCGACGTCAGGAAGTCGAGCAGGTGCGGCATCTGCTCCAGGTCCGACGCGACGTTCGGACGGTCGCGGTTGTAGTGGGTGTTGTCGAACTGGATGTAGACGAGATGCTTGATCTGGCCGTTCGGCGAGAGCTGACAGCTCGTCGCCGTCGTACTGCTCTCGCGCCCGCTCGCCGAGACAGCCGCCGCCGCCGCGACGAGGCCGGCGACGAGGACGAGAAGGAACGCCGCCAACAGACGTCCTGGTCTCTTCATGTGTGTGCCCTCCCTGGATCGATTCCGGTTGCGCCACGTACCCTCGCCCGCGGAATTCCGAACCTGGGTGCCTGCCGGGTGGCCG